>NZ_JAKSYJ010000236.1 GCF_022829365.1 Methylobacterium sp. J-077 | reverse complement strand
GCTCTGGCGACGCACGCATCAGGCGGCCGCCCAAAACGCCCATCTCAAACGCCGAGCGTCAGACGCCAAAGGGCGTCACCGCCGTAAGCCCAGCAAAACACGCAGCCGACGGAAAAGCCAAAAAACGCAACTGTAATGCTAGGCCGACGCGGTGGCAACCCTGCCGCCGCCTGCTTGGTCCGGGGCGCCTGCCGCCCCGAACTTGGTAGCGGGGGCGCAAGCGCTTGTCGCCAAGCACCAGTGCAACTCCTGCCACGGACCGGAGCTGCTAGGCCAAGACGCGATCCCGCGCATCCGCGGACAGCGAGAAGACAACTTCGCCAAGGCGCTGGCGGGCTACAAGTCGAACGCTCGACCCGGCTATGACCCCGCGATGAACGAGGTCGCGCAGGAGCTGAAGGACGACGAGATCCGCGATCTCGCCGCCTACATTTCCAGGCTCTGATCTACTTGAGCGCATCCGCTCCTGTCTGACAGATCAGCGCGTCTTGATCTCCAGTCCCGCCCGAGCACCCAATCGCGCCTATCACCTTTCCGTCTGCGACTAACGGGATGCCGCCGGGTGAGGCTGCTAAATCAGGGTCGAGGGTGCCGTAGTAGTTCGAGCCAGCAGCATAGAAGTTGAAGAACACCCGGCTCTCGCGCCGCCAGCGTGCGGCTGTGCGGGCCTTGTTCTGTGAAATGCGGATCGAGGCGAGCTGCGCGCCATCGAGACGAGCGAAGTGAACGAGTTCGCCGTGGGTGTCGACCACAGAAATATTCATCGGCCAGCCGCGCTTCTTCGCTTCGGCCTCCGCGGCTGACAGAATGGTCTTGGCCTGCTCGTAGGTGATCGGGGCTCCGTAAGGCAGGCCAAACGGGATCTTCTCAGGTGTCCCTCCAGCCGGCGCCTGTGGGGGGCCTGCAGGCTTCGGAGGTTCGGTCGTCTGTGCCAGAGCTGACGTGCCGATCAATGCAAGGCACAAGGCCAGGGGGCGGGCAGAGTATAGCGTCATGTGTTTCCTCCAGCGCATGGGCCTCTGCGGGGCCTGCGGCGCGAGGGGAGCCTAAGCCAATGCAGACAAGGTGCCTCTCCTAGCAATCATGATCTGAGACAGAGTTGGCATTTCGTAGGGGCACGCGAGGCGAATGGCCGGGCGGCCATATCATCACGTCTCGCTCGGCTGCGGGTACCGAAAGGCAGCACGAAGGTACTGCCGGTGGAAATAGGGTCCGCTGCCGGTAAGCCTGAAAATCGAATCCCCACGCCGAGCGCCCGCACGCGATTAGGCTGCATCTTCAACTGGGGGATGCATCCTTGATTCGTGCAACGCTGCCGATTCGGCTCGCCCTTATGGCGCCGTTGCCGTTCATCACCGGTCCGGCCTCCGCCACCCCCGGCATGCTCCACGCCCGAGGCTGCCACGGTCATCCGAGGCATTGCCACCCGCGATCCGAATGGCGCACGAACCGGCGCGACAGGCACTATGTCGCTGGCCACTTCTTCCGGGACTGAAAGGCCGCGCATGCCTGCGCTCAATCGCCCCCGAGCCCCGGCCGGCTTCCTCGCGCGCGCTCTGGTCAGCGCCGTATTGCTTGGGGCACCGGACGAGCCCTTCGCACGCAGCTCGTGCAAGCTCCTTGTAGATCGGTGTCGAAGCATCGCCCCATTCGCAGATGGGCTTAAGTTGCTGAGAATAAATCTGAATGAGATCACGAAAAGGGGTCACGATCGGCGCCGATCGTGACCCCTTTTCGATCTGCATTTTTATAGTTGGGAAAAAGATTGAGCTGCATTTGTTCCTGGGTCACGCTTCGGGGCCGATCCACAGATCTGCATGCGTAGCGGTCATAGAGCGGTGAGGTGCACGGAAGCGGACGGGCCGATACCCACCACGGATCCGCGGCACTCAAATCTGAGTGTGTCGCGTCCGGTCGGGTCCGTTACAAACAAGCGGTGGTCGGACCTGACTTTGTGATTTGGCTTCCGGCACCGAATGCCGTCTGTTTTCGCCCGAGACCGCAGCGTTCCGTAGCCGTTGCGCTCGCATGAAGAAGGTGCGGAGCCGGGCGGGGATGAGGGACGCATGAGCGCAGCGCTCGGGATCATGTGCAAGGCTCCGCATCCGGGCCGCACCAAGACGCGGCTTGCCGCCTGCCTGGGGCAGGAGCGCGCGGCCCACCTCTCCGCCTGCTTCCTCGAGGATGTCGCCAACGCCGTGCTGGCGGTGCCGGACGCCCTGGGGCGCCAGGGCTACGGCGTCTATGCGCCGGCCGGAAGCGAGGCCGAACTCGCGCAGATCCTGCCGCCGACCTTCCGGCTGCTCCTTCAGGAAGGTGCGGAGTTCGGGCTCGTCCTCGGCACCGCGGTGCAGCGGCTGCTGGGCGAGGCAGGCCATGACTGCGTCGTGCTGATCAATTCCGACTCGCCGACCCTGCCGGTGGCGCTTCTCACCGCCGCGATCACAGCCCTGCGGCGACCAGGCGACCGGGTCGTGCTCGGGCCGGCGATCGATGGGGGCTACACCCTGATCGGGCTGAAGCGCGACCATCCCGAACTCTTCGCCGACATCCCGTGGAGCACGGGCGACGTACTACGCCTGACCCTGGAGCGGGCTGCCGGGATCGCCCTCTCGGTCGAAATGCTTCCGGTCTGGTACGACATCGACGACTTGGAGGCCCTCCGGGTTCTGCAGGCGGAGATCGCCGGAACCCCGCCGGCCTTCGCATCGCCCGGCGTCAGCGGCGGCCCGGCCCCGGCGACCCGCGCGATGCTGGCCCAATGGCCGGAGGTATGAGCGTGGATCGGGGAGCCGCCAGGCGCCTCACCGCTCTCGGCCTCATCGGGATCGTGCTGGTCGGTCTCGGGATGCCGGCGCTCCAGAGACTGGGGGACGATGCCTTCCTGATGCTCGTCGTCGCCAGCGGGGTGGTCGCGGCCCTGGGCGCACGCCTGGAGGGGATCGAGGGGCGCGCGGCGCTCACCATCATAATCGGCGCCGGCCTGACCATGCGTGTGCTGGCGCTGCCGGCGCCGCCGATCCTGTCTACGGATATCTTCCGCTACGTCTGGGACGGGATCGTGCAGGGCGCTGGCATCAACCCCTATCGCTACGTTCCGGCCGATCCCGCGCTGGCGTCGTTGCGCGGCGCGGCGGTCTACCCGTTCATCAACCGCGCCGATTACGCGGTGACCATCTATCCGCCCGTGGCCCAGGCGTTCTTCTTCCTCGTCACCCGCCTGTCGGAGAGCCCGCTCGCGCTCAAGGTCGCGCTGGTGGCCTGCGAGGGCGCGACCCTCGTGGCGCTGGTCGGCCTGCTGCGCCTCACCGGGCAGCCGGTGACGCGGATCGCGGCCTATGCCTGGCATCCGCTCCCGGTCTGGGAGATCGCCGGCCAGGGGCACGTCGACGGATTGATGATCGCTCTGATGATGCTGGGCCTCTGGCTCGCCCTGGTCCTCGGCCGGCGCTACGCGGGGGCGGGCGCGATCGTCCTGGCGGCGCTGGCCAAGCCCTTCGCGCTGATCGCGCTGCCCGGTCTGTGGCGCCCCTGGGACTGGCGGATGATTGGGCTGGTGCCCGCCGTCATCGCGGCGGCCTACCTTCCCTATCTCTCGGTCGGACGCGGCGTGCTCGGCTTCCTCGCCACCGGATACGTCGAGGAGGAGGGGCTGTCTTCGGGCGCCGGGTTCACCCCCCTGCGTCTCTGGCGCGGCTGCGTTGGGGAATGGCCGCACGACACCGCCATCTATCTCGGCCTCTGCCTCGCGATCCTGGCGGCCCTGGCCCTGCGGACCGGGTTCCGCGCGGTGCGGACGCCCGCGCGGAACCTGCACGACATCAATCTTTCGATCGTGACGTTACTCTTCCTGCTCTCGCCCGAATTCCCATGGTATCTGTTGATGGCGGTGCCGTTCCTGAGTATCGCCGCGACCCTTCCGGGGTGGGCCCTGACGGTGGGAGGCTTCATGCTTTACGATGTCGTTCCCGGCGATCCGCAGCTCTCCTTCGAGGCCCGCTCCGCGCTCCTGGCCGCCGTGGTCGCGGCGGCCGGGCTGGCACAGGTCGCCCTCGTCCGGCGACAGGGAGCCTCCCGATGACCGCCAGCCCCGCCGTCCCGGTCGTCGATCCGCGCCGCTACCACGAGGCGGCGCCGAAGGCGGTCGGCACCGTCGTCGAGCGACCCCCGGTCTGCCTCTACCTGGAGGTGACGAACCGCTGCAACCTGCTCTGCACAACCTGCCCGCGCACTTACGTCGAGCTCGAGCCGCCAGCCGACATGAGCTGGGAGCTGTTCACGACGATCGTCGATCAGGTGCCCCATCTCAGCCGGGCCGTGCTCCACGGGGTCGGCGAGCCGATGCTGGTGAAGGACCTGCCGCGCATGGTCCGCTACCTCAAGGATCGCGGCACCTACGTCCTGTTCAACACCAACGGCACGGTGCTGTCGGAGAAGAACGGCCGCGCCCTGATCGAGGCGGGGCTCGACGAGCTGCGCGTTTCTCTCGACGCTTCGACGCGGGCCTCCTACATCGCCGTGCGCGGCAAGGACTACTTCGAGCGCATCCTGAAGAACGTCCGCGCCTTCCGGGCCCTGCAGGAGCGCGAGGGGCACGCGAGGCCCCGGGTCTCCGCCTGGCTCACTGGCCTCAAGGAGACCCTGCCCGAACTCGCCGCCTTCGTGCGGGTGGCCGCCGAGGCCGGGGTGAAGGAGGTCTACCTGCAACGCCTGGTCTATTTCGAGGACGGCGCCATCGGCATGGCCCGACCCGATCAGGCCCTCTACGAGCGCATGGAGGCGGACGAGGCCCATTACCTCGCCGAGGCCGAGGCGGTCGCGGCCGAGCTCGGCCTCACCTTCTCGGCCTCGGGCGCAGCGAGCGAGCCCGGCATGAGCCTCAGGCGCGACGACGACGGCTCGCCCTGGTCGCTGTGCCGCCGGCCGTGGAACGTCATGTACGTCACCGCCAACGGCCGGGCGCTTCCCTGCTGCATCGCCCCGTTCTCGCAGCGCGGCTACGAGAACTACACCCTCGGTGACGCCACGCAGGACAGCCTGCGGGCCATCTGGAACGGCGCCGCCTACACCGATTTCCGCGCGGCGCTGCTCTCCGACACGCCGCCGCAGGCCTGCGGCAATTGCGGGCTGCGCTGGAGCCTGTGACCGCTTTCCCCTCCGTCACGGCCATCGTCCCCTGCCTGGACGAGGAGACCGCGATCGCCGACGTCGTCGCCGGGTTGCTGGCGAACGGCGCCGATGCGGTCGTCGTGGTCGATGGCGGCTCGCGGGACGCGACCGCCGCGCGGGCGACGAGCGCCGGCGCCCACGTCATCGTCGAGCCGCGCCGCGGCTACGGCCGGGCGATCCAGACGGGCATCACCGCGCTGCCGCCCGAGACCCACATCGTCCTGTTCGTGGACGGCGACGGCAGCGACCGGCTCGACCGTCTCCCGGGCCTGCTCGATCCGATCCGAACGGGCCGCGCCGACTTCGTGCACGGCTCCCGGATCCGGGGGAGCCGGGAGCCGGGTGCCATGAGCCCGCAGCAGATCGTCGCCGGGCACCTGGCGGGCGGGCTCCTGCGCCTCGTCTACGGGGCCCGTTTCACCGACATGTCGCCGTTCCGCGCCATCCGCCGCGACGCGTTGGCACGCCTCGGCATGGCGGACGAAACCTATGGCTGGAACCTCGAGATGCTGATGCGCGCCTCCGCGGCGGGCCTGCGCTGCGAGGAGATCGCCGTGGGCCAGCGGCCGCGCCGGGGCGGGGCCTCCAAAGTCTCCGGCGACTGGCGCGCGGGAATCCACGCCGCCTGGATCATCGCCACCACCTTCCTGCGCCTCGCCCGCACCCTCTCCCGAGAGGGGCGCCCCGCCGGCTGACGGGGGGGGCCAGCGCCGCAGCCCACGCCCTCAGGTGGCGATGCGGACGAGGCTGGCGGCCCACCCGTAGGTCAGGCCCGGGGGGAAGCGCCGGCGCAGCTCCGCGTCGAGGCCGAGGCTGCGCCCGGCGCCGAAGACGCTGAACAGGGCCATGAGGCCACCGAGGAAGACGTAGGTAAAGGGCCATTCCTGCGGATGCTGGTACAGGCCGAGCCAGAGCTGGGCGACGAAGGCCACGCCGATGGCCGCGGTGATCCGCACGCCGAGACCCAGGAGCAGCGAGACCGCGAAGGCCAGCTCGGTGAAGAAGACCAGCAGATCGAGGACGTAGAAGTTCGGCACCGGCAGCAGCACGGTTTTCACCAGATCGCGGTGGATCTGGAAGGCGGCGTTCGACACCTCTTCACCCGTCCAGAAATACAGGCCGTTCTCGGTTGAGAAGAACGGCAGCTTCCAGAGCATCCCCTGGAACCACATGGCCCCGACCAGGACGCGCAGAGCCCACAGGGTCAAATCCCGTCCGGTGCGCTGCACCGGATCTTCGACCCATTCGCGGAGCGCGATGGCGATGCTCCCCAGGAGCAGCAGAAGGAAGCCGCCGACCACGAGCCAGCGCCCGTAGCCCAGGGCGAGTTGATCACTCTGCTGCCCGATCAGGAACAGCCAGGTGTCGGTGAAGGGATCCGTTCGCATGGCATCGATCCTCGGTGGTGGGGCGCAGGCCGGTCAGGAGCAGGCCGTCTGGAGGGTCGGGGTCGCCGCGGATCCGGGCCGCGGCTCGGAGAGGCGGATCGGCAAGTCTGCGAGGCGCAGGGACCGCCGAAGGGTCCTGGACAGCGCATCCACCAGCATGGTCAGGATGGCGGTCGCCGCGATCAGCGTCACGGCGACGTCGAGGCGCAGTTCCGAGATCGCCGCGTCCACGTAGAAGCCGAGCGTCGCCACCCCGAGGATGCCGAAGATCGCGCTCTCGCGCAGGATCAGCTCCCAGCGGTACAGCAGATAGGCCAGAAACTGCCCGTAGAGCCGCGGCACCGTCTCGTAGCTGTAGAGATTCAGGCCCGTCGGGGCGTCGGCACGGTAGGGGAGATCGTCGGCGTGGCGGCCCATCAGGTAGCCGACGATGCCGGCGTTGTGGATGGTCAGCGCCAGGATCGCCGGCAGCATCGACGGGCCGAGCAGTTGCAGCAGCACGTAGGCGAGCATGTATTCCGGCGTCGAGCGCACGACCACGAGGAGAACGCGGCCGAAGTGCCGGCCGACCGGCCCCGCGAACCGGCGCGAGGCCAGGGGGAACAGGAGCAGCGCGCCCAGCGCGGTGGCGACGAGCGCGACCTGCGCCAGCACCAGGGTCTGGAACGCGCCCGGCAGGATCTGCTGGGTGAGGATCGGCCGGAACCAGTGCCCCAGCCGAGTCCAGGTCCCGGGATCGAGGAGCGCGCCGGTGCGGAGCGGGCTCGGGACGATGTCGTGCGTCACGAAGCGTCCGAGGTTCGCGAGCCAGTCCGTCGTCCCGATCGTCCCCGGGAGGACGAGGACGCTCACCCCCAGAAGGATGGGCAGGGTCGAGAGCCGCATCCAGAGGCGGCGCGAGCCGATCAGGGCGTAGAACACCAGGAGCAATGCCCCGGCCTCGGCGTAGCGGCCCTGCCGGAAGGCGGATTCGAGGTAGAATCCCATGGTCGGCAGGCCGATGAAGCCGAGCACCAGGGTTGAGCGCATGGCGCATTCGAACCGGTAGAGCGTGTAGTGCCGGAAGGCGGCGGCGACGTCTGGCAGCCGGCCGTAGGCGAAGGCCGAGAGGGCACCGGTTCCCTCGGGCAGCACCCGCAGGGCCGCGAGGTCCGCCTCCTCGATGATCTCGGAATAGACCTTGGCGCAGATGCCCGCGTAGGGCAGCGCGATGGCGAGGATGCCGGTGGTGGCCGACAGGCCGAACACCTGCATCAGCAGCAGTGCCCAGAACAGCTCGTGCACGGAGCGGAGGGCGGCGCAGACGAGGCGCACGCTCCGGACCCTGGCGAAGGGAATGGCGAGGACGAACCCGGCCCCGGCCCCCAGCGTCACGCCGAGGATCGCGAACGCGACCGTGTAGACGACGCTCCAGATTTCCACCGACGGGAAGTCGGGGTGGATCAGGCCGCCGAGCAGGCGCTTGAGGTCGGCCCAGGGATGGAGGCTCGTGATCGCGAGGTCGGCCGCCAGGAGCGCGGCCAGCGCCCCGCCGACGAACCAGCGCGTCACCGCCGCGTAGCCCCAGCCGGGGATCCGGCGGAGGGCGCTCACGCGGCCTGCCCGTAGAACGGGACGAGGGCCGCTTCGTCGAGGTCGCGGGCGGGCGCGTCGAGCACGATGCGCCCGGCGTCGAGGACCACGATCCGGTCGGTATGCGCGAGTGCCAGAGCGATGTCGTGGAGCGCCAGCACCAGGGTCCGGTGGCGCGCTGCCAGCCGCTCCAGGACGAGGCCGCCCTGGGTGCGGTCCAGGGCCGAGACCGGCTCGTCCCCGATCAGGATCGGGCGTCCGTTGTAGAGGGCGCGCGCCACGGACACGCGCTGCTGCTGGCCGCCGGACAGGGCGCCAGCCTTGGCGCGGAGCTCGCCGGACAGGCCGACCTCCCCGAGGATGTCCCGGATCTCGGACAGGTCGGCGCGGGCCGGAAACGCCAGGGTGCGCAGGTTGTGCAGGGTCGAGCGCCGGTCGAGCCGGCCCATGTAGACGTTGTGGAAGACCGACAGGGTCCGCACCAGGGCCGCCGCCTGCGGGATCAGCGCGACGCGGGCGCGCGCCTGGGCGTGGATGAGCCCGAGCAGGGTGGACTTCCCCGCCCCCGAGCGTCCCATCAGGGCGATGCGCTCCCCGGCTCGGATGGTCAGGTCGACCCCGAACAGGACGGGCTTGCCGTCATAGGCCGCCCGGGCGCCCGACAGCACGATCTCCGCTTCGGGCGGGGTGAGGAGCACGGCGCCGCGGGCCACCTAGTCCAGCAAGCCCGTGGCTTTCGCCACGCGCTCCACCGGCTCATAGGCGGCGTTGGTCACCGGGATGAATTTCGAGCGGGCGAAGGGCGCCAGGATAGCCGGATCGGTTATGCCGATCAGGGCCGACTTCAGCTTCTCCGTGAAGCCGGCGCCGTAGATCGCGTCGACGTCGCCCCGCACGGTCCACTGGTAGTCGGGGAAGGGCGGGCTCTCCCAGATGACCCCGACGTCCTTCTGATCGACCTTGCCGGCCTTGCTGTCGAGATCCCAGACCGAGTAGTCGACCGCCCCGACCTCGAAGGCCCCGGACTGGACCAGCTGGATCGTGCGGCTGTGGTCCCCGGAGAACCCGACCCGGGCGAACACCTCGTCGGGCGTCTTACCCGGGAACGCCTCGCGGATGAAGTATTCCGGCATCAGGCGGCCCGAGGTCGAGGCGCGGGAGCCGAACGTGAATGTCTTGCCGGCGATCGCTTTCGGGAAGTCGGCCGATTTCGCCAGGCCGGTCTTCGTGTTGGCGATGAGGTAGGTCTTGAAGGCGGCGTCCTCCGCGCCTTGCGCGATCGCTTGCGCGCCGGGCGCGGCCTTGCGCGCCTGCACCCCGGTGAAGCCGCCGAACCAGGCGAGCTGGACCTGGCCGTTGGTGAAGGCCGTCACCGCCGCCGGATAGTTCTTCACGGGGATGTATTTCACGGGCACGCCGAGCTTGCCCTCGAGATAGGTCGCCACCTTGCCGAAGCGCTCCACGAGGCGGCTCTCGTCCTGGTCGGGAATGCCGGTGAAGACGAAGGTCGGCTTGGCGCTCTCCTGCGCGCCCGCGGGTCCGGACGCGACGAGGCATCCCAGTCCCACCAGCAGCGCCCCGCTCAACGTCCGTCTCAGCATCGTCGCCCCCAGCACACTGTTCCGACACTCTACACCCCCAAGCGGAGGCGGATGTCCAATCAATTGACGGCTGTCGTCGGCGCGGGGTCACCGGGCCGGGCGAACCCCTTGCTAACGGTGGGAGTTCGCGGGCCGGTGCCGGGCGGTTACGAGCCGGGCCGCCGAAGATGTGATGTTACCGCGACGCGTCTCCGTGCGAAGGGGAGGGGAACGCCGCGCGGCACGATGCCGATCATCGTGAGACGTCACGCCGGATCGCGTCAGAGGATCTCCATGGCTTCGACGTCGCTGACGCCCGCGCTTCCGATGCCGGCCCCCGCCGACCCGGCCCGGTCTTTCTCGCTCGGGATCGGGCTGACCAACGAGTGCAACCTCGCCTGCAGCTTCTGCTACCGCGATCCGGACCGGCTGGACCGGCTCGGGCCCGATCAGGTTCGGGCCGTCCTCGACAGCTTGCCGGTGCGCTCGGTCAACCTGGGCACCGGCGAAAACGGGATGCATCCGCAATTCCCGCGGCTCCTCGACATGCTGCGGGCCGAGCCGATCAAGCTCACGATCACGTCGAACGGGCATTCGATCGCGGTGATCGACGACGCGGCGGTGCAGGCCTTCGCCGACGTGGAATTCTCCATCGACTATCCGACCCGGGACGAGCAGGACGCGCAGCGCGGCGCCGGCAACTGGGACTTGGTGATGGCGCAGGCCGCCCGCTGCAGGGCCCTCGGCGTCGGCGTCACATTCATCGCGGTGATGATGCGGACCAACTTCGACCGGCTGCACGAGATCGCCGCCATCGCCCACAGCTTTGCGGCGCCCCTGCGCATCAACGTCTACCAGGCGGTGCGTACCGACGCCTTCGCGCTCACCTACGAGGAATACTGGGGCGGGTTCGCGCGGCTGTTCGCCGAGACCGACGTGGTCGCCATCGGCGAGCCGCTGGTCCGGGCCATGGCCGGCCTGCCGGCGCGCAAGGGCGGATGCGGGGTCGGCACGGTGCGGGTGACGCCTCGTGCCACGGTACAACCCTGTGTCTACTGGAGCGGCGCCGGCCAGAGTCTCGACACCCTGCGCGAGGCCGGAAGCGGGATCGTCGAGACGGCCCCCTTCGCGGCGGTCCGCGCCCTGCCGGAGCCCTGCCGGGGCTGCGCGCACGAGGCGTCCTGCCATGGCGGCTGCGCCGGGCGTCGGCGGCTGATGGATCGGCTCGACCAGGTGGATCCGTACTGTCCGATAGTGCGTGGGGAGTCCCGCCCCCTGGCGATCACCATGGCGCCGGCCCGCGACCTGCCGAAGCTCGAGAGCGCGTGCACGACCATCGTCCAGGCGCGCGTCCGGGACGTCCGTGGCTGACGGACCCGAGGCCATCGCCGGGCTGGGCCGGGTCGCGGACGCCTTCGCGGTCGTCCTGTGCGACGTATTCGGCGTCCTCCACGACGCGACGCGTGTGCTTCCGGCCGCCACCGGCGCGCTGGGCGCCTTCCGGGCGGCCGGCGGCACGGTGGTGCTCGTCTCGAACACCGCCGAACCCGGACGCCGCCTCGCGGACGCGCTCCGGGACCGCGGCATCCCTGCCGCGTGGGACGACCTCGTCACCGCGGCCGACGTCGCCCGAATCCTCTTGTGTGAGGGGGCGTCGGCGCGAGCGCACCATATCGGGCCGGCGCGCGACCGCGTCCTGTTCGCGGGCTTGCCGATCGCGCTGACCGGGGTCGAGGACGCCGATCTCACCGTCTGCACGGGCTATCCGGACGGCGATGACGACCTCGATGCGATCCTGGCCGTCGCGCACCGGCGCGGCCACAGCCTGCTCTGCACCAATCCGGACACATGCCTCACGGTGGGCACGACGCGCCTGCGCTTCGCCGGCCTCGTGGCCGAGCGCTACCGGACGCTCGGCGGCCGCGTGGTCGAGACCGGGAAGCCCGGTGCGCTGATCTATCGTCACGCCCTGGAACGCGCCGGTCGGGCACGCGGCCGGCTGGTCCCCCCCGAGCGGGTCCTCGGGATTGGCGACACCGCCGCGCTCGACGTCCTGGGCGCACTCAGGGCCGGCTTCAGCGCCCTTCAGGTCGGCGACGCGCCACCGCTCCCGCGGCCGGCATGCTCCCCCGGCCGATTGTACCGGATGCCCGCCCTTGTCTGGTAGGACCAGGCCGAGACCTCTTTCGTCGCCCTCGATGCCCCAGGATTCGGCCATGGATACCCCCCCGGTTCGCCTCACCAGCCTCGCCCATGGCGGAGGCTGCGGCTGCAAGCTCGACCCCGAGGTACTGCGCACGCTGCTGGCCGACCAACCGGTGGCCGGCCCGTTCGAGCGCCTGCTCGTAGGCAACGAGACCGCCGACGATGCCGCGGTCTGGGCGCTGGATGACGGGACCTGCCTCATCGCCACCACGGACTTCTTCACGCCGATGGTGGACGACCCCCACGATTTCGGCCGGATCGCCGCGACCAACGCGATCTCCGACGTCTACGCCATGGGCGGCAAGCCGATCCTAGCGCTCGCCATCCTGGGCATGCCGGTGGGCAAGATCCCGCCCGAGATCGTCGCCCGGATCCTGAAGGGCGGGGCCGCCACCTGCGCCGAGGCGGGCATCCCCATCGCGGGCGGCCACTCGATCGATACGCCGGAGCCGATCTACGGCCTCGCCGTGATCGGCCTGTGCGACCGCGCCCGGATCCGGCGCAACGCCGACGCGCAGGCCGGCGACGTCGCCATCCTGACAAAGCCCCTCGGCGTCGGCATCTACTCCGCTGCGATCAAGCGCGAGGCCCTCGACGCCGAGGGCTATGCCGACTTCGTCGCCACCACGACGCGCCTCAACAAGGTCGGGGCGGATCTGGCGGGCGATGCGGAGGTCCATGCCATCACCGACATCACCGGCTTCGGCCTGCTCGGCCACGGCCTCGAACTCGCGCGCGGCGCCGGCCTGACCTTCGTCATCGCGGGCGGCGCGATCCCGCTCCTGCCCCGGGCCGAAGCGCTCGCGCGGGAGGGCTTCGTCACTGGAGCCTCTCACCGCAACTGGGCGAGCTTCGGCAGCCAGGTGACCCTGCCCGAGGGCCTGCCCGACTGGCGGCGCCACCTCCTCACCGATCCCCAGACCTCCGGCGGCTTGCTCGTGACCTGCACGCCGGGGCATGCCGAGGCGATCCTGGCCCAGGTCCGGACCGCGGGCTTCGCGCAGGCCGCCGTCGTCGGGCGGTTCGAGGCCGGCGATCCCGGAATCCGGGTCGAGGCCTGACGGGAGGCCCCGTGCCGCCGCGCGACCCGCCAGTCGCCCCGATCCTGTGCGACAAGGCGTACGGGGCGGCTTCGGAATTCACACCCGATAGCCTGCTTCGCGAGGCGCGCCGGCAGCGTGGCCTCGGCGCCGGCCGGGTGCCCGCGCTGTGTGTGCTGGACCCAGACGGCGACATCGTCCGCCACCTGCGCGCGACCGGCGTGGCGCGGCCCGATCCGGACTGGGCCTGCTATCACACCGACCTCTTCCGCTTCGAACGCGACGGGCGGGAGGTCGGGATCGTCGGCTGCGCGGTCGGCGCCCCCTTCGCGGTGCTGGTGGCCGAGCAGATGTTCGCCGCGGGCTGCGAACTGCTGATCAGCGTCACCTCCTCGGGCCAGATCACGCCCTCGCGGGCGCCGCCCTACTTCATCCTGATCGAGGCGGCGCTCCGCGACGAGGGCACGAGCTACCATTACCTGGCGCCGGCCGACTTCGCACAGGCTCCGGCCGACCTCGTCGCGGCCATCGCCCCCGCACTGTCGGGAATCGGGGAACCGGTGGAGCGAGGCATGACCTGGACGACCGATGCGCCTTACCGCGAGACCCGACAGGCCATCGAGGCGGCGTCCGCGCGGGGCATCCTCGCGGTCGAGATGGAGGCGGCGGCGCTCTACGCCTTCGCGCAGGCTCGCGGCAAGGCGGTGCTGTGTTTCGCTCACGTCACCAACCAGATGGGCCAGGCTGGAGATTTCGAGAAGGGCGAAGCCAACGGTGCGACGGCCGCGCTCCGCCTCGTCGCGGCCGCCGCGGCGGCCCAATTCGCGCGGCGCTAAAGAGCCACCGTGCGGAACCCGGCGAACACGTCGCGGCGATCCGGGCCGAAGAAGTTGCGATAAGCGGCGTCGACCATGCGCGAGCGGGTCGCCCAGGCGCCGCCGCGCAGGACCTTGCGGGTCCCGAAGGCGGGCTCCGAATACTCCCTGTAGGCGTCGGGCGCGAAGCCGGGGAAGGGTAGGAACGGACTCGCCGTCCATTCCCAGACATTGCCGAGCATCTGCCGGCAGCCCCAGGCGCTGTCGCCCTCCGGGTAAGCGCCAACCTCGACGCAGCCGAGGTGGCCGCCGTCGAGGTTGGCGCGCTCCGGCGTGGGCGCGGTCTGCCCCCAGGGATAGGGACGCTTGGCCGCGCCGAGCGTGCCGTCCGGTTCCGGGCCGCCGGCGGCGGCAGCCTCCCACTCCGCTTCCGTGGGCAGGCGCCGGCCCGCCCAGCGGCAATAGGCGTTCGCCTCGTGCCAGCTGACGTGGATGACCGGCTGATCGGGCGCCAGCGGTTCGTCCCGGTCGAACCTTCGGACGGTCCAGTCGTGCGTCCCATCACGCGTCCAGTAGATTGGATGCTCGGCACCGCAGCCGTCGCGCCAGCGCACGCCCTCCGCGTCCCAATAGGCTGACACCCGGTAGCCGCTATCCGCGACGAAGACAGCGAACTCGGCGTTGGTCACCGGCGCGCGGGCGATGCGGAACGGCGCGATGGGCACGGGGTGTGCCCATTTCTCATTGTCGAAGACGAAGCCGCCGCCGGGCTCGGATCCGAGCCGCCAGGTTCCGCCGCCGACGGCGACGTCGCCGGGCCAGGGGCCGGCTCCCGTGTCTCGCGCGCAGGCCGACGCGGCGAAGGTCGGCACCGGGTAACCGAGGGTCTGGCGGGTGTAGGTGAAGGCCTCGTCATGCATGTCCTCGTGGAAGGTGACGAGTTGGTAGAGTTCGGCCTCGCGCGGCGTGGGCTCGCGACCGGCGAGGCGCCGGACCAGCGCCTCGTGGACGCTGGCCATGTAGCCGAGCGTTTCGGGTAGCGGCGGCAGCGGGATCGACCAGCGCGTCGCGTGGGCCACCCGCGCGGAATCGTAGAGTGCGTCGGCCCCTTCCATCAGGGGCGGACGACCGTCGAGTCCGCACAGGATGAAATGCTCGTGAAACCAGGCGAGATGCCCGATTTCCCACAGCAGGGGGTTCACGATATCGCTCCGTGGCCCCATGAGCCGGTCGCGATCAAGGCCTGCCACGAGTTCAAGCGTTCGCGCCCGGGAATCCTGCAGCATCGCCACGAGATCGGCAGCGGAGACCTGTGCGCTCATCAATCGTCCTGGAAGCTCGTCGCAATCATGAAGATCAGCCTCATCACGCCGGCGGCGAAGAGGTCGCGCGCCGGGAACCGGACGACGGCGATGCGCTGGGCGCGCATTCTCGGCGATCTCGGGCACCGAGTCGACGTGGCGACGATCTATGACGCGGCGGCCGATGCCGACCTGGTGCTGGCGCTGCACGCCTGGCGCAGCGCCGCATCCATTGCGCGCTTTAAGGCGCGCCACCCGGAGCGGCCGCTCATCGTCGCCCTGACCGGCACGGACGTCTATCACTATCTCGCGGCCGACCCAGAGCCGACGCTGTGCTCGCTCGACCTGGCCGACCGCCTGATCGGCCTCCACGACCTGATCCCCGCCGCTCTTCCGGAGCGTCACCGCACCAAGGTCGATGTCGTGTTCCAGTCCGCCCTGCCGCGTCGCCAGCGCTGGCCGGCCTCCGAGGAGGCCTTCGAGGTCCTCGTCGTCGGGCACCTGCGCGCCGAGAAAGACCCGTTCTGCGCCGCCCGCGCCGCCCGGCGGCTTCCGGCCCGGTCCCGTATCCGCATCGTCCATCTCGGAGGTGCCCACGAGGCGGTCTGGGCGGCCCGGGCCCGCGCCGAGATGGCCGACAATCCGCGCTACCTGTGGCTGGGGGACCGGCCCGGATCCCTGGTACGGCGCTGGCTGACACGGGGGCGCGTCATGGTCCTCAGTTCGCTCCAGGAGGGCGGCGCCAACGTGGTGTCCGAGGCCGTCGTGTCCGGACTTCCGGTGATCGCCTCCGACATTCCCGGCACCCGCGGCCTGCTGGGGTCAGGCTATCCGGGCTACTTCCCGGTCGGCGACGATGCGGCCCTAGCCGCCCTGCTCCTGCGCGCCGAGGAGGAGCCCGAGTTTCTGAGTACCTTGGCCGCGGGCGCCGCGGGGCGCGCCGAGCTCTTCGCACCGGCACAGGAGTGCGAATCCCTTCGGCGGGTCGTCGCGCGTTGTACTGACGATCGTTCTGGTCCAACAGCTCCGCTATCCCCGGCGAGGCTCACGGGAAATCCCGACAGACGCCGAAGCGGAGGCGGCGACGCGTCATGACCGACGCCCTGGATTGATGCCGCCTGCAGCCTGAGCCTGGCACTCGTCGGTGCGCTCGCGGCCGGCGGTAAAAATCGCTTGGCACTGTCCTCGCCCGCTCAGAATTTACTGCAAATCGGCGCCCGCATCCTGCAGGATTCGGAGTAAAAACGATGATCCTCGCTCGACGTTGGCACCCGAGATCCGGGATTGATCCGCTCTTAGTTGTCTGTCGCGCCGACCAGACCTTGCTTAACCAGCGGCCGGGCAATGATCGGACGGAAGCCCATGTCTGCTTGCGGGAGCCGCTCAAGGCGGCCGGAACGACCGGTATGGTCGCGAAGCAGAAGGCCTGGTTTCAAGGGGCGGGTTGCGGCTCAGTGAGGGCGCACAGCGGTTGCGAGTTACCGGGTGATAGCACAGCCTCCAAAATTACCTCGTCCATTCAATGACATAGGTGTGCGCATTTCTGTTCGGGCTGGCCCGCCGACACTGACCTATCACGTCACACTTCGCAGCATCGGCGCGGATAACGCTGTGGGCAGCAGCGCAACCGGCCGGTGACAGTTGCCGCCAGCGCGCTGGGTCGGTGGGCCGCGTGATGTCGACGACGTTCGGATTATTCCAGGGCTTGGCGAAGGCGCCGAAGGTCGTCGCGTCGTACCAGCCGGGCGGCCTTCAATTTTCACATGCTGCGGCCGAACCTCTTGGGATTATCGGCCCGCACGGATGCCTGGCCACGCCTGGTCGCCTGGAACCAGTGGCGCCACTGGCGCTGGCACTGCCGGAACGGCGGCGTTCGAGCCCCCATGGTGGCCGGCGACCATGACGGTCCCGAGGCCCCGCGCCCATCAGGTCGATGACGTCGTGGGCAATCACCGGCGGGTCCCTGAATTCCCGTCAAGTTGTTCACGGACACGTGAATGGGGCGCAATTCGGAACGGCGGACGACCAGCGTTGTTCATCTCGAAACCGAACTGCGCCGGAGCCCCTGACCTTGCAAGCACCTGTCCGCTACAGCCCCGATGTCGAGCACGCGCAGCCCGATGAGGGTAAGACCATCGAGGGACTGAACGAGACCTTCGACACCATTCTCAAGACGGTCGCCGACGATTCCGGCCATGCCGTCCGCTCAGTCCACGCCAAGGCGCACGGCATCCTGGAAGGCGTCCTCAGGATCGATCCGAACCTGCCGCCGGAACTCGCCCAGGGGCTGTTCGCCAAGACCGGCGAGCACAAGGTCTACATGCGGCTGTCGACCAACGCCGGCGACATCCTGCCCGATGCCGTCTCCCTGCCGCGCGGCCTCGCCCTCAAGGTGCTCGATGTCGCGGGCGAGCGCCTGCCTGATGCCGAGGGCACCACCCAGAACTTCATCATGGTCAACGGCAAGGTCTTCCAGGCGCCGAACGCCCAGAAGTTCCTGGGCAGCCTCAAGCTGCTCGCCGGCACCACCGATCGGGTGGAGGGCCTGAAGGTCGCGGCCTCCACGGTGCTGCGCGGCGTCAACAAGGCCCTGACGGCCGTGGGCATCGAGAGCCCGACCATCGGCTCGCTCGGCGGCGCGCCCAATGTCGATCCGCTCGGCGAGACCTATTACAGCGTCACCCCGTTCCGGTACGGCGATTATATCGCCAAGTTCTCGATCGCCCCCGTCGCCCCGGGCCTGACCGCGCTCACCGGCACAGAGATCGATGCCTCCGGCCGGCCGAACGCGATCCGCGAGACGGTCCGCTCCGAGATGGAGGGGATCGAGGGCGTGTGGGAATTCCGGGTCCAGCTCTGCCGCGACCTCGCGCGCCAGCCCGTCGAGGACCCGACCGTGGAATGGAACGAGGACGAGGCGCCGTTCCAGCGGGTCGGCCTGATCACCGTCCGCCCGCAGGACAGCTGGGACGACGCCCGCGTCCAGGCGGTCGACGAGGCGATGCGCTTCAGCGTCTGGACGGGGCTCGCCGCCCACCGGCCGCTCGGCAACATCAACCGCGCCCGCAACGCCCCCTACCGGCATTCGGCGGAGTTCCGCCAGCGCTTCAACGGCTGCCCGATCCACGAGCCCGGCGCCGGGCGCTGAAGGAAATCCGGCATGCGCCATCCGATCGTGGCGGCGGCCGTCGCCGTCCTCTTGCTCGGCGCGCGCAGGTTCAGGCGGACGGCGGCAAGACGCCCGCCCAACGCCTTCATCGGCGTGACGGGCGGCGCCCGCTGAAGGGCGCCGATCGGGGGGACGTGAAATCCGGCGGGCTATGTCGCTCCCGGGCGGGGCGAAGTGCGATCGGCGTTCCCATCTATGGGACAGGATGGGACGCTTCGGTCCTGCGGAGGAACCACGATGAGCGAAGAGAGAGCGGTGCTGGCGGGCGGCTGTTTCTGGGGCATGCAGGATCTGATCCGGCGCCAGGACGGCGTGATCGCCACCCGCGTCGGCTACACCGGCGGCGATGTGCCGAACGCGACCTATCGCAACCACGGCACCCATGCCGAGGCCATCGAGATCATCTATGACCCGGCCAAGACGAGCTTCCGGCGCATCCTGGAGTTTTTCTTCCAGATCCACGACCCCACGACGCCGAACCGTCAGGGCAACGACCGGGGCCTGAGCTATCGCTCGGCCATCTACTATCGCGACGACGCGCAGCGGCAGGTCGCGAAGGATACCATCGCCGACGTCGATGCGTCGGGGCTCTGGCCGGGCAAGGTGGTCACCGAGGTGGCGCCAGCGGGTCCGTTCTGGGAGGCCGAGCCGGAGCATCAGGACTACCTGGAGCGTCGGCCGGATGGCTACACCTGCCACTTCGTCCGGCCGAACTGGACGCTCCCGGTCCGATCCCCGGCTTCTCAGGACGCCTGAGGGTCCGATCCGGCAGACTGGCCGCGGAGCACGGCGCGTCGCGGGCAGACCCGACCTCGCCGCCCGGCCAGGAAACCTTTCGAAGGTTCCTCCGAGGCGCCGCTCTGCCCGGCCCTCGTCGCGGCGGCACGGCTTGGCGACCGCCCGGACGTGCTCGCACGCTCGGCACGTCCCGAACGGCGATGTGGCCGGATGCGTCGGGCCGCATCGTCGGCACGCGCGACGTGGTGCGAGCGGCGGCTCGCATGAACGGCGTCGACATGGCCCGGGAGATCAGGCCGCGCCACGGCGACCTACCCGTGGTGCCGCCTTGCGGCTACAGCGATGTCCTGGCCTGGGATGTCCCGGCCTGGGCGGCACGCACACGAGCAGCTCTCCGGTATCCTTCGACGGGTGACGACCCGGCGTCGCGAGGAATAGAGCGGGGCGACGTCTCCGAGGCCTTCGGGCCTTCCGACGTAACCGTGCGCGATGGACTGATCCGCCAGCCCCGAGTGTGACTCACAATGAGTTCGACCCCAACGCGCGAGACCGCTCGCCTCCGGGCACTGGAGAGCTACCGTCTGCTCGATACCCCGCGCGAGAGCGATTTCGACGAGATCGCGGAGGCCGCGGCCGAGCTCTGCGACGCCCCGATCGGCGTGGTCAACCTCATCGGAGACGGCCGCCAGTTCTTCAAGGCGGAGGTGGGCCTGGGCGTGCGTGAGACGCCCCTCGAATCGTCCTTCTGCCGCCAGGCCTTGCTGCAGGAAGATTTCCTCTACGTTCAGGATGCCGCGCGCGACCCGCGCTTCATCGGGAACCCGCTCGTCGTCGGAGACCCCGGCCTGCGCTTCTACGCCGGGGCGCTGTTGAAGACGCCGGACGGCCACCCCCTCGGCACGGTCTGCGTCCTCGACACCAAGCCCCACGAACTGACCGAGCGGCAACGCAAGGGGCTGCTGCGCCTCGCGCGTCAGACCATGGCGCAGATGGAGCTGCGCCGCTCGCTGCGGGAGCAGGCCGAGCAACGCCTGCTCCACGAGCGCATCCTGGACAGCGCGACCGACTACGCGATCATCGCGACCGACGCCCGGGGCCACGTCACCCGCTGGAATGCGGGCGCCGAGAACGTGCTCGGCTGGAGCGAGGCCGAGATGCTGGGCCACGCGGCGGCCGTGTTCTTCACGCCCGAGGACCGAGCCGAGGGCCGGCCGGAAACCGAGATGGCGCTCGCGCTGCAGAACGGCAGCGCCCCCGACGAGCGCTGGCATCTGCGCAAGGACGGCAGCCGCTTCTGGGCCTCGGGAGAGCTGATGCCCCTGAAGTCGGATGGGGGGGCCATCATCGGCTTCCTCAAGATCCTGCGCGACCGCACCGAGCAGCGCGCGACCGACGCGGCCCTGCAGGCGAGCGAGATGCGCTACCGCTCGCTGGTGGAGGTCAGCCCCCAGGTCGTGTGGTTCGGCGATCCCGAGGGCAACGTCACCTACTGCAACGCCTACTGGTACGACTACACGGGCTTGCCGTCCGGCGTGACCGGAGAGGCCAGCTGGATGTCCGCGATCCATCCCGATTACCGCGAGACCACCCGGCAGGCCTGGCTGGCGGCGGCGACCTCGGGACAATCCTACGAGATCGAGTTCCCGCTTCGGCGCGCGGACGGCGAATACCGCTGGTTCCTGTCCCGAGCGAAGCCGATCCACGATCCGGACGGGACCCTCCGGAGCTGGATCGGGACCTCGCTCGACATCCACGAGCGCAAGGTCGCCGAGCGCCGCTTCAAGGCCCTGACCGAACTCGCCCCGGCCATCATCTGGTTCGGGACTCCCGACGGCGGCGTCAGCTACCTGAACGACCGCTGGTTCGCCTATACCGGGCAGACGCCGGAGCAGGCGCTGCCGACCGGCTGGGCCGAGGTCATCCACCCGGACGACCTGGACGGCCTGCTGAGCGTCTGGGACGAGGCCCGCGCCCGGGAGATCGTCTACGACACCGAGGCCCGCCTGCGCCGCTATGACGGGCATTATCGGTGGTACCTGATCCGCGCCGAGCCGATGCGCGATGCCGGCGGGGCCATCACCGGCTGGCTCGGCAGCAACACCGATATCCATGACCGGAGGCAGGTGGAAGAGGACCTGCGCAAGGCACGCGAGCAGCTGCGCCTCGCCGTCGAGGCGACTGGGACCGGCATCTTCGACTACGACCTCGTCGCGGACGTGCTGGAATGGGACCTGCGCACCCGCGCCTTCTTCGGCCTCGGACCGGACGCGCCCGTCAACCTCGAGATCTACCTGGCCCGCCTGCACCCGGACGACCGCGCCAGGGCGGACGAGGCGGTGCAGGCCGCCCTCGATCCGGCCGGCAACGGCATCTACGACATCACGTACCGAACCCTCACCCCCGAGGACGGAGTCGAGCGCTGGGTATCGGCCAAGGGCCAGACCCTGTTAGAGGGCGGCCGACCCGTGCGCCTCATCGGCACGGCGCGCGACGTCACCGAAAGCCGGAAGGCGGAGCAGATCCTGCGCGAGACCGAGGAGCGCTACCGGCTGGCCTCGCGCGCGACCAACGACGCGATCTGGGACTGGAGCCTCGCCACGAACCACCTCCTGTGGAACGAGGCTCTCCAGACCGCCCACGGCTACGTCCCGGACGCGGTCGAACCCACCGGCGACTGGTGGATCGCCCACATCCACCCCGACGACCGGGCGCGCGTCGACGCCTCGATCCATGCGGTCATCGACGGCACCGGCCTCGTCTGGAGCAACGAGTACCGTTTCCAGCGGGCGGACGGCTCCTACGCCAGCATCCTCGATCGCGGCTACGTCATCCGTGACGGGAACGGCCGGGCCATCCGCATGATCGGAGCCATGCTCGACATCACGGCGCGCAAGCGGGCCGAGGAGCACCAGCGCCTGCTCACCGGCGAGCTCCAGCATCGGGTCAAGAACACCCTCGCCCTCGTCCAGGCCATCGCCAGCCAGACCCTGCGCGGCGCCACCGACGTCGATTCCATGCGCGAGGCGTTCTCGTCCCGGCTGATCTCGCTGGGACGCGCCCACGACATCCTCACCGCCTCGAGCTGGACCGAGGCGCCGATTCAGGAAGTGGTGGACGGGGCGCTGGCGGTGCATCGCGGCGTCGCCCCGCACCGCATCCGGGCGCGCGGCCCGAACGTCCCCCTGGCCGCCAAACCCGCGCTGTCGCTGGCGCTCGCCCTGCACGAGCTCGCCACCAACGCGACCAAGTACGGGGCGCTCGCCAACGAATCCGGCGCCGTAGACCTGTGCTGGCACGTCGTGCACGCGGACGGGATCGCACGCTTCTGCCTGACCTGGTCGGAGCAGGGCGGCCCGCCGATCCTCTCGCCGCCGACGCGCCGGGGCTTCGGCTCGCGCCTGATCGAGCGCAGCTTCGCCGCTGAGGTGGGCGGCCAAGTCCTGCTCACCTACGCGCCGACCGGCCTTGTCTGCCACTTGGAGGCCCCGCTTGCCGCCATGCAGGACCACCGCGATGGGGCCGCGGCCTGAACCCCCGGTGTTCCGCGTTCCGTCGCCGCTATCCGGAGCGCCTCGGCCTGATCCGACCCGAGCGCGCCCTCGAACCCGGCACGCGGGCCGAGCGGAGCTGCGCATAGCCCTCGTATCCCACCGCCCGGGCGAGGCGGTTGGCCGTGGCAACCAAGACGCCGGCAGGATCCGCCGACGCGTCCACCGTCGGGGTGGCGGCCCTGAGCGGATGGTCGCGTACGGACCGCGCGACTTCGCGATGCGCTTGGCCGAGCACCGGGAAGGTCCGCGCATTGCGCGCTCACAACACGGGTGAGCGGCTAATGCGGACCCGTCGGTCAGGCGCCCCTCGATGCGGGTGAATCGAGGCCCAGCTCGGCACGGAACAGCGTCTCCATCTCGCGCCGGATGCGGATCGCCTGGTGATTTGCGTCGTACGCCACATCGCTCCAGCGGACCGCGCGGCCGGCGGGGACATCGTTGGTCAGGACCAGGTTGTGCGCCAGCCCGATCGGCAGGGCGTCCTGCTGCAGGGAATCGACCGTCGGCATCAGCTTGCCGTAGACCGTGAAGCCGCCTTCGCCGTCGAGGCGCTCGCCGGCTTTCAGGACGCGCTTGGCGGTGGCTGCCACGTCGCCGCGCCATGCGCCGGTGGCGCCCGTCGCCTCGCCTCGGACCGCGATGGAGGCGACCGAGATCCCGAGCTCGAGACCGATCAGGTGGTAGGGCTTGTAGGTTGCGGCATAGCGGCCGGTGTCGTCGGTCTTCAGCCCGTATTGCGCGAAGCATTCCTGCACGTAGCGGCTCGGCGCCTCGAACACCGCGAAGACGCCCCAGCGCAGGTCCCGGAAGACCGGGCGCCCGTCCCGCTCCAGGGAAGACACCACCTCGACGGTGCCGCGCTCGGTCAGGATGCCGCCGTCCGCCACCGGCCGCAGGACCGTCGGCAGGTCGTCGACGCCGCAGGCCGGGAAGGCGAGGCCGTCGCGCGGGGGCGTCAGCCCGCAGGCATTGGCCACGGCGGCCATCTCCAGGGCCGACTTGGTGCCGTCCAGGAAGGAGTTGAACATCTGCGGGTTGAAATCGCCGCCCGCTACCTGCTCGGCGCTGAAGCCGTAATGGCCCCAGACCGTGTCGGGCGTGGAGGCGTGATAGGCCGGCAGGTACTTCGTGCCCTTTCCGGCGCAGATCACCTCCAGCCCGATCGTGCGCGCCCAGTCGACCAGTTCCGCGATGAGCGCCGGCTGGTCCCCCGAGGCCATGGAATAGATCACCCCGGCCTCGGCGGCGCGGCGGGCGAGCAGGGGGCCGGCCAGCACGTCGGCCTCGACGTTGACCATCACGATGTGCTTGCCCTGCTCGCAGGCCTTGAGCGCGTGGTGGATGCCGGCGGCCGGGCTGCCGGTCGCGTCGATCACGATGTCCACGAACGGGCTGGCGATCATGGCGTCGGCATCGTCGGTGACGCAGGTCGCCCCGGTCCGCGCGGCCTCTTCCAGGTCGGGCGCCGTGAAGCGGGCCTCGTCCCAGCCCACCCGCCGCAGCGCCTGACGCGCCCGGTCGGGCGAGAGGTCGGCCACGGCGGTGAGGTGGATGCCCGGCGTCCGGGGCGCCTGCGACAGGTACATCGAGCCGAACTTGCCGGCGCCGATCAGGCCCACGCGGACCGGGCGCCCCTCGTCGGCGCGACGCTGCAGCTTGGCGAACATGGACATGGCGCTCTCCCGGCGTGGTGCGCGATCGGTCGGGCCTCGGCGCCCGTCCCCGCCGCGTTTGCATGGCCTTGCCGGCTGGGAATTATCATGCGTTTCGGCGTCTGCCCATGCAACGACGGACGCGCCCTGCTTCGGCCCGGTAACGCTTAGCCGGCAAATCGGCTTTCCTGCTCGCGATTCAGAAGCCAGCGGCGGAAGGCTCGGATCTTCTCCAGGTCCCGGTCCCGTTCGCGGTAGCAGATGAAGTGGAGGTCCCGGTACAGGCTCGCGAGGCGGCCGTCGCCGAGCCGCACGAGCTGCCCGGCGCCGAGTTCGTCCTGCGCGAACCGCAGGCTCTCCAGGGCGACCCCAAGCCCCTGAACGGCCGCCGCGATCACCAGGGAGCCGCGGTCGAAGGCCGGCCCGGACACGGCGGCCGGGGCGGACAAACCGTTCTGCGCGAACCAGTCCGGCCAGCGCACGGGGCTGAACGACGAATCCAGCCGGGTGAAGCCCTGGATGGTGGCGGGCTCGATCGGCCCGATGGAGCGGGCGAGGTTCGGCGTGCACAGGGCCGCGATCTCCTCGGGCCCCAGGGACTCGACCGCCAGGCCGGGGCCGCGCGGCGGACGGCCGTAGGCGATCAGGATGTCGATCTCCTCGTGCCGGCCGAGGTCGATCGGATCGGCATTGCTGGAGAGGCGAATGCCGATCTCGGGATGCGCCTCCACGAAGGCATGCAGCCGCGGACCGAGCCACTTGGCGGCGAAGCTCGGGGTGCAATGCACGGCGAGCGCCGAGGACGGCGGTGGGCTGAGCTCGGCGCAGAGAGCTTCGATCGCGTCGAAGGCCTGCCCGAGGCCTGCGCACAGGCGCTCGCCGTCCGCGGTGAGGGTCGCCTGACGGTTGGCACGCCGGAACAGGAGCCGCCCAAGGGTGCGTTCGAGCGCGCGGATCTGGTGGCTCACCGCTGAGGGCGTGAGATGCAACTCCTCGCTCGCCCGCGCGAAGCTGCCGAGGCGCGCGGCGGCCTCGAAGGCCCGCAGGGCGGGGAAGCTCGGGATCCGGCGCATGCAACAATCCGTGAATTGAATTCACGAAAACGGTGAAAAATCGTCGTTTGTCAACGCCGTGACAGAGCACGATAGTGCCGCCCGCACCGCATAGACGGTTGCGGTACCAATAAAGTCTAGGGAGTCAACGCCATGGCACAGGGGGTCATGACCCTCGTCGAGCCCAGTATCGACGAGACGACGCGGGTCTACCGCAAGGTCACATGGCGCCTCGTGCCGGTCCTGTTCGCCTGTTACGTGGCGGCCTATCTCGACCGTGTCAATGTCGGCTTCGCCAAGCTGCAGATGCTCAGCGATCTACAGTTCAGCGAGACGGTGTACGGCCTCGGCGCCGGGATCTTTTTCGTCGGCTACTTCCTGTTCGAGGTGCCGAGCAACATGATCCTGCACAAGGTCGGCGCCCGGATCTGGATCGCGCGGGTGATGCTGAGCTGGGCGGTCATCTCGGCGGCGATGATGTTCGTGACGTCGCCGATGCTGTTCTACGTGCTGCGGTTTCTTCTCGGCCTCGCCGAGGCTGGCCTATTTCCGGGCGTGATCCTGTACCTGACCTATTGGTACCCGTCCGAGCGGCGCGGCGGCATCATCGCGATGTTCATGACGGGCATTCCGATCGCCGGCCTGATCGGCGGACCCGTCTCCGGCTGGATCATGAACGCCTTCGCCGGAACCGCGGGCCTCGCGGGATGGCAGTGGCTGTTCCTGATCGAGGCGCTGCCCTCGGTGGTGATGGGCATCTGCGTGCTCGCCTATCTCGACGACGGCATCCAGAAGGCGAAGTGGCTGAGCCCGGACGAGAAGGCCTTGCTCGCCCGCAACGTCGCCGCCGACGGCGCCTCCGTGGCCGCGCACCGCTTCCGCGACGGCTTCACCAGCGGCTGGGTCTGGCTGCTCAGCGGGATCTACTTCTTCTTCATCATGGGCCTCTACGGCGTCGGATTCTGGCTGCCGACCCTGATCAAGGGCGCGGGCGTCGCCGACCCCCTGCGGATCGGTCTCCTGACAATGCTGCCCTACGGCGCCGCCGCAGTGGCGATGATCACGGTCGGGCGCCTGTCCGATGCGTCCCGGGAGCGGCGCTGGCACATCGTGGTGCCGGGCCTCGTCGGGGCGGTGGGCTGGCTGGTCAGCATCCGCTTCAGCACGGATCTGGTCGTCGCCGAAGCCGCGCTCACCGTGGCGACCATCGGCGTGCTCGTGACGCTCGCGCAGTTCTGGTGCCTGCCGACCGCCATCCTGGCGGGAGCGGCCGCCGCCACCGGCATCGCGGTGATCAACTCGGTCGGCAACCTCGCCGGCTTCGTGAGCCCCTACCTGATCGGCTGGATCATCGACACGACCAAGTCCACGAGCCTCGGCGTCTACACGCTGGCCGGCTGTCTCGCGATCGGCAGCCTCCTCGCGCTCACCATGCCCAGGTGCCTGGTCAACCGCTGAACCCTCTCACCCCCTCCCTCACCCTGACGAAAGGACACGCCATGCTCGACGACCATTCCCACGACGGCGACATCGCCATCGACCTGCCCAACGACAGCGCCGGCCGCAAGCGGACCTCGATCTACCAGCCCGAGCAGGCGGGCCTGATCTTCCCGGAGATCCCCCAGTTCGCCAGCCACGCCGAGGAGCGGGAATACCGCAAGCAGCACCTCGTGGCCGCCTGCCGCGCCTTCGCGATGCACGGCTTCGATTACGGCTTCGCCGGACACCTGACGATCCGCGATCCCGAGCGTCCAGAGCTGTACTGGACCAACCCGATGTGCGTGCACTTCTCGCAGGTGCGGATGTCGAACCTGATCCTCGCCGACCACAAGGGCGACGTGGTCGAGGGGCGCTACGCGATCAACCGCGCCGGCTTCGTGCTCCACGCCGCCGTGCACGACGAACATCCCGACGTCATGGCGATGTGCCACGCGCACACGACCTACGGCACCGCCTGGTGCGCCACCGGCCGGCCCCTCGACATGATCAGCCAGGATGCCGCCGCCTTCTACAACAGCCACGCGGTGATCGGCGCCTCGGCCGGGGCGGTCGCGGTCGAGAAGGCCAGCGGCCTCTCCGTGGCCCAGCAGATCGGCCGCAACCGCGGCGTGCTGCACCAGAACCACGGCCTGCTCACCTGCAGCCGCCACAGCATCGACGACGCGGCGTTCTGGTTCATCGCCCTGGAGCGGGCCTGCCAGCAGCAGCTCCTGGTTGAGGCGACCGGCATCAAGCCGCAGCTCCTGTCGGTGAAGACCGCCCGCTACAGCCGCGAGCATGTCGGGAGCGACTACATCGGCTGGCTGCACTTCCAGACGCTCTACAGCCACATCGCCGCGACCCAGCCCGACATGTTCGCCTGAGGTCGGCGCCGGCCCGTGCCGGTCGCGAACGCATCGCCTCTGTCCGAAGGGCCGGCCGCAAGGTCGGCCCTTCTGCTGTCGACGGCCGATTTTCCTGTCGACAACCCGCGAGGTCGGCAACCTTTCGGGCTTGAAACGTGTCGTTCTCGTGGCGCGGGGCGACGCGGAGGCCGTCATGATGGGGTTGGGCGTGTTCTGTGTGGTGGCCGGTATCAGCCTGGCGTCCGCATCCCTGTGGGCGCCCCGGTACCGCGCCCTGCTCGAAGGGATGGGTGGGTGCCTGTTCCTGGTCGGGCTGGGCTGCGCCGGCGCGGATCTCGCGCTGGCATCCTGATCCGCAGCGATGGGCCGGAACGATCCAGCGGGTTTTCGAGGCGTGGGGTTGCCAAGCTTGACCATATAGGCCAGCCTGTACGTAAGTAATGCGTCCCGATTGGAGCTGCCTAGGAGTGCCAATGCTGGTCAATCACGCGCGCCGCTTGCTCAATAAAGCCGCCGAATCAGGCGATTATCGGATTTCCATCCAGCGGAAGCCGAATGCATCCTGGCCCGCCGATCACAGCCGGCTCACGGCCCTCGAGAGCGTCGGCCATCTGGAGCGGATCGACCACTGCGACGAACGCGCGATCTGGCAGATCACCTCCGCCGGCCTGACGCAGCTTCAAACCTTCGCGGGTGGAGACGCGTGATGGCGTCGATCAAGATCCGCGCGACCGACGATGGCACCTTCGTGGTCTATCGCAACGGTGCGGCCGTCGCCTCCGGGCTGACCCGCCACCAAGCCGAGCGTTGCGCGACGGTCCTGGGCTGGATCGCTCCGCATTCCTGAACGGGCGCCGGTAAGCGATCGTTAACCCTGTCGACGTACCCAGGATGCACCAGCCGATCGCTGGCCTTCCACGCCCATCCGATTTCGCCCCTCAACACGGATGGGCGTGGAAGCCTGATCCGCGACGCGATCCGGCTCAGAGAGCTCGGGCGTAGCCGGGACGAAGGTCGATGGCCTGAGCCGTGGCCTGCGACAGGCGCACCTCGGTCAGCGTGACCTCGGCTCCGTCCTTGACGGCTTCCTTGACGATCTGCACGCCGCTGTCGGGATTGTCCGCGATCACCGCGTAGAACACCGTCAGCAGGCAATCCGGGGCGTCCTCGTCCTGGCGCGCGACCTTCACGATGAAGGCGGTTTGGTTCGGTTCGATCATGGCAGGCGTCGCATTCCGTTCCCGGCATCGGAGCGATGACCGGGCGTCAGGCCGCGGTCAGGCGCTTCGTATTGAACGCCACATGCTCACGATAGCGGGCGATGACCGTCTCGGGCGAGCCGCCGGTCATCAGCGTCGTCATGGCCTCGCCGGCGGCCTGCATCTTCTCGGTAACCATGGAGTGCGCTTCGGCCAGCCCCTCGCTGCCGCCCCAGGCGAGGCGGACCAGACGCAGCTCGACGACGCGCTGGGCCTCGATCGCCAGCATCATCCAGGAGAAGAAGGGATTGTACACGGCACACTCCGAACCGCGGCAGATGCGGCGGGGACTCAACTCGGCGGTCGTCTGGAACGATCCACCAGCGACACGCGGGTCCGACCCGCGCTCCGGGCTGGCCCGCCCCTCGGTGTAGGGGCTCTCTCAGGTCACCCGCGCGCGAGCCGGTCGCGAATGAGCGTGTGGAGCGCACGCAGGTCGCTGCCGAACTGCCGGATGCCCTCGGCGAGCTTCTCCGTGGCCATGGCGCTCTCGTTCATCTCCCAGCGGAACGAGAACTCGTCCGTCGCCGGCACTTCGGGGGGCTCGCCGTAGGAGTCCGGTGACAGGGCGCGGGGGAGGGGGCCCTCCGTCGCCGCCAGTTCCTCCAGCAGCTTCGGCGAGATGGTCAGCCGGTCGCAGCCGGCGAGCGCCTGGATCTGGCCGATGTTGCGGAACGAGGCGCCCATCACGACGGTCTTGATCCCGCGCGCCTTGTAGGCGGCATAGATCGCCCGGACCGACTGAACACCCGGATCCTCAGCGCCCGAAAACGTCTTGCCCTCGGCCTTGGCGTACCAGTCGGTGATCCGCCCGACGAAGGGCGAGATCAGGAACACGCCGGCATCGGCGCAGGCCATGGCCTGGACCAGGGAGAACAGCAGGGTCAGGTTGCAGTCGACGCCCTCGCGCTGGAGCACGCGGGCCGCCTGGATGCCCTCCCAGGTCGAGGCGATCTTGATCAGCACCCGGTCGCGCGACACGCCGCGCTCGTCGTAGGCGCGGACGATCGCCCGGGCCTTCTCCAGCGTCCGATCGGTGTTGAACGACAGGTTGGCGTCGACCTCGGTGGAGACGCGGCCCGGCACCAGCTTGGTCAGCTCGTAGCCCACCGACACGGCGAGCCGGTCGGCCACCGCCTGGACGACATCCTCGGTCTCGCCGCCCTGCGCCTTGCCCCAGGCCACCGCCTCGTCGACGATCGGGGCGAGCCCCGCCATGCCGGCGGCCTTCAGGAGCAGCGACGGGTTGGTGGTGCAATCGACCGGCTTGAGCTTCTCGATGGCGCCGATGTCGCCGGTATCGGCGACCACCACGGTCATGGTGCGGAGTTGATCGAGCAGCGACGTCATAGCCTACCTCGTGGATTCGCGCCCGGCCGACGAGGCCGTCGGACCGCCGCCCCGGTGCTCCCGGACATATAAGACGCGCCCCGGTGACTTCGACGCCGCGCGGTACGGCCGAATCGTCCTGCGAATGCGCCCGGGCGGCTCCGTACCACGATGGTGCGAGATCAGCCGACCGATCGCCAGTCGCGCAGCGACAGGGACCACGCCTGGGCCTCGTTGTAGGCCACGGCCACGCGGCCGTGGCTGAGAATCTTGGCGAGCATGACCCGGTCGCCCAAAGCGGTGATCTGGATCACGGTCGGGCCGTAGCCGGCATCACCGACGAGGCAGGTCCCGATACGCCAGCCCTGCTCGCGGCAGATTTCCGCCGCGCACCGGTGATCGTGCCGGGTCACGGATTGGCGCTGCGGGCGGCCGGCTGCGGATTGGACGGATTGCCCCCCGGGACCGCGCCGCCGTTTGCCGGTGCCGTCGTGCCGCTCTCGCTGCCGGTGATCTGCTTGCGCGAGGCCGCCTGGCTCTGGCTGGCGTAATCCGGCGGCGAACTCGCGCCCTGCCAGGTCATCAACACGGCCAGGGCGGCGACCATGAGGCCGACGCTGGCGATCAGGACGATGAGTGCGGGCCGGCCGCGCTTGCCCTGCCGGCCGTCCTGACCGGAGAGTTGTTCTGCCATGATGGGAACCTCGTTGATCCGCCGATGCGGGTGCTGAGGAGGAACAGGCCACCCAACGGATAGGTCCGCCCCTGTGGCCTTATGCACCGACCGGACTGCGCGATCCGGTCGGGCGTCTCAGGCTTCGAGCGATCAGGTGGTGAAGACCAGCAGCAGCGCGCCGAGGCCGCCGAGGGCGGTGACGCTGATGCCGCTGACGAAGGCGACGTCCCAGCCCGCGAACTTGTTCGTGATCGGCGCGAACCGATAGGCGGAATTCGTGACCAGCGCGCCGAGCACCGCGAGTGCCAGCGCGACCGACATCAAGATTGTCATGGGGTGGATCCTTGTCCGCCAGTGGCGGGACTGACCGACCCTCCGCGGATACAGGCAACGGACCAGCGGGCTCAGATATCCGCCGGTTGGGAAACCATACGTGCCGCCGGTGACGCAGGCACCGGCCGGCTGTGAGCCCGGTTGGCGCGCGCGTTCCGCCGTTCGCTCGGAACCGCTCGTCCAGGCTCGCCCGGGCGGCGCGCGGATCCGGTGGGAAGGCCCGAGCTTGGCCGCCGATACACTCGATCTCCCGGATAGCGATCACTTCTGATCGATAACAACTGCGTCAGTGATGCAGGCATACCAGTGAAAAGAACGTAGGTGAGGGAACCTGCTTGTGCGCAACCCGTTTGAGCCCCGCTGTCGATAGGGCAGGGGCCAGCACGCGGGAGCCGGGCGGATCGTGACGGCAGGTTTCGAGCAGACGCGTTTCGGCCCTCCGGCAGGGACTGACGCGCCCGGCTACCGCAAGAGGGCAAGAGATTTCGTTGGCGGATGCGAGCGGTTTTCTACAGCGGATCCAATCTTTGTCGCATGAAAGAATAGTACTTTCGTACCATTGATGGCGCGAATGCGGTACACATCTGATGTCCGGTCCAGGGTCTTCTCAAGCACACCGAGGTGCCCATGACCGAACGCACGAAAGTACCTTCCGCCGAGCACCTCAAGGCGTCGGTGAAAGAGGCCATCGGCAAGCTCACCGGCGACGCCCGGATCGAGGCCGAGGGCCGGCGTCAGAAACGCGGGGCGCAGCCGTCCAGGCCGACCGATCCCCGCACCGACTGATCTGCAAGTTTCCGAGCGGCGCCCCGACCCGGGCGCCATCCCCACCGAACCCATCACAACCGGAGAATGACATGGTCGACATCGACAGGATCACGGGCGCCGCCAAGGAACTCGGCGGCAAGGTTCAGGGCGCCGTCGGCGACCTCACCGGCTCGCGGAGCGACACGGTCGAGGGCCGCTTCCGCGAGGCGAGCGGGCAGGCCGAGAACCTCTACGGCCAGGCCAAGGACACGGTCCGGCACGCGGCCGACGAGGCCGCCGACTACGCCGAGGACGCCTACGAGCGCGGCGGCCACTACCTGCGCCGGGGCACCCGCGAGGTGAGCCATCAGGTCGCCGAATACCCGCTGGCTTCCCTGCTCGTCGCGGGCCTTGCCGGCTTCGGCCTCGGCCTTTTGGTCAGCGCCAGCCGCGACTGAGCCCAGATCCCTCTTCCACGACGACCGACGACCCGGAGTTACAGCGTGACCACCATCCAGACCACTGCGTCCCCCCTGGCGACAGGCGCATCCGCCGATACGCGCGCCGTCCTGCTCAACCAGGTCTCCTGGGGCGCGATCTTCGCCGGTGCCGCCACGGCCCTGGTCACCCAGGTAATCCTGAACCTGATCGGGGCCGGCGTGGGCTTGGCGTCCTTCGGCCCCGTGGCCACCGACAATCCGGCCGCCTCGACCGCTTCCATGGGCGCCGGGATCTGGTTCGTGGCCTCGGGCATCGTGGCGGCGCTGATCGGTGGCGCCATCGCCGGGCGCCTGTCCGGCAAGCCGGTGGGCGGCTCGGCCGGTCTTCACGGCCTGGTGTCCTGGGCGGTGACGACCCTGGTGGTGCTCTACCTGTTGACCTCCGCGGTCGGTGGCCTGATCGGCGGCGCCTTCAGCGGCGTGACCAGCACCCTCGGCGGCGCCGGCTCGCTGGTCGGCGGCACCGTGCAGACGGCGGCCCAGGCCGCCGCTCCCTCGCTCGCCAAGATCACCAACCCCCTCGACGGCATCGAGAGCACGGTCCGCCAGCAGGCCGCCGGCCAGGACCCGCAGGCCGCCCGCGATGCCGCCGTGGCGGCCGTGAAGGCCCTGTTCACCGGTGATCCGGCCCAGAAGCAGCAGGCCGAGACCCGCGCCGCGGACGCGCTGGCCAAGGCGCAGAACATCCCGGTCGAGCAGGCCCGCCAGCAGGTCCAGGATTACGAGAAGCAGTACGACCAGGCGGTCGCCACCGCCAAGCAGAAGGCCGAGGCCGCGGCCGTCGCCACGAAGTCCGCGGCCACGCAGGGCGCCTTCTACGCCGCCCTGGCGCTGGTGCTCGGTGCGCTCGCCGGCTTCCTGGGCGGCCGCTTCGGCGCCCCCAAGCCCGTCACCCTGCTCGGCGCCTACGAGACCCGGCGCGCCTGAACCCCATCGGTCGCCGCCCTCCGGCGGGGACCTCTTCCGACCGGCACAAGCCGGCCATCCCGAGACGCCACAGGAGATGTTTCGATGAGCAGCACCACCGACAAGATCAAGGGCCTGGCCAACGAGGCCGTGGGCAACGTCAAGCAGGCCGCCGGCAACGTGACCGGCAACGACAAGCTCGTGGCCGAGGGCAAGGCGCAGGAGCTCAAGGGCGAGACGCAGAAGACCGTGGGCGACGCCAAGGACGGCGTCAAGAACCTGGCCGACAAGGTCACCGGCCGGAGCTGAGCCGGTCTGGCGGGGCCGGCAGGGCCGGTCCCGTCCCGAGCAACTGCACAACCAGGAGAGCAGCATGAACCGCGACCAGATCCAGGGCGCGTCCCGCCACGTCAAGGGCCGGGCCCAGACCACCCTCGGCGGCCTCACCGGCGATCCGGGCCGGCAGGTCCGCGGCGCCGTGAACCAGGTGGCCGGCGGCGCGCAATACGTCTACGGCCGCGCCCGCGACCGGGCCGAGGATCTCGCCGAGGATGGCCGCCACCTGGCGCACGCCGCCTCCGAGCGGGCCGACGACCTGATCGACGACGGCCGCCGCTACGCCCGCGAAGCGCGCCGCCGGGGTGAGACCTACGGCCGTCAGGCGATCCGCTACGCCGACACCAACCGTACAAGCACCCTCCTCGGCATCGCGGCGCTCGCCTTCGCGGCCGGCTGGCTCACCCGCCGCGGCCGCTGACATCGACATCCGCCCGACGCCCGGCCCTCTCGCGAGGGGCCGGGCGGGTTCCGGCGCAAGCGCGGCCCGCGCCACGCCCCAAGCGCACTCTCGCGGCCGGCCCAGACGGCCCTCTCCTGACCCGATACCTCCGCACCCGGACCTCAGGGGTCCTTGCGGCGCGCCTGGGCGGCGGCCCATTCCCGGTCGCGCTCGGCCTGAGCGGCGCGCTGCTCGGCGGCATAGGCCTCCTGCTCGGCCCGTTCCCGCTTCCGCCTGCGCTCGGCCGAGGCGGCGGCCCGCTTCTTCCACGCCTCCGTCTCGGCCTTCTGGCGCCGCAGCTCTTCGACGGTGATCGGCGTCACCGGCTCCTTCGGCTGCGCCCACACGAAGGGCCGCCGCGGGGAAGGCGGCGGCCGGCGCGGCGGTTCCGGATCCGCCGCAGGCCGGGAACCGCGCAGCCCGGCGATGGCCGCGTCGAGCGTCAGCCCGAGGCCGGCCGCGATGCGCTCGGCGGCGGCTCGGGCCGCGTCGCGCTCGCCCAAGGTCGCACCCCGCGCCGCCAGGGCGAGGCACTTCTCGAGGCGGTCACGCTCGGCCGGCGTCATGGCGGATCCCGAATGGGTAGGGTCGTCGGGGTCTTATACGGTTTCGGCTTCGGGGACCCTGCCGGTGGCGTCGCGTCACCGGTTGTTCAGGAGCGCCCGAGCCAGGAGGTGCAGGGTCGCGCCGAGGCCGAGCGCGCAGGTCGAGACGACCAGGACCTGAAGCCCGCTGATGCCCGGCCGCGGGCCGAAGCTGTAGGCCAGCAGCGAGCCGCACGAGCCGGCGGAGACCACGCCGGACGCGATGGTGTTGAGCCACGTCGCCGAGAGGCGGCGGCGTTCATCGTTGATATCGCCCATGGCCGGCTCCCGTCGCGGGCGAATGCAAGTTTATTTTCACGAATAAGGAATTATTGCCAGATTTCGCCGCCACCTGCAAGACGCCGGTGCCGAGCCGGCCTCAATTCGTCCCTGTACGGCAGCGGGCATAGCCCCGGGAGATCAGACGGCCCTGCTGCGCGGCGCGCCGCTCCACCTCGCCGAGGTCGATGAGCGCATCGGTGATCGCCGCGACCAGGGCGCTCCAGGCGTCGCCCCGGGCTGCCCGATGGTAGGCCAGCGCGATCGCCTCGGCCTCGGTGAGCCGAATCTCCAAGGGTGGTTCGTGCGGGTGAGCTTGCATCGCCAGTCCGTCCTTTTGAGAACATATAGCGAACAAAGCGCAGGCGCCGTCCCGGTTCAACCCATCTTGCGCCGCGAGACCGGATTCCGGTGGAGGGCTGTTGATCGCGTCGGGAAAATTAAGTGGTGGCAAGGCTTTGTCGCGCCCGCCGACGTGGCTGGTCCGGTTCGCATCAGCCGGCGGCGACGGGCAGCAGCAGGCTGATGGTGGTTCCGCGCCCGGGCTCCGACTGGAGCTGCAGGTCGCCCGACCAGCCGAGCACGATGCTTCGGACGATGGCGAGCCCCAGGCCGGTGCCCTGGCCGCTCTCCTTGGTGGTGAAATACGGGTCGAGGGCCCGTGCCGCGACGGCCGCGGACATGCCCTGGCCGTCGTCGGTCACCCGCAGCCGCATCCGCGCCGGCGCTCCGCCGACCGCCCAGTCGCCGCCGATCCGATCGACCTCGACCCGCATGCGCGTCGCCCCGGCCTGCACGGCGTTCTGGAGCAGGTTCAGCAGGATCTGGGTCAGCTCGCCCTGGAGGGCCAGGATCCTGGTGTCGTGATCCCGGATCGCGACCTCGAACGGCTCGCGCAGCATCGGGCGGATGAAGGTGCAGGCGGTCGCCACGGCGGCGCCGAAGGCGAGGCTCTGGGGCGCGATCGTCTCGCGCCGGACATAGGCCAGGATGCCCTGGATGACGGAGACCGCCTGGATCGCGCAGGCTTCCACGGTTTCGAGGTCGGCGCGCTCGGGGGGCTTCCCGGGCAAGTCGGCCAGCATGAGCTCGGTCATCCCGCGCACGGGCTGGAGCAGGTTGTTGAGCTCGTGCGCCACCGAGCCCACGAACTGGCCGAGCGTCTCCAGGCGCTGCCGGTCCCGCTCGGTCCGGTCGCGCTCCTGTTGCCGATGCTGCTCGAGCAGGTCGATCTTGGTGCGGTAGGCCACCGCCGCCGAGACCATCAGGGCGCTCAGGCAGGCCGACATGCGCCGGATGATCTCCGGCTGGTTGATCGGCACGCCCCGGTCTGACAGGGCCAGCGCCGCACCCTCATGCAGCCCGGCGATCTCGTCGAGGGAGATGTCGTCGGTGATCGCCAGGCGGCCGAGCTCCTCGATGTCGAGGAGCGGCGCCTCGGCCGCCGTGGCGACGTAGGTCGCCATCCCGGCGGTGTAGCGCTGCAGGAGACTCCGCATGCGGCCTCACGCCCGGAAGGCGACGCACAGGACGGCGCAATCGTCGCTCTGGCGTCCATGGCTGGCCATCAGGTCCGCGGCGAGGCGCTCCGGATCGCCGCGCGCCGCCAGCGGGTCCGCCTCCAGATCCACCGGTCGCAGACCGTCGGTCCACAGGACCAGGATATCGGCGGCGGTGAACGGGAGGATCAGCGGCTTGAGCGGGCGCAGGCCCGCGCCCACGATCCCCGGCATGCCGTCGAAGCGCAGGGTTCGCGTGGAGAACAGCGCGCCCTGGATGTTGCCGACCGCCGCGGTCGTGATGAGGCTCGCGGCGGGATCGATCCGCACGAGCGCCGCCGCGGCGCCGCGGGTGCGGCGCATGGCCTTGTCGGCGGTGGCGAGCCGCTGCGTCGGCTCGATCCCCGGCTGTCCCTCGACCAGGGCGAGCAGGCTCCGGGCGGCCTGGTGGGCGTCCGGCCCGTGCCCGAGGCCGTCGACGATGCAGGCGAGGGTGGCATCCCCCTCCCGCCACCAGGCGACCATGTCGCCGCACGCGGTCTCGCCGGGATAGGTCCGGGTCGCCGCCGCGATCCGGGGAATCGGCATCACCGGGCCCGAGCTCATGGCCGCCGCACCAGGCAGACGATGCGGGTCCCTTCCCCGACCCGGGAGGTGATCGCGAAGGTGTCGACCAGGCGGCGCGTCCCCGCAAGGCCGCAGCCCAGGCCGCCGCGGGTCGAGAACCCGTCCTCCATGGCGCGGGCGAGATCGGGGATCCCCGGGCCGTCATCCTCGGCGACGAGCTCGATCACCGCCGCCTCGGCCGCATCCTGCGCGGTCAGGCGGATCTGGCCGCCGCGCGCGGTGTGGAGGACGAGGTTCATGGCGAGTTCGGAGACCGCCGTCGCCAGGCCGTGCGCCCGCACGGTGCCGAAGCCGTGGCGCAGGGCGAGCCGGCGCGCCTCCTGGCGCGCCTCGGCGACGTCGATCTCGGTCGTCACCGTGACGGTCACTGCGTCCGGCTGCACCACGTCCGGTTCCCGGCTCATCGGCGCCTCGTCATGCCGGTTCGGACCAGGGTGCGGCCCGGACGGGTCTCGATGGTCATGTCGTCCATCAGCTTGTGCACGGCGGCAAGCCCGAGGCCGACGCCGCCCCCGGTGGAGTATCCGCGCGCCAGCGCGCCCGTGACGTCGGCGATCCCGGGGCCCTGATCCTCGACCTCGATCACGATGCACCGCTCCTGCGCCGTCAGCCGGGTCAGCACGCGGCACGCGCCGCCGCCGGCATAGGTCAGGGCGTTGCGGGTCAGTTCGGAGACGATCGTGGCCAGGCGGGTCTGGTCGACGGTCCCGAACCCGAGCGCCGCGGCGGCTTTGCGGCTCGCCTGACGGGCCAGGAGGATGTCGTTCTGGACCCGGATCTCGACGACGGCGTGGGTCTCGGTGCCGACGGCCGGTTCCGATGCGGAGCGATCAGGCGATCGGGACTTCGTCATGGCGACCTCCGCGGGACGCCACCAGCCGAGCGACCTTGGCCACGCCGCCTTCGAGATCGAAGGCGGTCTCCATGTCGATCATGCCCCGGCCCATCTCCACGAGGGTCAGGGCCACGGCGGGCTGCATGCCGGCCAGGACCGCGACCCCGCCCATGATCGTCACCATCTTGGCCGTCTCCGAGAGGATCCGGGCCATATACGAGTCGACGACGTCGGCGGCCGTGATGTCGATCACGAGCCCGTCGGCCTTTCCGGCCTGGATCAGCGCGAGGGCGTCAATCTGGAGGTCCATCACCTGCTGGTCGGTCAGGTCGGCGGGCAGGGAGGTCAGGAGGACGCGGCCGAGCCGGAGGATGGGGACGCGCATCAGAGGCTCGTCTCGATCGGATCCTTGGGATGCCGGCCGAGGAGCCGGAAGGCCTCGGCCAAGCCGGCGCGCAGGGTTCCCCGGGTGATCATGCTCGACAGGTCCACGTCGAGCTTCACCAGGGTCTGGGCCGCGTCCGGACTGATACCGGTCACGATCACCCGGGAGCCGAGCAGGCGTGCGGCCTCGACGGTCTTGGTCAGGTGCAGGGCGACGCGGCTGTCGATCAGCGGCACGCCGGTCACGTCGAGGATCGCGATATGCGCCTCCTCGCGGGCGAGCGCCTCCAGCAGCCATTCCATCACCTGCCGGGCCCGCTGCGTGTCGATGACCCCGACGAGCGGCATCAGGATGATGTGGCGCCAGATCGGCAGGGCCGGGGTCGCCAGGTCGAGGAGCGCCCGGCCCTGGCGCTTGATGATCTCCTCGCGGGTCTCCACGAAGGCCGCGAAGGTGATCAGCGCCAGCCTGTCCACCCCCGCGTCGAGGGCGGTGCGCATCCTGTAGAGTTCGGTCGCCTTGGCGCTGGTCTCGCGATCGAGCAGCTCGCCCGCGATCGTCTTCAGGGACAGGATCAGCGTGGCGGTCTCCATCGGCGTCAGGCCGTCGCGGGCGCAGGCCGCGCTGATCGTGGCGGCCTGCTCCTCGACGGATTTGAAGGCCGGCCCGGCGCCGTCGCCATCGCCGGCGAGGAAGTAGGCCGTCAGCTTCTCGACCAGCGTGCCCAGTTCGAGCTTGAGCAGCTGCAGCGAGGCCGGTTGCGCCCCCGGCGCGGTGTCGCGCAGGCGTGCGAGCCAGGCGTCCAGCACGCCCGACCGATTCTGCAGAAGGATTTGTCCGAGGCCGTGCATCAGTTCGGTCACTCCGTGGCGGCCGATGGGGCGAGGGCCGAGACGGCGGACAGGAGTTCCTGCATGCCGACCGGTTTCATGAGCACGCGGTCGGCCCCGACGCGGGCGGCCTCCTCCATCGAGAAGAGCTGCGGCGCCCGCGGGGCGCCCCCGGTGATCGCGATGATCGGCAGGCCGGGCCTGTGTGCCTTCACCCAGCCGATCAGCGTCAGGCCGTCCCGTCCGGGCATCCACAGGTCGGTGACCAGGATGTCGAACGGCCGGCCGCTCAGCAGCGCCTCTGCCTCGGCGGCGGAGCCGCATTCCTGGACCGTGTGCTGACCGCGTTCGAGAAACCGCCGGACCGTCATCCGCACGACCGGCACGTCATCCGTCAGGAGAACCGATGCCATGGATCAATCCTCCTGTCGCACGTACCGGAACGGTACATGCACGGCCCGGTTTCGGGAATTATATGGAAGAATATCTATAATATCTAAAACAATTCTATATCGTTATTGTGATTCATGCCGCTTCTCGGAGGGGATGGACCTTCCGATAGTGCGAATTCTGCAAATTGTTTAGGGTCCGGAAAAGATTTCGTCAAGGGATTTGATAAGTCCAGTGCGTGAAGATGCGTACGCGCCACGGCAAAAATACCTTCGAGATGCTGAAGACGTTGGCGCGTGACATCCTGAAACTGGATCGAGCCGATGAGCCGGACGATCGGCTGCGCGATCCGGGCGCTCTCTTCCTGGACCTTTACCAGCGTGTCCCGCTGGTGAGCGACCAAGCGCTCCATGTTCTCGGTCAGGCTGGCGATCGCCGCGGCGATCTTCATGAGTTCGCCGCGCTCGCTCTCGACCCGGTCGGTCACCAGGGTAGAAAAATTCTCCCGGATGGATTCGCGCAGGCTGGCGAGATCCGCAGCGATCCGGGTCGCGGTGCCGGCCGAGGCACCCGAGAGGTCCTTGACCTCCTTGGCCACCACGGCGAATCCCGCACCGGCCTTCTCGGCCCGGGCCGCCTCGATGGTGGCGTTGAGGGCGAGCAGGTTGGTCTGGCGGGCGATGGTCTGCACGCCCTCGGTGGCCCGCGTCAGCTGCGCGGTCGCGACGTCGAGCTCGTCGAGGCGCTGCCGGCATTCCACCACGTCCTGGTCGCGCCGGACCAGGAAGTCGCCGATCAGCTGGCGGTTCTCGCTGAGCTGCTGGTCGGTCTGGTCGACGATCTCGATCACCCGCGCGTTGGAGCCGGACAGGTCGAGGAAGGCCAGGAGTTCGGTCATGGCGGCATCGACCTCCCGGAGGCTGGTCATGATGTCGTAGGCGGCGGCCTCGGTCTCCGCGGTGACCGAGGCCGTGTCGGTGGCGGCGCGCGCGAACAGCTGGTCGTAGACCGCGAGATGGTCGGCCAGGGCGGCGTGGATCTCGGCCCGTCCCGCCGCGTCCCCTGCACGGACCTCCTCCGGCCGATCCCCCGGGGGCGCCGCCGCCTCCGCCGGTGCGATCTCCTGGGGAGGCGGCGCCTTCAGCGCCGGCGACCGGCGGATCAGCATAGCCGAGGCCCAGCTCGCCCCCCAGGCGGCCGCGAATCCCACCGCCGCCATGGCGGCGACGCCCGGTACGGGGCCGAACGCGACCGCGCCGACGGCGGCGAGCGCCAGGGCGGTGAGGACCGCGCAGAACGGGCCGAACCATCGGATCGCGTATGGCGGAGGCACCCAGGCCACGATCAGGCTCCGGGGACCAGCTGGCGGATCACCTTGAGCAGGGCTTCCGGGTCTACCGGCTTGACGATCCAGCCCGTGGCGCCGGCCGACTTCGCCTCGTTGCGCTTGTCCTGCTGGGACTCGGTGGTCAGCATCAGGATCGGGATGAACTGCAGCCCCGGGAGCTTGCGCACGCGGCGGATGAGGTCGATGCCGCTCATCGCGCCCATGTTGAGGTCGGTGATCAGCAGGTTGGGCTTGGTGCCCGCCTGCAGCGTCGTGACCGCCGCCTCGCCGCTCGCCGCCTTGACGACCCCGAGGCCGGCCTTGGTCAGGATACCCTCGATGCTCATCAGCATGGTCGGTGAATCGTCGACAATCATGATCGTCGTGGCCAATTGCGTCTCCTAGGATGCTGCGTGGGGGGCGGGTGCCGCATCGGCCTGCCAGAATGCGGTCAGTTCATCGGTCAGCAGGCCGTAATCGGTGGTGCCGCGGCTCGACGGGGCGTAGTCCCGGATCGGCTTGCGGACGGCGAACGCCTCCGCCAGGCGGATATCGGTGCGGATCCCGGTGAGCACGCGCTCGATCCCGAATTCCCGGGCGATGTCCTGCATCGTCTCGCGGTGATGGTTGGTGTGCACGTTCAGCATCACCGGCAGCAATCCGACCACTCGCAGGTCGCTGTTCACCGTGGTGGCGATGCGGAAGAACAGGCGTGCCAGCTGCCGCACCCCCTCGGCCGACAGGGCGTGGGGGATCATCGGCACGAGGACGCCGTCGGCCGCCGCCAGCGCGTTGACCAGGATCATGTCGAGGGAGGGCGGCGTGTCGAGGATCACGAGGTCGAACCGCGCCGCGATCTCCGGGCTGCGCAGGCAGCGCTGCAGGGCCGAGACGCTGCGGTCCAAAGCCGTGCTGCCGTCGAACAGCTGGTCGGCGGGGGCGACCGACACGCCCGCGAAGGCGGTCGGCCGGATCGCCGCCTGCAGGTCGAAATCCGGGCTCGTAAAGACGTGATGGGCGGTCGGCGCGTCGCGCTTCGGCACGATGCCGAAGCCGAGCCCGGCATGCCCCTGGGTGTCCAGGTCGACCAGCAGCGTGCGCCGGCCGCGGGCGCCGCATTCCGCGGCCAGGTTGACCGAGGTCGTCGACTTGCCGCTGCCGCCCTTCCGGTTCGAGATGGCCAGGATCGTGGTCAAGCGGCCGCTCCGGGCGCCTCTGGGGCGGCCTGCCGAGAGGCCTCGAGGAACGGCATGACCAAGCCGGCCAGAGCCGGATCGGCCGGCGGCGTGAGGGTAGCCGGCCGCGCGGCGGCCAGGACCTGCAGGATCGCGGTGTGCAGCCCCTGGCACTGGGTCAGCACGACCTTGTGGGCGCCCGGCCTGCGCAGGGCCTCCAGCAGCGGCAGCGCCTCCTCGACGGTGCAGTGGCCTTCGAGATGGACGGTCTTGCGGACGATCCGGATGGCCATCACAGCAACTCCCTGAGGTCGAGGACCAGGAGGACGCGGCCATCCCCCAGGAGGGTCGTGCCGGCATAGCCGCCGATGCCGGTCAGGACGCCCTCCAGGGGCTTCAGGATCACGTCCATCCCCTCCCGGAAATTGTCGATGATCAGCCCGGCCCGCCGGCCGTTGACGTGGCAGACCAGCACGGCGGCGTCGGCCTCGCCCCGCGGCGACTCGGGCAGGTGCAGCAGGCGCGACAGCCGCAGCAGCGGGATGATCGTCTCGCGCAGCACGAAGGTCTCGGACGTCTTGATCATCCGGATGCGCTCCCGCGGCACCCGCACGGTCTCGACGATCATGTCCATCGGCACGCCGTAGAGGCTGCCGGCCGCCTCCACGATCATGATCCGGGTGACCGCCATGCTGAGCGGCAGGGCGAGGCGCGTCGTCGTTCCCTCGCCGAGGCGGGAGCTCACCGAGACCTGGCCGCCGAGCTTCTCCACGGTGGTCAGCACCACGTCCATCCCGACCCCGCGGCCGGACAGGTCGGAGATCTCCGCCGCCGTCGAGAAGCCCGGGCGGTAGATCAGGTTGATCGCCTCCTGGTCGGAGAGGCGGTCCGCTTCTTCCTGGGCGACCACGCCCTTGGCGATGGCGGCGGCGCGGATCCGGGCCGGGTCGATCCCGCGGCCGTTGTCCTGGACCTCGATGACGACGCTGTCGGCCTCCTGGCGGGCCTTGAGCAGGATGCGCGCCGTCGCCGCCTTGCCGGCCGCCCGGCGCTCGTCCGGCGACTCGATGCCGTGATCCAGCGAATTGCGGACGATGTGCAGCAGCGGATCGCCCAGCGCCTCGATGATGGTCTTGTCGGCGGCCGTGTCCTCGCCTTCGAGGGCGAGGTCGATCCGCTTGCCGAGCTTGCGCGCGAGGTCGCGCACCAACCGGGGGAACCGGTCGAAGATCTCGGAGACCGGCAGCATGCGGACCTGCATGATCGCGCCCTGCATCTCCTGGGCGAGCCGGTCGATGACCGCGTATTGCTCCTTGATCTCGCGGGACATCTCGCGCGAGCCGTAGGTCTCCTCCGCGCGCTTGGCGAGGAACGGCAGGGCGTTCTTGGAGACGACCAGCTCGCCGATCAGGTTCATCAGCAGGTCGATCTTCGCCTGATCGACCTTCAGGGATTTCGGGGCGATGCGCCCCTCGGGCTCCTTCGCGCCCGCCGCCGGCGCGGCCTCCTCGAAGGCCTGGGGCAGCGCGTCCGGGAGCGCGGGCGCGGTCTCCGGGCGCTGGAGCGGGGCACCGTCCATCACGGCGGACAGGGCGCTCAGAACCGGCGCGACCGATTGCGCCTCCCGGGCCGCCTCGAACGCCGCCTGGATCGCGGCGCGGTCGGCGGCGCGGCCGAGGCTGAGGAGCACGTTCCCCACCACGGTGCCGACCGAGGCGAGACGGTCCGCATCGTAGCCGGTGCGCTCCAGAGCCCGGTGCTGGCTCGCCAGGACGGTGCGGGCGAGGTCCTGCCGGGGATCGGTGGCCTGTGGTGCCGGCTGAGGCGCCGGAGCCGGGGCGGCGGTGAGCGCGGACGCGGCCGGGACCGGATCGAGCCGGCCCGAGCCGGCGGCCGCTACGAGGGCCGCCACGAGCGCCGGATCGGGCTCCCCGGCCGACAGGGCCGCGTCCAGCCAGTCCAGCGCCTGCCGGCGCCAGAGCGTCGCCCCGGCGACGCTGCGCAGGGCTGAGACGGCTTGGCGCAACTCGTCGTGGCGCCCGGCGGCGAGGAACCCCGAGGCCGCCTCGCGAAAATCGTCCCAGATCGGCCCGTCGCTGGCCTCGCCCGCGATCCGCACGAGGTCCCGGGGCCGCACGGGGGCGATGGTGACCTGGTCCAGCTCGTAGCGCATCGCCTGCTCGATCTCGGGCCGGGGCGCCGCGCTCAGCAAGGCGAAGTGCAGGTTGCACTGGTAGGGGTCGAACGCCTCCAGCGGTCCCCAGGGCTCGGCCGCCGCGATGTCGAGGGCGAGCGCGCCGGGCACCTGCCGGATCGCCTGGAGGGGATCGGTGCCGCTGAAGAAGCAGCCCGGCTCCGGGGCATAGCGGACCAGGTGAACGACCTCGCCGCCGCAGGCGCGGCGGAACGCGTCCAGACAGGCGGGGGCCGACAGGCGGGCGAGGAGCGCCGGCGGTAGCGTCGCGACGTCCGCGAGAGGTGCCGGATCGGCCCCTTGCTGCGGGCCGTCCGCCGGGGCGCGGTCGGGCCCATCGTCCTGCGCGCCCAGCCGCTCGCGCAGGAGCGTGGCCATCCGGTGCGCGACCCCGTCGGCATCCGCAGGCAGCGCGCCGCGCCGCTCCAACGCGTCGATCCACTGGCCGACCTGATCGAGACTGTCGAGCAGCATGTCGACCAGGGCGGAATCGATCTGGAGCGCGTCGGACCGGACCTCCCCGAGGAGATCCTCGGCGGCGTGGACCAGCCGGGTCAGGGCGAGCGCGTCGAACAGGCCGGACGAGCCCTTGATGGTGTGGACCGCCCGGAACACCGCATTGATCGCGGTCTCGTCCGTCGGATTCCGCTCCAGCTTCAGCAACCCGCTGGCCGAGACCTGCAGCAGCTCGCGCGCCTCCGGGATGAACCGGGCCAGCAGGGGGTTGGTCATGCCTGTGCACCCGTCAGCAGGCGCGCCGTCTCGACCAGGAGCACGGGATCGGCCGGTTTGACGATGTAGAAATTGGCGCCCGCCTCGTAGGCCCGGGTCGCGTCCGCGTCCTGCGCCTCGGTGCTGATCGTGACCACGGGGGTCGCCTGGAGCGACGGCTCGCGGCGGATGCGGGACACCAGCTCGTAGCCGTCCATCTTGGGCATGTTGATGTCGACGATCATCAGGTCGAAGCCGCCGAGCAGGGCCTTCTCCAGGCCCTCGACCCCGTTGGCGGCTTCCTCGACGACGAACCCGGCCCGGCCGAGCACGTCCTGATAGAACATCCGCATCGTGATGCCGTCCTCGACGACAAGGATTCGCTTTCCGGACATGCCCGTCTCAATCCTGTTCGACCGGTCTTTGATAGACGATCGTGTCGCCGAACTTGCGCGGCAGGAACATCGACGACATGCGGCTCATGCTCTCGGAATGGCCCAGGCAGATGAACCCACCGGGGGTCAGGCATTCGTAGAGCGCTTCGACCGCGGAGCGTCGGGACGTATCGTCGAAATAGATCAACAGATTGCGGCAGAAGATCACGTCCATCGCGCGGTAGCGATGCATGTGGATCGGATCGGACAGGTTGGCGATCGAGAACTCGATGGAGCCGCGCAGCTCCTCGTGGATCTCGAACTGATCGTCGCCGAGCCGGCGGAAATACTTCTTGCGCAGTTCCGGCGACAGCCGCTGCAAAGAACGGTTGCCGTAGATCCCCTTGCGGGCATCGGCCAGCACCCGGGAATCGATGTCCGACCCGGTGATCTCGATCGCGAACTCGTCCGCCCGCGACCAGTATTCGAGGATCTGGATCGCGATCGAGTACGGCTCCTCCCCGGTCGAGCACGGCATCGACCAGATCCGCAAGGTGCCGCCGGGCCGGCGCGTCCGGGTGATCTCGGGCAGGATGCCGCGCACCAGGGCGTCGAACTGGTAATCCTCGCGGAAGAAGTAGGTCTCGTTGACCGTCATCAGGTTGACGAGATGCTGCAGCTCCTCGCCCGAGGGCTGGAAGCGCAGCAGGGTGAAATACGCCTTGAAGCTGTCGCTGCCGGTCTTGGCGATCCGCTCCAGGAGGCGCTTCTCGACGAAATATTCCTTGCGGCCGCTGAACGAGATGCCGGTGCGACGGTAGAAATACTCGTAGAACTTCTCGTACTCGTCCTCGGTGATCTGGATCGCCGGGGCGGTCTGCGCGAAGGCATGGTTGGGCTGCATCACGACCCTCCGATCCGGCGGATCGCCGCGGCGGCCGCGAAGCGGATGAACGGCACCTCGGGGAAGCGCGCGGCCAGGGCCTGGAGCGGCGCGATGGCGCTCTCGTTGCCGATCTCGGCGAGGCCGTCGACCGCCGCCGCGCAGACATTCACGTGGGGATCGCGCGCCACGACCTCGGCCAGCCAGTCCGGCGCCTTCGGGTGCGGCAGCAGGCTCAGCATGTTGACCGTCAGGATCCGGACGTCGCTGTCGGGATCGGCCAGCAGGTCGGCGACATGCGGCTCGACCTCGGCGGGCATCTCCTGCAGCACCTCGATCGCGGCGTTGCGCAGGGCGCTGTCCTCGCTGCGCAGCAGGGGCAGCAGGCCCTCCACCACCGCGGGGGATTTGATGCGGATCAGCGTCGTCAGGATCACGGCCCGGACGCTGGCCGCCGGCTCGCTTCCGAGATGCGCGCACAGGCGCGGCCCGGCCTCCGGGAAAGCGCCGAGTTCCCGCGCGGCCCGGCGCCGCTCGCCCGCCTCCGGGGAGGCGAGGGCGAGGGTGAGCGCGGCGAGATCCGCGTGCGGCACGTCCTCGGCGCCCTTCGGCGCGTGGTTCGGCTTCTTAAGAGCCACGGCGGCGTTCCCCGGCTCGAGCCCCGGCTTCGGGGGCACGGAGCCACCCGATCAGCTGCTCTGCGATCGTGTCGCTCGGCAGGACCACGCTGGCCCCGCCGCGCTTGATGAGTTCCTGCGGCATCCCGAAGACGATGCTGGTCTCCTCGTCCTGCGCGATGGTCAGGCCGCCGCCGGCGTGCAGCCGGGCCATGGCCTCGGCGCCGTCGTCGCCCATCCCGGTGAGCTGCACGGCGATCAGCCGGTTGGCCGAGAGCAGGGCGAGCGCGCTCTCGACCATGCGGGCGACGCTGGGATGCCAGATATGCGCGTCGCTCTGCGGCAGCGGCGTCGCGGAATAGCCGGTGCCGCGGCGGGTGACGACGAGGTCGGCATCCCCCTTGGCGATGTAGACCGTGCCCGGCTCGATCGGCATCTGCCGGGCGACCTCCACCACCGAGACGGCGCAGAGGTCGTTCAGGCGCCGGGCGAAGACCCCGGTGAAGCTGCTCGGCATGTGCTGGGCGACCAGGACCGGCCAGGGGAAGTCCGCCGGCAGGCGCGGCAGGATCTCCTCCAGCACCCCGGGGCCGCCCGTGGACACGCCGACCAGCACCAGCCCGGGGCGCCCCCCGCTCGCGAAGGCGACCCGGGGCGGCGGCTCCGGCGCCGGGCGCCGGCGCTGGGCGGCCAAGCGCCCGCGCAGCCCGGTGCTGCGGCGGACCCGGGTGACCGCGGCGCTGCGGACCTTCGTCAGCAGCTCGCGGTGGATCCGGTCGATCGACAGGGAGATCGTGCCGCCGGGCTTCTGGACGAAGTCGACCGCCCCGAGGCTCAGGGCCTGCAGCGTCGTCTCGGCGCCTTCCTCGGTCAGCGACGAGACCATCACCACCGGCCGCGGATCCTCGGCCATGATCCGCGACAGGCAGGTGATCCCGTCCATCTCCGGCATGTTGACGTCGAGGGTGATCACGTGCGGATCGAAGCTCTGGAGCGCCTCCAGAACCTCGACGCCGTTGCGGGCCGTCTGAACCGTGAAGCCGCCCGCCGCCTCGAGGAGCTGCGTGAGGTGCCTGCGCATCAACGCGGAATCATCGGCCACGAGGGCGCGGATCATGCTGGGTCTTTCCGGGGTGACATGTCGGGACGAGGGGTGGTGGACCCTCGCTCAGTGGGCCGTGAGCTGGACGGCGGCGGCTTCCTGCGTGTCCAGCAGCTGCATCGTGTCGAGCAGAAGGACCATGCGCTTCTGGCTCTCCAGGTTGGCGACCCGGCGGATCAGGCGCTGCTGTGCGTCCGAAAGGTTGGGCGCCGCACCGATCGCCTTGGCCGAGATCCGCATCACCTCCGACACCGAATCGACGATGAAGCCGGTCCGGACGCCGCGGACGGTGAAGACCATGATCCGCTGGCGGTCGTTGCGCTCCGCCTCGGCGAGGTTGAAGCGGCGGCGCTGGTCGACCACCGGCAGGACGACCCCGCGCAGGTTGATCACCCCCTCCACGAAGGACGGCGCCTTCGGGATCCGGGTCAGCTCGTCCGGCACCCGGACGATCTCCTGCACCGCCTCGATCGGCACGCCGTATTCCTCGCCCATCAGGCGGAACACCACGAACTGCTCCTCGTCGGCGGCGTCCTGGCGCTCGTCCCCGTCCTGTCGTCCGTCGGTACGCATGCCCTCGTTCCCCGCTGTGGCCAGCTTGCGCAGCTCGGTGGTGTCGAACATCTTCTCGACCGACAGGACGGAGACCAGCCGACGCCCCTCCTGCAGCCGGCAGATCGCCTGGATCTCGTCCATGCCGCCGTCCTGCGACAGCAGGGCGGGCATCGCCTCGACCAGGCTGCGGCTGACCCGCAGCACCTCCTTGACGCTGTCCATCACGACGCCGACCGAGACGGTCCCGCCCGCGCCGAGCGACACCACCACGACCTTGTTGGTCTCGGTGAATTCCTTGGCCTGGAGGCCGAACATCTCGCGCAGGGACACGAGCGGCAGCAGGCGGTTGCGCAGGGTGATCACCCCGAGCACGTGGGCCGGCGCGTTCGGGACGTGGGTGAGGTGCTCGGGCAGCTGGACGATCTCCTGCACCCGCTCGATCGGGAAGGCGTATTCCTGCCCCGCCACCTCGAAGCTCACGAGCTGGTCCTCGTCGGCCTCGACCTCGGCCCGGGCGGACGAGGCCGCGTCGGCGGCCTGCACCTGGCCGGCGGCCCGGCGGGCCTTCGTGGAGAACTGGCTGAACTCGCGGCTGACGAGCTGGGCCGCGTCGAGGATCATCACCATCGACCGGCCGTCATCGCCCTTGATCATCCCGGTCAGGAGGGCGGTGTCGACGCTGCCCTCGATCGCCGAGGTCGGCTCGATCCGGTCGGGATCGACGGTCACGACGTTGGCCATCCGGTCGACCACGAGGCCGATCGGATTGCCCTGGTCGAGCACCACCACCCGGGTGGAATCGTCGTTCAGCACCGGCGGGAAGGCGAACACGTCCCGCAGGTTCAGGACCGGCAGGACCGTGCCCCGGAGGTTGGCCAGCCCCAGCAGCGAGGCGGGGCTGAACGGCACCCGCACCACCTCGGGGATCCGGATGATCTCCTGCACGTCGGCCAGCGCGACGGCGAACATCTCCGTTTCGACGTGGAAGATCACGAACTGACGGGCCTCGCTGCGTCCGTCCTCCGGGTCGGGCCGTGCGGCGGCGGCCAGATCGGGCGCGAACCCGGAATCCAGCGCCTGCACCGCCTGAGCTGCTGCGTTTGCCATGGTCGGTCTTTCGCTCTCCGGACGGTTCGGCTCAGGCGGCCTGGAGCTCGTCGGCGAGCGAGGCGATCTCCTCGATCGCGGCGGCGAGCTGCTCGGCGCCCTTGCCCTGCTCGGCAGCGGCGATGCCGGCCTCGGCGGAGGTCCGCGCCGCCTGCTGGGCCGCGGCGGCGACCTGCTCGATCGCGGTCTGGACCTCCCGGACCATGCGGGTGATGCCGTCGGCGCCGGTCAGGACCTCCTGGTTGCCCGTCAGCACCTCGGCCATGTCCTTGACCACCGCGTCGAGGTTGCGCGAGATCGCGCCGCTCTTCTCGACCTCGGTGGCGGCGCTCTCGGCGATCTCCTGAAGATCGCCGCGCACGAACACGATCGTGTCCTGGATGGTCTTGACCGTGTCCTTGATCCGCTCGGCGTTCTCGGCGGAATCCCGGGCGAGGTTGCGGATATCCGTCGAGACCACGGCGAAGCCCTTGCCGAACTCGCCGGCGCGCGCCGCCTCCACCGAGCCGTTGACCGCGAGCATGTTGGTCTGGATCGAGACCGTGGTGATGGCGTCCACGATCTTGTCGATGCGCCGGCTGACCTGCTCCAGGGACGCGATCTGGTCGCGGCTGACGCGGCCGGCCTCGACGGATTGCTCGAGGCCCTCGATCATCCCATCGACCAGGCCCTTGTTCTCGATCAGCAGCCCCGAGATCGCCTGCGCCTTCTCCACGGCGGTGCCGGCCAGCGTCTGGGTCACCTGGGCGCGCCGCTCGATCTGCGCGATCGCGGCCGAGGATTGCTGGGTCGCGGCCGATTGCTGCTGCGCCCCCTTGGTGATCTGGTCGAGGGCGATCGTGACCTGCGCGGCGGCCCGGTTGATCTCCTCGACGGCGCTGGAGAGCTCCTCCGCCGCGGAGGCGACCTCCTCGGTAACGCCGTCCCTCGACGTCCCAGGCAGTCTCGCAAGCAGCTGCTAGAAAAGAATATTTTTGTGCCCGAAGTGCCCAGCGGCTCGCTGGCGTTCCCGCAAATCCGTGTTTACGGTGTGGGTAACAGAGCGGGTGTAGATCCTATGCAGGGTAAGCTCACAGCCCTCGGTGTGGCTCGATTGAAGACACCGGGGATGTACGGCGACGGGCACGGTCTTTGGCTCCAAGTCGCTGGCAAGGGCGGCAAGAGCTGGATCTTCCGTTTTAAGATTGCCGGCAGGGCTCGGGAGATGGGGCTCGGTTCCGCACACACGTTCAGCCTGGCCGAGGCGCGAGAGCGCGCCCGCGAGTGCCGCAAGCTGACGGCCGACGGTATCGACCCAGTTGAGGTCCGAAAGGAGAAGCGTCAGGAGGCAGCAATCGCGGCTGCCAAATCCGTCACCTTCCGCACCTGCGCCGAGAAGTACGTTGCTGCCCACAAAGCCGGGTGGCGCAATGCCATCCATGCAGCGCAGTGGCCGTCATCTCTGGAAAACCACGCCTATCCTGTGCTGGGTGACCTACCTGTGCAGGCGATCGACACCGTGCTTATCATGAAGGTGCTGGAGCCGATCTGGACCACGAAGGCCGAGACGGCGACCCGGGTGAGGGGGCGCATCGAATCCGTCCTCGATTGGGCGACGACCAATAGCTACCGGCGCGGCGAGAACCCTGCGCGTTGGAAGGGCCACCTCGCCAACCTGCTGCCGAAGCGGTCCAAGGTGAAGCGGGTCGTCCATCATGCGGCGGTCCCATTCAAGCAGATGCCCGACTTCATGGCCGATCTCAGGAAGCGGCACTCGATCCCGGCGAGCGCGCTCGAATTCACGATCCTGACGGCCGCCCGTTCCGGTGAAGTACTCGGCGCCCGATGGTCCGAGATCGACATGGAGTCCGGCATCTGGACCGTGCCGGCCGAGCGGATGAAGGCTGGCATCGAACACCGTGTGCCATTGTCGGCGGCGGCGCTAGCGGTCCTAGACCGAATGCAGGGCGTCGATGATACCTTCGTCTTCTCTGGCGCCCGGAGCCGTCGCCCTCTCACCGACAAGGCTCTGCGGAACGCCCTCGCCGATATCAGGGACACTGGCGTGACCGTTCACGGCTTCAGGTCGTCGTTCCGAGACTGGGCCGGTGAGTGCACCTCATACCAGCGCGAACTCGCCGAGATGGCGCTGGCGCACATGGTCGGCGATGCAACCGAACGGGCCTACCGGCGCGGCGACTTGTTCGAGAAGCGGCGCGAGTTGATGGACGCTTGGGCTTCGTGGTGCGATCAGAACGGAGTGGCCCTATGACTTGGGAGCCAGGCCACGATCCTGATCGTAAAGCACGACTTGAGGACTTAGCTGAGCAAATCTTTACTGTGATGACTGGCCTTCCTGCTGATCCCAGCAATCCAAGAAGCGAGTCAGACATCCGCCGCTGGTCTGCGAAGGTAGCTCAGTCCTCGCCATGGCCTATGCCATTTCACAACGGCATGACTAAAGCCAAGCGATCCGTCGTCAAAAGCGAGATTGAAAGCTTTAAGCGCGCGATGGAAAAAGCCGAGCAGTCACTTCTAGCCTTTCACAGCCCAACGTTCGGTAAAGCAATCGAAATTGGAACAAGCGTTTGGGACGTTCGAGCTTCTATGCAGAATGCGATAGATTTTGCGAAAAATATGTCAAATGTTTCCCTCGCAGATATACCGGAGAAAAATCAAAAATCCGGCAAGGGTAGCGAACGACATAGAGCAGAGGCAATCGCAAGCCATTGTGCAAATTATTATTACTGGATCACTGGGGAGAATCCATCCAGAAATTTTAGGGAAGACATCGCCACTATAAGCAAGTTTGAGTTATTTCTTGAAAATATATTCCATATCTTGAAGGTCGACGCATCCGTTGACGGCGTCGCGAAGGTGGTGATCCGCTCGTTCAAAGCTACGCGGACGAATTGGTCCCGAAAGCAGACCAAACCGTCCATATGACTTTGTAGATCCGCGTCCTTAGCTTTCGATCGTACCCGGAAGTTCCGAGGGCTACCAAGGATAACCGCCATGAACGCAGTAGTTCAGGGCGCCGCAGTCGACCTGCGCGCGCCAACGGGAAAGCTTTTGCATCGCCGCCTCGACGCTCAGCACACCCTCAGCGTCAGCAACACCACGTTCCACCGGCTGGTCGAGCAGGGGAAGCTGAAGGTCGTCCACATCGGCCGATCGAGCTTCGTCACGGACGAGAGCCTGCGCGCCTACGTGGCGTCTCTGGTGCAGGAGGCCGCGTAGCCGCATGGCCCAGAAACAAGTTGAGGGACGGAGCGCCGGCCAGCGCTCACGTCCCTCGGAATGTCTATCTCGCCAGATTGACCGTTCCGAAATAGCACCCGCCCCCTTCCGCGTCCATAGGCTCACCAGCCGCTTCGGCCTCCCTCCCGCCACCGCGGCGGCGCTCGCCGAACTCGCGTACCCGTCCCTCGACACATGGAGGGCGACGCGATGAACGCATCCAAGCCCTACGGCACCTTCCCCACGCCCTACGGCGTCACCGTGCCGGTCTACCTGCCCAACCAGATCAATCCGGCCGACCCGGAGCAGGTCCTGTTCAGCATGGATGGCACTGCGATCTTCGCCGGCATCCACGACGTGGCGGAGCGCAAGCGTTTCGCGGCAGATGCGCAGCGCCTCGGGCGCATGCCCGACTTCGAGGACTACGGTGGTGGCCTCATCCCCAAGGTGCCGCTCTCGAAACCGCGCGAGCCCGCCTATCCGCGGGTCAGCGGCATGGAAGCCGACGTGCCGATCGAGGCGTGGACCACTGGCATGCTCGACCGCTTCCGGTGGTGCGACCGGGCCGACTTCCTCATCGATCTTATCGGCGAAAACCAGGAGCAGGCGACCTGGAGCCGCGATGCGATCGTCGAGGAGATCTACCCGCTCGGCCTCTCGATCGTGCTCACGGCCGCCCTCGAACATCTCTGCGAAACCGAAATCGACTGCATCGAGGCAGCCGCGCTCTACGCCCTGACCGAGCATGAGGAGTGGCGCGAGGCTGGGATCGCATGGCTTCGGCCATTCCGCGAGACGTGGTTCCGCGACTGGCGGGACGGCCACCCCCGCTACAGGGCGTTCGCCAACCGGATGGTGAAGGTCTTCGCCCTCCCGCGGTGGCTTGGTGAAGCGGGAGGCGCCGCATGAGCGCCTCGCCCCTCAACTCAGTTTATCCAGCTAGCTCGATAAAGCGTCAGCGCCGCTCCAAAATGGAGTTGGCGGTCATGCGTCGCGCCATGGTGAACACCGTGGCGTTGCAGAAGCCGATGACTCTCCGTCAGCTGTTCTACGCCCTGACGGTCCAGGGCATCGTCGACAAGACCGAACAGTCCTACGCCATGGTCGGCCACCAGCTGCTGAAGCTGCGCCGCGAGGGCGTGATCCCATGGGCCGACATCTCCGACAACACCCGGTGGGTGCGCCGCCCGCGTACTTATCATGGAGTCGAGCACGCGCTGCACCTGACCGCCGAGACCTACCGGCGATCCGTCTTCTCTCAGGTCGAGGAGCGGGTGGAGGTCTGGTGCGAGAAGGACGCGCTGGCCGGCATCATCATGGACGTGACGCAGGTGTACGACGTGCCGTTGTACGTCTCCCGGGGCTTCGCATCCGACTCCTACCTCCACGAGGCTGCCGAGGGCATCTGTGCCGACGGACGCCCGTGCGTGATCTATGAGTTCGGTGATCATGACCCGAGCGGAGTAGCCGCTAGTGCCGCTACGCAGCGGAAGCTGTTCACCTACATCGACGAGATCGCGGCGGACTCAGGCTACGACGAGAACGTGACCTTCACCCGTATGGCGGTCACGCCGGATCAGATCCGCATCCTTGGCTTGCCGAGCCGGCCGACCAAGCGCGAGGGCAACTCGCACGCGATCGGGTTCGAGGGCGACAGCGTCGAGTTGGATGCCCTGCCGCCGGATGACCTTCGCTATCTCGTCGAGGCGTCGATCAAGCGGCACATCCCGGACTCTATGCTGATGGCGCTTCAAGTCGCCGAGGCATCGGAGCGCGACGCGTTGCGTGCTTTTGCCCGAACCTTCGATGGAGGCCGGGCATGAGCACCGCTCCCGAGATCTGCATCGTGGCGATCGACCCCGGGCTGACCGGCGCCGTCGCCTTCTACTTCCCGGCCTACCCGGAGCGGGTATCCGTCGACGACATGCCGGTGGTGAACGGCGAGGTCGATGCGCACGCTCTGGAGCGGCGGATCCGACAGCTCGGCCCGGCGCTCGCCGCGGTCGAGCGGCAGGGACCGCAGCCGCGCGACGGGTGCAAGCAGGCGTTCGGCATCGGCGCGGCCTACGCCACCGCCAAGACCGTCGCCACGCTGTGCCACCTCCCGGTGCACTTGGTGACGCCGTCGGTCTGGAAGCGGCATCACGGCATTCTTGGTGCCGCCGATCCGAAGGAGGCCGGTCGGGCGCTAGCCCAGCGGCTGTTCCCGGCCTCAGCCGAGAGCTTCAGCCGGAAGAAAGACCACGGGCGCAGCGACGCTGCTCTCTTGGCTCGCTTCGCTGCAGATACGATCAGCCGGGGAGGCGCAGAATGAACGCGCCCTTCCATAGCCCCGAACGGGCGGCGATGGCCGTTCACACCTACGACGCCGTCGCCGAGGCCGCGTCGATCGCCGAAGCCTATTCACGGATGGCGTCGGAGATGGCGGCGATAGGGGACGCACGCGCTCTTCGGTACGCGCTGCGCCAGGCCGCCGTCGCGCTTAGCAGCGCGGCGGACGCCGCGGCGTTGCTCAGTCCCTCCGGCTCGCGCGGAGGCGCCTAGTGTCAGAACGCGCCTACAATAGCCCCGCTTCGGATTGGTCGCACGCCGCCGACGACTTGGATGCTCGATTCGGCGACGAGCCTCATCAGCAAAAGGAGCGCCCCGCCGTGGGGCGCTTCCCCCTCATCGCCTTCGACCAGATCCGACTGAGCACCAGCCCGCGGTTCCGTGTCCGTGGCTTGCTACCGATCCGTGGCCTCACTGTGGTGTGGGGCCCACCCAAGTGCGGCAAGAGCTTCTTGGCCTTCGACATGCTGATGCACGTCGCGCTCGGGTGGCCGTACCAGGGCCACCGGGTCGAGCCCGGCACCATCGTCTACTGCGCGCTGGAGGGGCAGCAGGGCTTTGAGGCCCGAAAGGTCGCCTTCGAGCAGGCGCACCTGGATTCATTCGAGGGCGAGGTGCCGTTCTACCTGATGCCGGCGACGCTCGCGCTCGTCGCGGACGCCGCCGAGCTGATCGCCGCGATCCGCGCGCAGTTGCCCAACGGCAAGCCGCCCGCCGTTGTCTGCCTCGACACACTCAACCGCAGCTTCACCGGCTCGGAGAGCGACGACCGGGACATGACCGCCTACGTGCGCGCCGCAGACTCTATCCGCGACGCCTTCGGCTGCCTGGTGGTCATCGTCCACCACTGCGGGCTCGAAGGCACCCGCCCCCGGGGCCACTCTGCCTTGGCCGGCGCGGTCGACGCCCAGCTTGCGGTGAAGAAGCTCGGCGACGGCTTCCTGAGCTGCACCGTCGAGCTGATGAAGGACGGGCCTGACGGCGAGACGGTCACCTGCCGGTTGGAGCGCGTCGAGGTCGGCGTCGACGATGCGGGCGAGCCGATTACGTCGTGCATCGTTAGGCCGGAAGAGGCTACCGGCGGTTCGCCTGTCGTCGAGCGGCCGCGTAAACCATTGCGGCCAGAGCAACGCGTTGCTTTGGAAGCTTTATCCGAAGCGCTGATCAGCCACGGGAAGCCAGCGCCACATTCCTGTGGGGCTCCGACCAAAACCAATGCGGTTCACAGGGACGCTTGGCGCGAGGAGCTCTACCGCCGCGGTGTGCTGGACCGGGCTCACTCCAACCCGAGTGTAGCGTTCAGCCGCATCCGCACTGGATTGGCCGCCGTAGGGGCCATTGCAGAGCGCGATGAGCTGATCTGGAGACCTAACCTCGTGCCCTAACACCTAACACCCTCTTAGAGGGGGTGTTAGGTTAGGTTAGGTCCGGCACACGCCTAACATGTTAGCCAGATGTTAGGTTGGCGTTAGATGTTAGGGCACGGCAGGGTGCGGTGGTGGGTATGTCGCCCGTCAGAACCGAGCAAGCACCGACACTGAACGGGACTCGAGCCGAGTAGAATCAGCGACGCGATCGAGCCGACTTAGGCGGCGTGCGCTGTACGGGATCGGTCGAATCGGGGTTGTGAGACGGCGCTCACACGCGAGCCGCACCCCTCTAAAAATCTAGCGCGGGCAACTCGCCCCCTCGGAAACCCTAGCGGCGGATGGGCCTTCCGCCGCCGAGACCGAAAAATATAGCAACGTCAGTGATTTAGATTTTCGCTCTGAGCGCTACCCACATCGCGCCCCACGATCACGGGCATTTCTAACCGGATTGCTCACCGTTCACGGCGCTGCCGATCTCAGCCTGCGCCGCGGCCTCAAGCTGGTCAGCGGTCAGTTGGTCCCGAGCCGGATTGAAGATGTGCACCTTCCAGCCCTGCCGGACCAGGCGATTGTGCTGCTCGAAGGCTATCCACGCTGAGGCGCACCGGAAGTCTTTCTTCGCTCGGCCCAGGGCCGCTCGGATCATGTAGTCGTCCGCCACGTCCACCTCCCGTTGGCGTTCAGCTCATGCACGGCACAGACCACCGTCCAATGCCTGGCTATTGGCCCTCCGAATTCTGATACCGCGCGGTCTGACAAGAGAACAGGCGAACGCCAGGGAACGACTGCGAACGTCCAGGAACGGGAAATATCAATATTGGACAAATCATTGGACCGAGACTATATTTAACGAAACATAATCGGTCGGTCGAATGTCGCTCCAAGCTCAACCTGCCACTACCCGCTCGCCCAAGCAGCGCTCGGCGCTCGCCAACGGCAGCCGGCCGTTCCTCGTGACCGTGCCGGGTAGCACCGAGGCGGCGAGGCACTACAAGTCCGTGCTGGACGAGGTGGAGGCCGAGCGCGGCGGTAAGGCCAGCATGTCGGTCACCCAGCGCGAGGCTGCCCGGGCCTATGCCGGCCTAGCCGTGGAGCTAGCCAAGCTGCACGCGGCCATGGCGAGTGGCCAGAACGTCGATCTGGAGGCCCTGGGCCAGATCGGCGACCGCATGGACCGACAGGCCCGCAGGATGGGGCCTCCGAAGGCTCCTGAGCGTCCTGGGCTGCGTGAGCGCTATGCGAGGCGCCCGGCATGAACCCAGCCTGCCGCCCCCTCTGTACCATGCGCGAGGCCCTGGCCGATCCCGCCATCTTCGGAGAGATCCTGCCCGGCGAGACCTGGACGCCGTGGCGTGCCATCCTGATCGCCTCCCGGGGCGAGCCGCTGACCGACGATGAGCGGGTGATCTTCACGGCCCTGACCGGCCGCGAGCGTGAGCCCGAGCGTCCCGTCGACGAGCTATGGGGCATCGTGGGCCGTCGCGGCGGCAAATCCCGCGCCTTCAGCGTGCTCGGCTCCTACCTCGCTGGGCTGGTGGACTACGGCGCCCTGGCAGCCCCCGGCGAGCGGGTAAAGCTGCCGATTATGGCCTCGACCACGGTCCAGGCCGCGAAGGTGTTCAGCTACGTGCTGGGCGTGTTCACGCACTCGGATGAGATGCGGGACATGGTCGAGGGCGAGCCCACAGTCGACACCATCCGGCTGCGGGCCGGCGTCGACATCGAGGTCCGCCCCGCGAACTACAAGACGATCCGCGGCGAGACCCTGGCGGCGGCGCTCTGCGATGAGGTGGCGTTCTGGCACTTGGAGAACAGCGCCAATCCGGACACCGAGATCCTCGACGCCATCCGCCCTGGGTTAGCGACGACCGGGGGCCCGCTGTGTGTCCTGTCCAGCCCTTATGCTCGGAAGGGCGAGCTGTACCGCACCTACCAGCGCGACTACGGGGCAACGGGTGATGCGACGGTGCTGGTGCTGCGGGCCCCCTCGCAGACCATGAACCCGGGACTGGATCCTGCGGTGGTGAAGCGGGCCTACACCCGCGACCCGGCTGCCGCCTCGGCCGAGTATGGCGCCGAGTTCCGCCGGGATGTCGAGGCCTTCGTCAGCCTTGAGGCGGTGCAGGCCTGCGTGCCGGGCGATCTGCGCGAGATCGGCCCGATCGGGGGCACCACCTACAGCGCCTTCGTGGATCTGGCTGGTGGAGGCGCCGATGCGATGACGCTGGCCATCGGGCACAGCGAGGGCGAACTGGCGATCCTCGATGCGGTTCGCGAGATCCGCTCGGTCTCGCCCGACAGCATCGTGGAGGAGTTCGCGGGCCTCTGCAAAGCCTACGGCATCGATCGGGTCGTCGGCGACCGCTATGCCGGCGAGTGGCCGCGGGAGCGGTTCCAGACCCGTGGGATCACCTACGAGGTCTCGGAGCGGTCGAAGTCCGACATCTACCGCGAATTCCTGCCCCTGCTGAACAGTCAGCGGTGTCGGCTGCTCAACGTGCCGAACCTCCAGCAGCAGCTCGTCTCGCTGGAGCGCCGCACCACCCGTGGCAGCGGCAAGGACATCATCGACCACCCGCAGATGAAGGGCGCGCACGACGACGTGGCGAACGCCGCTGCCGGTGTGCTGGTAAGCCTGCAGAAGCAGCCCGGAGACTACGACCCCGGCATGTGGGCGAGGCTGCTCGATGACTAGCGCGACCACCAGCCCTGTTGCGGTCAACCTCATTCGCCGGATCGAACGACGGTCTCCCTGTCCTGTCGTTCGGTGCGAAGCCCGGCAGTCGAGCATGGGGTTCTCCGACCCGTTGCTCCTGCCGGGCGAGCCCATCCCGCCCATCACTCCACCTACCGCTTGAGGAGCATCTGAGATGCGGAGCAGCACCATCGACATCGCGATCCCGACACGAGACGCAGCGCCCAGACGTAGGCAGCCATCGGGTACTCAGAAGCTCCAGCGCGTGCTCGACAGAATCCATAGCAGCCTCGACACGCTGAAGGCTGCCACGGATCGGGTCGCTGAACGCAAGGCGCTCGCCGACGCCCGCGCGTACCTCACCAATCCGCCGCCCGAAGTGCAGGCCGTCCGTGATCGCGCCGCCTTCGACCAGGCGTGGCGCGACCGTGCTCAGCGCCAGCGCCAGCAGAACAAAGACCGGCAGGAAGCGGCCGACAAGTTTTTCGGAAGGACCACCCGATGAGCAGCCCCGTCCACGATTTCGCCCCGCAGGTTCCGCGCTTCAACAGCGCCGCCCCGGCTGCCGACGTTGACCGTCGTGACCATTCTCGGGCTGCAGTCCCCGTGCCGGCCGCTGCCCCTGCGCCTGCCGTGGATCGGACGCTCTACCAGCCGTCCGACGCTCGGGTGACGGTGTTGCCGACGCGGAGCAGCGCCGCCCCAGCCTTGCGCGAGGCTCCGCGCAACCATGCCGAACTCAACGCCTTCCTGGCCGAGCGGGCCCTGTTGGATGTGTCCCGCCCGCCCGCCGAGCTTTCGCTTGCGGCTCAGACTGGATCGGCGCTGGCGGTGCTCGACGCCCATCAGCAGTCCGCCCGCCCGGTGCCCGAAATGCCGGCACTAGAGGCCGAGGCGCGCGCCAAGCTCCGAGATGCCCTCGACCGCCGCGCAGGCGCCCGTGAGGCTGTTGTGGCGAAGGAAGGGGCATTGGCGAACGCCAAGGCGGTCGAGCACGAGGCCATCCTCGCGGAGAGCCGTGGTCGCCTTGCCGAACTGGACGGCGGTGACGAACTGGCCCGCAAGATTACAGAGTGGTCGGAGAAGGGCGGCGAGCAGCCCGACCTCGCCCCCGATCCGGCGAGCCTCGATGCTCGTCACGAGCGTGATCGTGCCCGGGTGAAGGCTGCCGCCGCCCGGCAGGCCGTGGCTGCGATCGGCGAGGTGCTGGACGCCAAGCGCCACGCCCTTGCCGAGGCCGAGGCTCAGGTTCAGGCCGCAGCCCGGGGCGTGATCGAGGCGGTGGCCGAGGACATTGCCGCCGAGGGTCGGAAGGCCGGCGCAATCCATCGCCGTGCCGAGCTGGCAGCCCATGCGCTTCAGCGGATGCACGGTGGCGCCGGGGTCTCGGTCTACCGGCTGAAGCCTGAGACGGCCGAACTCGCCAAGACCTTCACTGGCTTCCGTACCAACGAGCCGACCGACCTCCTGTCGCGTGCCACGACGACGTGGCTCGGCTTCCAGCGGGCGCTGGAGACGGATGCAGACGCTGCGCTCGGGTGAGTCCTCCCCGGTGCGGTTCCCGGCTTCCATGGGTCGGGCACGACAAGGCAGCGAGTGTCGTGAACCAACAACCCTGCCAGCCGGCGCGGTCCCGTCTCGGAGCCGGCGCCGGCAACCACCATCACGGCGCTCTAGGCGCATGCAGGCCAGATCAAGCCGGTAACTGTCATCAAGAAGTTTGAGATACCGGCCGCGTTCAACGACCTGCTGACGCGCGAGGTGTTGGTCGGCATCCCCGGCGGCAGTCAGCGCTCCGCAGAGCCGGGGCAGCCAAACCCACCGGACAATGCCACGCTGGGTTATCTCAACGAGTTTGGCGTGCCGGAAAAGAACATCCCGGCTCGCCCCTTTTTGCTGCCCGGCGTCGAGAGCGTGAAAGAGGCGGTGGCCGCCCGTCTCAAGAAGGCGATCCCACTCGCCATGGCTGGGGATCGGGGCGCTGTAGATGCCACCCTCAATGCCGTTGGGCTGATCGCAGTCGATGCGGTTCAACAAAAGCTCTTGGACGGGCCCTTCCCGCCACTGAGCCCGCGCACGCTGAAAGCTCGCAAGGCCCGCGGCCGCACGGGCGAGAAGCCCCTCATCGACAAGGGGCTCCTCCGCCGCAGCATCACCTATTCGATCCGCGAGAAGGGGCCCGGCCGGTGACGCTGCAGTACCTCCGCAAGATCAACTTGACCGTTCAGGGTAGCTCAGGATCCCGAGATTTCTCGACCCTGCGCGTCGCTTTTCGTGTCGACCAGCAGACCCGCCAAACTCCGAACACGGCCGAGATTTCAATCTACAATGTCTCACGGTCCACAGCACAGCAGTTCATCAACAAAGAATATACCCGTGTTAGCCTGTCGGCAGGGTATGAACAGAATGCCGGCATCATCTTCCAAGGCAACATCAAATTCAGCCGGTTCGGCCAGGAAACGCCCGTCGACAAGCGATTAGATATCTTCTGCGGCGACGGCGACGAAGCGTACAACTATGCGGTGACCAGCAAGGCGTTGCCGCCCGGCTGGACGCACGCCGACGTGGTCAATGCCGCACTCGATCCGATGAAGGCCTACGACGTGGCTCGCGGCTACATCGCCGGCCTGCCGCCGACCAAATTCAACGGCCCTCGCATTCTGTTTGGTCCCTCGAAAGACATCCTGCGGGACACAGCCAAGGCCACCGGCACAGAATGGTCGATCCAGAACGGCCAGCTTCAAATCCTGCCGAAGGACGGCACGTTGCCCGGCGGCGATGTGGTGCTGAATTCTGATACCGGCCTCATCGGGCTACCAACGCAGACGCCCGGTGGGATTGTCGTAAGGTCGCTGATCAACCCTCGCGTGACGCCAGGGTGTGTACTTCGCATTAACAACAGCTCAATCCAGCAGGCGTCGCCAGACCTTAGCTACACAGGCGAACTGAATAACGCCAAGATACCGTCGCTCGATGCAGATGGCCGATACAAGATTTATGTCATCAATCGCATCGGCGACACTCACGGCGGCCCGGGCGGCCCTTGGTTCAACGAGATGACGTGTTTGGCGGCGGACAAGAGCGGCTACACCCCGCAGAACCTCCGCCAGTATCTGACAGATTGAGAATTGGCCCATGGCAGGCGATGTTCTTTCCTCATTCATGCTTGCGATCGGCTGGAAGGCTGATGAAGCCTCGCTAGCGGCCACGAAGAAGTCGGTCGCAGATTATGAGCAGGCCGTCATCAAGGCCGAAAAGGCGATTGAGGACGCCCGCTGGGCCGGAGCCAAGACCGAGGAGGAGGTCGCCCGCCTATCCCGCGAGACAAACCTGAAGCTCGCCAAGGAGGCGCTTCAGCACGCCAAAGACGAGGATGCGCGCCGCGGTGAGGCGGACAAGAAGCAGGCCGAGGCAATTAAGGCCGCGAAAGCGCGCCTCGCCGACTTCGCTAAGGTGGCTGTTGGAATTGGCGCTGCGATTGAAGGGGCCGCCTTGGCGGTTCACGCGGGCGTAGTCAAAGTGGCTGAGTCCTTCGACACGCTGAACTTCACCAGTCAGCGCACCGGCTCGACCGTGCGAAGCATCCAGGCCATCGGTTATGCGGCCTCACAGATGGGGTCCAGCGTCGGCGCAGGGGTGTCGTCCTTGGAGAACTTCGCGCGGACCCTGCGGCAGTCGCCCGGCACCTACTCAATGCTAGAACGCCTTGGGATCAAGACCACCGACGCCAACGGTGTGAAGCGTACCGCAGACGCTCTGTTTCAGGACTTCGGCAAAGCTCTGAAGAATAAGCCCGGCTATCTTCAGGATGCCTACCTTCAGGATCTAGGCATCGATGAAAAGACCGGCCGCGCTCTCATTCAGGGCTTGGACAAATATACTGAGGAGTACAACGAAAAGCTGCGGCGCACGGGTCTAGATCCGGACAAGGCCGCTAAGGATGCGGCCGCGCTTCAGCGCACGTTCGGCTCGCTCGGCGCTAGCCTCGATATCATCGGGCAGAAGGTGGCGTCCAAGCTATTTGAGGGCGAGAACAACGGCTTCCAGAAGTTCGTGGATTGGCTCGACGCGCACGGTGATCAGATCGCGGAAGTGATCGCGCACATCGCGCAGGTGGTGCTGGAACTGGCGAAGGCCTTGCTGGAACTAGTCACCAGCCCAGAGGCGAAAAAGTGGTTTGACCAGCTGATGCTGGCGTTCGGAGACTTCAACAAGGAAACGGGGAAATTTGAGGCCAACGTCGACAAGATGAAGCTGGCGTTGGGCTTATTCGGCACGTTCGTGGCGACAACCTGGCTTGCGAAGATCCTCGGGGCGTTCGGCGGCCTCGGCGCCGGTTGGGCGACATTGCTCCGCATCCTCGGCATCGGGGCTGGCACGGCGGGAGCTGTCGCTGTCGGCACGGCGGTCGGCGCCGATCTCGCCACGCCGAATGCCCTCAAGCCGGGCTTGTCGGACCAGTGGGATGAAGATCACGCCGGCGCCTCGCCGGGTGGGGCAGTGGGTGCCGCCAAGCGTCTTGCTCGGCGAGCCTACGGTGCCGTTAAACGCGCACTCGGTGGTGGCAGCGCGGAAGCGCATGCCAACGGAGGCGAGGCCGCGGCGCTCGACGGAAGCTACACAGGCAACGACGGTCGACGGGCGGCTCGCGGCCGTATGTCGGCGGTCGGCGCCCAGCGCGTGGCCTCATGGATGGACTTCTTGCAACGGCCGGTCGCCGAGGGTGGCGAAGGCATGCCGAAGGGCAAAGCGCAGGCGATGATCGCCACGATGCAGGGCGAAAGCGGCTTGAACCTCGATCCAGGCGGCCCCGATGGCGACAGTGGGCACGCCCACGGCACGGCTCAGTGGAGCGATGCCAACGGCAACCCACGGTTCCCTCTTCTGAAGAAATTCGCCGTGTCGCAGGGCAAGGATTGGAGGGATATGCAGATACAGCAACAGTATCACCGGATGGAGATGCTGGGGCTTCCTGGCGCGGTGAGCCACAACCACGCGTATCGGGCAATCATGAATGCGCAGACTGACGGCCAAGCACTTTACGAAGCCATCGCCAAATTCGAGAACCCGCAGAAGCACGCGCTGGCCTACCAGATCCGTAAGCCGTTCCTTGATCGGCTGCAGCGGGCGGATAGCGCGCCGCCGGCACCAGCAGCGCCGAAGCCGCCGGCCATGACCGTGAAGGACGTGTTCCCGAAGGGCGTCCCGCCGGTATTCCAGAGCGGCAGCCTTCCGTCGTTCGCTCGACCGGTGGCGCCGAACGTATCAAGCTCCGACTACAGCAAGACGAACCACATCACGGTCAAGCAGGGCGACGTGAACGTCAGTGGTGTGGACGACCCGAAACGCGCGGCCGAGCATGTCGGAACCGCGCAGGGCTACCACACCTCGGATCTGATCCGGAACCTGCGCCCCGTTCTCGCCTGAGGCCCCATGTCCAACGTCATCGAGTTCCGGAAGAAGGTCGAGCCCGATCGCTTTCCGACCTACGAGCTGAACCCCGCCGTCGTGTACGACGAAGTTCGGTGCATCTATGAGGCTCCCGGCATTCGTCTCGGACTGTTGGTGGAGAAGGGCGACGGCCCGACGCCGTTCTACCTTGCCCTCCACGACGGCGCGGGCGGGAAAGCCATGTGCCTACGGATCTGGGAGCCCCTGGAGGCGCACGACATTGGGAATGATGCACTCGTAAATCACTGCATCATCGTGGGCCGCGCCCTGGTGCACGCGCACGAGGTGCTGGGCCTGCGCATCCCAGCAGGGTAGCCGCCGAGATGGAGGTGATGAAGTGCAGCTCGCTCAAGTCAAGTCAGAAAAGGTCTGCTCAATAAAAACACCAATGACAGAGTCGATGTGACTGATGACGTCACCTTGTTTTTCGGGCCAATCGGATAATTTAAATTCTAGCATAGCTACTTCAATCCTTTGATTTTGGGATGGCGGCTGTCGTTGCCACCCGAACAAGCTCCTAGTGTCGACGGACAGGCTATGATTTTGTATTTCCATCGGAATTCTGGGATGATCGATCCCGAAGGCAGCATAGGACTTTTGAGGCGCGCCTTTGTAGGTCGTTAGCGTCAGCGGAATAAGCAAAAACTCTTCGTCAGTGGGCTCGGCGTTGGTTGATGGGCGAGCTGTATTCATTTGTACGGTTACTCTAACGACCCTTTTAGAACACAGCCAAAATTGAAGTTCACTGATCTTGTGTTGACGCTGCGCGCGGGAGACGGTCAGGCAGACTGACAAAAATGGATTGGCGCGCAGTGTGCCGAAGGCGATATTAAAACCGGCCGGACTGGTTTCTGTGACTCTCACCGCAAGTTCCCCGCCCTCCGCAATCAGGTCAGCGGCAGCCTTCATAGGCCCATTTATTGTGTCTTTGATACTTTCGACCACCCGCTTGCGCATTGCGTCATAAAGTTCGCGCCTGCGCTGCAAATCATGATGGGCTTTATCGAAGTCCTGCACTTTGCGCTTCGCCGCCAGTATGGCGCCTCGAACATCCCCCGAGATCCCGTGAGTTTTCGCCTCGCCAGTCCACGACAGAACCCGCTCTAGGCGCACGATTACGTCGCCCATATCGGTGATACGACGTTCTTGTAGCGCGACCATGTTCGAGAACAGCGCTCGTAAAAGCTCGCTCTGCTCTCCCGGTGGAAACGACTGGTCGTAGGTCGTCGCGTTGACTTCCTCACGATGGAAAGTTCGCCCGCCACTAAGCAGATAAAACAAGGTCTGACCTAGTGAGTAAATGTCTACCTCGGGAGGCACTTCCTCGGCACGCCCAGCTTCGATCTCCGGCGCAGCGAAACGCCTAGGCCCCATCACATCTCCAAACGGAGTGTCATTTTCGGCCTTTTCGAGGTGGCAGATCCCGAAATCGCTGAGCCAGACGTTGAACGACTGATCCGGAAACAAAATATTTGCCGGCTTGACGTCGCGATGCGTGACCTTTTGTTGATGCGCTGCTTGTAAGGCTTTGGCCACTTGCAGGCCGACTCTCACGGTGTTCTCGATACTGCCGGTGAAGATAGGGAGGCGCCGCTCCGCATCACGCTCAGCGGCGATCGGCATCACGAGGTAATGCCTCTCGTTGTCGCCTTCGGCCATCAGGTCTGAATTGTCGATCAGCTGAATAATGTTCGGGTGCTGAAGCCTCTTCAGGGCCTCGACTTCGTTCCTGAACCTATCGAGACGCCGCAGATCTCGGAGACGCTTAAGCGCGTACTCCCCCGAAAGCGCGCCGGTGGTGTCGACGACGCGGTAAACATCGCCCTGACCTCCGCCGCCCAAATTGCCCACAGCCTTCCAGCGATCGCCGTATAGACCTGATTTTGCCATGCCAAACTCACGGATCAGCTTAATGGTAGCCCGAGTTTCTGCAGCTCAGCCTTAGCGTAGCCTTTCGCCAGTTCGACAATGAAGCCGAAACCTGCGCCGGCTGCCTTCGAGGCGCCAGATTTAGTTTTTCGCCAAACATCATCATCGCGGATCGTGTCTACGAAATCGCAGCCCAACCATGTTAAATCGATCGGCACTTGGCCCAGCGACAAATCCTTGATGCAAGTTACAAATCCGGCATCAGCAATAAGCTTGTAATGATAGCGGAGCTTGTCGAGTTCTAGTCCGTTTTCCTCATCCGTCTTGCCTATCAGCTCCTCATATCGCGTCTGCATTTTCCCTGCTTCGACGTCGAGTAGGATGTTTCGGATGAAATCCATATCGCGCTTCATGAGGGTTTGACCTTACGCCTTCCGCAGCCGCACCCCCGGCCCCTCGCCGTTCTCCTCGACGAAGATGACGCCAGCGGCTTCGAGGGCGCCTTAAGCACCTTGCCTCGCCTACGGCCATCCTATTCTGCGGCTAGGCGCGCATCGGCCTCACGCTGGACGAACCCGCGAGCGGCGAGCAAGAGGCCCTGCCGATTTTCAGGGTCTCGGATGGCTTGCCAGAGGCGCAGCAGTTCGGTCGCATCAGCAGCATCAGACTTGAAAGCTGCTACCCCAAAGAAGGCCTCAACCGGCACTTCGAGTGCCTGGGCCACTCGTTGCAGCTGCGGCCCGCCCTTTCCCGCATAGACCGTTGGCCGAGGGTCGTTTGGCATTCCCATGCTCTCCATCAGCCACGCAACCGGACAGGACTATTGCACGCTTGAATTGCAGGCCAGATAATGGCCTGCAACCGTGCTATGCAATAATTCAACCGCATGGCACCCCCGTAAAACTACCGGTTGCACCAACGTCGCACGCCGACAATAGGCAGGTAATAGATTTACTGACGACGGAACCGATGACCGAGGATACGGGCCCCGAGGCGATGCTGGACGCCTGTATCGCTGCCTATGACGCAGTGAAGAAGCATGGCACGAGTGAGATGCAGTTGGCTGCTCGCATTCTCCTGCAGTTGGTCGGCGAGCAGATAGCCCAAGAGATCTCGCCTCTAGCTACTGACGCGAGCAACGAGAACGTCGGCTAGCGCTCGCAACGATCGGGGTCGCTTCGCCCTCGGCGCCTATTCCACTAGACGGTGGAATAGGATCAGAGCGAAGGATCTAGTCCTCATCGTCCGGGCGCCGATCGCGACGGCGACGGACACGTCGCTCATCCTCATAGCCCTCTGCTGCTCTCGGCGGAACGCCAACAGCCTCACCGTCTTCAATCCCTTCAATCACATTGCGCCTTCCGTCCCGTCCTTCGGTGCCCCCAGGTTCTGTGACCGCTGGCTCGCCGCCGGGCGCTATGAAGGACTGTGCTGGCGCCAAGGTCGTGCCGCCCAGGAGAACGGCGAAGGAAGCGACGAGGGTAAGTTTCGCCATGGGGCGATCCTCCGTTCGATCACGGCCGATGGGGCATCGCTGATCAGAACAGGATGTAGGGCCGTGATTCGAAGGGTCGAGCAATCGCCAGTTCAGCTAGCCTTTCGCCTTCAGGTGCTCGGTGTGGGGCTTCACGGAACGCTTTCAGTCATATCGCGCCGTCGGATCTCGATGCCGAGCGCTTAATCTGCTCGCTTTGGCTGTACGGATCAACGCTGATCGGGTGCGCAAGGCCGGGCGAGCCGTGATGGAATGGCGCGCCAGCGTGGGTTAGAGCCAACGCACTTGTCAAAAATCGCCCGGGAACACCGGTGGTCTTTCGTGCCTTCAGCAGGGTACCCCGCAACGACGACACTCATGGTCGCGCATGATCCGCTCTTCGATCCTCGCCTTCCTGCTCGTTGGGTTTTCAGCGTTACCCAGTCACGCTGCTGATGCTCAGGTCGGTCCCGACGCGCTCAAGCCGATGCTGCAATCGGACAGCTTGGTGTTCAACGGCTTCACGAAGGCGAAAGATGGCCGGCTGTTCTCGCCATTCCAGCGCCAGACGAAGGGTAAGGGCATCGAACTCGGCGAATGGCGCAACGGCAAGCCTGTCGCATTCCCGGACGAGGCGTGGAACGCCTGGAAACAGGGTGACGACCCGGCCAAGGCCTTCGTGGCGGTCAATGCTATCCGCATCGGCCCGGACGGCGATCTTTGGGTGGTCGACAAAGGCGCACCCGGTATGGGTGAAGCACCGCTTCCAGGTGGCCCCAAACTCGTGCAGATCGACCTCGCGACCAACGCCGTTCGCCGGGTCTACCCGCTGCAGGCGGGGACGACCGATCGGAGCTTCATCGACGATTTCCGGTTCAACGGCCGCAACGTCTACCTGACGGATGCCGGTCAGCCCGGGCTGATCGTGCTCGATCTCGACACGGGAACCCTGAGGCGCGCGCTCGACGGGCACTGGTCGACCATTGCGCAGCGTCCGCTCACCGGCCAGGGCCGCACCTTGCGGGACGACAAGGGCAAGCTCCTGTTCATCCACGCCGATCAGCTCGAAGTCTCCCCCGACGGTAAGACGTTCTACTACCAAGCCTGCACCGGCCCGCTCTACAGCATCGAGACACGCTATCTCGACGATGCCGGCATGAGCGACGCCGAGCGAGCCAAGCACGTGAAACTGTTCGCAGCCACCGTGGCGACGGGTGGGACCGCGATCGACGCAGACGGGACGATCTACGCGAGCGACACGGACGGGCTGCGCATCCTCAAGATCGCCCCGGACGGGAGCATGAGCACGCTATTGGAGGATCCGCGCTTGGTCTGGGTCGACGCCATGTGGATCGACGAGCAGGGCGGCCTGTGGATCCCTGCGGCGCAGATGAATCGGACGCCGACGATGAACGGCGGCGAGGCGTCGGCGGTGAAATTCCCAACGACGATCTATCGGCTGGACATCGGCGCGAAGCCGTTGCGCAACTGATCACAGCTCGGACCAACGCGCTCAGGCGTGGGCGACCGGCAACTCGGTGACCTGTGTCGTGTAGCGCGGCGTGCGCATCTCGAACTTGGTGTTCCATTCACGCCGGGTCACGAGCCCGGATCGGGCCGGTACTACCGCGCCGCGCCCCCACCGGGCGTTGCAGGCGTCCATGGCCGCCATGAGCGGTCCTGATCGTTCGCGGTCCATCTGCCCGATCAGCGCCCGGGGGCTGTGCGACAGCGGCACTAGGTCGTTGGTGATGATGCCCGCCTTCGAGTACCGCCAAGGCCGCTCCCCGGGCTCGCGCCACGTCTTGGCTACCCCGTGCCGGGCGGCTTTGATCAGCACCAGCGTGTCGTTCGTGTGCTCAGGCAGACTGACCGTTGTTGAGACCGATCGCATCGGGGCGTCCCGGTCATGCTCGCTGGTATGGTAGAAGATGGACACGTGGTTGGTGGCCAGCCCCTCGCGCCGCAGCTTTTCGCCCAGCCTGGTGGCGTGCGCGGCCACGGCCTCTTCGAGGACCGCCCGTTCGGTGATGCGGCTGCTGAACGACCGCGTGACCGCGCAGCCCTTCCGCCGCGCCGGGACCATCTCCAGCGGCAGGCAGGCGAGCCCGCGCAGCTCATGGATGATGCGCTCGCCCACCACCGTCAGGCCCTTGCGCACCGGCCGAGGATCGAGGTCACGCAAATCCGCCACGCTCTCGACGCCCATGGCCTCCAACTTCGCCAGCGAGGCTCGGCCGATGCCCCAGACCTCGGCCACGTCGATCCGGCAGAGCCAGTGCGCGTAGGCAGTCGGGTCAGTTAGATCGCACACGCCCTGCAGCTCAGGCACGGTCTTGGCGATGTGGTTGGCCAGCTTCGCCAGCGTCTTGGTGGGGCCGATCCCGACGCACGTAGGGATCCCCGTCCAGGCCCGCACGGTGGCGCGCAGATCCCGCGCGAGTTCCACCCGTAGGCCTGGCGCCACGTCCGAGAGGTTCAGGAAGCTCTCGTCGATGGAGTAGATCTCCACCCGCGGGCTGAACTGCCGGTAGACCGCGTTGGTGCGGCCGCTCATGTCGCCGTAGAGCGTGTAGTTCGAGGAGAACACCCGCACGCCCTGTCGCCGGCACATCTCGCGGATCTTGAAGTAGGGATCGCCCATCTTGATGCCGAGTGCCTTGGCCTCACTGCTCCGGGCGATGGCACAGCCGTCGTTGTTCGACAGCACGATCACCGGTACCGCGGCGAGCTTCGGATCGAACACCCGCTCGCACGAGCAGTAGAAACTGTTGCCGTCGATCAGCGCCACCGCCCCGCCGCCGCCGATCCGATCGCGCAGACGCGGCGCCTGCACGCTCACGACAGTCGGCCCCGGGCGACGTGCCAGCGGATCGAGAACCGCACCACCCCCCAGATCAGGCCCTCTCCCAGCTCGTCGACTGCGAAGGCGGGCAGCTCCGGGCTACAGAACGCCAACCGGGCGACGTTGCCGTCGATCACCAGGCGCTTGCAGCTCATCTGGCCATCGATCGCTGCTACCACGACGCTGCCGTGGCTGGGCTTGAGGCTGCGGTCCACGCAGGCGAGGTCGCGGTCATAGATGCCGGCTCCCTCCATCGAGGAGCCGGAGATCCGCCACAGGAAAGTGGCGGGTGGGTTTGGCACGAGCCAGCGCGGCAACTCCAGCGCGCCTTCCAGGAAGTCGTCGGCCGGCGATGGGAAGCCAGCACACAGGGCGTGTCCGATTAGCGGAACCCGCACGGCATCCGAACCCTGGATCAACAACTCGTCGACCCGATTGAGATGCACCTGCCCCTCCGTCGCATGAGAACAAATGCGAACAGACCCGATGCGAGGCCTTGGTTCAACGGATGATCACAGAGGGCGCGATTTGGCGGTGAAGTGCTGTGGATCGTGTCGAAGAACCAGAGCGCCGTCAGTTACTTACGGCGACCGACCGCTGCGAACGCGCCCATCTCAGGGCCTGCCTCAGGGCGTCGGTGGCCGTATCACCACGACCGCGGGAGGGCTGACGATCCACTTCGGCGCGGTCGTCTGGCGCGATGTATCTAGATCCGGGAGCGTGTGGTGCATCGCATAGGCGACATCAGGGCCGAACCGAACCAGCACGATCAGGGCGATGAGGGCTGTGCGCATGCAGGGGCAACGATCGGCACCGGCGAGCGCTCCCATCAGTCACTCCTCTTGCCGAACCCCTACGCCGGCGCCCTGCGTGAGCCACCGCAATCTGATGGCTTGAGCCAGATTGTCCAATTACGCTCACTGGATGAATAACGTCGTCACCTTTCCGAGGGGTCGCGCTCCAGGCCGCGGCACTGAGCAAACCGTTGTCGTCACGATAACCGACCGGGATGGCTCGACGCTCGTCTCGATCCCGGTTGTCCCGCCGGAGGGGGGGGCGTTCTGATTATGCCCACCGATCCAGTCGAGATCGCATTCGCCCGGGCGGCGCTTCAGCACGCACTTCGGCAGATCGATGCTTCCGGTACCGATCCCGACATGGGGGCGGGCTACACGGCCGCCTAACCGCGGGCCCTGAAAGCTGCCCTGCTGCGCGTGATCTTGTAGCTGGATTCGAACAAATTACCGGGTGTCCCGCAGCACATCGATCCGCGGAGCTTGGGCATAAACCTCTCTCTACGACGGCAGCCGCCGCCCTTCCAGTGGAGATTGTCATGTCCCTCTCATCCCGCGTCGTCCTGCTCAGCGGTGTCGTTGTCCCGGCTGGCGCCTTCCTCGTCGGCGCGTATGTCGCCCTCGTCGGCCTCGCACTGCCGATGCACTTCGCCTGAGCCATCCTCAAAGGAGCGCCACCCATGCGGCATGCTGACCGATTGAGGTAGCGCTGGAACGTCGCGGACGCCGCTACGCTTGATCGCTCAACATATGTGGGAGGGTGTAGTGATGAAGGTGTTCCAAATCCGCCAGGCGACGACAGGCACGATCCTCTGGACTGGCTCAGCCGCAGACCCGATCGCTGCCCTCGACGCCATGGCCCACGAAGCCGGGTACTACGACCATGCAGACATCCCGGATCACCTGCGGGCCGGTGGCCTACACGCAGAAGAGATCCGGGTCTGAAGTCATCGAGCGTAGTGCCGGTGGCCGATCAGCAGACGTGCGAGGTGGAGGTTGACGGTGCATGGAGCGCCGTCAGTCTTCTGGACGCGCGTTCCATCTACAGGATGGTTCCGAAGCGCTGCCCAGCCTGCCATGGGCAGGTGATCATCGCGGGCAACTTCACCTCTGGTGGAAGCTACAAGCTGCAGCACCGGCGCAGCCATCCCGGCTGCCCGCTGACGCCTGCCGCGTTCACCGGCACACCATCGCGGCACCCGCAAGCCATAGGCTGACTGTCTGCTCCAATCGAAGACCATCCCCTCAACCACGGGACGCAATCGGGTTCAGCTGCGTTAGTGCGGCACCAATCGTGTGGAGACCCCGAATGGCGGACGCCCTTGCGCCGCGGCTAGCCGTGCTGGTTGTCGAAGACAGCCCCGTGCAGCTCATGGAAGCGGCTGCAGCCTTGCGGGATGCTGGCTACGAGGTCGCCGAGGCTGCTACCATAGAGGCCGCACAGGCCCATCTGGCGGCTCGGCCCGAACTCGTGGCCATGATCGCAGACGTGGACCTCGCTGGTGAGCCCCTTAGCGGCTTTACCCTGGCCAAGGCTGTCGCGGCACGTTGGCCCGAGCTCGCTATCCTGATCGTATCGGGGGTGGAGTGGCCGGGGGCTGAGCAGATGCCCATGGGCGCTCGCTTCCTGCGTAAGCCCTTCGCGGCTGAGGGGCTCGCCGAAGCACTTCGAACCGTTCTGGCGGCGCGGGGGATCGGCTCGTAAGCCGACCACCCACGCCCGGCGCAAGCTCAATCCGTCAAGACGGCAATGAGCGAGAACGATGTGGCGAGCACGAACGTGCCTGCCACGAGGGATGAGATAAGCAACATGTGGGGGCCTTGGGGTGCCGATACGACTGTGTTCTTCCAATGTCCAATGATCGTGCCTAGTTGCGATCCAGCTGTGCATATCCGCTGAGCGTTCGTGGCCCCTTATCGAACGTGACCGCAGTGCAGGCTGTTTAAGCGGCGCCATTGCCCTCGGCATCGTCGTCGCCAACCTCCAGGAGCCAGTCTGGCAGGATTGGAACGACCTCTCCAGCCACCTCGCCGGCGCTCTGTAGCGCCCTTTCCGCTTGGGCCTCGGACGTTTCCCCCCGGACCTCGGCGAAGAGCTCGCGCGCTAGCTGGTCGAGCTCCTCGTCTGACAACTTTTGGTCTGGCTCGACCGACATGAGCATGCCCCCCTTATAGAACCGGGCGCTCGGCCCCGCCCCGATCTGATCACGGGACAGGGCAGCATCCGATCTCACCAACGGTGGGCCGCTGCGCAACGTGGCCCAACAGCATCATGCCAAACCCCAGTTACGAGCGAGTGTATGGCGCCATTTGTAAGCCAGCTGCATATAGCTCAGGCGTAAGACGCCAACCTCAGTAACCGTAGTAGCCATACGGCCGACGGTAATAGCCGTAGGGGCCGCCGTAATAGCCCACCGGAGCATACCCACCGTAGGGGCCGCCGTAGCCATATCCGTAACCGCCGTAGGGATACCCGTAGCCGCCGGCGAGGCCGTATCCAACGGCTGCACCAGTCAGGAGGCCCAGACCCAAGCCGTAGCCGCCGTAGCCATAACCGCGGCCATAGCCGTAACCGAAGCGGCCATAACCGCCACGGAACCCACCGTAGCCACCACGGAAGCCTGCGCCGCGGAAACCGCCACCGAAGCCACCACCCCGGAAGCCGCCGCCAAAGCCACCACCGTGGAAGCCACCACCGCCGAAGCCACGGGCATCAGCACCAGTGGGAACAAACGCAATCGCAGCCAGCAGCGCTGTCGATGCAAGAGTAAGACGTTTCATCAGGATCATCTCCTATCCAGAAGCGTGATCCGAAAACTCGGCCTGGTGCACACGGGATCCCATCATGTGCAGTGCAAGTGGTCGCAGATTTGTATCAATATGTTGCTGATAGACAAAAAAGCCCGACCAAGGGGAGATGATCCTTGGTCGGGCGCTTCCATACCGAGCAATACGGGGCGGTGTTGCTTGGTACAGTTGCTAAGCCAACCGATCGAGTGCGCGAGAGTTCCAACACCAGCGTGCTGAGCTTTCACAGGCATACTGGCACCCCTTGATAGAGCACCAGCCGGCTCGGCCCCGCCGCCCAATCTGATCACGGGCTAGCGGGGGAGGTCGTCTAGCTCGCCGGCGAGGCGAGTTTCCGCCTCCGCTCCAGTCCCTTGGTGATGGGCCAAGGGCTACCGCTTCTTTCAATACCTACCTATCCGAGGTCGATAGTGGGGGTACTCGACCCCATTCCGGCTTGCACCTTGGCGCCAGCCATAGGCGTTACCGCTTCGGACGGCGTCAGCAACATTCTTCGGTCCCGCCAGGCCTTCCGTCCCACCGGGCGCTGTTGCCGCCAGTTGGCCGCCAGGAGGGATGGCGCCGCCGCCACGCGCCATGCCAGTTCCGCCTGTGCCGATGACGGCGACAACTGATACAGCAAGCAGGACACGCATTCTACAAGGCATGCGCTATCGCTCCCGCGAAAAGAAAAACCAAGCTGAGATGAGGATGGGGATCGGCAACCCGGTTAGCCATAGCTGGCCAACCTTCAGCATATCGACCTCTATCTCATGAGTAAGCACACGGAGTAGCAATCTGTTCCTGGGCACCCCGCCTCTGCTATGTGGCCACCAAGCCGAGAGTGCGATCAGCCAGCCTACTCCGCGACGTGGTGCAGAACCACGGGCGGAAGATGGCGAAGGCGGAATGAGCCTCCGCCTCCGGCAAAACCTGTTTAAGGACGTGGTGCTGCAGCGGGGCCGGACGATGGCGTCGGCTGGAGGGAGCTGACCTACAGTCTCTTAGCGACCGAACCTAGCCGGGAGCACCGACGGAGCGGTGCTCGACGCGGCTGACGCGGCGAACGAGGCCACGAAGCCTGCCAAGGAGCGGACATCGTCCGATTGCCGAGGATCCCGAGCAATCGCGGCTGCCTCATGTTCCAGCCGGAGATTACATGCTTTAGATGGTAGGCCGACATCGGGCGTGCAGGCGTCGTGGCGGGCGCACGCTGCGTCCAGAGCGTCGATAGGCGGCAGCGGGGCGTTGTTGCCCGGCCCGCAGTAGTTGCCGTGAATGAGGAGCTTCGGCCCGCCATTCGCGGCAGGCTGTGCGAGAGATGGAGCGGCCCACGAGGCGATGAGGATGACCGGGGCGGCGACTCGGACGGCGGTGAGAGACATCATGTTGGAGACCCTCCAGCACCTGCTCGCCCCTTAGTCACATCGGCGAGGACGGTGCACGAAATGGTTAATCACCACGCGTTTATCCGTGGTGTGCTCCGGAACACTCGTTCTACGCAGATCACGCTCTACTCACGGCAGCGGGATCAAACCCGTCCGGCAGTCTGTTTAATGTCGCGGCGCTGAGCGTCTCGCCCGCGAAGATGCGTGTGTGGCACCTATTGCACCACGTGACGCTTTCCCCTGAACTCTGAGACAAGCAGCCACGAATGCCTCAGCCATTTCACGGCTCAGATCATCCACGATGAGGCCCGGCGCGATGACCATGCAGCGCCCATCGCAGTTTTCTGAGATTGCGAACTCAGGCACCAGTTTCTCCGGGGAGTATTACTCTCGAAAGTTTTTGCCATTTTCTCCGAGCGTCAATACTCCTTTTGACTACTAGCGCTGGCCATGTCGATCCAGCTCCGTTGCAACATCGCGCCGGACTACGGGCGGCAGATGGCGAAGGCTGGTGACACATGATGTCGTGTAGCGGAGTGACGCGCAGTTGCGGAAGGCGGAATGAGCCCGCGCCTTCGATGACGCATCTGTTGCCGTTTGTGTCCAGCGTGCGCCGGCACACACTGGTGTGCCAGCGTCTACCGGTTCCCGGATCGATTGCGCGCAATCCTAGTTGCCAGACGCCTCAGGAGTTTTCTGCCGCACCAATCCGTCAGGAGATCAGCATGAACAAGCTCGCTCTAGCCGCTGTGGTCGCTTCAGCGTTCGCGACCCCCGTGTTCGCCCAGACGGTCTTTGAGACGCCGACCAGCACCCAGGTGATCGTGCCCCCGGGCGCTCCAGGTGTGGTGATCAGGCATAATGGCTCGACCGGGGATGAGAATGCCGTAACTTACTCGCCGACCGGTCGCGCTGCCGATGCCATCGATACCGACTCGGCTGCTGCCGGCAACGAAGGACAGCCTTCGCGTGTGGGTTCCACCAGCAGCGGTGGCGGGAAGTGACACTCTAGCCACAACTGTGGAACGAGCTTTGCAGAAGCCAGCCTAGTTCGTTCCCGAGACACGAGCCTCCTCAGCCCCGCCGGCAGCCGCCGCGCGGGGCTTCTTCGTTCGCGACCGAGGCTGACACTGCCGCATGTTAAATCGACAGATTTTCGATGGCGTAGGTTCAGCTCTCCTCCGAAGCTCCAATGGCAACTTAGCCCGTCCGGTCCGCCGGCGCGGGCTTTTTTCCTCGCGGCGGAGGCGCATCTCGACACGGCTGCCCTTCTCTAAAATCACAGTTCAGATCGCACTCTGTGCGTCCGCGCACCATCCAGCGAGCTAAGCATCGTCAAGCCGAGCCGATTTTAGGCAAATGACCAGGGGCTGCATACACGCAGCGCTTGTGCATCCTATCATGCATCAGGTTGCAACAGTGGAGGTCGAGGATGTTGGAGTACAAGGCGTCACTTGCTCTGCGCGTTGAGATTGTCGAAACCGCGTTGACCGCCATTTTCGAGACCCTTCCCAAGGGGCACGCGGCGCGAGATAAGCTCGTCGAACTCGTGAAGGCGAAGATTGCTGATGTCGGGTTCGCATACGAGCGCCGGCATGAACTAGAGAACGTCCTCGCCGTGCTAGTCGAGCGGCTAGATGCGCAAGAGGCCGATCAGCGATAGCTGTAGGTGCATACCCCGCCCCGGCCTGCTCACGGGGTGGGGCCAGGAGTGTAGAGCCACGGGCGACGGATGGCGAAGGCGGAGTAGATCAACCTCCACCGCCGCCACCTCCCCCCACCCCAGGACCGCCGAGATTGCCGTCCTTATTTGGCGTGTTCCAGTGAATGATGCCGTCGTCCTGAGTTCGCAGCCTTGTGCTAGGCGGTTGCAGAAAGCCGGACTGCGGGACTTGAATCGTCGCACGAGGAGCCGCCCTATGGATCCGCCTCCGCTGCGCGACAGCCGCGGTGCTCACACTGATATTAAGCGCCACCATGAGCCATCTGATCAGCGCGGCTTTCATGATCACTCCGCGTCAGGCAGAGAGCGCTTCCCTTAGTTAGGGGTGCGCGCATCCCAGCAAAATAGCCGCCGGGATGGCGGTGTCGATATCCTGGAGTCTGCCCCGCCTACGCGATGGCGGCTAACAGCGGGCAGCCGTGAGAGCACGATTACGCATTGATCTTAGCGGTGATCGCCACACCTTAATCTTTGACCCAACGTGCTCCCTCGGAGCCGGGTTAAAGGAGGATCTCAATGCGGATCGCATTTCTCGCCGCGCTTGCAGGCGTTGGTCTCGCCAGCCTTACTCTTCCGGCAGTAGCTATACCTGCCGGTCCGATAGCCGGCATCGCTTCTTCATCCGACATGCTTACAAACGTAAGGATGAGGCGCCACCATATGCGTCGCCGCATGATGTCCCGCACGCAACGCCGGTATCCCGGCGCTAGCTTCGCTCGGAATAAAACACCGGGTGCACCGGCAGGTAGCGGCGGCGGTAATGGATCGACGGGCAGCTACGCCGCACCAAGCGGAAGATAGCCTTCGTCGAGGTTCTTAAACTAGCCCGCCCGGTCCGCCGGCGCGGGCTTCTTTATGGACATTGGTATGCCACGGCTATTCGGAGCGATTGGCAAGCCCATTGCTTTTCTTCCAGATGGCTGTGTTCCACCTCGAATGCTCCATTCACCGCCGGCGCGCGAGCGGCCTATCGGTGGCCAGAGAACAGCTCGACGCGACGACGAGCGCGGAAGCGATCGCTGTAGCGGAAGCCCGGTTTGTTACCCTCCTCGCCGAGCGTGCTGGGTCCGCGACGCTTTGGAACGACGCAGGGCAGATCGTCTGGTCGACGCGCCGCTTCATCCCTGGGGCCGACAACTCGGTCACGCATGCAGATCGGTAGCTTGGCCCACGCCTTGCCAAAAGCTTTAAGCTCGTCAGTGAGACCGCGAGCCAACTTGCGGCGCGCTCTTGACGGGGTGCGTCGCACTCTCCGCGACATCATGCAGAACCACGGGCGGCAGATGGCGAAGGCGGATTGAGACCCTCCCATCATCCAAAAGGGTGAAGCGAATCAGCGTCGGCCGAGCCATGCATAGCGCTCGAAGCCCAATGACAACTTCAGCCCGCCCGGCTCACAGCCGAGGCGGGTTTCTTTGCTGCGCTGCAGCACTACAACTGTGTGCGGTGCCCGTCTCAACAGCTGGCGCCATCAGAGCCTCGGACTCCGCGGTGACACCAGCGTCCGAGGCTGAAAGCCCGCCCGATCCAGCATCGTGGCGGGCTTTCCTCTAGTGGTATTTGCGGTATGGTTCACGCGATTTTCGACTCCCCCTATCTGGAAATCACAACCTCTGCCCCCCGGTTCGCCGGCGCGGGCTTTTTCGTGAGCCCGCCCACCCACCGGCGCCCTCTTCAGCCACATCGTGCAGAGCCATAGGCGGCACATGGCGAAGGCGAATTAGTCCTCATCTCCGGCAGGCTCTGACCATGACGCCCCATAGCGGTCGATCAGTTCCTGACGCCCTGTTGCTGTGATCTCATACTCGACGCTGTCTTCCGCCGGGATCGCTCGACCGGTGGCCGCGACCAGTCCGAGCGTCTCAAGGCGCCGCATGTAGACGCTGATCTGATAGAAGCGGGGACCGGTCGTCGCGAGGTTGCGGAGACGAGACAGGCTGTTGGGCGCGAGCTTGTGCATCGCCGGTCAGTGTACCGATAGGCGGCTGCCGCGTCAGGCCTGGGCATCACCACTCGGACAGCGGCTGTCTGACTCTACCCCACCGGCAGCGACGACGAAAGCGAGGGCGGCGAGGGCGTAGCGCATGGTAAGGAGGTAGCCTCTTACTACCGTAATTTGAAGCGGTCAGACGTTAGGGGGGCCCCTCCCCATGATCGCCTGCATGTCTCCCCACCACGGGGCAACCTCGGGAAGCTGCTCAAGGAAAGGATATGTTCGGCCATGCCGAATTTCTGGGAATAATTGTTGATGAACATTATACATCATCCAGCCGTAAAATTCGTCGTGCGCTGATTTTCTGGCGGTTTCTAACAAACTTTCCGACGTGCAGTTTGCAAGAACCAACTCTAGATCATCGATTGGGCAAAATATGACAGGTATCTGATCTTCGCTTGTTATTTCTGATTCTTGAGACTTGGCGAGCTTGACGGCGCGATTTGTAACCTCTCTTTGCATGGGAGTGGACATCATCAGCCATGCATCGAGCGTCAAAACCATCCCGACAGCATCCTTTGAAATTGCCGCCGCAGGTGCTAGTCCCCTACGGACATGGGAAATGTAGCGCCAAATCTGAAAAACACCCTTTACGATCTCTGAATATTTATCTTCAGCCTCGACGAGCGGGAACTCGGAAAATTTTGCATCGTAAGTTAGCTTGGTGGCCTTGCACTCGACTATGACCGCAATTTCCCCTGCATCCAAGATGCCGGCGTCGAATGTCTCAAAGCTTCGGCCGCGGATGCTGTACAAGCTGCCATCTACAACGGCCGCGTCTGACAGAACGGTTCTAATAATCCTCCGGCAATAGTTTTCAAATCGACCACTGATTTCATTTCGCACATCGCCACGACCGCCGATCAAATCATAATACAGCCCCGAGGTGGCTCTGCTTGATATCAACTGCGGCAAAGGGGCGATAAGGTACTCACTATCGTTATTAAATCTAATCACAGGATACTGTCGGAGAATGCTCTGCTTATACGCCGTCTGGTTTTCCGTTGCTCTCTGTTTTGCGGCTAAGATCCGATCCTCGGCATGCTCGATAGAGATCGCCTCAAGTGTTGCATCCAACTGCTGTTTGCTGATGCCAGCAACCGAAAAGTCAGAGTCTCTCGCCATTATGGGCCTACTGAACCAAGAGGCCATTAGCACAAAACAACATCTGCAGAAATCATCTAACTCAATGCCCCTTCGATCTGCAAATCTTCCTCTTGCAAGAGGGCCACCATATATGAATGACGCCCTATAAAGGGCCCCAAGATTTATGAAGCCGCGCTGCCATTCAAATTGGCGCTGTGCAATTCTATGCAACTCGCTAATCACATCTAAATATTTTAAGCTTAGTCCCGACTCTTGATCCTCAACTTTGCCAATTGCATTCATCAGCATAGCCATAGCGCCGAAGGAGGTGCAGACAAGCTTTCTATATGGCGGCTGATTTACTTCTATCTTAGGCGCAACCAATGCCTCATTAAATATGGTCTCCATTCGCCATGGGTGTGCATAGTATCTGGATCCGACATCCTGTGTGACAGCTTCTTCAGGGTAACTGATAAGCAGCTTTGCTCTTTCCGGACGCGAAGATTGTAGTGTAGAAACTGCCCAGATAAGCCACGCCAATTCATCGTCGGCGGTAATACCAATTAGCTTAGCAAATTTACGCCTGTATAGATCTAGCGCAGGCCGGCCCATATCTTATCTTCTAGATCCGTTGTTCCAGCAAATTTCGGAGCGGGTTCGTCAGCGCTTCTTCAGCGCTTCCTCGACCAGGCGTCGGATAGCTTCGGGCCGCGATGGCTGCGGCTCCGGTTGAGTCTCAATCCAAGCGTCGAGTGGGCCGAGCTGATCGGCATGCATGCGGACGACGATCTGCGTCCCCTTGCCCGTTGGGGCTGGGCCGCGCCGTTTCTTTGCTAGCAAGGTTTCTTGCATCCACATACCAACCGTGATAGCACAATAACGAGCCGACCGGAAGGTACGAACTTCCCGCCGGCTCTAACCACAAACCGCACCAGGAATGTTGTTCATGGCTATCCACCACCCTACACCGCCCGTTGGCGGCGGTGAACGCCCGCGCTTGCCTTCAGCACAGGTAGGACCGGTTACACAGGCCATCCGCGCCATGCGGGGCGCCGACCCGGCCGATCAAGCCATCGTCGCCGTCGAGAGCGGGCTGGCCAGCTTCTTCGCCGAGACCAATGCCGTGAAATCCGGCATTGCCGCACTGGGCAAACCCGGAGATTTCCGGTTTCAGGATCATGGCACCCGCGCGATGCGGGCGGCTGAACCTGCCCCACAGGCAGGTTTCTCGGCTCAGTTCACCCATGGCATCCGCGCCCTATCCCGCACCGAGGTCGAGAACCTGGTCGAGGGGCTGATTGATCTCCTCGACGCCTGGGACGGTGATGTCGACCGCGAGCCCGAGGAGCCGGAAGCCTCGGCCACCGAGTGGGCCGGTCGCGGCGCTCACCGCTTCAATGTCGGGAGGGCGGCATGAGCCAGCGCGAGCACCGCCGCGATAATCTTGCCGAACTCATCTCCGACATGGAGAGCGACGTTCGCGACCTCACACGCTGGGCCAGCACGGTCTTCGAGTTGGGCACGAGCGACAACGATCCGAGCGACTGCTTGCTCGTAATCGGCCCGGTCATGCGAGAGATCGCCGAGCGGGTTGAAGCGAGTTGGGAGCACGCCTTCAAGCTGTCCCGTCCGCTGCGGGAGGGCGCACGATGACCACGACTGCCGCTCGCAAGCTCGACATGATCGAAGTGGAGATCGCCCTCGACGATCTCGTAGGCATCGCCTCGTTGCTCATTGATGCGTCGAACTCTCGCGATGTGTCCCAACGCGGCGTCATGGCAGCCGGACGCTTCCTTGAAGAAATCCACACGCGGCTCACTCGCGCCGTGGGTCTAGAGGAGGCCGGTCAATGACGGTTTCCACCCGGAGCGCCGCCCTCGGCGCTATCCTTACCGCCCCGCTCACAGGTGGGGCCGTCATGGCCCTGCCTCCCGGATCGGCCGCCGTCACTGTGCCGACCGATCTCGCCCGTGCGTGCGAGTGGGCTACCGCTCACTGGGCCGGCATATCCCCTCGGTGCCGAGCCGAGGAATGGGACGACGATAAGCTTGATGCTGAGATGGATCTGTACGATGCCGTCTGGGACCGCGCCTTAGCGGAGCCGTCTCTAAGTCCCGCAGACCTGAAGGCCAAGGCTCGCCTCTGCCTTCAGGACTACCTGGCTCACACATTCCCGTTCACGGACCCGGCGAAGAACAAGGCGCCGGATGACCTTGAGAGAATGGTGATCACGGTCCTGCGGGAGGTGATCGAGCTATGCGCCTGATCAGCCCATTCATCGTCGCGGTGGCGTGGTGGCACACGAGGCGGGTTCGCCGTGCCACCCACGACATGCGCAGGGCGAACTACTACGCCACCCGAAGCCTGCGGACTCTGATCGCAGTCGGTCGAGGCCCGATCCCGCGAACGGCCAGCGGCGTGCCGGCGATCCCGCCGATGCCGGTGCTGTGTCGGTAGGGATGGGCGCAGTATGCCTATCCTTGACATCCACGCCCGCCCGATCAGCCAGCCAGGACGCAAGCTTTTGGGCGGGCGTGGAGATCAGCGAGGCGTCTCCTCCTCGCCGACCCTGGTAGCCTACGCCGAGACAGACAAATGCGAAACGGTTTCGCTTTTGGGAAACGGACATCGTGTCCATTTTGCGCTCCCCAGATCCGGGGAGGCCAAACACGACACCGTGTCGCTTTTCAAAAACGGAAACGGTTTCCGTTTTGCCGAGCCTGCTGAATCATCGGGACAACCACGCCCGCCCCTCTGCGGGGTTGGGGGGATCACTTCGGAACGGGCGTGGAAGGTCGGCTCACCCCAAGGCCTGCCGACGGCCGAGCAATGCCGGATCGACTTTGCCGGTTGATGTCTGCCCATCACGAACGTCGCTCGCGCATCCCGTGCGGGCAGTCACGTCCCTAGTCGTTCCTCGCCGTCCCCGAAAAGCCACCTTGAAGACGAGGGCTTAAGTGTGGGTAGGTAAGGATGTCATTTGGATAAGCTACTGATGAATAACAGCATTCTATCGGAAAGACGCGGAGGCGACCTCCTCGGCGCTCTTGCCGATATTGGTGCTGTTCTTCAGCTCCTCGGCGAGGCCGGACAGCTCCTGGGCGGCGTCCTCGCTCTGCGACAGGGCGGTGGTCTGCTGCTCGACCATCTTGCCGGTCTCCTGACAGGCCGCGCTCTGCTCCTCGGCCGCGGCCGCGATGATCTCCGCGCCCTTCTGCGCCTCCGTGGCGGCGGTGGCCGATTCGTCGGCGGCCCGGACGAGCTCGCCGCAGCCCGCGATGATCTCGGCCATGTCGGCGCGCACCCGGTCGAGCTGGGTGGTCACCGAACGGCCCTTCTCGACCTCGGCGCGGGCCGAGACCGCGGACTGGCTGATCCCGTCGGCCGCGACCTTCACGTCGGCCTGGATCTGCGCCACGAGCGCCTGGATGTCCCGGGCGGATTTTTCGCTGGTCTCGGCCAGGGTGCGGACCTCGTCGGCGACCACCGCGAAGCCCTTGCCGTGCTGGCCGGCCCGGGCCGCCTCGATGGCGGCGTTGAGGGCGAGCAGGTTGGTCTGGTCGGCGATCCGGGCGACCGCCTTGACGATCTCGCCGATCGCGCTCGCCTGCCGATCGAGCTCCTCGACCAGCTTCACCGAGGCCTCCTGGCGCTCGGAGGCCTTGGCGATGGCCGCGACCGTTGCGCCGATCTGCGCGGCGGTCTCGCCGATCAGCCCGGACAGGGCCTCGGTCTTGCGCAGGGAGAGGCCGGCATTCTCCTTGGCGGACTGGATCAGGGCCGCGCCCTGGTTCACCGCCTTCATGGTCTCCTGCGCGGCGCCCGCGGCCTCCTCGGCGCCAACGCCGATCTGCTCGGAGGCCTTGCGCAGCTCCTCGGCCGCGGCCGCCGCCTCGGCGATCCCGCTCGACAGCTGCGCGGTGGCCGAGGCGATCCGCTCGGCGGCCTTCTGCTGCCGCGCGAACGTCCGGGCCTTGCGCTTCTCCGCCTCGGCTACGAGGTGCGATCGACCCGTGGAGGCCGCGACGCTCTCTCTCGGGGCGACCGGAGCCGGCATGGAGCGGATGGCGGATTTTTTCGCGAGAGCCATGGGTCGACGCCTTATGTCGGGGTCAGAGTGCCGGGTTCAGAGAATTTCCTGCCCCTGAAGAGGGGCCGGAATATTGATATTCGATCGGTATCTTTTAGTCGTGTATTTTCTAGACCTATATTCAGTAATGCTATACAAATATATTTAAAATATGTCAGTCCGTTTCGTCTTCACAATATAAGATGACAGGCATAACCTAACGCCGATATAATCTTTATCGAAAAGTTGCAGATGCACAAGATTTTTATCTGATTGAAATCTGATCAGGCAATCGGAAAATCTTCTCTGAACGATTGCTTCTGATCAAAATCAGCTCATTTTCCATCATTGCTTAGATAAGAGCGACGATGACCTGAGATTGCCCCAGAATGTCAAGCCAACTTCACGTCGAATCTGGGGGGGCGGCGTGGACACGTTCCGGACGTCCCGGCATGATGCCGACTGGATCACGCGCTATCGCCGTCGCCGAGCAGGTCGAACCAGGCGGCGCTGCCCGGTGCCATGCCGGCGCGACAGTGATGGCCTGCTTCGCTTGAGCTAGTGGTGGGGGCCGCGGCTGCGCTACAGATCAGGGGATGCAATACTATACGGAGTGGCTCATAACAGATTGGATTTCGATTTCTGCGGATCTTGATCCGATCGATGTATGGTGAGCCTGAGCTTATACAGATGAATCACGATCCTATTGCTGCGTTCCATAATGATAATGCCGCAGAAAGAATTCCCTTATCGTCCGGCCAGATGTTGAAGCTCGTGGAGGAGCGGGGCGGGCTCGGCTTCTGGTCGCTGGAGATCGCGACCTGCAGGCTCTGGGGCTCCCCGGGCTTCTACCGGATGACCGGACTTCCGCCCGCGGACGAGCTGCGCGGCCTGTTCCGCCGGCTGATCCACCCCGACGACGAGGCCGCCCAGTCCGACCTGTGGGACCTGCTCCGGAGCGGCCACGCGGTCGATCGGGAATTCCGGATCATCCGGCCCGACCAGACGGTCCGGTGGGTCGCCCTGAAGACCGAGGTGGTGCTCGGATCCGACGCCCGGCTGGCCCGGATCGACGGCATCCTGCTCGACACCACGGCGACGCACGAGGCCCGGCAGATCGCGGCGTGGATGCAGGCCCGCCAGACCGGCGTCCTGCGCGCGGTCGCCGCCGCGACCTGGTCGGCGCTTCCGGCCGGGGAGATCGAGATGGCGGCCGGCTGGGGGTACCTGACCGGGCAGAGTGCCGCGGAGATGGCCGGGACGGGCTGGCTCGACGCGGTTCATCCCGACGATCGCCAGGCCGTGACGGCCGCTTGGCGGTCCGCCCGGACCACCGGCGCGCCCTACCGCGCGGAGTATCGGGTCCGCGGCGCTGACGGCCGGTACCGACGGTTCAGCGGCCGGGGAGCGCCGCAGATCAATCCCGAAGGGGCCGTGCGCGAATGGTTCGGCCTCGTGCTCGCCGTCCCGGACGACGCGCGCGACACGGTGCCCGATGCGGTGATCGGGCCGCTGATCCGTGGCGCCCGGGCGGTGATCGGCTGGTCGATTCACGACCTCGCGGCGGCCTCGGGCGTCTCGGGCTCCAGCGTCCGGCGGATGGAGGAGTTCGGCGAGAGCCCGCGTCCGCGGATCCGGCAGGCGGTGCGGCGGACGTTCGAGGGGACCGGGATCCGGTTCTCCGCGATCAGCGCCGACCGGGTCGCCATCGAGATCGACCTCCAGCGATTCCCGCGGCCTTAGCGCATCATCCCGCGGGAGGGTTGCCGTGTTTCGGGATGACGCAAAACCGCGGCCCGGGACGGCTCGCCGCGGCTGGCGGGGCCGGAGCGGCGAGGGGCGTTCGTTAACGTCGACGCTGCATCCTTATCCGCACTGAAACCGTTGCGCGTGTCCGTAAATCCGGCCGCCGAGGCGCCTGCCATGACCATTCTCAGCGTCCTCTGCCTCGTCACCGGCGCGACCCTGGCGGGCATCGCCCCGCGGCGATCGGTGCAGCAGGCGGCCCTGGAGAGCGCGGGCGGCAGCCTGATCGTGCTCGGACTCGTCATCATCGGTGCGGGCCTGCCCCTGTTCGGCTGAGGCCGCCGCGGATCCGGGAGGCCTGACGCCGGCTCGATCCCGGAAAACCGCGTCTATTTTCGTGGCCCGCAGCGGCGGATCGACCGATTGCCGGCCAAGCGTCGCGCGCCGTGTTGCAGTTTTTCACCGCGCCCGCGACGATGTATCGCCGCGAAGATCAATCAGACTAGACCGGATCTGCGCAAGATTATCCGGGCCGCAAGGGCTCTGGTATTTGCCGCTGGGCGCCCCTATGGTTCGATCTCTGCCATGTGTCTTTGTAGTTTGAAGATTTACAAAGAACGAACGTGAGGCGTTCCGAGCATGTCCGGTCTGGACGGGGATGAGAATCCGGGAGCGCGCGGCGAGGGCCGCGGGGATCCCAGCCTGCCGCTCCGGGCGTTGGCCTTGGAGCGGGACGAGGAGATCGTGTCGGCAAACCTCCTGCGGGGGCACCGCGAGGTCGTCATCCGGCATGCCGGCCAGCGCTACCGGCTCCGCATCACCGCCAGCGACAAGCTGATCCTGACCAAATGACGATGCCGCATGCCTGGTCGCGCCGCGCCCTCCTCGCCGCCGCCGCGACGGCGGCTCTCGCCCCCCTGGGCGCTGCCGCGTCGGCGACCGCCGCCCGGATCGCCTCGCTCGGGGGCGCCGTCACCGAGATCCTGTACCGAATCGGCGCCGGCCCCCGGATCGTCGCGGTCGATACCACCAGCCTCTACCCGCCCGAGGCCCTGCGCGAGAAGCCGAATGTCGGCTACCTGCGGGCGCTCTCGGCCGAGGGTCTGCTCGCCTGCGGGCCCGACCTGGTGATCGCCGCCGACGGCGCCGGCCCGCCCCCGGTCCTGGCCCAGCTGCGCGAGGCCGGCCTGCGCGTCGAGACCGTGACCGAGCCGCCGAGCCCGGAGGGCGTCCTCGACAAGATCGCCGTCATCGGCCGCCTCGTCGGCCTGGAGCATGAGGCCGAGGCCCTCGCCGCCGAGGTGCGGGCCCGCTTCGCCGAGTTGGCGGCCAGACGCGCCCGGATCGAGAAGCCGGCCCGGGCGATCGTGGTCCTGTCCCTCCAGGGCGGCCGCACGGTCGTGGGCGGCACCGGGTCGACGGCGGACGGCATCCTGACGCTCGCCGGCATCACCAACGCGGCCGCCGGCGTCGCCGGGTTCAAGCCGATGACCGACGAAGCCATCGTGGACGCCGCGCCCGACGCGGTGGTGATGATGCAGAACGGCCCGGAGCCGCCCAAGCCCGAGACCGTCTTCGCCCCCGACACCGCCCTGGGCCGCACCCCCGCCGCGTCCCAGGGCCGGCTCATCGCCATGGACGGCCTCTACCTCTTGGGCTTCGGGCCGCGCACGCCCGAGGCCGCCACCGCGCTGATGCGCGCGGTCTACCCGGGCCTGCCGGGTGAGTGAGGGCACCGCATCTCTCCCTCACCTCTTTGCAGTCTGTCGGATCTACAGGATGCCGGATGTGGCACGGGTCCCCTCTCCCGTGCGGGAGAGGGACAGGGTGAGGAGGGCGACCTCTCCGGATAGACCTGATCTCTCACCCCAACCCTCTCCCGAACGGGAGAGGGAGCCCGTGGCGTCCTTCGCAAGCCGATCCGTGAGCCGTGTCGCCGTTACTGAAGGAGGGAGGGGGTCGCGTGAGGCGTCCCACACCGTGAGCCGGCCGCTATGCCGCTGAACCACCGCGCCGCCCTGCCGTGGGTGCTGGCGGCGCTCACCCTGCTGATGTTGGCCGTCGCGCTGCTCTCGGTGAGCCTCGGGGCGATCCGCATCCCGCCGGAGCGGGTCTTGGCGGTGCTCACCGGAAGCTCGGGCGATCCGGCGCTCGCCCGGGACGCCCTGGTGGTCCTCAACATCCGGCTGCCCCGGACCCTGCTGGGCCTGATGATCGGCGCCGGGCTGGCGGTCTCGGGGGCGCTGATGCAGGGGCTGTTCCGCAATCCTCTGGCCGATCCGGCGCTCGTCGGGGTCTCGTCGGGGGCGGGATTCGCCGCCGCGTGCATCATCGTGCTGGGCGACCGGCTGCTCGCCTATGCCGGCCTGCCGGGGCCGCTGCCCTACCTAGTCCTGCCGGCCGGCGCCTTCCTGGGGGGACTGGGCGCAACTCTGATCCTCTACGGATTGGCGACGCGCTCCGGCCGGACCGCGGTGGCCACGATGCTGCTCGCCGGCATCGCCCTGGGGGCGCTGAGCGGCGCGCTCACCGGCCTGCTGACCTATGCCAGCGACGACCGGCAATTGCGCGACCTCACCTTCTGGTCGCTGGGCAGCCTCGGCGGCGCCACCTGGGGCAAGGTCGCGGCCTCGGCGCCGCTGATCCTGCCGGTGCTGGTCGCGGTGCCGTTCCTCGGCCGCGGCCTCAACGCCCTGGTGCTGGGGGAGGCCGAGGCGTTCCATCTCGGCATCCCGGTGGAGCGCCTGAAGCGCGCCTGCATCCTCCTGGTCGCCGTCGCGGTCGGTGCGAGCGTGGCCGGCGCCGGGGTGATCGGCTTCGTCGGCCTGGTGGTGCCGCACGTCTTGCGGCTGGCGATCGGCCCGGAGCATCGCCTGCTGCTGCCGGCCTCGGCGCTGCTCGGCGGCGCGTTCCTGGTGCTGGCCGACGTCGTCGCCCGGCTGGTCGCGGCGCCGGCCGAGCTCCCGATCGGGATCGTCACCGCGCTCGTCGGCGCGCCGGTGTTCCTGTGGCTGCTGCTCGGTCGGGTGCGGGTCGCCACCGATGCCTGAGCCGGCCCTGCTCTCCGCCCGCGACCTCACCGTCACGGTGGCCGGGCGCGACCTCGTGCGCGCCGTGTCCCTCGATGTGGCGGCCGGCTCCCTGCAGGTGATCGTCGGCCCGAACGGCGCCGGCAAGTCGACCCTGCTGCGCCTGCTCTGCGGCGAACTGCGCCCGACGCGCGGGCGGGTCGCCTACGGGGGCGAGGCGGTGGGCACGATCCCGGCCTGGCGGCTCGCCGGGATGCGGGCGGTGCTGCCGCAGGCCGCACGCCTCGCCTTCCCGTTCGCCGCCGCCGACGTGGCCCGGATCGGCCTCGACGGCATCGGCCGGGGCCTCAAGGCCCGGGACCGCGACGCGATCCTGGCCCGCGCCCTCGACCGGGCCGACGTGGCCCATCTCGCGGCCCGGGCCTACCCGACGCTGTCCGGCGGCGAGCAGGCGCGGGTGCAGTTCGCCCGGGTGCTCTGCCAGATGGAGGCCGGGCGCACGGTGTCCGCCCGGCAGGTGCTGTTCCTCGACGAGCCGACCGCGAGCCTCGACCTGAATCACCAGGGGGCGCTCCTCGACGCCGCCGCGGCTCTCGCGGCCTCCGGCGTCGCCGTGGTGGCGATCCTGCACGATCTCAACCTCGCGGCCGCCTATGCCGACACCCTGCTGGTCCTCGACGCCGGCCGGCTGGTCGCCGCCGGCCGCCCCGCGGAGGTGCTGCGGGACGCGCTGATCGCCCGGGTGTTCGGGGTGCGCTGGCCGGTCGGAAAAATCCCCGGCCCCGATCAGCCGTTCATCCTGCCGCACCGGAATGTTGCCAATTCGCAACAAAGTTGATCCCCGATCGCGCCATTTGGAAGTGGTGTGAGGTGCGGCAGGGGTACATTCGAAGCATTGCAGCCTGACGGTTAACCAGGACAGTTGCGTTGAACTGTCGCGACCGGACTAGTACCGCAATCTCGCCCGGGCCGACCTCTCCGGCGTCGAGCTGGAGGGCGCCTACGATTGGGGCCGGGGCTTCGTGACGCTCGCCGCCACCCACACCGAGGGCCGCGACCGGGCCACCCGCGAGAGCCTGCTCTCGGTGCCGCCGGACCGGATCAGCACGACGCTGGGCTTCCGGTTCTTCGGCGACCGCCTGGAACTCGGCATACGGCTGAACCTCGTGGATGCGCGGACCGGCCTGCCCAGCGCCGCGAAGAACCGCGAGACGAAGGCCTACGGGCTGGTGGATCTCTTCGCGTCCTACGATCTCAACGACCGCGTGAAGGCCGACTTCATCGTCCAGAACGCCTTCGACAAGCGCGACCGGCAATATCTCGACGCCCTCGCGAGCCCGGGCCTGGTTGCCAAGGCGGCGCTCGGCATCAAGTTCGCGACGCGGTAGCGGGTGGCCGACATCGCAGGCTCGGTGCCGCACCTTCGGTGTCCGCGCGACAGCCCGGGAGACCAGGTCCGATTCCAAATCAGGTCCGTTGCGCTATCCTGCCGCTCACGCACCGGGCGGAACGGCCTGCCCGGCATGAACAGAGCGAGTCCACCCATGTTCGACGAATATGGCATTCCACGTGGCGCTGAGTTGGACGAAGCCGCGCTGCCCGCGCTCTATCATTATGTCTACTGCAGCCGTGCCGCCGACGGCGTCGACGACGCCGAGGTCGGCCGCATCGTCGGGTCGGCCCAGCGCCACAATCTCGCGCGCGGCATCACCGGGATTCTGGTTTTCGGCAGCGGCGTCTTCTTTCAGTGGATCGAGGGGCCGGCCTCGCAGATACAGGAGCTGATCGCGAGCCTGCATGGCGATTCGCGCCATTACGATATCGTTTCGCTGAGCCAGAGCGAGGAAGAGCGCGAGCGTCTCTATCCGAACTGGGACATGGAAAAAGTCGAAGCCGAGGACATCCGCCTGGTACTCCAGGATGCGCTCGAAAGCGCCGAGGACAAGAACAACGTTGCGGCACTGACGCGGATTCTCAAGCAACTCGATTCGGGACCTCTGGATTCGCTTGGCCGAAGCTGATCGAGCCAGTGACTGGCAGCCTCGATCCGAGTTCACGACGAGGTCGGGCCGCAAGCAGCCTCGCGCGATCGCGCCCAGGCGTCTGATGTCGACCACTCGACCCGGCACTCTCGGGGCTCCGCCCCGAACCCCGGCAAAAGGCTGATCCCTTTGGAAACCCAGCCTACCGGTGCCGGGACGGGTGGTATTCCCGGTAGCTCAGGCCGAGCACCGCGGCGAGCAGGCCGGCGCCGCGGCAGAGGGTGTAGAAGCCGCCGATCAGGGTCGCGGGCCGGAGCGACAGCCCGGCGATCCCGAGACGCGCCAGGCCGCCGCCGAGGCGCGCCAGACCCCGGGCGGCGTTTGAGAGCCGTCCGCTCACCGTCTCCGGCCGGAGGCGGCCGAGATAGGCCTCGACGCTGCCGCTGCGGTACCAGCGGGCCAGCAGCCAGCGCACCCGCATCCGGTGCGCCGGGATGCTGTCGTACACGATCGCGTCGGGCGCCCAGGCGATCCTGTGCCCGGCGCGCAGGAGGGCGTGGAAGAAGAACGTGTCCTCGCCGCCCATGGTGTTGAAGCGCATGTCGAAGGACAGGCCGAGCGCCGTGACCACCCGCAGGTCCACGAGGGCGTTGGCCGTGTAGGCGTCCGTCACCAGGCCGTCGCGGACCGGCAGGGTTTTCGCGAAGAACCCGCCGGCCGTGGCCCAGGCCGGGGGGACCCGGTCGAACAGCGGCACCACCGGGCCGACGCAGGCCGCGGCCCCGGTCCGCTGCGCGGTGTCGAGGAGGCTGCGCAGCCAGTCCCGGTCCGGGACCTCGTCGTCGTCGATCAGGGCGAGCCAGTCGGCCCCGAGCGCGGCGGCCGCAGTGAGGCTGCGGTTGCGCACCGCCGCCAGGCCCCGGACCGGCTCCCGGGCGTAGGTGATCGGGAAGCGGCCCTCATTCCGGTAGGCCTCGACCACCGGGATGGCCGCATCGCTGCGGCCGTTGTCGACGACCAGGATCCGCAGGGCGGAATCAGCGAGGCCGCCGAGGCTCTGTTGGTCGATGGCCCTGAGCAGCAGCGCCAGCCCCGCCGGGCGCTCGCAGGTGCAGATGCAGAGGCACAGGCGCATGCGGTTCACCCCTGTCCGACGGGAAGCGCGGCCGGCATCGCGGGACGGAGGCGTCTGCCGAGGCGCTTGCCCGCCGCCTCCATCAGCGAACCAGTCAGGAACCGCCAAGCCCTGGGCCGGGCGAGCGCCAGCCCGGCACTTCGAAGCCAGCGGCCTGCTTGTGCGGTGTCGATCACCCGGGCGATGATCTGCGCGGTGGCGAGGCTGTCGCGATAGGCGTGGGCAGCCTGCCGGATCTCGGCGGATCGCTCGCGCTGCGCGACCCAGGCCGCGAAGGCCGTGTCGAGCCGCCGGATATCGGCCAGATGCAGCCGGTGGGACAGCGAGGCCGGGCCCCGCCGGTAACCGTAGCCGGCATAGGAACTGACGATGAAGCGGGCGCCTTCGGCGAGGGCGCCCAGGCAGAACAGAAAGTCCTCGCCGATCCGGACTTCCGCATCGTAGCGGAGACCGTGTCGCCGGACGAACTCGGCCCGCAGCATCGGCTTGAGATAGCCGAGCTTCACCCCCGGGGTGAGCATCCGGTTGCAGGCGAGGTACTGCGCGAGATCGACCGTGAACAGGTAGGGCTCCCGGCCGCGATCCAGCATGCCGGCGCCGTGCGGATCGAAGCTGCCGGTGAAGGGAATCGGATTGTCGGCGATGAGGTCGGCATCGGTGGCGGCGGCGAGATCCAGGAGCGTCCGGCTCCGGTCCGGGACGATCAGGTCGTCCGCGTCGAGGATCGCCAGCCAGCGGCCCCGCGCCGCTGCCAGGGCGGCATTCCGGGCGGCCGACGGCCCGCGTGGCGTGCCGGTCTGCCCCCCGTCGAGGGGGATCCGGTGGATGCGCGGGTCCTCGGCCGCCAGCCGCGCCAGCACGGCTCCGGTCCCGTCCGTCGACCCGTCGTCGACCACCAGGATCTCGACCGCGACGCCGGCCTGATCGAGGGCCGAGCGGATCGCCGTCTCGATCCACGGGGCGGCATTGTGGGCGGCCATGAGGAACGAGACGTCCACGGACACATTCCGCGCATCGGCCACGATCTGATTCGCCATCACCCGTCCTGCCTGTTGCCCCCGGCGCATTCCCGCGGGCGGTCTCCCCGGCCTCGGCCCAGCATGCCGCGAAGCGAATCCGGCGCACGACGCTCAAAGGGCGTAGGGCGGGGCGTAGGGCGGGGCGTAGGGCCACCGTCGCAGTGCGGGAGATGGTCTTGGAGGGCCGAGGCCCGGAGCCGGGACGGATTGTTTTCATCGGACCGAACCGGCGAAGGTTTACGGACCGGCCCTGCCGGATCGGCGGCGGTACCGAATTTCGCCCTGCGCCATCATCGAAAGGGCAATGATCGATACCAATATTGGAATATTCCATGAAATTTCAGGCATTATTGCCACGCGCTGGGAAAAATCAGCTTTGATATTTGTTAAACTTTATGTCTCCAGATGATTGCTGCCGGGCATAGCCAGGAACGGACGGCCCTCCGAGGGCATCAATCACGGGAGAGCTCGGTGCCCATCCGGTTCTATTTCGATGTCGAGAACAGCAGGGAGACGATCCGCGACCACGAGGGCGTGGAGGCTACGGATCTGGCCGAGGCGCTGGCCGAGGCGCGCAGCGTGATCCAGGAGATGGCCGACGAGGTCTGCGCCGGCGATCCCGGCACAGCGTGGACGCTGGTGGTGCGGGACGCGTCCGGCACCGTCCTGGTGCGGTTGCCGATCAGGCGATAGGCAGCTTCAGTCGCTTGAGCGCTTCGGGCCCGGTCCTCCGGGCGAACGCGTCCGCCCAGATGACGAGAACGGCATCGTTGCCGAAATAGACGGGCGCAATGCGCAGGCCGGGGTTATCGGTTTTGAACGCTTCGAGATAGCCGGGGTCGCAGTCGGTTCGCCGGACTGTTCCGATATAGTCGTTCTTATCGTTGTACATGTCGTAATATCCGGACACGATCTTGGCCGCCGGAGCGTCAATCGCACGCACGATCCTGGCGCTCTTGTTTATGAACAGTGCATTCGCCATCGAATTGGGGTCGTCGTAGTCGCGCGGAATGGCCCTGGACAAGGCTTCGAAGAAAGCCAGCTCCGTGAGGTGGATTTCGGGGCGCCAGACCCAGCGGGTCGCCCCCATCCCCTTGATGACCTCCGTCTCGTGTGCCGGCGTGTCCGCCGTCGTCTTGGCGAAGGCCTCGTCCGTGAGCAACGCGCTCTCGTCGATGCCCCCGAGCAGGTAGATGTTGCTCCTGTGCTGGGGGATCTTGTGGGCCAGCGACAGGATCGCATCGCTCGCCTGCGTCGACAGGGTCAGGGAGGAGCGTGGATCCAGCACCTGAATCGCCGTCGCGGCCGGCGACGACACCGGATCGGTCTCCCTGTCCTCCTGCGCGGAGCGGGGCTTCAGGGACGCGTCGACCTGCAGCAGCATCAGCGTGGTGGCTTGATGGGACGTTACAGACCCTATGGGGTTCATCGCTCCGCCTCCGAACCGTTGCGCTCCGGCGCCTAGAGCCGCTCCCGGACACGCTGCGACGGGGAACGGCTCTAAGTCCTTGATGTAACGCGCTCGCTTGCGCCGAACCGGTATCCACCTCGGCGGCGAGCGCTCTAAACCGCGCCCTTGGCGTCGTGAAAGACCTGCCGGCGGCCATCGAAAAATTTCATCGGCCCACCGCCGGCCCGCAGCACGGTCGAGGACGCCCGAGCGAGGACGCCCAAGTCTCGGAGCCCGCGCGACGGTTCGATCCCGCTCGCAATCCGATGCCCTCGTCGCTGGCCGAAGATAGAGTCGCGAGCATCGCTGCCGCGACCCAGTGCGGCCTGTCGAGATGCGATCGGGGAAGGAGGCGCGTCAAAGTCGCGTTCAGGATCGTCATGATCCAGGCCGAACCGGCGCGCGGCTCCATACCTCGCTGGCACCTAGACAAACCGAGAAGGTTTTTCGAGTCAAGGAAAAGATGTGTCTGGCGGAAAAACTTGAGTTTGTCCTCGCCATTGTCCGCGGAATCTTTGATTTTTCTGAGCCGTGCGGCGCATCATGTGTCCCCTCCGGACGTGTATTTTCTATTCAGGCGCGCAGGCCGGGTCACCCGGCTATCGGTGGCCGCCCCGATGGGAGCCCGGGCGCCTGCGGGTCGCCGTGAGTCGCGGCGTCGCGGATCTGGGTGAAACTCCGACCCGCTACGCCGTTCGGCGGAGGCTGGCTCCCACCTTTTGCGTGCCCACGGCCGCCTCTCACCTTGGGCGAACCGGTGGCATGGGTCGGGGGCGCGCGTCATGCCGCGCGTCCGTGCGAGGCCCGCTCATGCATCATCCGATGGCCCGTCGCGGGAGTCCGGCCGGGACGATCGGCGGCGCGCTCGCGGCCGGCGGCGGCTACGGCGCCGGCTTCGACACCCTGCGCCTCTTGCTCGCGCTGCTGGTCATGGTGTTCCACGCCGGCGCCACGGTCGGCAGCACGCTCTGGACCGGCACGCTCGCACCGCTGACCGGCAGCCTCGTGCCGCTGTTCTTCGGCGTCAGCGGTTTTCTGGTCGCCGGCAGCGCGTCGCGGCTCCCGGCCGGGCCGTTCCTGGTCAACCGGGCCCTGCGGATCCTCCCCGGCCTCACCGCCGTGAGCCTGGTCACGGCCCTCGTCATCGGCCCGATCTTCTCCGCCTTCGACCCGGCGGCCTATTTCGCGCAGCCGGCGGTCTGGCAGTATGGCGCGAACAGCATCGGCCTGTTCCGCGCGCAGCTGCCCGGCGTCTTCACCCAGAACGGGCAGCCCGGCATCGTCAACGCCGCCCTCTGGACCCTCGCCTACGAGCTCGCCTGCTACGGCCTGACGGCGATCTTGATCACCCTCGGGCTCCTCCGGCGCCCGAGGGCGCTGCTGGCGCTGGCCGTCGCGCTGGCCGTCACCCCCGCCCTGCTGGAGGCCCTTGGGCTGCTGCCCCTGTTCGAGCGGAACGGGCTGTTCCGCCTGGTCTTCCTCGGCCGCGGCACGATCCTGTTCGCCACCTTCCTGTGCGGCTGCCTGCTCTATGTCTGGCGGCACGCCGTGCCCCTGGATGGCCGGCTGTTCGCGGCGGCGCTGGCGGGGAGCGGCCTCGTCCATTGGCTGGGCCCGGACCGGTGGCATCTCGTCGATCCGGCCCTGTCGGGGCTGTGCCTGGCCTACATCGCCGTCGCGATCGGCGTCACGGATTTCGGCGGCAGGCTCGGGCCGTACAAGGTCGATTACTCATACGGCCTGTATCTCTATCACTGCCCCATGCTCAATGCCGTGTATTTCTTGTTCCCGCAGATCGAATCGACGGCACCGCTGGTCCTGCTGGCCATCGGCCCGACGATCCTCGCCGCTGCCGCGTCATGGCACGGCATCGAGCGCCCGAGCCTGCGCGCCCGCAGGCGACTCGGCCGGATCGCTGCGGCCCTGGTCTCGGCCGTCTCGCGGAGAGGAACGGGATCCCAAAGGGTTCGCCCTTTGGCAGGGTTCGGGACAGCGTCCCGAGGCTCGCAGGGATCCGCCCTGCACCCGCAAAAGGTCGAAGACCTTTTGAATCTATGACGGTTACAGCGGATGGATCAGCGCGGGGCGCCGAGCCGCCCGCGCCGGCGCCCGCAGGATCCGCCGGGCGGGGGATTCGAGCAGCCGCCACGAGGCTTCCGCCAGCAGCAGGGTCAGCGACAGGTCCAGCGCCAGGGTGACGGAGCGCGGCGCGGCGAGGTGGAGCCCGAGAGCCGCCAGCACCTGCTCCGCGTGGAGCGGCACGTGGAACAGGTAGGCGCCGTAGCTGATCACGCCGATCCGGCGCAGCCAGGCGCTGTCCAGGAGCGCCACCGCGCGGCTTCCCGGGGATTGGCCGATCTGCAGCAGCAGCAGCGCCGCCAGGATCCCGCTGAGCCGCCCGAAGAGCACCCACCGGCCGGTCTCCCCGGCCAGGAGCGGCAGGGCCACGAACAGGGCGAGCGCGCCGGCCATCGCGGCGTCGCACCTGAGCCGGCCCGGCAGGGGCGTCGTGCGCAATCCGGCCAGCCCGCCGAGGGCGATCAGACCGAGATTGGTCAGGGTGTCGACGTCGAAGCTCACGAGCCAGGCGCCGGCCCACCACAGGGCGGCGTGCATCAGCACGCTGGCGCCGATGAGCACGCCGTACAGCGTCCCGAGATGGCGCCGCGGCAGGACCAGGGCCGCCGGTGCGAACAGCAGGTAGAATTGCTGCTCGACCGCGAGGCTCCAGAGGTGCCCGAGTTCCGTTCCCCAGCCGTTTCGCTCGACGTAAAAATTCGTGCCGTACAGCCAGGTCGAAAGCTTGAACGCGTCGTCGCCGAGGTTCAGCGGGCGGCCCAGCGGCGTCGCGTAGAGCACGAGCAGGAACACGTAATAGACCGGCACGATACGGGCGAATCGGTTCCGGTAGAACACCCGCAGGCTGTCCATCGGGCTCGCCATGCCGGCCTCGATGCGGGTGCGGGCCGCCGCGAGGATGCGCACGATCAGGAATCCGCTCAGCACGAAGAACAGCCAGACCCCGGCGCTGCCCAGCGCCTCGGTGCGCGGGTTCGGCACCTTGTGGCTGACGAAGACCATCAGGAACGCCACGGCCCGCAGGCCGTCGAACCCGAGGATGCGGCGCTCCTCAGCCTCGGCCCGGACATCGGATCCGGGCCGAGGCTGTCGGTCTTCGACCCCGCATCGGCTTTTCCCAAGAGCCGGCAGCCCGCTTTCGGGACGACGCGCCAGCTCTTTGATTCGCATCGTCGTTTTTCCGAAAGCCAGAGGCCGCCTGTCGGGACGATGCTCTGCCGGGCTCATGCACGCCTCGTCCGATTCGGTCCCGCTGTCTAGGCCGGCCCGGCGCGGGACCGGCCTACCTCGATCGGCGTAGGCGAGGCTCCCCGGACATCTGCCGCATTGCTGTATTCGAAATTGATTCCTTCGTGTTTAGGGTTGTTTAATAATATCAAACTGGGGTAGGATCGCGATGGCCCGTCCGATTCCGGGTGGAACACTGATGTGAACGGTCTTCGCTCACATATGCCGGTTTACGGAAGATGCGATATCTTGCGTCAATCCCTGCCGCAGGCAGCCTGGAGGCGTCTCTGCACGCTACGCGCCCGCCCGGTCCGGCCGATTCGAGACGTTCACCGGCGCATCCCGAGCAGGACGACCAATCCCACGGCGCATGCGGCCCCGGCCTGGGCCGCCAGCAAGGCGGCCAGCCAGCCCTGCAGCAGGCCCAATGCGAAGCCGATCGCGCCCCCGATCAGAGCGGCGAAGACCAGTAGGACCAGCAATTACTTACCTCCACTGGTGATTCGGCCGTCGCGTCGTTTCTGTATCCCGCATGTTTGCAACTGTGCCAACATCTCCAGACATTCGCGTGATAAATATTCGCTCGATCCGGACGGTTGCCTGTCCGGCCACACGGAGTCCCGGGTTTTCATCACGTCTCGCATTGTCGCATCCGCCTTTCGCACCGAGTGAGGAGCCGCCGCCATGCTGCGTCCGGTTGGGACCCCCACCTCCATCACCCCGTCGTCGCCGCACCATATGGTCGAGACGATCAACGAAGCGTTGGTCAAGACATTGCCGACCGCGTCCCCCGCGCGAATCGGGCTCCGGCTCGGCTGGACGACGAAGCGGGCGATCGATACCGCGGTGGCGTTGACGGCCCTGTGTCTGTTGCTGCCGCTGCTGCTGCTCATCGCCGTGCTGATCTGGGCCAGCGACGGGCGGGCGCCGATCTTCCGGCACGTGCGGCTCGGCCGGCACGGGCGCCCCTTCGGGTGCCTGAAGTTCCGGTCCATGATCGTGAATGGCGATGCGGTCCTGGCCGCGCATCTCGCGGCGCATCCGGACGCCCGGGCCGAATGGGCGGCGACGCACAAGCTGACCCGGGATCCCCGGGTGACGACGCTCGGCCAGGTGCTGCGCAAGACTTCGCTCGACGAGCTGCCGCAGCTGTGGAACGTGCTGCGCGGCGAGATGAGCCTGGTCGGGCCGCGCCCGATCGTGCAGGGCGAGGTCGCCCGCTACGGGACGGCGTTCGCGGCCTGCTTCTCGGTCCCGCCGGGGCTGACCGGCCTGTGGCAGGTCTCGGGGCGCTCCGACACCACCTATGCCGAGCGGGTGGCGCTGGACCTGGACTATGCCAGCTGCTGGAGCCTGCGCCGGGACATCGCGATCATGCTGCGGACGGTGCCGGCGGTCCTGCGCCAGCGCGGCAGCCGCTGACGGCGCGGCCGTCGTCAGGCCGGATCGTCGTTCTCCAGGGGCGCCACGAGGCACAGGCGCCAGAATTCCACAAAGCCGACTGCATACAGCGCGACGAGAAGGCTGAAACCGGACATCGTAGGGCCCCGCGGTGACCGCGGGACCCACCCTGCCGGGGCAATGGTTAACGAGTCGTTACCATCGCCGCCCGTCGCGGCGACGCAGGACGAGGCGTCCGGCCGATCCGCCCTACCGGCAGACGATCGAGCCCTTGAAGCCGCAGGGATCGCCCAGCTTTGTGAAGGCGACGCGCTCGAAGGTGGCGGTGATCGGCCGGCCCGGGTAGCTGGCCGGGCCGAGCCAGGAGACGAAGTCCGCGCCCTGGCCCATCCAGATGCTGAGCATGATCTTGCCGGGATGCGACGGGATCGGCTTGTCGGGCAGGGCTCGCACCTCGCGCAGCACCCGTCCGTTGACCGACCAGCGGAGGCGGTCGGGCAGCCATTCCAGCGCGTAATCGGCCATGGTGGTCGAGGCGTCGAAGCCGAGGCTCTCGATGGTCTCGTGCTGGCCGGTGCCGCCGGTGAAGTAGTTGAGCTGGACGCCCTTCGTGTCCTTGCCCAGGAATTCGAAGTCGATCTCGTCGTTCGTCCGGCGGTCGCCGTCCTCCGGGCCGTTATAGGTGAAGAACGCCGAGACCAGGCCGGAAGCCGCGCCCGCCCGCATCCGGACCTCGTAGGTGCCGTAGCCGTAGCGCTCCTTGGTCTGGATCTCGGCGCAGGTGAAGGCGCGGTCCTTGTAGGGGCTGTCGGACAGGGTGAGGGTCAGCTCCCCGGAGGCCGGGATCTGAACGCGCTGGCGCGACCACGTGCAGCGCTGGTGGTCGCCGTTGACCCAGCCGTCGGACACGTACCAGCGCCGGTCGCCGAGGCTGGTGAAGGTCTCCACGAAGGAGGCGCCGCCCCGGAAGGCCGGCGCGCTGCCGGCGGTCGGGGCGGAATCGTCCCCGGCCGCGGCCGGCAGGGCCGGCAGCAGCAGGGCCGTCGCCAGGCAGGCGCGGCGGATCGGGCGGCGCGGTCTCGTCATGGTCACATCCTCGCCTGAAGCCAATTCGGGGGCTCCGGCGGGAGTATCGGCGCGATCGGCCGGCGGCGCCGTGATCTTTCGGACGAGCGGATCCGGCGCCCGAACCCTCCTTTTGGACGATCTCGCGTCCCGCGCGCGGGATGCCTAGCGTGCGGGATGGCCGTCCCGTCCCGGGCCGGCCGGAGGCGTTTCGGAGTCGTCCGGTGGCGAGCGTGCAGGCCCAGAGCGACGGAGCGGATGTCTGCGTCATCATCGCGGCGCGCAACGCCGAGGCCACCATCGCGACCGCGGTCGCCTCGGCGCTGCGCCAGCCGGAGGTCGCGGAGGTGATCGTCGTCGACGACGCGTCCACGGACCGGACCAGCGCGGCCGCCGAGGCCGCCGGCGACGGTTCGGGCCGGCTGAAGCTGCTGCGGCTGACGCGCAATGCCGGGCCGGCGGCCGCGCGCAACGCCGCCCTGGCGGTCGCGACCGCGCGGCTGGTCTGCGTCCTCGACGCCGACGATTACTTTCTGGACGGGCGCCTGGGCCGGCTCCTGGCCGCGCCCCGGAGCTGGGACCTGATCGCCGACGACATCGTCCTGGTCCGTGGCGACGCCGCGTCCGCCGCCGCCGGCCTGGTGACCGGGCCCGGCCGGCCGCAGCGGCTCTCGCTGGAGGCCTTCGTCTCCGGCAACATCGGGCGCGCGGGCGAGCATCGGCGGGAGCTCGGGTTTCTGAAACCGATCATGCGGCGCTCGTTCCTGCAGCGCCACGGCCTGCGCTACGACGAGCGGCTGCGGCTGGGGGAGGATTACGCCCTCTACGTCGAGGCCCTGGCGGCGGGCGGCGTGTTCGCCGTGACGGCGCCCTGCGGCTACGTGGCGATCGAGCGCGCGGACTCGCTGAGCGCGCAGCATCGGACCGAGGACCTCGCGGCGATCCTGGCGTTCGACGTCGCGATGCTCGCCCGTTCGGACCTGGCGCCGGGCGCCCGCAAGGCCCTGCGGGCCCATCGCGACGCGACGATGCGGAAATGGCAGCATCGGCGCGTCCTCGACCGCCGGCGCTCGCACGGCTACGCGGCGGCCCTGCGCGAGCTTCTCCACGCCCCCCGAGCCTGGCGGCACATCGCCTCCGAGACCCTGGACGCCAAGCTGGCGCGGATCGTCCCGAACCGCGTGCCGGAGGGGGATACGGCGGCGCGTCTCCTGCTCGGGCCGGGGCCGCTTCTGGGACCGGCGCGCTGAGATCGCGCCGTCGGCCGGATGCGTCAGTGATCGCGCACGCCGTCCCGCATCCGGACCGCGGAGACGTCGCTCTGGACGTCGTCGAGCGCGCAGCGCACCCGTTCCAGCGCGGCGCTGAACAGTTCGGCGGTGTGCGGATCGCCGGCCTGCGGGGCTTGCGCATCCCGGAAGCTGTCCAGCAGATACGGCATCATCTTCCCATGGAGCGCCAAGTAGGCGCCGGGGCTCGACAGTTCATAGACGACGGCAAGGGCATGATAGGCGCGCACCAAAACCTCGAGTGCAACATCCGCACTGCGTGAGATCCGGTCGCAATCATCGCTGCTATCCATCGTGCCGATAAACTAGTTTCCGCCCGTTGTCGGGGCCTAACATGCCTTATCAACACTGTCGACGCTTCGAGTCCTGGCAATTGTCGCCGTCGAAGCGGGGCGCGAGATTTATCGTGGGCTCATGGCTCAACGGCAACAGTCGGGTCTTCGGCGGCGTTAGTCCACGTCACGATCTCAGCCCTGCATGTATCGGCTCGGTCGGATCATGGTGGCGATCTTGTTTTCGACCTCGGCGAGGACGCTGTTCACAAGGTGGGCCGCACCTTCGACCGTCCCGGGGACAAGAGTTCCCCGGCCGCTGGTCTCCTGGATGATGCGGAAATTGTCCTCGACGAACGCCCGGATCTTCTGCTGGATGCCCTCGAACTCGCCCGGATGCGCGGTCTCGTAGAGGAGTGCGAGAGCGAGATAGGCGCGGCCGACCATATCGAGCGCCAGACTTGCGCTTAGTTCGCTGGTCTCACTGTCTGTGGGGGACACGGCGGACGAATTCCCTGTCAAGCTCTATGTTGAAAATCTATCAGTCTGTTCGATCGTGAACAATCAATAAAAATACTTTTCCTAGTGATTTTTATTGAATTTCCACGTGTTTGGCGCTCGACGCCAGGGTGGATATTGATTCGGCAGCCGCGGCGACGCGTGACCAGCCTTCCCTGAGCACGGTGCCCCCCTCGATCGACCCGGCGGTGAAGCACGCATCTTTGTCCCAAGGTTTCTTCATGTGCTGCGATGAATCATCGATAAATTCTGGCCCATGTCGAACAACTCATCCGGAGGTGGCATATTGACGGTGATTAAATTTGCAAAAGGCGAATCGAAGTTCAGCTGCTGGGGCAGATTGGTTCCGAACTAAACTTCGTGTCAAGTCTAAGGATAGGATTTATCGAAGTCTTTAAAAACGATTTTGCTCAAAACGGAGTGATTGAATGTCAAATTTTGCTATCGTATACATAATAATTTGCCGATAATATGCCTGTCTAACGTCTTATCATCGCGCTCGTGAGTATCGAAACAATTCGTTATACTTCCCGCGCCCTGAGCAAGATCGCCGAGCGAAATCTCGATCTGGTGGATTGTCGCGGTGCGGGATCGAAAGCGTTCGCGGAAGTTCGCCAGGATTCTCAGACCGCTTCGATCGCTTCCTCGCCACCGTGCGGGCGGTCTGACGGAGCGGGGTGGTGTCGGTGCCCCAACGAGCAGGTGGATGGCCCAGCGCAGCGCTTCCAGTAGTGGACGGCGAGGCGGAAGTTCAGGCTCGAAACGCATCGCCCGAAGGGGCGTGATTAACTGGCCGGAACTGTTTTCGTAGGACGAAAACGATGTAGTAGGGGTCCAGGCAGCTTCGATTATCGGAGCGCCGTCCGTGGTTCGGGTTACGGCCTTGGAGAAGCGCCACCTTCCCCTCGGCCTGCATTTCGTCGATACGGGAATCATGCTTCCCGTGCCAATTGCCGTAGAAAAGAAAAAGCTTGGTCGGCCTCGAGGGGAGCGCTACTCGATCCCCCTCCCGATGCGCTTGAACCAAGGCCAGTCGGCGGCCCTGGACGCATGGCGTCTTGCGCAACCGGACCGGCCCTCTCGTTCGCAAGCGGTGCGCGAGTGATTGTCTACGCGCTTACAGGATTCGGGCACCGACCCCGCGATCCAGGGGGGCGAACTGACGACGCTCAATCGGCCAGCCGAAACTGCCCCTCTTACTGTCGAGCAAGAGCATCGTATCAATATTTTGATGTTGAACGGTGCGCTTAGAAATTTGGTTGCGCAGATTGCGTTTGCGGACAAAAATGCCAAGGAAGCGACCGAATACGGGAAGCCTTTTAAACGATCGTGGGAGGATTTCATCCGAGATGGTCAGGCCAATGACGATCGTTTCGGTGAGCGCCTAGTTAGTGAAACGCACTGCTTCAACAGCTTGTTGTTTGATGGCATCTCTTTCAAGGGCGGCCGACTGTGAACGAAGAAGAAAAGGAAATTCGGAAATGAGCGGCGCATTGGGGTAACGGCATGGTCATTGGGGCATTCACAACCGGTGTGGTTACGCCGCTGGTCGGCTACAAATTCGGCCTCATCCAGTCATCGCCGGATGGCGACATCTGGAGCAACAGCGCCATCTGGTTCGTCGCCAGCGTGTGTGCCCATCGAGCGGTGTATGTCACGCTCCTGGGGTAGGGTGAATCATGACCCTCGGACCCTACGTCGATTACGTGCTCCCCGTTCTGGTGGTTGTCACCGCCTTTGCGGCTGCCGGGGCGAGCCAGCTTGCTCGCAAGGCCCGGGCGGCGCGACGTCGGTCCCGTGCTCATCCGACCTTTGACAATAGGGGGCTTCTGCCACGCCGCCACGTTTGACTGCGTCCGCGGCGCTATAGCCGGTACTCGCTCCCTGCGTAGGGCGTGATCCAATCCGGATCGATAGTTTCTGCATTGCGGATGACGAGCCGCAGGCAGTCCGAAGCTTGATATGTGCAGGAGAAGGCGCGCTCGCGCCGGGAGCCCGCGCCTCGGCCCGGACGAGCCCGGCTGTCCCCGATCAGAAGATACGCGCCAGGCCGACCCGGTCCGGCGCGAAGCCCTGCACCGCTCGGAGCTTGAGCGCCGCGATCCGGTTGTGCCGCGCCATCGTGCGGAGCGCCTCGGCGGTCTCGGGATCGCCGCCGCAGGCCAGGGATTGGGCCGCGCGCGCCATCTCGGTGGCCGTGGCATCCGCCAGCGCCGCGGCGCGCAGATCCCGGGTGGACGAGGAGGTCGGTCTGGCCATGGCTGCCCCTGGTTGAAGACCGCTCCGATCCTCCGAGCGAATGGTTAACGACTGGTAAAGACCGCCCCGATCACTTCCGGATCGGCAGGCGTCCGACGAGCCATCCGGCTTCGTCGCGCACCAGCAGCGTCCAGGGCGGTCCCGCAGGCTCCTCGGCGATCTCGTCGGCCATCTCGGCGATGACGCTGCGCGCCTCGAACAGCGCCTCCGCGAGGTCGGCGGCCTCGACGCCTGTCGTGTCGTGAAGCGTGATCTCCGCGTTCGCCAACTCGAAGTAGAAACGCGCGGCCAAATCGACTCTCCCCAGCCAAAGTCCCCCAGAGCGTTTGGCCCGACGATCCTGCCCGCCTAAACCCCACGACATCCAGCCCTAAAAGGAGCGACAAGGACTTAGCTTTTAGGCTGGTTGCTCTCGCGCGGGATCCCGGAACATCGCAGGATCCGCGGGGGCTAAGCCAAGCGAGGTAGCGCGGACGGTCTTCCGGGCGTCCGGGCGGGCCGGCCGGACCGCGACCGCGCCCTACCCCGTCTCGCCGACCGCCCCTACGCCTTAGTCATGAGGTGCCCCGCCGACGGCCTCGCCGTAGAGCAGGACATCCAGGCGTTCGCGGTGCGACGAGGCAAGGACAGGGCAGGCATGAACATCACGATGGTCGGGTCGGGCTATGTCGGGCTGGTCTCCGGGGCGTGCCTCGCCGATTTCGGCCACCAGGTCGTGTGCGTCGACAGCAATCGCGACCGGATCGACGCGCTGAATGCCGGGCAGATCCCGATCTTCGAGCCCGAACTCGGCGTGCTGGTGGCCGAGAACGTCCGCCAGGGCCGGCTGTCCTTCGTCGCCGACCTGGGGCGGGCGGTCGCGGAGGCCGACGCGGTGTTCATCGCGGTGGGCACCCCGTCCCGCCGGGGCGACGGCTTCGCCGACCTGTCCTACGTCTATCAGGCGGCCCGCGGCATCGCCCGGGCGCTGACCCGCTTCACCGTGGTGGTGACCAAGTCGACCGTGCCGGTGGGCACCGGCGACGAGGTCGAGCGCATCATCCGCGAGCTCCGGCCGGATGCCGATTTCGCCGTGGTGTCGAACCCGGAATTCTTGCGCGAGGGCGCGGCGATCTCGGACTTCAAGCGCCCGGACCGGATCGTGGTCGGCACCGAGGATCCCCGCGCGGAGGCGGTGATGCGCGAGGTCTACCGGCCGCTCTACCTCAACCAGGCGCCGATCCTGGTCACGTCGCGGCGCACCGCGGAGCTGACCAAGTACGCCGCCAACGCGTTCCTGGCCGCCAAGATCACCTTCATCAACGAGATCGCGGATCTCTGCGAGCAGGTCGGCGCCGACGTCCAGCAGGTCGCCCGCGGCATGGGGCTCGACAACCGGATCGGCGGCAAGTTCCTGCACGCTGGGCCGGGCTACGGCGGCTCGTGCTTCCCCAAGGACACCCTGGCCCTGGTCAAGACCGCTCAGGATGCCGGCACGCCGCTGCGGCTGGTCGAGACCGTGGTGGCGGTCAACGACCAGCGCAAACGCGGCATGGCCCGCAAGGTGATCCGGGCCTGCGGCGGGGTGCGCGGCAAGACGATCGCGGTGCTCGGCCTGACCTTCAAGCCGAACACCGACGACATGCGCGACGCGCCATCGCTCGCGATCGTCACCGGCCTGCAGGATGCCGGCGCGCAGGTCCGCGCCTACGACCCGGAGGGGATGGAGCAGGCCGGGCCGCTCCTGCCCGGGGTCGCGCTCGCGCAGGATCCCTATGCCTGTGCGGAGGGCGCGGACGCCCTGGTGATCGTCACCGAGTGGAACGCGTTCCGGGCCCTCGACCTGGCGCGGCTGCGCGCGACGATGCGGATTCCGATCCTGGTGGATCTGCGCAACGTCTACCGGCCCGAGGAGGCCCGGCTGCACGGCTTCGCCTACAGCAGCGTCGGCCGCCCCGCGGAGCCGGCCGAGCCCCAGGCCGCGCCCGCGCCGTCGCAGGACCGGTTGCTCCTGTCCGTCGGGTGAGCCGGCCGCCCCGGTCTCCGGATCGGCGCGGTCCGCGCAAACAAAGAGCCGTGCCGGATCGCGGCGCGATCGGGCACGGCTCTGTGTCGTCCGGATGTGTCAGGCGGCGATCAGGCCGCCGGGGCCTTCACGCTGGCGAGGCTCGAATCCTCGCGCAGAAAGTACTTGTTGGTCAGGTACGCGACCTCGGTGCGGTTCTTCGCCTTCAACTTCTTCATGATGTTGCGGACGTGAACCTTCACCGTGCTCTCGCACATGTTCAGTTCGTAGGCGATGATCTTGTTGGGCGTGCCCTTGCGCAGCGCCCGTGCGACGCAGAGCTGGCGGGGGGAGAAGATCTCGTCCTCGCTGGCCTCGACCGGCTCCTCGACCTTGATGCTGGCGAGAAGCGGGAACAGGCATTCCGCCGGGATATAGACGCCGCCCGCCTGGACGAGCTGGAGCGCCTGCAGCGCGATGTCCACGGAGGTCGTGGTCGGGATGTAGCCTTTGACCCCGAGCTTGATGGTCCGCACGATCTGGTCGAGGTTCTCCCCGTCGGAGATGACCGCAACCGGCGGGGCATCGACCTCACCCTGCAGCAGCGCCAGCTCCCGGGTGATCTCGGCCCACTCGGTCTCCGAGAGGTTGCCGTCCGGCCGGCACAGCACGACCACGTTGGCGGCCGCGAACGGGGTCTGGCGCTTCCAGGACTCGATGTCCGGGAAGACCTCGAACACCGTATCCTTGTCGGCTTCCCGGAGGGACGCCGCCAGGCAGCGACCGACGAGCTGTCGCCGATCGATGATCACGATGCGGTTCGTGCGGGCCAGGGTCGGGTCCCGCCGCTCGATGACGGCCGGACCGTCACCGCCCTGCACCCCCGAGACGCCGTGACGGCTCTGAAGAGTGTCCCGCTCAACGATGACGCGCTCGTCTCGAGTACCAAGACTGGCCATAAGAAGTTACCTCCTTTCGCAGGAAGCCCATTGTCGGACGGAGACTTGGGGGCCCAATGAACGCGCCATCGGCGTGACACTGGCGGATTACGGTCGACCCGGCGCCTTATTGGTTGGCTCTCGATGACCGTGGATATAATGCTAACTTTCGTAAAATCGGCTGTAAATACCCAATTCGTCCCTATTTGATTAAATTTCTACGCAGGTTAATTCAGTCACGAACTACGTACGTAGCGGGGCGCGCGGTGGCACGAAGCGTCGCTGCTAGATCTTGCCGGGCATTCGCGAGGTCTTCTTGCGTGTGTGATTGTTCATCGGGGCATTGCGCCGGTATCTCGGCCGTCGGATCGAGGTTTTGGCGAGCGGTAATATCAAACCCGTCGCCCCGGTGTTTTCAGCGGCGCGAGCGACCGTTTCGAGAGCCGAATTCAGTCATGAAAATCCATATCGGCCGCTCTATTTTGCCAGTTCAAGTCCGCGTCTGAGGCACGCGCCGGGCTTATACGATTTGCCGTCCGAAAATCAATTTTCGCCGATCGTGTGGCCTATAGGGACCGATTTTGTACGCGAGTCGACACTGTCGCGCGTTGCAGCGGCCCCGGTGGGGCGAATCGCCGGCGAATCAGGAGACTGGGACGCTCGCGCCGGGCGTGTCGAGGGAAGGTGATTCGCCGCCCGGCGGATCCACGGGGCTTCAGGCTCGCGGCCGCTCGGCCGCCCCCGCGCCATCGTCATCGCGAGCGACCCGAGGGTGCTTCGCTTGCGCTCGCGATGACGGGTAAGGCCGCTGGAGCGCTCGCCGCCGAAGCGGATACCGGTTCGGCGGCAGCGAGCGCATCGATCAAGGACCTGGAACCATGCCCGATCCCAACGCGATCGGGCATGGTTCCAGCCGGCCGATCACGCCACCCGCGCCAGCAGGTCCCGCATGCCGTGGTCGTCGACGAATTTCGAGATCGCGCAGGCGAGGAGGCCGCTCTGCATCTCGGCATAGGTCGCGCCGTCGAGCGTGCGCAGGAACGCGATGACCGCCTCCTCCAGCGGCTCCGGGAACGCCCAGCCGACTCCCTCGGCCTCGGCGTAGCGGCCGGTGGCGGTTCCGGCCCGCGCCAGGGTCAGCGCCCCGCACAGGCCGCCCTCGTAGAGCCGGTTCGGCAGCAGCCAATCCGAATTCAGGCCGTCATCCAGGTAATCGACCGCCCAGCTGAAGTGGACGCCGCCATAGATGTCGGGCAGCTCACCGGGATTGGCGTAGGGGCCGCGGAACGTCATGTTCGGATGCCGGCCCAGGGTCGCGGCGAAATCCTGCGGGTCGATATCCTCCTCCGAGAGCCGTCCGGCGATCACGATCCGCACCGAATTGCCGAGCGCCCGCGCCACCGCCGCGAGGATGGTCAGGCTCCGGCGGCAGCGCAGCGTGCCGAACCAGCCGATCACCCAGGGCGGTCCCGCGACGCGGCCGCGGTCCAGCCGGTGCGCCACCTCGGCGAGGCGGTGGGCCATGACCTTGTTCTCGAGGAGATGCCACGGGCCCGAAAAACCCTGGACCGGCGCGAAATAGCGGGTCACGAAGTCCGGCGCGCTGACGACCAGGAGCGCGCTGCGGCCCAGGATCCAGCGCTCGACCGCGCGGGCGATCCGCCCGACCTTGTCCGGGCGCACCATCAGCCGCTGGATGTCGAGCACCTCGTAGACCAGCGGCGCGCGGCTGCCCGCCAGCCGGGCCGAAGCCCAGGCCACCAGCGCCATGTCGAGGTTGCGGACATAGACCACGTCCGCGGTGCGCAGGTCGCGCCACCGCCTGAGCGCCCGGACGATCCCGAGCGCGAGCAGCGGCAGCCGCCGTCCGTAATGCCGGTCCACGGTCTGCCCGAGGGGGACAAGGTCGCCGGCGATGGCGGGTTCGGCGAGGCCGACCCGCGCCCGCACGAACATGTATTCGACCACCGACCAGCCGGAGTCCCGGATGGCGCCGACCCGCTTCCGGATCGTCGGCTCGATCCGGTCATGGCCGAAGAAGGCGACCCGGCCGAGCACGGCGGTTTCGGGCTGGGTCTGGGTCATGGGGTGTGGCACCCGGCAGCAGCCATCCCACCAAACCCCCTGATCGTGAGAGATGCGAGGCTGTCGGTCGGTTGCCCCTCGAACGGCGCCGAGATGAACGTCGTAGCCCGCACGAGCGACGGGGCCTGCGGCGGCTTCTGGAACCCTCCTTCGAGGCTGCTGCGCAGCACCTCAGGATGAGGGGGATGGGTGGGATCCGGGATCGATTGAACCGGCGCGCGCTCCGCCTGGCGAAACACCGTCACGCGGAGGCTCCCGAATCCGTGACGTCGGCGGCGGGCCGGCGCCGCCAGGCGCGGCCGGCCGGGGCGGCTGCGGCGGTGGCCCTCTGGACCAGGGCGTTCACGATCGTGCCGCGCCGGACCGCCGGTGCGGTGTTGGTCTTGTTGAGCACGACGCCCAGCACGGTGCAGCCGGCGGCTTCGAGATCCTGGACGGAAGCGACCACGTCGTCGATGTTGGTCTTGCCCGCCTCGGCCACGAGGATCACCCCGTCCAGCATGTCGAGGAGCGGCCGGAGCGTCGGGAGCTCGTCCGCCGGGGGCAGGTCCACCACGATGCGGTCGAGATGGGTGCGCTCGTCCCGGACCAGGCCGGCGATGCCCTCCGGGGTCATCAGGTCGCTGAAATGCGGGTCGCCCGGGAGGAGGCTGCCGCAGGTGAGCAGGCGGACATCCCCGAGCGGGTGCCGGACCGCCTCCGCGGTGCCGCAGCGGCCGGCGAGCACGTCGAGCAGCCCGGGCTGGTCGGCGGCCTGGCTGAGCTGCGACAGGGTCGCCTGCCGCACGTCGGCGTCGATCAGCAGGATCCGGCTGGCCGAGGCCGAGCGCGACCGCCCCAGGAGCTGAGCGAAGTTGCTCGCGAAGGTGGTCTTGCCGGTGCCGGCCCCGACCGAGGTCACCCCGATGGCGAAGACCGGGCCGCGGCGGTCGTTGCCGAGCAGATGCGTCTTCAGGCTGTGCAGGCGCTCGACGAACATCGATCGCGGCATGAACCGCACGACGCTCGCCTTGAACGCCTCGACGCTCGCCGGCCGCAGGGTCTCGTCGGCATGGCCCTGCGCCAGCGCCAGGGCGGCCCGGTAGCCCGGCTCGCGGCGCAGCTCGGGCAGCGCGGCCAGGCAGGACAGGCCCTGGCCGGTGAGCTGCCCGGGCGCCCGCAGGGTCCGGTCGAACCAGTGCCGCGCGAAGGCGCCGCTGACCCCGAGCCCGGTCCCGACCAGCATCCCGAGCATCACGATCAGGCCGCTGCGCGGCGCGCTCGGGCGCTCCGGAACGCTCGCCGGGGTGATCACGTGCGCGGAGGGCTGCGGGTAGGATTGCTGGTTGACCGCGTCGATGTAGCGGCTGAGCAGGTTCGTGTAGATCTGGTCGTAGGTCTCGGCCGCCCGGTCGAGTTCCTTGGCCTTCACGCGGGCATTGCTGGTCACCAGCGTCTTCGAGATCAATTCGTCGAAGGCCGCCGACATGCTGGTCTCGCGCGCCTTGGCGACCTCGTAATCGCGGTCCAGCGAGGCGGCGAGGCGCTCCAGCTCGGCGCGCAGGGACTGGTGGGCCGCCTGCACGTCCTTCCGGATCGCCACCACCGCGTCGTGGTCCGGGCCGAGGCGGCGCTTCAGGTCGTCGGCGCGCTGTACCAGATCGACATACTGCTTGCGCAGCTGGATGATCACCGTGTCCTTGAAGGCCTCGGTGATGCCGGGATCGGCGATGTCGGAGGCGAGCAGCATGCGGATCTGGTCGCGGGTGGCGCGGGCGTCCACGGTCTTGGACCGGGCGGAGGCGACCGCGGTGTTGAGCTCCTCGAGCTGCTGCTCGCCCACCAGGCCGCGCTTGCCGAGATCGATGATCGCGTGCTCGGCCTTGTAGGTCTGGGCCTCCCGGGAGGCTTCGCTGGCGCGCTGCTGGAGTTCCTTCAGGCGCGGCAGGATCCAGTCGCCGGCGACCTTCCAGATCTGCGACCGGTTCTCCAGCTGCGTGGCGACGTAGGCGTCCGCCACCGCGTTCGCGACGGCGGCGGCGGCCGTGGGATTGTCGAGGCTGTAGCCGACCTCGATGACGTAGGCCGCGCCGATGCGGGAGGCTTCCAGGTTCTCCCGGACGGTGCCGGCCTGGCGCTCCTCCGGGCTCTCCGGGCTGGCCGTCTTCGGGGCCGGGGAGAGGCCGATGAGTTTGCCGACGAACAGCTTGACCGCGCCGATGGTCTCGCGGACCTTCGCGACCAGCGGATGCGGCGGCACCGACAGCTCCTGCGCCGGCGGCAGGTCGAGCCGGCGCACGGCAGCCAGGGCGATCTTCTCGGAGCGGATATACTCGACCTGGCTCTCGACCTCGGCGATCTCCAGGGGGGACGCGCCCCCCGGGGTGTCGCGGGCCGTCACCGGGCTCGGGCGGCTCTCGATGTAGACCCGCGCCTTGGCGGTGTAGATCGACGGGGCGGTGGCGACGTAGATGATCGCCGTGATCAGCCCGACTCCGCCGAGCGCCAGGATCGACCGCCAGTTCCGCCGCATGATCGTCAGGATCGCGACCTGATCGTCGGGATCGGGCGACCGCGGCCCGTCCCGCCACGATCGTGCCGGGCCGACGGGATCGGCCCGCAGGAAGGACGCGCTGGTCGAGTGTCTGTTCATGGCTCTTCCCTCACGCGGCGGAAGCACGATTCTGGCGACGTCAGTTCTGGCCGGTGCCGTCGCCGATCCCCCGCAGGGCGGGGTCCGGCTTGAGCACGACCTCCACGACGTCGCCCGGCTGAAGCTCGGCATCCTCGGCCGCGTCGATCGTGCTCGGGGCGGACTTGTTGGATCGGAAGACGGCGATCGACGCCCGCACGCGGTTGCCGGACAGGAGCTGGGTCCGCAGGGCGCCGGTATAGACCAGCTTGTCGTTGATGCTGTTCAGGCGCGAGCGGAGCGCGGTCAGGTTGTCTTCCGAGACCTGCAGCTTCTCCATGGCGTCGAGCGCCTGCTGGTCGTCGACCCGTTCGAGCTTTCGGGTCAGCTCGCCCTTGTCCCGCTCCAGCTGCGCCACCTGGACGGTGGTCTGGAGCGCCCGGGTCGAGGACAGCAGCACCGCCCGGCGGGCGTCGGTCAGGCGCGTCGTGACCACGGCGCCGCGCTGGAACAAGGCGCGCACCGCGTCGTACTCGTCGGCATCGGCGGTGACGCCTTCCTTCTCCTTGGCCTGCTGCTCGGTCAGGCTGACCAGCTGGCCCTGGGCGCGGACGAGGGCGCGCTGCAGATGATCCTTCTCCTTGCCGATGTCGGCCATCTGCACGCGCAGCTGCTGCTCGGCGAGCTTCTGCGCGACCGTGGCCCGGGATGGCGGCACGTTCGGGGGCGCCTCCGTGCCGGCCGGCGCCCCCTTGTCGGCGCGGGCCGCCGCGACGACCGCCTTGAGCCGCCAGACATTGGCGCTCTCCCGGGCGATGCTCGCCCAGACCGCATCGTACTCGGCGCGCAGGTTGGCGCTCTCGACCACCGGGTTCTCCATCCGGAAGCGCAGGAGGTTGTAGCCGCCGGCCAAAGCCACCGCCTGCCGGACGGTCATGCCCGGGTGGAACGGGTGCTCGCCCTGCTTGGTCACGTCGCCGCTCAGGTAGACCGGCTGATATTTCGCGATCCGCACCCCGATCTCGTCGGGCTCGATCACGGCGATCGATTCCTTGCCCTCGGCGCTGCGCTGCCGCACCGCCTTGGCCGGCAGCGCCTTCTGCAGGGTCTTGCGCAGCTCCGACACGGTCTGCCCGGCGGCCGGCACGTCGCCGAGCAGCGGCACCATGACGGTGCCGTCGACCCCGACCATCGCCTCTTGCTTGAATCCGGGAATGCTGAGCGCCGTCACCTCGAGGGTGTCGCCCGGCGAGATCCGGTATTCGGCGAAAGCCGGATTTGCGAAGGCAAACAGCATCGCCGCGCTCCCCGCGAAGGCTCTTCGCAGCGAAGCGCCGTTCCGGTCGGTTTTACCCGCGAAGAAATCGGAACGTGCCGGACGGGACCAGGTCTTCAACGCGTCGTCCCTTCATGCTCGGGCGCAGGTCATCCCGCATGATGCGCGGCGGCCCAGCTCGCCGGGACTCGTCCAAAAGGAGGCCGGCGGCGCGCTCCGGCGCCCCTTGATGCGCCTTTCGAGGTAGCCCCCCGGGGGTCGGAGCGTCCCGGGCGAGGGCGGTTCGCCTTTCGGGGGAGTCCTGGTATCGAAAGCCTGGGTACCGTTCGTCTACGGCTCCGCGCAGTTTTGCCGCACAGAAGTTCGGCGGAAGGAACTGCGGGGATGCCGATTACAGATGCGGATATTGAGCAAGATGTGGGTATATTTTACCCGGATCTCGTCAATATTTACGGGTGTGAAATAAAGACCGGATCGCGCATCGGCCCGTTCGTCGAGATCCAGCGCAACAGCACCATCGGCCCCCGCTGCAAGATTTCCTCGCACACCTTCATCTGCGAAGGCGTGTCGATCGGCGCGGAAGTCTTCGTCGGGCACGGCGTGGTCTTCACCAACGAGCGCTACCCCGAGGCGACGAACGAAGACGGCAGCCTGAAGCGCGACGGCGACTGGGAGCTCGTCGAGACCTTCGTCGGCGACCGCGCCTCGATCGGCTCCAACGCCACCATCGTGGCCGGCCTCACCATCGGGGAAGGCGCCCTGGTCGGCGCCGGCGCGGTCGTGACCCGCGACGTCCCGCCCTACGCCATCGTGGCCGGATGCCCCGCCCGGGTCATCGGCGATACGCGCCAGAAGCGCGCGCGATCCCGCCGGCCGTCCGCGGCCAAGCCTCTGCAGATCGCTTGAGGGGAACCACGCACATGATCGCCATCGGAATCGTCGGCTACGGCTATTGGGGGCCCAATCTGGCCCGCTGCACGTCGGAGACCGAGCAGTGCTGGCTCGCGGCCATCGCCGACCAGTCGCCCGCGGCGCTGGCCCGGGCGGGCAAGCGCTACCCCGCCGCGGAGCTTCACCAGGATTGGCGCGACCTCATCGCCGATCCGAAGATCGACGCCGTCATGGTCGCGACCCCGGTGAGCTCGCATTTCGAGATCGCCATCAACGCGCTTCGGGCCGGCAAGCACGTCTTCATCGAGAAGCCGATCACGTCCTCGGCCACCGAGGCCCGGCTGCTGATCGCGGAGGCGGCCAAGCGCAACCTGACCCTGATGGTCGATCATACCTTCGTCTACACGGGCGCGGTCGAGAAGATCAACGAACTGATCCAGGGCGGCGCGCTCGGCGAGGTCTTTTACTACGACTCGACCCGGGTGAATCTCGGCCTGTTCCAGCGCGACGTGAACGTGATCTGGGATCTCGCGGTCCATGATCTCGCGATCCTCGATCACGTGCTGGACCTCGCCCCGGTGGCGATCTCGGCGAGCGGCACCGGCCATTTCAGCGGCCGCCCCGAGAACATGGCTCACATGACGATCTTCTACCCGCGCGGCGTCGTCGCGCAGATCAACGTCAACTGGCTGGCGCCCGTGAAGGTCCGGCAGACGCTGATCGGCGGTAGCAAGAAGATGATCGTGTACAACGACTTGGACCCGATCGAGAAGGTCAAGGTCTATGATCGCGGCGTCACCGTCGGCGACGGCTCCGGGGACATCACCGAGCTGATGGTGTCGTACCGGACCGGGGACATGTGGTCGCCGCACCTCTCCTTCCGCGAGGCGCTGGTCGTCGAGATCGAGCACTTCGTCGACTGCATCGCCACCGGCAAGGCGCCGAAGACCGACGGCCACAGCGGCTTGCGCGTGGTCGAGATGCTCGAGGCCGCGATGCGCTCCCTGCGCCAGAACGGCCACCCGATCGACCTCATGCCACTTGCGAGGGCCTCGTGATCCCGTTTCTCGACCTCAAGGCGCAGTACGCAGCCATCGGCGGCGACGTCGAGACCGCGGTCCTCAATGTCCTGCGCAGCGGCGACTTCGTCCTCGGACCGGCGGTCACGGCCTTCGAGGCGGCTTTCGCCGAGGCCTGCGGCGCCAAGCACGCGGTGGCCGTCAGCAGCGGCACCGCGGCGCTCCATCTGGCGCTGCTGGCGCTCGATATCGGCCTGGGCGACGAGGTGATCACGGTCTCGGCGACCTTCGTGGCCACCGTCGCGGCGGTGCTCTACGCCGGCGCGACGCCCGTGCTCGTCGACATCGACCCGGTGAACTGGACCATGGATCCGGCCCTGGTCGAGGCGGCGATCACGCCCCGCACCAAGGCGATCCTGCCGGTGCACCTGCACGGGCGGATGGCGGATCTCGACGCGCTCGGCGCCATCGCCCGGCGCCATGGCCTCGCCCTGGTGGAGGACGCCGCCCAGGCGCATCTGGCCGAGCGCGGCGGCCGGAAGGCCGGCACGATCGGGGATATCGGCTGCTTCAGCTTCTACCCCGGCAAGAATCTCGGCGCCTACGGCGAGGGCGGTGCCATCGTCACCGACCGGGACGACGTCGCCGAGGCGGCGCGGTGCCTGCGGGACTGGGGCCAGCAGGGCAAGTACAACCACGTCCGGCACGGCTTCAACCTGCGCATGGATGGGGTCCAGGGCGCGGTCCTCGGCACCAAGCTCCCCTACCTGGAAGGCTGGACCCGGGCCCGGCAGGCGGTGGCGGCCGAGTACGGCGCGCGGCTCGCGGGCCTCGGCCTCGACCTGCCCGGCCCGGCCGGACGCGACCACGCCTTCCACGTCTACGCGGTCAGCACCCCCGACCGCGAGGGCCTGCGCCAGCACCTGACCGAGGCCGGTGTCGCGACCGGCATCCACTACCCCGTCCCGGTCCATCGGCAACCCGCCTACCGCCATCTCGACGACGGAACCGGCCGCCTGCCGGTCACCGAGCGCCTGGCCGCCCGGACCCTGTCCCTGCCGATGTTCCCGGAACTGACGACCAGCCAGATCGACAGCGTCTGCCGGGCCGTCTCCAGCTACTGCGAGGTTGCCGATGCAAAAGCTGCGTGATGTCAGCAAGGGAAGCCGCTTCGGCGGCGACCTGCGCGGGACCCGGATCCTCGTCACCGGCGGCTCCGGATTCATCGGCTCCCACATCATCGACCTCTTGGTCGAGGCCGGCTGCGACGAGATCGTGGCGGTCGACAACATGGTCCGCGGGCGCCCCGAGAACCTGAAGCACGCCCTCGGCTCGGGCCGTGTCCGGCTGGTGCAAGGCGACATCCGCGACCGGGCCCTGATGGACAGCCTAGTCAAGGGCACCGACGTGGTATTCCACCAGGCGGCCCTGCGGATCACGCAATGCGCCGCCGAGCCGCGCCAGGCCTTCGAGGTGATGGCGACCGCGACCTTCGACCTGCTGGAGCGCTGCGTCGAGGCCGGCGTCGCCAAGGTGGTGATGGCCTCCTCGGCCTCGGTCTACGGCATGGCCGAGAGCTTCCCGACCACGGAGAAGAATCACCCCTACGACAACCGCACCCTCTACGGGGCGGCGAAATCCTTCGGCGAGGGCCTGCTGCGCTCGTTCAACGACATGTACGGCTTGGACTACGTCGCTCTGCGCTACTTCAACGCCTACGGGCCGCGCATGGATCTGACCGGCCGCTATACCGAGGTGATGGTGCGTTGGATGCAGCGCCTAGCCGAGGGCCAGTCCCCGATCGTGTTCGGCGACGGCCTGCAGACCATGGACCTCGTCCATGTCCGCGACATCGCCCGGGCCAACGTCCTGTCGGCCACGGCGCCTGCAACCGACGTGGTGCTCAATGTCGGCACCGGCGTGGAGACCTCCCTGGTCGATCTCGCCGGCCATCTCACACGGATCATGGGCCGGGATGGCACCCCGCTCCTCCACGAGGCCGAGCGCGCCGTGAACCCGGTGCCCCGGCGCCTGTGTGACACCAGCCTCGCCCGGGAGCTGATCGGCTTCGAGGCCGAGATCGGGGCGGCCGAGGGCCTCGCCGACCTGGTGGCCTGGTGGAGCGACGAGGCCGGCTCGGATCACCTCAGGCGGGCGCTCGCATGATCCCGATTGCCAAACCCGATGTCGGCGAGCCGGAGGCGGAGGCCGCCGCCGCCGTGGTCCGCTCCGGCTGGCTGACCCAGGGGCCGCAGGTCGCGGCCTTCGAGGCGGAATTCGCCGCGCTCGTCGGCGCCCCCCATGCCTGCGCGGTCTCGAACTGCACCACGGCACTGCATCTCGCGCTGCTGGCCGCCGGGGTCGGACCCGGCGACGAGGTGGTGACGGTGAGCCACAGCTTCATCGCCACTGCCAACGCCATCGCCCAGTGCGGGGCGACGCCGGTCTTCGTCGACATCGACCCGGCGACCTTCAACATGGCCCCGGAGGCCGCCGCCGCGGCGGTCACCGAGCGGACGAAGGCGATCGTCTGCGTCCACCAAATGGGCATGCCCTGCGATCTCGAAGCCATCGTGGCGATCGGGCGCCGCTCCGGCATCCCGGTGATCGAGGATGCGGCCTGCGCGATCGGCTCCGAGTGGCTCCGGGGCGATGTCTGGCGGCCGATCGGCGGCCCCGCCGGCGACATCGCCTGCTTCTCGTTCCACCCGCGCAAGGTCCTGACCACCGGCGACGGCGGCATGATCACCACGGCCAATCCCGATTGGGACCGCAAATTCAGGCTGTGGCGCCAGCACGGGATGAGCGTGTCCGACGTGGCGCGCCACGGCAGCGCCCGGGTGGTCGCCGAGGAATACACCGTTGCCGGCTACAATTACCGGATGACCGACGTGCAGGCCGCCATCGGCCGCGCGCAGCTGACCCGGCTGCCCGGCCTGATCGCCCGGCGGCGCGCCCTGGCCGACGGCTACCGGGCGCGGCTCGCCGATTTGCCCGAGGTGACGCCGCCCCCGGAGCCGATCGGCTCGCGCAGCAACTGGCAGAGCTTCTGCGTCCGCCTGCCAGAGGCGACCGATCAGGGCGCCGTGATGCAGGCGATGCTCGACATGGGGCTCGCCACCCGCCGGGGCATCATGTGCGCCCATCTGGAGCCGCCCTACGCCGAGGCGCCCCGGCGCTTCGGCCTGCCGGAATCGGAGCGAGCGCGCGACCACGCAATCCTGCTGCCGCTCTACGCGGCCATGGACGACGCCATGCAGGACCAAGTCGTCGCCGGCCTGCGCGCCGCCCTGCGATGATGCCGAACGCGATGGATTCGTCCCTCTCCCTCGGTCGCGGACACGGCTTTGCCGGCGTCACAGTCCTGCGGCGCCTCGCCCGCGCCTGCGGGGTGAATCGCCAGCGCGTGAACGCCGTGCGGATCGCCTGCGAGCGCAAGGCGCTCGCGGTCGGCGGCCGGCGTCACGCGCGGACCGGCGGACGGATCCTCTGCTACCACTCGTTCGGGCAGCCCGAATGCGGGATCAACGATGTCGATCCGAACCGCTTCGCGCGGCAGATCGATCAGGCCCTGCGTCTCGGCTACCGGTTCGTCCCCGCCGCCGAGATCGCCCGGGGCGGCGGGGCTCGCACCGACCTCGCCATCACCTTCGACGACGGGTTCAAGTCCGTCCTGACCCGGGCCTTCCCGGTCCTGTTGGAGCGGGGCATTCCGTGGTCGTTCTTCGTGGTTCCGCTCTGGTGCGACGAGGCCACGCGGGACGGCACCGACCAGATCCTGAACTGGCGCGATATCGAGCGGCTCGTCGCCTCCGGTGCCGATCTCGGCAGCCATTCGATGACGCATCCGGATTTCGGCCGTCTCGACGAGACCGCCGCGATGGCCGAGCTGGGGGAATCCCGTCGGCTGATCCAGGCACGGCTCGGGGTCGCACCCGACAGCTTCGCGATCCCGTTCGGACAGGCGCGGAACTGGACGGCGTTTTCGGGCCGCGCTGCCTCGGCGGCCGGCTACGGCACGGTCTACGCCCAGGCCGAGAAGACCCGGCCCCGGGGCACCGTCGCGCGGACCTTCGTCACGCAGTTCGACGACGCGCTGGTGTTCCGCGCCTTGCTGGACGGTGCCTTCGACGCCTGGGAGGAGTGAGGCGCCGCGGCGTCCGCTTCGGGAAGCATGCTCGCTGGATCGGGAGAACCACGCCATGCCCGGCGTCGACGTCGTCATTCCCTGCTACAACTACGGACATTATCTCGACCATTGCGTCGCGACGGTCACCGGCCAGCGGGATGTCGCGATCCGCATCCTCATCGTCGATGACCATTCGCCGGACGACACGCCGACAGTGGCGAAGCGCCTCGCGGCCGCCGATCCGCGCATCCAGTACACGCGCAACCCGCGCAATCTCGGGCTGGTCGGCAGCATCAACCGCGGCGTGATGGACTGGGCGAGCGCGGATTACACCCTCGTCCTCTCCGCCGACGACGCGCTGACGCCGGGCGCGCTCGCCCGGGCGGTCGCGGTCATGGAGCGCCATCCCGAGGTGGGGATGACCTACGGCCTCGCGGTCGTGTTCGGCGAGCGCAACGACGAGTTCGCGGTCGGCGACACCACGATCTTCGACTACGCGACCTTCTCCGGCGCTCAATACATCGAGGATTTCTGCCGGAGGAAGAACGGTGTCGCCTCGCCGACCGCGCTCGTGCGGACCCGCGTGCAGAAGGATGTCGGCGGCTACGACGCGCAATTCCCCCATACCTGCGACGTCGAGATGTGGATGCGCATCGCCACCCGGTACGACATCGCGGCGATCGAGGCGCCGCAGGCCTATTACCGCTGGCACGGCGGCAACATGTCGTCGGCCTATATCGACCGGCCGCTGAGCGATTTGCGCGAGCAGCTGGAGACCTGCGAGCACCTCCAGCGGACGGCCGGCGCGCATCTGCCGAGCTTTGCTGGCTGGGTCGCGGACATGCGGACGCGCTTCGCCCGGGAGGCCTGCTGGCTCGCCGGGCTCGCCTGCGAGAACGGGAACGCGGCGGCGATGCGGCACTGCCTCGCCTTCGCGACCGCGATCGAGCCCGCGATCCGGACGAGCAAGCCCTGGTGGGGCTGCCAGGCGCGGCGCGCCCTGGCGGCTCTGAATCGCCTGCGTGGTCGGGCCGGCACACGCCTGGGCCGGCGGCCGTTCACGCCGTTCGTGCACGGCAGCCTGTTCGGGCGCTGGCCTGGACGCGAGGCCGGGGCGGACCGGTCGCGGCCGTTCGAGCCGGCAGCCTCACGCTGACGCGTGACCGGCCGCCGGCGCGGCGTCAGAGGGAAGGCGGCGCCGAGAGCGTCGCCCGGCCGGACCGGCGCAGGAGCTGCAGGACGGTCCTTCTCAGGGGCCGGTCCGCGACGACATGGACCAGAGAGCGCACCGGGAACACGCCGAACATCGCGCGGATCGCCCCCCACGCGCCGGACCGGTCGCCATTGAGCGCCCGCGTCGCGGCGGCGGTCTCGAAATAGCTGAAGAAGTGCCAGAGCATCATCGACTGGGCGCGGTAGAAGTCGCCCGGTGACCGCCACACCCGCCATTCCGGGATCGCGTGCCGGTAGAAGACCTTCCGGTCGTAGCGCACGCGCATGCGCTGGAGCGCGTCGAAGCTGCCCTGGGGCCGCGTCCGCACGAAGGTGCCCAGGACGTGGACGTGACCGAGGCGGCGCCGGCGCGCGAAGCGAAGCAGCCAGTCGAGGTCCTGGCCGGCGATCAGCGCCTCGTCGAAGGTGCCGTACCCGGCCAGCGCGTTCCGGCGCACCAGCACCGTCCCGATCTGCGGGAACAGGCCGCTCAGCATCGCGCGCAGCAACGGGACGGCCCCCGCCGGCGGCTCGGCCGGCCACGGATCGCCGATCACCCGCCGATCGGTATCTGTGTAGATCGCCTGGCTGATCAGGGCGTCCCATTCGGGATGGCTGTCGAGCGCGGCGATCAGGGGCGCGATGTGCCCCGGCCGCCAGATGTCGTCGTCGTCGAGGAAGGCCACGAACTCACCGGTGGCGGCCGCGAGCCCGACATTGCGCGCTGCCCCGGCCCCCAGCCGGTCGGCCGGCAGGTAGCGCGCCCCGAACCGCGACGCGACCGCCCGGGTTTCCGGGTCCGTGCCGTTGTCGCCGACCAGGATCTCGAACGTCATCTCCGGGCCCTCCAGGGCCCGGATGCTCGCGAGCGCGTCCTCGAGGAGGCGCGGCCGGTCCGCGGTCGGGACGACGACGGAGACGCGGCGCGGCTGAGGCATCGACGGCTTGCTCATGGGTCCAACCCTATTGCGTGCCGCCGCTGGCCACGTCCGCCGACCAGGTGCCGGGCATGTGGAAGACGCCGAACACGTCGGGGGCGAAGACCGGGTGCTCGATGTGGAAGCGGGCGCCGACCTTTGCGGCGAGCAGACGCTCGAAGCCCCGCTGCCGGACCACCACCGAGACCGTGTAGGTGTCGGCGCTCAGGGTCAGCGGCGGCGTCAGCAGCTCGATCGTGCCATCGCCCGACAGGGTCTGCAGCTTGGCGCGGTCCGTCATCGTGCTGAAGTTGCAGCAGAGCAGCTCGTCCGACCGCGTGATCGAGAACAGGACATGCGGGTCGGTGATCGGCTCCCCGGCGGTGTAGCGCGCGGTAATCCGCATCCGCTCGCCGTGCCGGAACAGCGTCTTCGGCGCCCCGGATTCGTCGGCGACCATGACCTCCCGGATCTCCACCGGATGGTGTCCGCCCTCCGGCCGGAACCAGGGGGCGTCGGCCAGGTAGCTGTCCCGCTCGTAATGGTGCAGGCCCTCGTCGGTGGGACCGTCGAAGGCGACGCGGCCGTTCTTGATGTAGATGACCCGCTCGCACATGGTCTTCACGCTGAACATGTTGTGCGAGACGAGCAGGATCGTCGAACCCTTGGTCTGGAGGCGCCGGGCGAAGTCGATGCACTTCTTCTGGAAGGTGTAGTCGCCGACCGCCAGGACCTCGTCGAGGAGCAGGATGTCGGGCTCGAGATGGGCGGCGACCGAGAAGGCCAGCCGGACATACATGCCGCTGGAATAGCGCTTCACCGGCATGTCGATGAAGTCGCCGATCTCCGAGAACTCGACGATCGCGTCGAACTTCTCCGCGATCTCGTGGCGGTGCATGCCGAGGATCGAACCGTAGAGGAAGATGTTCTCGCGGCCCGTGAGCTCCCGGTGGAAGCCGGTGCCGACTTCGAGCAGGGCGCCGACCCGGCCGACCAGCTTGATGCTGCCGGTGGTCGGGGCGGCGATCCGCGAGATCAGCTTGAGCAGGGTGCTCTTGCCCGCCCCGTTCATCCCGATGATGCCGACATTCTCGCCGTGCTTGATGCCGAAGCTGACATCCTTGAGCGCCCAGAACCCCTCCTTGGACGGGCGGCCCTCGGACTTTCGGGTCAGCAGACCCCGCGCGCCCGCGATGAGCGCCTCGCGCAGGGAGTTCTCGTGCGTGGCCCGCGGGGCGCGCCAGTATTGCTTGCCGATATCTTGTACGCTGATCGCCATCGACATCAGATTATATCCGCGAAAGAGCGCTCCATGCGCTGGAAAAAGATCAGTCCGGTGATCAACAGCAGGGACGCGACCGTGACCGAGACCGCGAGTGCGAACAGGTCGGGGCCGGTTCCGCCGAGGATCGCGAACCGGAATGCCTCGATCAGCCCGACCATCGGGTTGAGCGCGTAGAGCCAGCGCACCGAGTCGGGGACGATGCTCGCCGCGTAGACGATGGGCGAGGCGTACATCCAGATCTGGATGAGGAACGGCAGGGTGTGCTTGACGTCCCGGAAGCGGACGTTGACCGGCCCGAGCCAGAGGCTCACCCCGAGGGCCAGCATCGCCGTGACGGCGAGCGTCGGGATCGCGAAGACAATGTGCCAGCTCGGCACCACCCCGTACCAGAGCATCAGCACCAGCAGCACCCCGAGGGCGATGGCGAAGTCGACCATCGGCGACACCACGGTCGCGAGCGGGATCACGAGGCGCGGGAAGTAGATCTTGCGGATGAGCTCCGCCTCGGTGACGAGGCCGGTGGCGCTCCGGCGCACCGACTCGGCGAAGTAGGTCCACAGGATGATGGCGCTGCCGGCAAACAATGCGTAGGGCGCCCCGTCGGTGGGGATCTTGGCGAAATGGCCGAAGATGACGGTGAAGATCGCCACCGTGAACAGCGGCTGGGCGATGGCCCAGCAGGCGCCCAGGGCGGTCTGGCGATAGAGCACCTTCAGGTCGCGCAGGATCAGGACCCACAACAACCCCCGATACTGCCAGACGCTCGCGGCATCGAAGGCGACGAGCTTATGATCCGGAACAATCTCGGTGACCGGCATCGCGGTCGGTTCTGATCTCGGCCCGGCAAGGCCGTGTTTCGGCGCATCGAGCGCAAGCGCGTCCAAAGAGTCCATCATTCGAGGCGATCCCGCACGACGATCGGTGCTTGCGGGATCCGCTTGCGGCATCAGGCTGCCGGATCAGAGATCCCGTTGAACTGGGCTATCACCGCGGTCGGCCGGCACGAATTACACCTTTCGTCGTACCGAGCCTCCCGACTGAAGAGGTGGTTGTCGTTAACCACCGTATTGATTGCTTATGAGGACAGAAGAGACCCCGGGCGCGGGACATCGTCTCTGTCGAGACCGGCTCGGCCGGCCCGGACAATCGTGTCGGGCGTACGAGCCGTCCTTACCGAGGCGCTGGGATTCCTCCGGAACGGGGCCACCGCGGGTCCGGCGAAAGATCGGGCTCGGGTCTCAGGAGAACCGCCATGAAGGACGCTTCGGTCGATGGCTCGGACGGTGCGGGGATCCCGCTCGTGACGATCGCCATGCCGGCCTTGAACGAGGCCCACCACATCGCCGAGGCGATCCGCTCGGTGATGCCGGCCTCAGAGTCGTTCGCCTGCGAATTGCTGGTGATGGACGGCGGCAGCAGCGACGCCACCTGCGCCATCGTCCGAGCGCTGAGCGCCGAGGACCCGCGGATCCAGTTGATCCACAACGCCCGGCGCATCCAGGCTTCGGGCCTCAACCTCGCGGCACGCCTCGCACATCCGGGCTCTCCTTATCTCGTGCGCGCCGATTGCCACGCCGCCTATCCCGAGCACTGGGTGCGGGACCTGGTTCAGGCGATGCGCCTGCGGGAGGCGGTCTCGGTCGTCGTGCCCCTGCGGACCATCGGGGTGACGCCGCTGCAGCGGGCCATCGCGGCCGCCCAGAACAGCCGGCTCGGCAATGGCGGGTCGGCGCACCGCCTGGGCGGGATCTCGGGCTACGTTTCCCACGGCCACCACGCCATCTTCGACCGGCGCGAGTTTCTGCGGGTCGGCGGCTACGACGAGAGCTTCTCGCACAACGAGGATGCCGAGCTCGACCGCCGGTTCTGCGCGGCCGGCGGCCGGATCTATCTCGCGGCCGATCTGGCGGTGACCTACTTCCCCCGCGCGACCCTGTTCAGCCTGACGCGGCAATACTTCCTGTACGGCCGCGGCTGCGCCCGGACCCTGGAGAAGCATGCCAGCCTGCCGCGGATGCGCCAGATGCTGCCGCCCCTGGTCCTGCTCTACGGCCTCATTGCGCTGGCGCTCGTCACGGTGGCGCCGATGCTGCTGCTCCTGCTGGCGGTCTACGCAGGCGGCTGCGGGCTGAGCGGCCTCGCCCTGGCGCTGAAGGCGCGGGAGCCGGTGCTGGTCATGAGCGGCCCGGCGGCGATCGCCATGCACCTGTCCTGGGCGGTCGGCTTCCTGTCGCATCGGGGCTATCGCCGGACGCTGCTGCGGACCGCCCTGCGCCGGAAACCGCCCCTGCTGGGCGTCCCGTCCGGATCGGACCCGGCGAGCGTCAATTGACAGGACTTCTGACGGAGCTTGCGTGATCGGACCCGCCGATCCGGTGTCAGAACCCGGACGCCGTTCCGCATCCGTCGCCGATTCCGATCCAGGGCTGTAGTCTCGCGCGGCCAAGCCGATTATCGACACGCGCATGTTTCCGGGCGTCAGGGACCCCGGAGTGCCGCATGCGCCGCGTGCGAAGGCTTGGAGTGTTGTGACCGTGCCCGACAGGACCCCGCGCCCCGTGATGCTCGTGATCCTCGACGGCTGGGGACTCCGGGACGCGGTCGCCGACAACGCCGTCCTCCAGGCGCGGACCGCGGTCTTCGACGCGCTGATGGTAGAGCGTCCCCGGGCGCGCCTGCAGACCTACGGGCCTGATGTCGGCCTGCCCGAGGGGCAGATGGGTAATTCCGAGGTCGGACACCTGAATATCGGTGCCGGCCGGGTGGTCATGCAGGACCTGCCGCGGATCGATACCGCGGTCGCGGACGGCTCGCTCGCCACGAACCCGGCCCTCGTCCGGTTCATCGACGCGCTGCGGGCGAGCGGCGGGACCTGCCACCTCGTCGGCCTGCTGTCGTCCGGTGGCGTCCACGCCCACCAGGACCACGCGGTGGCGCTGGCCCAGGTGCTGGTCGAGGCAGGCGTGCCGGTTCGCCTCCACGCCTTCACGGACGGACGGGACATGCCGCCGCGCTCCGCCGCCGGCTGCATCGAGACCGTGGAGGCCGCGCTCCCCGAGGGCGCGCGCATCGCCACCTTGTGCGGCCGCTACTACGCGATGGACCGCGACCGGCGCTGGGAGCGGGTCTCGATCGCCTACGACGCGATGATTGCGGCGCACGGCGCCCGATTCGCGAGCGCCATGGAGGCGATCGCCGCCTCCTATGTGGTCGACCTGTCGGACGAGTTCCTGCGGCCGGCGATCATCGGCGACTATGCCGGCATGAAGGACGGCGACGGCGTGCTGAGCTTCAATTTCCGCGCGGACCGGACCCGGCAGATCCTGGAGGCCCTGCTCGATCCGGACTTCGCGGGCTTCGCGCGGGCCCGGACGGTCCGGTTCGCCGCCGCCCTCGGGATCGTCCAGTACAGCGTCGAGATCGACGCCTTCGCCGACACCCTGTTCGGCCCCCTCGACCTGCCGAACGGCCTCGGCGAGACCGTGGCCCGGGCCGGGCGCAGCCAGCTGCGCATGGCCGAGACCGAGAAATATCCCCACGTCACCTATTTCATGAACGGCGGCCGCGAGGCGCCGTTCGAGGGCCAGGACGCGATCCTGGTGCCGTCGCCCAAGGTGGCGACCTATGATCTGCAGCCGGAGATGTCGGCCGCGGAACTGACCGACCGCGCCGTGGCGGCGATCGGCTCCGGCCGCTACGACATGATCCTGCTCAACTTCGCCAACCCCGACATGGTCGGCCATACCGGCAGCCTCGCCGCCGCCGTGAAGGCGGTGGAGACGGTCGATGCTTGCCTCGGCCGGGTGGTCGACGCGATCACGGCGAGCGGGGGCGCGCTGCTCGTGACTGCCGACCACGGCAATTGCGAGATGATGCGCGACCCGGAGACCGGCGAGCCGCACACCGCCCACACGCTCAACCCGGTTCCGGTGACGCTGGTAGGCGTCGACGGCGTGACGCTCGCCGACGGCCGCTTGGCCGACGTCGCGCCGACCCTCCTCGACCTGATGGGCCTCGACCAGCCGGCCGAGATGACCGGCAAATCGCTGATCCGGCGCTGAGCGGGCGCGCCATCGCCCGCAGAATGCGGGATCTGTGCAACGTCGTTTCGAGGCATCCGGAAAAAGACGATGCTCTAACGTTTGCGCCGGCATAAGGGTCGTCGCCGAAGCGGCGACCGTTATGGCGCATGATGCGTAGGACATGATTGCCCGGCACAGCCTGATCTATGTCGGCTCGCGCGGCTTCGCCGCCGCCCTGAACATGGCCTCCGTGGCGGTGTTCACCCGGCTCGCCCCGGTGGCGAGCTACGGCACCTATCTCTACGTCCTGTCCTGGGCGCTGGTGCTCTACGGGGCCACCTGCCAGTGGCCGAAATTCGCGTTCTTCGCCCTCTACGACGAGGCCCGCGAGCCGGCTCAGGTCGGCACCGTGGTGCGGATCCTGGCCGGCACGCTGCTGCTCGCCGGCCTCGGCAGCGCGCTCGCGGCCGGGCTCGGGCTGGTCTCGTCCCCCATGGCGGCGGCGATCCTGGCGCTCGCCTTCGGCACGACGCTGTTCGAGGGCTCCACCGAGATCGCCCGCACGCGCCTGAAGGCCGGGGCGGTGGCGGCCTCGGTGATGAGCCGGGCCGTGCTGATCCTCGGGCTGGGCAGCCTGGCGCTGCACCTGTCGGCCGATCCGCTGCACCTCGCGTTTGCCGTGGCCGCCGCCAACGCCCTGGCGGCGCTGCCGGCGGCGATCACCATCGCCCCGATGATGCCCGGCCGCGGCAGCCGGGCCGAGGCTTTGCGGCTGTTCGCCTATGGCTGGCCGCTGGTGCTGTCCTTCGGGACGGCGGCGTTGGCCCAGAGCCTCGACCGCCTGATCATCGCCAAGACCGTGGGGCCCGCGGGGCTCGGCGCCTACGGGGCGCTCGCCGACTTCCTGAAGCAGAGCTTCATCGTGTTCGGCGAGGCGATCGCCCTGTCGCTGATCTCCATCGCCAAGCGTGAGGCGCGGCTCGGCGGCATCGCGGCCGCCTCCGGGGTGCTGAGCGACGCCGCCCGGGCCATGACCCTGATCGCCGCCTTCGGGGCGGTGTTCTTCCTGTGCTTCGACGACCTCGTGGTCGCGGTGCTGCTCGGGCCGGATTACCGCGCGGAGGCGCGCGAACTCGCCCCGGTTCTGATCCTGGCCAGCATCCTGATGATGTTCCGGGCCTATTATTTCGGGCAGGTGATCTACTTCACCCGCACCAGCCGGCTGGAGGCCTGGGCGGCCTTCGCCACCCTGGCGGCCGTGGCCGTGCTCTCCCTGCTGCTGATCCCGCGGTTCGGCGCCGCCGGGGCGGCCCTCGCCTTCGCGGGCGGGCAGGCTTCGGCCTGCCTGGTGCTGGTGCTGGGCGCCTACCGGGCCGGCACCACGATGCCGCTGCCCCTCACCGACATGGTCGGGATCGCCGCCGCCGCCCTGGTCTGCGGCGCGGTGACCGCCGGGATCGGCTTGGTGCCGGGGGGCCTGATGCCCCCCGGACAGGTCCTGCGGTTGGTCCTGCTGGTGGCCGGGGCGGGGGCGACCGCGTGGCACTACGACGTGCTCGGTTTCGCCGGGGCGATCCGCCACCGGCTGGCGGCCTGACGGGCCCGCCATGCCGGACGCCGTGACCCTCCCCAATGGCCTGACGGCGGCGGTTCGGCCCCTCGACCCGGATGCCGCCTGGATCCCGGCCTGGCGGGTGCTCGGCGCGCAGTCCCTGATCCGCAACCCGTTCTACGAGGCCGGCTACGCGCTGGCGGCCCAAAAGGCCTTCGGCGTGGGCGTGCGCCTCTTGCTCGTCGCCGACCGGCCCCCCGAGGTGCGGGGCGCGCGGCTCCTCGCGGCCTGGCCGTTCCGGCTGTCCTGGCGCCGCTGGGGCCTGCCGCTGCCTTTGCTGATGGGCTGGACCCACGGCTACGGCCCGTTCGGGGCGCCGCTCCTCGACGGCGCCGACCCGGAGGCGGCGCTGGCCGCCCTGCTCGCCGCGCCTCGGGCGCTCGGCCTGCCGCCGCGGCTGTTCCTGCCGAACGCGCCCGCGGACGGGTCCTTTGCCGACCTGCTGGCCGCGCACGGGGTGCGGCAGGCGGCCTGCTGGCCGCACGAGCGCGGTCTGCTCGACGTGACCGGCCGATCTGTGCAGGCGCGGAAGACCTATCTCGACCATCTCTCCGGCAAGCGACGGCGCAAGCTGCGCCTCGCTCGCCAGCGCCTGGAGGCCGTGGGACCGGTCGCCCTCGAGATCCTGGACGCGCCGGCGGCCCTCGACGGCGCCCTGGACGACCACGTCGCCCTGGAGGCGGCGGGCTGGAAGGGCCGGGCCGGCACCGGCCTGGGGCAGCGGCCCGGCGAGGTGGCGTTCCTGCGCGCCGTCCTGGCCGATCTCGGAGCCGAGGGGCGCGTGCGCGTCGCCCGGTTGCGCCGGGACGACCGGATCCTGGCCTCCGCGATCCTGCCGCTCACCGGTCCCGAGGCCTGGGTGCTCAAGATCGCCCACGACGAGGCCGACCCGGAGGCCGCCCCCGGGGTGCAGCTCGTCCACCGCCTGACCGAGGCGGTGCTGGCCGGGCGAGATCTGGACCGGATCGATCGGATCGATTCCTGCGCCCCCCCGGATTTCGCCCTCGGCTCCACCTTCTGGACGGAACGGCGCCCCATCGCCCACCTGCTGATCGAGGCCGGGCGCGACCCGCTGTTTCCGCTGGCCAGCACCCTGGAGCGCGCCCGCGAGCGCGTGGCACGGGCACGTCTCACCAGCCGAAGCGGGCGATCTGCGTGAGCCGCGCCTGCGTCGCCGCCTCGTCCCGGCCGAAGCGGGCGATCCGCTCGGACAGGGCGTAGCAGGTCGCGCAGAACGGCAGCTGGATCACCGGAATGCCCTCGCTCCGCGCCCGGCCGACCGAGGCGATCAGGCAGGGGACGACGGGTTCGTCCGCGGGCGTGCCGAGGCAGTCGGCCCGCGGGCTTCCGAACACCGGACGATTGGGCCAGGTCAATTGGAGCGTCGTGCCGCCGCGCCGGTCCGGGGCGGGCGCCAGGGTGTAGCTGCGCAGGAACAGGCCGCAACTCAGCAGGACGAGCCCGGGCAGGATCAGGGCGGCGCGCATCGACCCCTCAATCCGCCGCGTCGAAGCGGCTGCGAAAGAACACCTCGCGGCCGGCGCCGTCGATCACCCGCACGGCCTGGGCCGGTTCGCCAGAGCGCTGTGGAACCCGGGCACGGGCGAACAGGCGCAGGGCCCGCTCCTGGGCGGTCTCCAGGCTGCCGACGCGCACCGAGATCCGCGTCTGGACCTCGTCCGCCTCGGGGCCGAGGACTTCGATATGGAAGGTCTCGCGCAACGGCACCTGCCTGATCTCACATATGCCCGCCTCGGGAACCGCCCGGTTCGGCGCGGGCTGAACCCGTCTCGAGAGACGACCTTGGAGCCAAGTCCAATTGCAACGCGATCGCGGGCGGCTCTAAGAGGGGCGCCCCCGACATAGGGGAGATTGTTCGAGGAGTCCCGTGGACCCGCTGAAGGCCTCCGCCGCGACTGCCGTCTGCCTCGTCCTGTTCTGGCTGGCCTTCCGGCTGACCCGGCGCCTCGTCGATATGGCGATTGCCGGCGGCTATGCCGAGGAGCGCCGGAGGCTGGCGGAGGAGGAGGCTCAGGCCGCCTCGGACGCCGTGCCGCAGGTCTCGGCCCTCCGCGCCACTGCGGCGAGCCTGGGGGCGAACGACGACCCGCCGGCGGCCTCCGCAATCGGCATCGTGCAGGGCGCGCCCGCGAAATAGCGGTGATCAAGCCCCGTAGCCGGCGACCGTGCAGACCCGTCCCATCAAGCTGGCTCGGCGCGATCCGCGACAAAGCGACCGGTCTGCCGCAGGGCCTCACCGGCGATCATCGCGGCCGCGACCGCGACGTTGAGCGAGCGCAGGCCGGGCCGGATCGGCACCACCACCCGGGCATCGGCCGCCGCGTGGACGGCATCGGGAACGCCGGCCGATTCGCGCCCGACCATCACGCAATCGTCCGGGCGGAACGCGAACTCCGAGTGGGGCAGGGCGCCCGCCGTGGTGGCCAGCACCAGCCGCAGGCCGGCCTCGGCCCGCCACGCCTCGAAGGCCAAAAACGAGCGGTGCCGGGTGATCGCCACATGGTCGAGATAATCGAGCCCCGAGCGGCGCAGGTGCCGGTCCGAGACGTCGAAGCCCGCCGGCTCCACGATCTCGACCGCGAGCCCGAGGCAGGCGGCCATCCGCAGCATCGTGCCGGTGTTCTGGGGGATGTCGGGTTGGTAGAGGACGAGGCGGAGCATGGGGCCAGGCTTTTGATCGGCCGGCGCCCCGCCGTCAAAGCGTCGCGCTCCCGATCCCGGCTACGGCTTACCGCCCGGCGGGTTGATGGATAGGAGCATCGTCCCGAACAGCGTGAGGATGAGGCCGATCACGCGGTTGAACGGGATCTGACGGCGCAGGACATAGTCGCGCACGCCCGGCTTCGAGAGGTACGACGAGACCAGAGCGAACCACGCCAGGTGGGACAGCGATATGAACAGGCCCCAGGCGATCTGCCGTTGCAGCGGGGCGTCCGGGCCCAAAGCCTGGCTGTAGATGCTGATCACGAAGATCGAGGTCTTGGGGTTGAGTCCGTTCGTGAGCAGGCCGGTGACGACGCCCCGTGCGCTGAAGGCGGTGGGCGGTCCGGCCGCGTCCGGTTCGGCCGCCGGGCGGCGCAGGACCATCGAGACGCCCATGAAGATCAGGTACGCGGCACCCAGGATCCTGATGAGGCCGAAGGCGTGGGGGATCGTGCGCTCGATGAGCGCGAGCCCGACGATCGCGTAGGCGACGTGAAACCAGCATGCGATCGCGATCCCCGTGCTGACGGCAAAACCCGCCTGCCGGCCGTAGAGGCAGCTGTTGCGCGACACCATGGCGAAATCGGCGCCGGGACTCAGTACGGCCAGCCAGACGACGGGGACGATCAGAGCGGCCTGCTCCATCGCTGGTTCCTAAGGCTCGCGGACCCGGCCGCGCGTCGTCGCCGACGCGCCGGGCCGCGGTGTCGCTCGTGTCGGACTAGGCCCGCGGGTTTCGGGGCGCCGCGGCCCAGCGCATGGAAGCACAGGCCTCGGCCCAAAAAAATCGAGTTGCTCTCACCGGGATGCGTGAGGAAAACTCACCGGATGAACGCCCGGGACCCCATTCGCGAACGCCTGCCGCAGCTCGGCGCGCTGCGGGTCTTCGAATCGGCCGCCCGACACGGGAGCCTGACCCGGGCCGCGGAGGAGCTTCACGTCACCCACGGCGCCGTCAGCAAGCAGATCAGGAGCCTCGAAGCGGATCTCGGCGAGGCGCTGTTCGTCCGCCGCAACCGGGGGGTATTCCTGACGGAGCGCGGGCGCGCGCTCGCCGCCCGGCTCCAGAGCATCTTCGGCGATCTGCACGATGCGCTTGCCGATTTCCGCAGCAGAGGATTGGCGCAGCCCCTCGTCGTATCCTGCGAGCCGACCCTGTGCCTGAAGTTCCTGATTCCGAGCCTCGGCGAGTTCGTGCAGGCCACCGGGATCGAAGTGCGAGTGCTGGCGGCCGGCGGCCGCATCGATGTCCGGCGGGACCATGTCGATCTGGCCATTCGCCGGAACGACTTTGCGATCGACGGCGCGCACCATGCCCGGGTGCTCTGCGACGAGGCGATGGGGCCGGTCTGCGCCCCCGATGCGCTTGCCCGGTTCGAGGCCGAGACGGGGCGGTTCCGGCTTCCAGCGCTCCATACGCGCAGCCGGCCCGACAGCTGGGCGACCTGGAAACGCCTGAACCGCCCGGTGATCGCCTGCACCGCGGACAGGACCTACGAGCATTTCTACCTGGCGATCGAGGCGGCTCTCGCCGGGCAGGGGGTTGTGCTCGCATCGATCCATATGGTTGGGCGGGATGTGGCCGCCGGTCGCCTGTGCAGTCCTCGCGGCTTCTGGCCGGACGGGACCCAGTACGTCGCCCTCTCGGCACATCCGATCGAGCAGGATGAGCGGGCGAGCCGCTTCGTGGACTGGCTCTCCGCGCGGATGAACGCGACCCTGGCGGCTGCGATGCCGTCGCTCGCCGAGACCCAGGCCGCGGTCGCTCAGCCGGCAAAGGGGCGAGCAATCCACGGCGCGCGGTGAAAATCGGCGGAACTTACGCTGCGCCAAAGGTTTAAGGCGGCGCCACCTAAGTTCGCGGCCCTCCGTCCGAAAGTCCTGACCCGATGCGCATCCCGCTCCTCGCCTCGGCCCTCCTGCTGGCCGGCCTCGCAACCGCCGGGGCGCAGACTGCCAGCCCGGCTCCGAATGCCGGCGCGCCCGCCGCACCGATCGCCGGTCAGCCGGCCACCATGGCCGACAACCTGCGCCCGACCTTCGTAGCCCAGACCCCGGACGACATGGTCGCCAGCAAGCTGATCGGCGCCAACGTCACCAACGCGGCCAACGACACGATCGGCCAGATCGCCGACTTCGTCCTGGACCAGAAGGGCAGCGTGAAGGCCTGGGTCATCGGCGTCGGCGGCTTCCTGGGAATCGGCTCCAAATACGTGGCGGTCGACCCGTCGGTGATGAAGCTCGACCGGACCGACGACAAGACGCTCCAGGCCCGCATCGACACCACCAAGGATCAGCTGAAGGCTGCGCCGGAATATATCTACCTCGGCAAGGAGCCGCCGAAGGGCGCCGCGGCCGCTCCGCCTGCCGGGGAACCCGCCGCCAAGCCCTGACGCCGCAGCCGCGGCGGCTCGGCTTGCCTTCGCGCGCCGATCCGTGCTGTGCCAGCCGCTGCACGGAGGTCGGAGTCCGAAAAGATGCGCCGCGCCCTGATCCCGCTTCTCGCCTTCTGCCTCGGCCTCGTCGGCCTCACCGGCGCGGCGGTGTTCGCGTTCATGCCGGACCGGGCGCCGGTGGGCGTGCCGGGCGTCGGTGGCCCGTTCACGCTGGTCGACCAGGACGGGCGCACAGTCACCGAGCGGGATTTCTCCGGCACGCCGCACCTCGTGTTCTTCGGCTTCACCCATTGCCCGGACGTGTGCCCGACGACGCTGCAGCAGGTCTCGGACGTCCTCGCCGCCCTGGGCCCGAAGGCCGAGCGGATGCGCGTCGCCTTCGTCACCGTCGATCCCGAGCGCGACGACCCGGCGAGCCTGAAGACCTACCTGTCGAGCTTCGATCCGCGCATCACCGGCCTCACCGGCAGCCCCGAGCAGATCGTCGCCACCGAGAAGGCGTATCGCGCCTATGCCCGCAAGGTACCCGGCAAGGACGGGGACTACACGATGGAGCACAACGCGATCGTCTACGTGATGGACGCGCAGAACCGCTTCCTCGGCGCCCTGGATCTCTCCCGCCCGGCCGAGGAGACCGCGGCCCAATTGGCGAAGAAGATCTGAGACGGTGCTCGACGAGGCCTACAGCGTCATCCCGGCATGGAAGCGGTCGGGGGAGAGCGGCAGCAGGAACTGCACGCCGAAGCCGCCCTCGAAGTAGCGGACCAGCCGGCCCGGCGTGCTGCCGACCGTGACGGGAGCCCCGAGGGACAGCTTGGCAGAGCAGGCGATCGCCACGCCCGACATCGAGATGTCGATGAGTCGGGCCTGGATCTCCCGCCCGCTCTCGACCCGCAGGGTCACCGCCGTATGGGTCGGCACGAGACGCTCGTGGGAGCGGCCCTCGGGCAGGCCCAAAATCTCCCGGTTGGCGAGCCAGGTCAGCTGAGACGCGATCTTGTCCCGCTTGCGTGGCGTTGCGTTCAGCTGGACCGCGAAGCCGCCGGTGCTGTGGCGGACGATGACGCCCTCGATCCGGCCGATATGCTCCAGGTAGAGCACCACGCGCTCGCCGACTTCGCCCACCACCGCGCAGGTCAGCCGGACGCCGCCCGGCGACATGTCCACGGTCTGGCAGGGATATTCCCGGCGGTCGGCCAGCATGTAGCGGCCGAGCACCGAGACCCGCACGCGCTGGTGGCGACGCTGGTCGGCCGCATCGCGCCCGCGGCTGACTTGGCGGCCCGCATCCGTTCCAGCGGTGGCGTCGACCGCGATCATATCCGAGATGGGCTCCCCGCCGCGACAATCGTTATCGCAGGCTAGACGCGGACTGTTACGAAAGTCTTTTCTTCGCTTCAGCAATATCCGCCGCGGAACGGATTTTTCTGTCCTGCGCGGTTGTGGGGGGGCGGTTTGGCCTGTACAGACTCCTATTTATGCCATTCTCATACGATATCGGGCTGAGAAATCGATGTTGAATATTTCGAATTCAGATTTTGGCTCCCGGTTTCAGGCGCGCCCGCCGGCATGGACGAGAAGATGTCCCCGACGCACCGGGCCGGGGAATCCGGTCGGCCCCCGGAGGGCCGGTCGTGCCGGCGGAGCGGCCTCCATCCTGCGGCCGGGCAGGATGCGCAGGGAGGTGGTCTCGGCCTGAACCAGCGGGCGCAGGCCGATCCAAGGCGGCGTGCTCTCGAGGCTCAGGGTCCCGAGCGCCCGCACCTGCATGCGTCCGCGATGGCGCAGCGGCAGGAGCAGCAACTCGAGGTCCACCGCCTCGCCGGCGGTGTTCAGGCCGCGCAGGCCCGCCACCACGCCCAGGGTGTCGCTGGCGACGATGTCGACGATGCGCCAGGGGTCGGGCGCCTCCGAACCCCACAGGCTGGCGAAGGTCGTCCCTTTCAGCTCGCGGCCGTAGAGGGCGCAGACCCGTGTGCCGGCGAGCCGGACCGTGGCCGAGCGCTCGGCCATATCGAGTTCCAGGATCAGGCTGTCGGCCAGCAGATGCCGGATCTCGCCCGGCTCGATCTCGGCCCGCTCGGGCGCGGCGCGCTCGCCGCGCAGGCGCTCCCAATAGGCATGGAGCATGCGGCTCGTGGGATGTTTCATCGGAGTCCCGGATCGATACGCCTGTTGTCCGTCCCCGGATCAACTTGGCACATCCGCGTGGGGCGGGCCGCAGATCCGGGACGATCTCGGACTCAGCGCGCATGCGCCGTGCCGCCCGGCCCGGGACGGGTTGAGATCGCGATCGGGACGCGTCCGGGTGCCGGAAGGGGGGCTGCCGGTGCTGGGATCCGCACGACGTTCGGCTGCCCTCGACAGCGCGCTGCCCGCCAAACACCGCGTGGAAAAGCTTCAATACGTCGCCGGGACTTGCCCGACCCCCTGTCGCCCCGACATGGTGCCGAGATGGATGCCTCCCCCGAATTCCCGCGCCAGAGCCGCGTGCCCGTGTTCAACATGCCGGGGGTGGTGACGCTCTCGATCGGCCTGCTGATGGCGATCCAAGCTCTGCGCGAGTTCGTGCTGCCGGACACCCTCGACATCCAGGTCGTCCTCGATCTGGCGCTGGTACCCGCCCGCTGGACATTGTGGTTCGATCCCGGGAAGGCCGCTGAGGTGATCCAGGCGGCAGCCGGAATCGGTGACCCGGACATGGAGGCCGCTCGCGAGGCCTTCGCCCGCTACATCGCCTCCGAGCACGCGCTGCAGCCCTGGACGCTGGCCACCTACGCGCTGCTGCACGGCTCCTGGATGCACGTGATCTTCAACAGTGTCTGGCTCGCCGCCTTCGGGTCGCCGGTGGCCCGGCGCTGCGGCGCCTGGCGCTACGGCCTGATCGCCCTGGCCGGGACGGTCGCCGGCGGCGTGCTGCACGTGCTGATCGATCCCTTGAGCGCGGGGCCGCTGGTCGGCGCCTCGGCGGGGATCTCGGCCCTGATGGCCGCTGCCGCCCGCTTCGTGTTCCAGCCGCCCACCTCCGGGTATTCCGGAGCGCCCTGGCAAGTGCTGCCGCACCGACCGATCGAGACGATCCCCGAACTTCTGCGCAACCGCACGGCGGTCGCCTTCCTGGCGATCTGGCTCGCCACCAACCTGCTGTTCGGCCTCGTCAGCGTGCCGCTCGTGGCCGAGAACGCCGCGATCGCGTGGGACGCGCATCTCGGCGGTTTCATCGCGGGCTTCCTGCTGTTCCCGCTGCTTGATCGGCGCGAGACAGCCCGATCCTAGAGCGCTCGCCGCCGAAGTGGATACCGGGTCGGCGTAAGCGAGCGCGTTACATCAAAGACTTAGAGCCGTTCCCCATCGCAACGCGATTGGGAACGGCTCTAACCACCTTGCCAACGCGGCGGTTCGGTCACACACTCGCCATAATGTGAACGAGCCGGGGCCTACCCGGACGACAGCGTAACGAAGGCGCCGCGGCTGACGGCGCACGCACCGCGTCACAGGGAGAGAGAGCCATGACCGTCGCACGCATTCTCGCCGAGAAGGGCAGCTCCGTCGTCACCGTGAGCCCCGACAAGACCCTCGAGGAGGTGATCCAGATCCTGGCCGAGAAGCGGATCGGCGCCCTCGTGGTCGCCCATTCCGACGGGTCGGTGGCCGGCATCATCTCCGAGCGCGACATCATGCGGGCGCTGGCCCGCCACGGGGGGGCGACCTTCGACGCGCCGGTCTCGGACCACATGACCACGCAGGTCACGACCTGCGGCCGGAGCACCACCATCGAGGAGGTGATGGGCCTGATGACGCAAGGCCGCTTCCGCCACATCCCGGTCTGCGAGGACGGCCGCCTCATCGGCCTGATCTCGATCGGCGACGTGGTGGCGCGCCGCATCGCTACCGTCGAGGCCGAGCACCAGGCCCTGCGCGACTACATCACCATGGCGTAGGTTCTTGCCCCGGCCGGACGCGGGTCCGGCCGGGGCGCGGCATCCCTCACGCCTTCGCGGGGTCGAGGGTGACGTGCCAGAGGTCGGTATCGGCCGCGTCCTTGAGGGTCACGGTCATCTGCTCGGTGGCGCCGTCCACTGCGACATGGCCGAAGAACTGGTAGCCGGAGGCCGGCGACAGGTTCACTTGGCCCTTGTCGGGGGCCTTCACGTAGCGCAGCTGCGGCCCGAACGTGTTGTCGAGCGCGTTGGGGCCGAAGGTGCCGGCGTGCAGCGGCCCGGAGACGAATTCCCAGAACGGGTCGAAATCCTGGAACTGCGCCTTGTTGGGGTCGTAGTAGTGGGCGGCCGTGTAGTGCACGTCGGCCGTCAGCCAGACCGTGTTGCGGATCTTGGCCTGCTTGATGAAGCGCAGCAGATCGGCGATCTCCAGCTCGCGCCCCAAGGGCGGCCCGTCGCCCTGGGCCACCGCCTCCGAACCGAAGTTGCGGTCGACATCGTAGGTCACCACCAGGCCGAGCGGCATGTCGGCGGCGATCACCTTCCAGGTCGCGCGCGATTCGGTAAGCGCCCGTTTCAGCCAGGCGATCTGCTGCGGCCCGAGGAAATAGGCGTCGGGGCCGTACGCCGTCTGCCTGTTCTCGCCGTTCGGCCCCCGGTAGGAGCGCATGTCGAGCATGAACACGTCGACCAGGGGGCCGTAGGCAATCTTGCGGTAGACCCGGCCGGGCTCGGCCGGCTCGAAGCGCATCGGCATGTATTCGTGGAAGGCGCGGGCCGCGCGCAACTGCAGGGCCAGCACGTTCGGGTCGGCGTATTTCTTCTTCAGGTGCTCGGCCCGGTTGAGCGGCTCGCCCGGCCACCAGTTGTTGGTGACCTCGTGGTCGTCCCACTGCGCCAGGATCGGCACCGAGGCGTTCATCGCCAGCACGTTCCGGTCGGTGAGGTTGTACTTGTGACGGCCGCGGAACTCGGCGAGCGATTCGGCGGGCTTCGAGACCTCCTCGGTGACGCGGTTGCGCCAGAGGCTGCCGTCGGGGAGCTTCACCTCGGCCTGGATCGGCCCGTCGGCGTAGATCGTGTCGCCGGAATGGATGAAGAAGTCCGGCCGGTTCTTGAGGATCGCGGCGTAGATCGTCATGCCGCCGCGGGCCTCGTCGATGCCCCAGCCCTGGCCGACCGTGTCCCCTGACCAGCAGAACGAGACCGAGCGCTTGTCCGCCGGCGCGGTGCGGAACCGCCCGACCTGCGCGGGTCCGACGATGGTCGGCGCGGCGACGTCCTGGAGCCGGACCCGGTAGAACACGTCCTGTCCCGGCGGCAGCCCGGTCAGCGCCACCTTCACGGTGCCGTCGCTCTCGGGCAGGGCATCGGCGAAGACGCCGCCGCGGATCTCGGAGAAGCTCTCGGTGGTCGCCCACTCGATGATCGCCCGGGCCGGCCGGTCGGAGCGCCCCCAGACCACCGCCGAATCGGTGCCGACATCGCCGGACTGGAGCCCGTGGCTGAGGAGCGGCCGGTCGGCGGCCCGGCTCAGGCCGGGACGGGCCAGGCCGGTGGCCATCCCGACGAGGCTGGCGCCTCCGGAGAGAAGGATCTGGCGGCGGCTCGCGTACATTGGAAGCTTTCTAGCAGGCTGTTGAAGAACTCGGCCAGCGGCGAGCGATGAAGGGGATCTTATCGCTGGCGTGGAAGCCGATCTCGCCCCGAAGCGAGCCATCGGCTTGGATCTCGGCCCATCCTAAGCCGCAGGCCTTGTCCATCTCGTCGTTCCCACACCAGTCGAACTCAACGGCAGCGTAATCACCACCACCGGCAAACATCCCGGTGACGCATCCGAAGGCGAACTCACCGCCGGTGGCCTCGAAGAGGATGTAGGCCGGCTCGACCATGTCGGCATAGTCGTCCGCGTAGCTGGGCAGCTCGACGATCCGCCACTTGCCCAGGACGCTCACGCCAGAGCTCCGAGCAGCTTGGGCAGGCGGACGAGGTTGTAGGCCGCCGCGGTGAAGGCGAAGGCCCATCCGACCCTATCGCGGCCTCTGAAGCGGGTTTTCCGCTGGCCACCCACCGTCTTGATCCAGCCAAAGCCCTCCTCGATGCGCTTGCGGATCTTCTGGCTCATGCCATAGCCGGCATGGCGGGTGGTTCGCCTATCGATGGACGAGCGGCGGCCGTTGGTGTTCTGGGCCACGTGCGCGCGCACATTCATCGACCTCAGCTCATTGACGAAGTCCTCCGCGTCATAGGCCTTGTCGGCGCCCAGTGAGATCGCCTTGGGTCGGTCCGCCCTCGGCTCGATCATCGCCAGCGCGGCGATGCGCTCGGCGTGGCCGTCCGCGGACGTGAGGCAGGTGTCCACGATCAGGGCCGAACGGTTCTCCATCAAAGCGTGGCCGATGAAGCAGAGCTTGGCCTCCATGCCTGGCCCCTTGCGATAGAGCCTAGCTTCGGGATCGGTGGTGCTCGCGTGCGTCTCGTTTGAACGCTTCTGACCCTTGAAGTCGACCTCGGTGTTGCGCCCTCCGGCCGGCGGTGGTGCTGGATCCCCGCTTTGATCCTTGGGCTTGAAGCTCTTCATCGAGGCCCAGGCTTCGATCAGCGTGCCGTCGACGCTGAAATGGTCGCTGGACAGGAGCCGCTTTACCCGAGGCTGGACCAGCACGGCTGCCAGGAACTTGGTGGCGATCTCGCCGGCCAGCAGCCGGTCCCGGTTCTTGCTGAAGCTCGAATGATCCCAAGCCGGATCGTCGACGCCCAGCCCCACGAACCAGCGAAACAGGAGGTCGAACTCCAGCCGCTCCATCAACTGCCGTTCCGAGCGGATCGAGTAGAACGCCTGCAGGAGCATCGCTCGCAGCAGCATCTCAGGCGGGATCGACGGACGACCCATCCGGGCCGCGTAGAGCGCAGAGAAGTCCTGGTTCAGCGCTGCAAGCGCCACATCCGTAAGCTGCCGGATCGTCCGCAGTGGGTGGTCGGGCCGGACCCGAGCCTCCAGATCCACATAGGAGAACAACGTCCCCGACCGCTGATCTGAACCCCGCATCCGCCTTCCCCCAAGCGCTCTGGGAAGGAGTGAATCACGTCCGGCTCGGCCACGCCACGGACTTCTTCAACAGCCTGCTAGGTCGATGAGGGCCCATCGCAACCGGTCGCGACAACCGCGTGACGGTGCCGGTGCGAGACCGATTGCCGGACACGTCAGGCCCGCGCGGCCGCACCCTTCACGACGGCGCGGATCCGGGGCAGGGCCGCCCGGGCCGCCCTGTAGCCGATGTCGATCCCTTCGGCGGCCTTGTGGAAGTCGAACAGGCCGAAGCCGGCGACATCCGGGCCGATCGCCACGTCCGGCGGGTCGCGCTCCAGCCGCGCCCGGGAGATCCGGTCCTGGGTGATGTTGAAGGCACCGAGCACCACCTGGGCGATGCCCGGGACGGCGATCTCGGGTTCCGTGGGCTCGAAGCCCGGCAGGCGCTCGCGCATCACCTGGAACAGGCTGCGGCGCGGGACGATCGGCGCGGGCGCCTCGTGCACCACCGCGCCGCCGGTATCGCCGTTGAGGTTCACGCAGATCACCAGATCGGCCCCCAGCGTCCGGGCCAGCGCCACCGGGACCGGGTTGACCAGCGTCCCGTCCATCAGCACGCGCCCCTCATGGGTCACGGGCGGGAACAGGCCGGGGATCGCGTAGGAGGCGCGCACCGCCTCGACCGCCGGCCCTTCGGTCAGGCTCACCTCCAGGCCGCTGCCGAATTCGGTGGCGACGCAGCCGAAGCGGATCGGCAGGTGCTCGATCCGCCGCGTGCCGAGATCGGCGAACAGTCGCTGGCGCAGGCGGTTGCCGGCGATCAGACCGGAACCCGGCAGCCGCGGGTCGATCAGCCCGACCACCCGGCGCTTGGTCAGCGCCCGGGCGAAGCTTTCCAGGCGGTCGAGCCGGCCCGCGGCGTAGCAGGCGCCGACCACGGCGCCGATCGAGCAGCCCGCCACCACGGTGGGATGGATGCCGGCCTCTTCGAGCGCCCGGATCACCCCGATATGCGCCCAGCCCCGGGCCGATCCACCCCCGAGCGCGAGGCCGATCCGCGGACCGGCGCTGGGCCGGGGCCGAACCGGCTCGACGGTGCCGGGCAAAAAATCGGGACCGGCCGGACACTCTTGCCACTGCGCGGCAAGGGATGCGCTCATGTCCGGGCGGTCTCCAGGGTGACGCCGCCATCCGCCCGGCGGACGACGCTGCGGTAGAAGCAATCCCGCCGCCCGGTATGACAGCAGCCGCCGTCGCCGCCGACCTCGACGCGGATCAGCAGGGCATCCTGGTCGCAATCGACCCGCATCTCGACGACTCGCTGGATCTGGCCACTGGTCGCACCCTTGTGCCAGAGTTCCTGTCGGGAGCGTGACCAGTACCAGGCCTCGCCTGTCGCGATGGTCCGCGCCAGCGATTCGGCGTTCATGTGGGCGAGCATCAGCACCCGCCCGTCATGGGCGTCGACCGCGATGCAGGCGACCAGCCCGTCCCGGTCGAAGCGCGGGGTGAAGGCCGTGCCTTCTTCGACCTCGGCGCGGGGCCCGGGGGGGGCGAAGGCGGATGCGGTCGAAGACATGGCGCCGACGAAACGTCCCAAACGATTACTTGGTGCCGCCGCGCACCAGGGTGAGGAAGCGGACCTGCTCGCTGGCGTCGTCCTTGAACACGCCGCGGAACTGGCTGGTGATGGTCGAGACGCCGGCCTTCTGCACGCCGCGCATCGCCATGCAGAGATGTTCGGCCTCCACCATCACGGCGACGCCGCGGGGCTTGAGGATGCTCTCGATCACGTCGGCGATCTGGGCGGTCATGGTCTCCTGCGTCTGCAGGCGGCGCGCGAAGGTATCGACCACGCGGGCGAGCTTCGAGAGACCGACGACGCCGCGGGTCGGGTAATAGGCGATGTGGGCCAGCCCCATGAACGGCACCATGTGGTGCTCGCAATGGGAGTAGAACGGGATGTCGCGCACCAGCACGATGTCGGAATAGCCCTCGACCTCCTCGAAGACGCGCGCCAGCAGGGCCTCGGCATCCATCTCGTAGCCGCCGAACAGCTGCCCGAACGCCTTGGTGACCCGGGCCGGGGTGTCGCGCAGGCCCTCGCGGTTCGGGTCGTCGCCGGCCCAGCGCAGCAGCGTGCGCACGGCGGCCTCGGCCTCGGCGCGGCTCGGGCGGCCGGTCTCGATGCCGTCGGGCACGCGGGTGGCGGAGGCGGGCTCCGGCGCGACCTCGACCGAAACAGGGCGGCCGTCATCGACCGGTCGGTTGTCGTTGCGCATGCCCGTCAGACTCTGTCCCAGATCTCGCCCATCGACGCCGCCCCGGTCCAAACCGTTTCCCTCGCCCCGGTAAGACAGTGATTTAAGCGCGGCATCCATGGCATCTCCGGCCCGCGCCACACGGGACTTCATCGTGGTGCTGTCAGGCTTGGCGTACATCGTCGGATCGCGTCGGGCTGAGAGGGAGATCCCGGGCTCGAAACAGGTTCGAGCCGGCGCCCCGGTTGGACTTGAGCCGTGGGAACTACCTTGGCCGTGGGCGCGACCCTGGTCGACGAGCCGCCTCCTCGCGAAGCGACCGCACGCGGCCTATATCATTGTTCGCGCGGCAACACGCAATGCACGCGTCGCGCGGCAGAATCCCGATGGGCAAAAGCCGATCGGATGACGCACCCGGCCGAGGCCCCGATGCTTGACGACATCTACAACCGCCGAATTCTCGAACTGGCCGCGGACATCCCGCGGCTGGGACGCCTGGAACGGCCCGATGCCAGCGCCACCGCGCATTCCCGCCTGTGCGGCTCCACCGTGACCGTCGACCTCGTGCTCGGCGCGGACGGCCGGGTGGCCGATTTCGCCCAGGAGGTCCGGGCCTGCGCCCTCGGGCAGGCCTCGTCGTCGCTGATGGGCCGGCACGTGGTCGGCGCCACCGACGCGGAGCTGCGCGGCGTCCGCGAGACCATGCGGGCGATGCTGAAAGAGAGCGGCCCGGCCCCCGAGGGGGCCTGGGCTGACCTCGCGGTCCTGGAGCCGGTGCGGGAGTTCAAGGCACGCCACGCCTCGACGCTGCTGACCTTCGACGCGGTGGTCGACGCCCTCGACCAGATCGCCGCCAAGCGCCAAGTCCCGGCGAAGATTGCGGCTGCGTAGGGTCCGATGATCCGGCGCGCGGCGCATTGGGCGATCCGCACCTATCAGCTCACCCTGTCGGGTCTGATCGGCCGCCAGTGCCGCCACTGGCCGAGCTGCTCCGAATACGCCGACCAAGCCATCGCCCGGCATGGGCTCTGGCCGGGAGCCTGGATGGGTTTTTCGCGGATCTGCCGCTGCGGCCCGTTCGGCACCCATGGCATCGATCTCGTGCCCGAACGGCTGCCGAACAGCGCCGCCTGGTACCGCCCCTGGGCCTATGCCCGCTGGCGCGGCGTCGAGGCCCCGCCGTCGCCCTTCGCCTGCGAGGTGGTGGGTGCCGCGAGCGACGCGCCCGCAACCGAGCCCCGCCGGTTTCCGGATGCGCGAGCCGATAGCCGAATCGAGAACGCCTCGCGTCCCTGACGACCGCCCATCCCATCTTCCACAGGCACCCCCGATCGGACGTGCCATGGCAACCGATCACGGGGATTCCGGTTGTCCCTCCAGACAGCCCGGCACGACCGCGGCTGAGCGGCAATCCAGAGCGTGCGAACCATGTCCACTGAGTTCAGAGGCAAGACGCATATCGACATCTACGACCGGGTCATGCGCGAAGAGTGGGCGCAGCGCTTCGGCGTCAGCGAGGAGCGGCTGCGCAAGGCCGTGACCATGGTGGGAAGCCGGATCACCAGCGTCGCCGCCTATCTCGACAGGCCAGCGTCCTAATGAAAGCCGAGGCGTCGGAATCCGGTCCCGACGTACGGTCCGCCCCGGAGCCTGGCGCTCCGGGGCGCGGGCCGCACCCACCCCCGTCCCGGTCCGAGGACAGGACAGCGCCGGACGCGATCCCGTTCGAGGAGATCCGGGAGCGCGCCTACGAATTGTGGGAGCGCAATCACCGGCCCGAAGGGTTCGAGATCGAGTTCTGGCTGCTGGCCGAGCGCGAGCTGCGCAAGGAACGCAACCGCAAGACGGCCGATGACGCGCAGACGTCTCCGGGGAGCGATCCCGGGACGCACTGAGATCCGCGACGGCTGGCTCAGCCGTTGCGAAACCCTGCGACCCGCGATCCTGTCAGCCGTCGAGGCGCGGCTCGCCCGGGACCCGGCCGTCGAAGAGGCGACCGCCTGGAGGAGGACGCCCCGATCACCCGCATGCGCCCGGTTGGGCTGGTCGCCGGCTGAGCCTGCAGCTCAGGCTCCGGCCGCCGCCTTGGCCTCGACCAGGGCCGCCTCGAAGCTGGTGAAGGCCGTGGTCGCCTCGTCCCAGGCCTGGGCCCGCACGTGTCGCGCCAGGGAGGCCGCGAGGTCCCGGGCCCGTGTCAGGGCCGATTCCACGGCGGCCGGACGGCTCGGATCGGCCGGGATGCCGACCGGCGGCGTGTCCGCCGGGCGCATCCCCACCAGGGTCGCCGCCATGGCGCGGCGCCAGGCGGCGCAATCGGCCGGGATGCGGGCGAGCCGCATCGCCGCGTCGGCTCCGGCCTGCCGGTCGAGCAGGGTGCGGCCAAGATCCTCGATCCGGTCGAGCTGCTCCAGCGCGTCGCCGATCTCTCGGCGGCTCTTGTCGGTGCCCTCCGCGATCCGGCCGACGCTCCGGGCGATCTCGCCGGTGGCCTGGATCTGCTGGCTCATGATCTCGGAGGCTTCGCGCATCTGCGTCGCCACGGTGGCGACGGCGCCGCTCTCTGTCTCGACCCGGACGTTGGCCCGCACCATGGCGGCGGCGCCGGTCTCGACGGCGCTGCGGCTGCGCGTCACCGCGGCCTGCATCGCCGCCATTTCTTCGCGCAGTCCGCCGAGCCGGGCGCGGATCTCGTCGGTTGCCTTCGCGGTCTGTGCGGAGAGCATCTTCACTTCCGCCGCGACGACGGCGAAGCCGCGGCCGGCCTCGCCGGCGCGGGCCGCCTCGATGGTGGCGTTGAGCGCGAGCAGGTTGGTCTGCGCCGAGATCGCCGCGATGGTCCCGGCCATCTCCTCGATCCTCAGGGCGGCGGCGGAGAAACTGTCGAGCCGGCTGCCGATCTCCTCGGTGCCCTGCTCGATCCCGCGCATGCCGTCGCTGGCGCGCTGGAGATCGTCGACGCAGGTGGCGATGCCGGTGCGGGCGGTCTCGGCAGTCTCGGCCGCCGAGGAGGAACGGGCCGCGATCTCGCTGGTGCTGGCGGCGAGTTCCTCGCTGGCGGCGGCGATCAGCCGGGCCTGCTCGGCGGTGCCGGAGGCGTCGTGCGTCATCCAGCCGATGGATGTCCCGGCGTCCGACGCCGCAGCTGACAGGCGCGCCAGGAGAGCCAGCAATTCGCGGTCGGGCGCGGCGGCAGCCGCAAGGACCGCGTCCCCGGTCGACCTCGCGACGGGCGCCGACGTCTGGGCGTCAGCCGTCACCGCGGTCTCGGCCAGGTCCGGGGCCGGGCGCTTGCGGCGCAAACTCAACATGCGAAGGCTCCTGCGAAGGTCGATTCGCGGTCCACATTCGCACGGAACCTTCAACCGAAGATGAAGGATAATCATCCCTTATTGGAATTGGACCTAGCCACCCGGCCCCCTGCCGGCGCCCCCGGACCATCCCGTCCGGGGGCGCCGTCGTCGCTCACTCGCCGGTCAGGGCGGCCTTGGTGCGGGACCACCAGCCGGCGCGCTTGGGCCGGTCCGGATCGCTGGGCTGGGTCAGCACCACCGCGACCGGCTCGCGGGGCGGCGCGGGCTCCGCAGGCGCCGTCTCGGGCTGAGGCTCTGTCGGCGTCTCGGCCCGCTCCACGACCTGCGGCGCGGTCGCAACCGGCAGGTCGACAGCGACCTCGTCGTGGACGGGGGACGGCGCGGCCTCGACCGCCTCAGCCACCGCCTCGGCGCTCACCGGCTCCTCGGCCGACAGGGCGACCGCATCGGAGTCCGTCTCGGCGGAGACCTCCGCGTCGCCGCCATCGCGGGTGCGGCCCTCGGCGCGGCCGCGACCGCCCCGGCGGCCGCGACGACGGCGGCGCGTACCGTCCTCCTCGATCCGGGCGGACTCATCCGCACCGGCGACGGTCTCGTCGGCCTCAGCCCCCTCGGCGGCCACGGCCGCGACCGGGGCCTCGGCGGGCTCGTCAGATTCCGGGGCGTCCTCGGTGCCGCGCTCGTCGTCCTGGTCGTCCTCGTCCTGACGCTCGCCCTCGGCCTGGCCCTCCTCGGACCGGCCGTCCTGGCGGCCACCGCGCCGGCGGCGGCGACGACGGCGGCGGCGGCCGTCGCCCTCGTCGCGCGTCCCGTCTTCACGAGCGCCCTCGTCACGCGACCCCTCGGCGCGTTCCTCGGTCCGGCCCTCCTCGGCCTCGCCCTCGGCGTCCGCCTCGGCCTCGGCCTCGTCGGTCTCCTCGATCTCGTCCTCGTCCTCGAATTCCATGGCGGGCGAGATCGCCTGGGCGCGCACGCCGGTGACCGGGCCTTCCGCGCGCTGGGCCGGCTCGCCGCGGTCGAGCTGGAACGCCGTCGTCACCGCCAGCCGCTCGTCGGCCGCGATCGTGATGGTGACGCCGAAGCGGACCTCCAGCTCGCGCAGGTGCCCGCGCTTCTGGTTGAGGATGTACAGAGCCACCTCGGTCCGGGTGCGCAGGATCAGGTTGTGAGAGGCCGACTTGAGCAGCGCCTCCTCGATGGAGCGCAGGATGTGCAGTGCCACCGAGGCGGTGGCCCGCACGTAGCCCGAGCCGCCGCAATGCACGCACGGGATCGAGGACGATTCGAGCACGCCGGTGCGGATGCGCTGGCGGCTCATTTCCATCAGGCCGAAGGGCGAGATCCGGCCGACCTGGATGCGGGCGCGGTCGTTCTTCAGGCAATCGTTGAGCTTCTTCTCGACCGCGCGGTTGTTGCGCTTCTCCTCCATGTCGATGAAGTCGATGACGATCAGGCCCGCGAGGTCGCGCAGGCGCAGCTGGCGGGCGACCTCCTCGGCCGCCTCCAGGTTCGTGCGCAGGGCGGTATCCTCAATGTCGTGCTCACGGGTCGAACGGCCCGAGTTCACGTCGATCGAGACCAGCGCCTCGGTCGGGTTGATGACCAGATAGCCGCCGGATTTCAGCGAGACGTGGGTCGAGAACATCGCGTCGAGCTGCTGCTCGACGCCGAAGCGGGCGAAGATCGGGGTCGAGTCGCGATAGGGCTTCACGACCTTGGACTGGCCGGGCATCAGCATCCGCATGAAGTCCCTGGCCTCGGCATAGGCTTCCTCGCCGGAGACCAGCACCTCGTCCAGGTCCTTGTTGTACAGGTCGCGGATCGCCCGCTTGATCAGCGAGCCCTCCTCGTAGACCAGGGCCGGCGCCATCGAGGTCAGGGTCAGCTCGCGGACCGACTCCCAGAGCCGCATCAGGTACTCGAAGTCCCGGGCGATCTCGGGCTTGGAGCGCGAGGCGCCGGCGGTGCGCAGGATCACGCCCATGCCGTCCGGCACCTCCAGGTCGGCCACGACCTCCTTGAGGCGCTTGCGGTCGGCCGCCGAGGTGATCTTCCGGGAGATGCCGCCGCCGCGGCCGGTATTGGGCATCAGCACCGAGTAGCGGCCGGCGAGCGACAAATAGGTGGTGAGCGCCGCGCCCTTGGTGCCGCGCTCCTCCTTGACCACCTGCACCAGGATGATCTGGCGGCGCTTGATCACCTCCTGGATCTTGTAGTGGCGGCGATAATGGCGCGGCCGCTCCGGAATCTCCGCCAGCGCGTCGCCGTTGCCGCCGACCTGGGCGATCCGGGGCTCGGCGTCGGGGTCGTCGGAATCCTCATCCGACTCCTCGTCGGACTCGTCCTCGTCATCCTCGTCCGAATCGTCTTCGTCCTCGTCGTCCTCGGACTCCTCGTCTTCCAGATCGGCCTCGTCGTCGGCCTCTCCGATCGCGGTCGCGCCGCGGACGGACGACGCCTCGGCGGCATCCTCGGCGATCGTCTCGGCCGGCGCGTCGGCGACGGTCAGGGCCTCGGCCACGGCGACAACGGCCTCGGGCTCGACCGTGCCGTCATGGTCCGTCGCCTGCTGTCCGGCGACCGGCGCGGCCTCGGCGGGCGCGGGGATATCCCCGGCGGCGGTCTCGGAGGCGATGGCCTCCTGCACGGCTTCCGGGTTTTCGGCGAGGGTGTCGGGCAGGCCGGCGGCGGCCTCGGCCTCATGCCCCTCCGCGCGATCCCCGGCCTGCACGGTCTCGATGTCCGAAGACTCGGCAGCCTGCGGAAGCTCCGAGTCCTGCACGAGCTCCGAATCCTGCCGGGCCTCCAGATCCTGCGGGGCCTCGGACGCATCCTCGGCGCTCACCGTCTCGTCGGTGCGCGAGCGGGCCTCGGCGCGGCGGCCGCGGGAGCGGCGGGGCGAGCGGCGGCGGCGCTCCTCGCGCTCGCGATGCTCCTCGGCGTCTCGGGCCTCGTCCTCGAGCAGCGCCTGCCGGTCGGCCAGCGGGATCTGGTAATAGTCGGGGTGGATCTCGTTGAAGGCGAGGAAGCCGTGGCGGTTGCCGCCATACTCGACGAAGGCCGCCTGGAGCGACGGCTCCACCCGGGTGACCTTGGCGAGATAGATGTTGCCGCGCAGCTGGCGCCGGTTGGCGGCCTCGAAGTCGAACTCCTCGACCCTAGACCCGTGGACCGTGACGACCCGGGTCTCCTCCGGGTGCATCGCGTCGATCAGCATTTTGTTGGCCATGTCGGACTCTCGGCATGGCGGCCGACGTCGTTCTCCGTGCCCGTGGTCCCGGCGGCGCCTCGCCCGACCTCACTGTGGTCGCGCATGGAGCCGGCCTCGTCGCCGAGGCGGCTGGGTTCGAGGGGAAATTGCCGTCAACCGCCGTTCGGCGCCCTGGGCGCCTGGGGTTGAACTTGGCCGGTAGGGGGAACGGGCCGGTGCGACGCAGGTTCTGCGCCTCCGGGGCACGCGCAGCGCCATGCTGGGCCGTGCATCCGTCCATCCTGGTTCCGACCTCGCGAAACAATCTCGGCCGGGTGAGACCGGCCGTGAATTCCTGGATGCGGCGAAGGATCTCCACCGCGTCGTGCGACACCTGCCCGATCGGGAAAGACACCCGTCGCCGCAAGGCAGGCTCAAAAAAATCCCGCCGCGACGCCGCGTCCGTTTTCTCGAAGGAATTCGGCCGCGTCCGCAAGCCGTTACGACGGCCGGCGGGACCGGAGAAGGGTCAGTATCATTACAGACGGCCGCGGGGATTTGGCAAGGGTCAAGCGCGGGACGATGTCACGGGATCGTCATGGCGCGAGGGCGGGGCGCTCCGGTGCTGCCGGGGGGATTTTTCATTGGGTCCGGCAGCGGACGCTTTAGGCACGCGCTCTCTACTATCCCGCAGAGCGACGATGTTCGCGCATCGCTGACGGGACGAGGGCAACGGTCTGACCCACGCGCGATTCCCTCCCCCCTCTGCGGGGGAGGGTGGCCCCCAAAGGGGGTCGGGAGAGGGGACTGACGGTGCAGAACTAGGCTTTGCCCGTCATGCCGGTCGCGCCTTGTTCTGAACCCGGGTTCCCCTCTCCCGACCCGGCCTGACGGCCGGCCCACCCTCCCCCGCAGAGGGGGGAGGGAAGGCGCGTATCGGCGTCGGAGCGACTTCTTTTGCAGCCGAGACCCATCCGGACCGCGTTCTGTGAATCCGCCAGCCCGCACAAGGAGAGGGCCGGCGCCGGTATCCGGCCGCAGCCCTACTCCGCCGCCTCCAGCCGCGGCGCGACCCCGTCCAGCGCGGCCGGCTTCGGGCCGCCGGTGGCCCAGTCCAGCAGCTCCACCGTGTGCACGATCGGGATGCCGGTGCCCTTCCCGATCTGGGTGGCGCAGCCGATATTGCCGGTGGCGATCACGTCGGGGCGGAGGCGCTCGATATTGGCGACCTTGCGGGCCCGCAGCTTCGCGGCGAGCTCGGGTTGCAGGATGTTGTAGGTCCCGGCCGAGCCGCAGCAGATATGGCCCTCCGGCACGTCCTTGACGGTGAAGCCGGCGCGCTTGAGCAGGGTCTTCGGCTCTGTCCGGATGCCCTGGCCGTGCTGCATCGAGCAGGCCGAGTGGTAGGCCACCACAAGGTCGCTCTCCACGGTCGCCGCCAGGTCGAGCTGCGCCACGTACTCGGTCACGTCCTTGGCGAGGCTCGAGACCCGCTGCGCCTTCGCGGCGTAGGCCGGGTCGTCGCGGAACATGAAGCCGTAATCCTTGATGGTCGTGCCGCAGCCCGAGGCCGTGACCAGGATCGCGTCGAGGCCCTTGGCGATCTCCGCGTCCCAGACATCGATCGTGTGCTTGGCGTGGGCGTGGGACGAGGCCTCCTTGCCCATGTGGTGGGTGAGCGCCCCGCAGCAGCCGTCCGCGGCGTGGACGACCTCGATCCCGTGCCGGTTGAGCAGCCGGATCGCCGCCGCGTTGAAGTCCGGCCGCAGGACGCTCTGCGCGCAGCCGCGCAGCAGGGCGACGCGCTTGGTCGCTTGGCCGCCTTCCGGGGGAAAACGTCCGACCCGGTTGGTCGGCTCGCTGCCGGGCAGGCGCGCCGGGGCGAGGTCGAGCATCGCGGCCAGCCGGTTCCCCACCCGCGGCAGCCGCGCCACGAGCCCGCGGAAGGGCGTGCCGAGCTTGGCAGCGACCAGGGCCAGCCGGAACCGGTTCGGATAGGGCAGCACCTGCGCCAGCAGGGCGCGCAGGAACCGGTCGCCCGCCGGACGCGCGAAGGTCGTCTCGATATGCGCCCGGGCGTGGTCGACGAGGTGCATGTAATGCACGCCCGACGGGCAGGTGGTCATGCAGGACAGGCAGGACAGGCAGCGGTCGATGTGCTTGACCACCTCCTGGGAGGCCGGCTTGCCGCCCTCCAGCATGTCCTTGATCAGGTAGATCCGCCCGCGCGGGGAATCGAGCTCGTCGCCGAGCAGGAGGTAGGTCGGGCAGGTCGCCGTGCAGAAACCGCAATGCACGCAGGTCCGCAGGATCTTCTCCGACGCCGCCATGGCGGGATCGGCGAGCTGGGCGAGGTTGAAATTGGTCTGCATGATTATTGGGGCTCGGCGGTAATATAAAAACAGGCTACGGAGAAGCCCTTTACCAACGTATTGTCATCTTCCGAGTCATTTTCGGAAGTTACATAAGTGATATCCTCGGCTTCGTTTAGAATTTTTTCTTTCACATGGACAGTAATATTTTGATCGTACTTCGCCTCAAATTCCGATTTTATATCAGCGGAGATTTCAAAACTTGATTTCCGCTGGCCGCTTTTTATCGGTCTAATGGCGACAACGCAGCCAAATCTTAAACATCCGTGAGGGCGGCCATATTTCTCCATAAGAGCACAAACACGTTCGAAATTTCGCGAAAGATTGCTGTAACTTAGATGCCTTTTGACTTCAACGACGCCTTTAATATTTCCGATTCCCTCAAAGTATGCTATATCGACTCGCGGGCTGCCTTGTAAAATTGCACGCGGCCTGCCTTTTTTTCTCACGGCAATATTGGAATATAATTCAATTTTTTCGAAGGGCATTTCAAGGTAGATCCACGCATTTCTGCCGCCTGTCCTACCATTTTCGATTATAGATCGCGATATATTCGCGCATGCCATAAATTCTATGCCAGCATCATGTATTGTTTGATCTGACGACCAATCAAGATATTCCTCACTGGCGCGATGGAAGCCATTTATTATTGCATCTATCATTTCCTGTTTATTCATAGTCGGCTCATTAAACCCCCGCGTACATCCGGCCCGGGTTCAGCACCCCGGCGGGATCGTGCGCCGTCTTGATCCCGGCGGTGATCCGCATCAGCGGCTCCGCCAGGGGCTGGAACACCGGCACAGCGGCCCGGACCGCATCGGGCGCGCGCACCAGCGTGGCGTGGCCGCCCTGGTCCCGCAAAGCGGCGCGCACGACCGAGGCGCCGGCATCACCGGCCGACCCGGTGGCCAGCCAGATCAGGCCGCCGCCCCAATCGTAGAACCAGCGGGCCTCGCGCTGAGCCGCGATCGCCGCCACCAGGGCCGGCCCGTGCGTCGGGGCCGTCGAGATCCGCCACAGGGCGGCGTCCTTGGGCTCGGCGAGCGGGGCCGCGTCGCGCACCGCCCGCCACAGGGCGGCGCCGGCCGCGCCCTCCAGCAGATGAGGCGCTCCGAAGCGCTTGAGCAGGCGGCGCAACTCGCCGGTCCGGTAATCGATCGACTCCGAAAACCCTTCGAGGCGCATCAGCGTCCTTGCCTCGGGGGCGCCGAGCCCGGCCGGCAGGTGCGCCGCGCCGGTGAGCTCGAAGGGTGAGCCGAGGGCCGCCGCCAGGGCCGCGACCGCGCGGGCGTCGTCGAGGCCCGAGAACACCAGGGTGGCGACCCGCTCGCAGGCCGGCAGAACCTTGAAGGTCACCTCGGTCAGCAGCCCGAGGGTGCCGTGGGCGCCGGCCATCAGCTTCACCAGGTCGAGCCCGGTGACGTTCTTCATCACCCGGCCGCCCGACTTGATCGCCTCGCCGCGCCCGTTGACGAAGCGCACGCCAATCAGGCTGTCGCGGGCCGCCCCGGCATTGATCCGGCGGGGGCCGGCATTGTTGGTCGCCGCCACGGCGCCGAGGGTCGGCGCGCCTTCGGTGCCGTAGATCGTGCGAAAGTCCATCGGCTCGAACGGCAGCATCTGGCCCCGGGAGGCCAAGAGTGCCTCGACCTCGGCCAGCGGCGTGCCGGCGCGGGCCGCCACCACCATCTCGGCGGGTTCGTAGAGCGTCACGCCGGTGAGCTTTTGGGCCGAGAGCGTGGCGGTATCCTGGGCTGGCCGGCCGAGCCCCGCGGCGGTGCCGCCGCCGGCCAGCCGCAGGCGCTCGCCGCGCCCGGACGTCGCCCGCACGATCTCTTCCGCCTCCGCCTCGGTGCCGGGCTCGTAGCCGCCCATCGTCTCCGCCCCGGTTCTTTTTGGACTTGTTCCAGAACCGGTTTCGCCGGAACCGGCGGCGGATTCAAGCGGAGGCGGCGTCGCGGGCTTGGCGAAGCGCGAAAGTTGAAAATCCGGTGGGCTACTCCGCCGCGATGGTCCGGCCCGGGCGCAGGCGCCCGGCGACCTGCCGGCGCAGGCCGGCGATGTCGAAGATCCAGACCAGCGCCCCGTAGAGCGCCGCCCCGGCCGGGACCAGCACCGCCAGGGCGGCGGCGGGCGGCAGGTGCCGGAACGGCGCGAGCGCCAGCCCCATCGCCCCGCAGGCGAGCGCCGCCGCGCCGATCTGGCCCCAGGGCAGCAGGATCCGCTCCGGGCCGGTCAGCGCCCGCCAGCCGAGCCAGAGCGCGGCGGCGGCGAGACCCATGGTCTGGGCCAGGGCGACGCCCATCCCGCCCATCAGCTCGGGCAGCAGCAGCAGGCCGGCGCCGTTGACCGCGAGCCCGACCAGGGCGGCGGCGATCACGGGCAAGGTCCGGCGGCGGATCTGGAAGACCGGGTTGAGGGCGTAGAACATCATCGACAGGCAGAACAGGCCGGGCATCAGCGCGACGCTGTAGCTTTCGAACGGGCCGCGATAGGCGTCCGGTACCACCAGTCCTTGGAGAGCCGGCAGCACCGCCCAGAACCCGACCGCGCAGGGCGCCAGCAGGGCGAACACCGTGCCGGCATTCTCGGCGACCTGCGCCTCGGCCGCCGCGCGGCCGTGCTGCTCCTCGGCCTGGACGGCGAATTGGAACAGCAGCAGGTCCAGCGCGGTGCCGAGCGTCATCAGCGACCGCGAGGTGACATCGGCGGCGAGCGCGAAATAGCCGGCCTCGGCGAAGCCGGCATGGCCGGCGATCGCACCCCGGTTCACGAAAGCGAGGCACTGGTAGGCGGTGTTGGCCGCGATCAGCGGCAGGCCGTAGCGGGCGAAGACGCCCCAGGTCGCGGTCAGGCGCGGCCGCTCGAACGGATGTTCGGGGTCGCGCAGCGGGTGGCGCAGCAGCACCACGGCGGCGAGCTGGCTGAGCCCCGCCGCCGCCAGCACCCAGGCCGGCTGCGGCAGCCACCAGGCGGCCGCGGCCATCAGCACGAAGGCCAGGACGTTCTTCACGGCCACGAGGCCGAGATAGAGCTTTCCGTCGAACCGGGCCCGGGCGAGCGCCGCATGGTAGTCGAACACCCCGATCCCGAGGGCGGCGAGCCCGGTGCCGCACAGGACCGCCTCGCGTCCGGCCGCGCCGCCGCCGAAGCCGAACGCCCCGCACAGGGCGGCGGCGCAGAGCAGCAGCAGGCCGATGCGCAGATAGGCCCGGTCGAGCCCGTGGCGGATCCAGGGCTCGTCCACCCGCACGCGGCCCGAATAGAACCGCGTCGCCGAGAGCCGCAGCCACTCGAACAGCACCGTGTTGAGCACGATCGCCCCGGTGGTCGCCAGGGCGAACCGGCCGAAATCCGCCGGCCCGAGCAATTGGGCGATCAGCAGACCGAGGACGAAGTTGAGCCCCGCATTGATCACGAAGGCGGCGATCACGGCCATGGACGGCGCCTCATGCGCGGCGAGGTTCTTCGGGCTGCCCCGGGATGTAGGGTGGGACCCGTAAGACTCTCCTAACGGGGCGGGATCAGGGCGAGGGCCGAGGGGCCTCTAAAGCCCGCGCTCGTAGCGCCAGGCTTCCATCCCGTCTTCATAATAGGCGGGGATCACGGCGAAGCGGCTGTAGCCCCGGCGCTGGTAGAGGCGGATCCCGGCGCCGTTGTCGGCGCGGACTTCGAGGCGCAGGCGGTCGCAGCCGTGGGCGCGGGCCTCGGCCTCCGCGGCGTCGAGGAGCTTGCCGCCGAGCCCGAGGCCGCCGCGGTTGGGCGCCACCGCGATCGAGGCGAGGCGGGCGATCCGGCTGCCGCGCCGGCGCTCCAGCACCGCCGCGCCGACCAGGACCGGCTCCCGATCCCCGTCCGACCCCGGGATCAGGGCCGCCAGCACATCCATGCTGGGGGACAGGATCGCGTGGCGGATCGCCCGGCGCTCGGCCCGGTCGGTGGCGAAGGCGGCGTGCTCCAGGGCGACCAGGGCGTCGAGATCGGCGAGGCCGGCCGTCCGGATCGCCGGCTCCGGCAACGCGTCTCCGTTCGGGTCGCGCGCGAGGGTGTTCACGGGGGGGCTCACGCCCGGGCCGAAGCGCCGGAGCGCGCGGCGACCGGGAAGCCGGTTCGGAGCGCGCTGTGGGGTTCGCGGGCGACGCGATCGGGCTCGGCTCTCGATCTGTTCGGCCCGGCCATCGCACGCTCGTCTGAAGGACATCGCTCCGGCGGTCAGATGCCCGCTTCCGGACCGCTTGGGAAGCCCGCGCGGCCCGGGCGGGGCACCCGGAATGCGCCGTTTTTGCAACGGCGGGGACGGAGGCGGAATTTGGCGGGGAAATAAGGGGTGATCGGCGCCCAATCCCCTTGTTGTCGGGGGGCGTTCTCCGTATATGCGCCGTGCCCAATTTCGCACGTGCCTGTGGCCGCGTGCCGGTTGGTGGGCATCCGGTCAACTGCCGGACAGCCGCCAGGGGTCTTAAAGGATCGATGGTCGCAAGGGTGGATCCCTACGGCCGGCATCCAGGTGGCGACACCGGACCCCGACAACAACCGGCAGCCGGAGGCGAAACCGGCGAACCCCGCTCTCCACGGGGGACGCAGCTTAAAGCAACGACGAACGGGCTTTTTTGGTCTCGTCGGCCCTCCAAAGGTCGGCACCGAAGAGGCTTGTTTCTCTTTGCCCGGCGTGCGGTGGGGGTCCTCCCTTCCAATCCACGGCAGCTTCCGGGTGCTCTGCGCCCGCCTGGATCGACGCGTCTCCAAAGCGCGTGGGTCCGCGCGACGCATCGCCCCCTGACGCCGGCGGCCCGTTGGGCCGTCACATCGACAGCGCGCCCGCAGGACGGGCGCCCGCGAACCCGTGCCGGGAGACGACCATGACCGATCGCATCCGTGATTTCCTGCGCGTGCGCCGTGACCTCGGTCAGGACGAGGGGCCCGTGATGGTCCTCGACCTCGATGTCGTGCGCGACAACTACACCGCCTTCGCGCGCTCCCTGCCGGACACCCGCGTGTTCTACGCGGTCAAGGCCAACCCGGCCCCCGAGGTGCTGCGCCTGCTCGCCGAGATGGGCTCCTGCTTCGACACCGCCTCGGTCGCCGAGATGGAGATGGCGCTGGCCGCCGGCGCCACCCCGGACCGGATCTCCTTCGGCAACACCATCAAGAAGGAGCGCTGCATCGGCCGCGCGCTCAAGCTCGGCATCCGCCTGTTCGCGGTAGATTGCCAGGCCGAGGTCGACAAGATCGCCCGGGCCGCCGAGGCCGTGGACATCGCGGCCTCCGACGTGCGCGTGTTCTGCCGCATCCTGTGCGACGGCGCCGGTGCCGACTGGCCGCTGTCGCGCAAGTTCGGCTGCGTGCCCGAGATGGCGACCGACGTGCTCGAGCACGCCCACCGGCATGGGCTGGAGGCTTACGGCATCTCGTTCCATGTCGGCTCGCAGCAGGGCAACACCGAGGCCTGGGACGGGGCGCTGGGTTCCGCAGCGGCGATCTTCCGCGAATGCGCCGAGCGGGGCATCGGCCTGTCGATGGTCAATCTCGGCGGCGGCTTCCCGACCAAGTACCTCAAGGCGGTGCCGGGCGTGGAGAGCTACGGCGAGGCGATCTTCCGCGGCCTGACCAAGCATTTCGGCAACCGGATCCCGGAGACGATCATCGAGCCGGGCCGCGGCATGGTCGGCAATGCCGGCCTGATCGAAGCCGAGGTCGTGCTGGTCTCGAAGAAGTCCGCCGACGCCGACGAGGTGCGCTGGGTCTATCTCGACATCGGCAAGTTCGGCGGGCTGGCCGAGACCATGGACGAGTCGATCCGCTACCCGATCCGCACCACCCGGGACGGGGACCGGACCGAGCCCTGCGTCATCGCCGGGCCGACCTGCGACTCGGTCGACGTGCTCTACGAGCGGCAGCTCTACCCGCTGCCTGTCTCGCTCTCGATCGGCGACAAGGTCCTGATCGAGGGCACGGGTGCCTACACCACCACCTACGCGGCGGTGGCGTTCAACGGCTTCCCGCCCCTCCAGCAGATCGTGATCTGATTTTTTTCGGCCTGTTCCGGCGGCCCCCCGGCCGCCGGGCATCGATCTCCAAACGTGCAGGGATGGGGCGCGCTCGGCCCTCCATCCAAAAAAAGCTTCTCCCGCTTGCCGGCCCGGGGAGGGCGCAGTCATGATCGAGATCCGCGCGGAGCGCATCCAGGATGTCCCGGCGCGCGAGCGCCTGCTCGACGCGTGCTTTGCCGGCAATCGACGCGCCAAGACCTCGGAGCGCCTGCGCGAGGGGCGTCTGCCCGCCCGCGGCCTCGCCTTCGCGGCGACCCGGCGCGGACGCCTCGTCGGCACCCTGCGGCTGTGGCACGTCGAGGCCGGCCTCGCCCGTCCGGCGCTGCTGCTCGGGCCGCTGGCGGTCGATCCGGAGATCCAGGGCCAGGGGCTCGGCTCGGTGATGATGCAGGCCGCGCTGGGCCGGGCGGAGTCGCTCGGCCACGGCGCCGTGCTGCTGGTGGGTGATGCGCCGTACTACGTCCGGTTCGGCTTCGATCCCGCGCTGGCGGAGGGCCTCACCCTGCCGGGCCCGTTCGAGCGCGCCCGTTTCCTCGGCCTGGAGCTGCGCCCGGGGGCACTCTCGGGCGCCGAGGGGATGGTCCGGGCCACGGGTGTCCTCGCTCCGGTCGAGACGGTGTCGGACGAGGCCGCGGTCGCGCGACGACGCGCCGCCTGATTTCTCACCTCAGGGCCGGTCCCGGTGAGCGTGGGGCCTGTCTCAGTGGATTGTCTCGCCAGTCTCGATCATTGCCGGGGCGGGCAGAGCCGTCATCTTCTGCGCGATCTCCTGACCGACCCGGAACAGGGCTTCCCGCAGGGGCGCGAGCGCCGACTTGCCGCCATCCACCTCGATGAGACCGTGTGCGATCAGCAGATGGTCGGCCACGAGGTCGAGGGTCGAGACCGGCGCCGTCGAAGGGCGCGGCGGCGGCGGGACGAAGCGGCCGAGGCCACCCTGCGCCTCGGTCTCGCTGCCGCCGGGCGCGAGCTCGGTGATCGAGCCGAGGAAGCCCAGAAAGGTGTTGTTCGGCGGCCCGTAGGAGGGTACCGCCCCGGCCGCCGCCCAAATCGACCCGCCCCCGTCGCGGGACAGGCGAAACCGGACGACGAATTCCGCCTGGGCCTGCGCCGCCTCCTTGATGACCGCCCGCAGCACCGCGCCGTCCTCGGCGTTGAGCCGCTCGAACCAGCCCTGCCCGACGGCATTGCGGCTGTCCTGCCCGGTGAGGCCGTGCCATTCGGGGCTGACATAGGTCAGGGCCCCCGCGGCGTCGGTCATGAAGATCATCGGAGGGCCTCCGGTTGCGGATGGCGGCTCGATCGGCACAATTCGCGAATCGGAAGCACGAGGTGCATCGGCAATCGCGCTCGGAGGCGGCCCGTTCCGGACGACGCGGGCCGAAAGCGCGATTCGTGCGCCGGAATCCGCCGCTGCGCGGTGCCGCATGCCGACGATGCGCCCGACGGCGGTGGCGTCCACCGTCCTGGCCGCCATCGTGCATTGCGCCTGGCGGTCGCGATCCCGCATAGACGGGCCGCCGGCTTCCCCAGAAGGCTTATCGACCGATGCATATCGCCACGCCTTATCTGATGTTCCTGGGCGACGTGCCCGACACGCTGGCGGCCAAGACCGCCTACGGCATCAAGGACTGGCGCCCGGACTGGTGCGTCGGCCAGATGCGGCTGCCCGGCTGCGCCGCCGATCTCGGCATTCCTGACATGACCCTGCCCGAGGCCTTGGCCAAGGGCTGCCGCACGTTGGTGATCGGCGTCGTTAACGCGGGCGGCGTGCTGCCGGACCATTGGATCCAGGAGATCGTGGCGGCGCTCGAGGCCGGGCTCGATGTGGCGAGCGGCCTGCACGTCAAGCTCGGCGCGGTCCCGGCCATTGCGGAGGCCGCCGCACGGCGCGGCCGGCAGCTCCACGACGTGCGCCACACCGACGAGCGCTTCCCCACCGGCAAGGGCACCAAGCGCGCGGGCCGGCGCCTGCTCACCGTCGGCACCGACTGCTCGGTGGGCAAGAAGTACACCGTGCTGGCCCTGGAGCGCGGCATGCGCGAGCGCGGTCTCGACGCGGATTTCTGCGCCACCGGCCAGACCGGCGTGTTCATCTCCGGCCGGGGTGTCGCCATCGACGCCGTGGTGGCCGATTTCATCTCCGGCGCCGTGGAATCGATCTCGCCCGAGGCCGCCCCGAATCACTGGGACCTGATCGAGGGCCAGGGCTCGCTGTTCCACCCGTCGTTTGCGGGCGTCAGCCTCGGGCTGCTGCACGGCGCACAGGCCGACGCTTTCGTGGTCTGCCACGAGCCCACCCGCACGACGATGCGCGGCGTGCAGCATCCGCTGCCGACCCTCCAGCAGGTGATCGACCTCACCGTGCAGCTCGGCAGCCTGACCAACCCGGCGATCCGCCCGGTGGGGATCTCTGTGAACACGCAGGCGCTGGGCGATAGCGAAGCGAAGGTGCTCTTGGAAAAACTCGCCGCGGAGCACGGCCTGCCCGCCACCGACCCGGTGCGCTTCGGCGTCGCCGGGCTGGTCGACCGGATCGTCGCCGACTTCCCGGAGGTCTGACATGGCCCGCCGCCTGACCCTGTCCGTCGAGCGCTTCCCGATCGCCGGCGCGTTCACGATCTCCCGGGGCAGCCGAACCGAGATTGCCGTGGTGGTGGCGACGATCACGGACGCGAACGGGGTCGGGCGCGGCGAATGCGTGCCGTATCCGCGCTACGGTGAGAGCGTCGAGAGCGTCGTCGCGCTGATCGAGGGGCAGGCGGATGCGATCGGCGCCGGGATCGGGCGGGACGAGCTCACGGCACGGATGCAGGCGGGCGCGGCCCGCAACGCCCTCGACTGCGCGCTGTTCGACCTCGAAGCCAAGCTCCAGGGCCGTCGGGCCTGGGAGATCGCGGGGCTGTCCGCTCCCGCTCCGGCGGTGACCGCCTACACGCTCAGCCTCGGCACGCCGGAGAGCATGGGCGAGGCCGCCCGGGCGGCGTCCCACCGGCCGCTGCTCAAGGTCAAGCTCGGCGGGGAAGGCGATCCCGCGCGCATCGCCGCCGTGCGGGCGGGCGCGCCGCAAGCGCGGCTGATCGTCGACGCCAACGAGGCGTGGCGGCCGGAGACCGTGGAAGCCAACCTCGCGGCCTGCCTGGAGGCCGGCGTCGCGCTGATCGAGCAGCCGCTGCCGGCCGATGCGGACGGGCTGCTCGCGGAGATCCCGCATCCGGTCCCGGTCTGCGCCGACGAGAGCCTGCACGACCGCGCCGGCCTCGACGCGCTGGCCGGCCGCTACGACGCGATCAACATCAAGCTCGACAAGACCGGCGGCCTCACCGAGGCGATCCTGCTCGCCCGCGAGGCCCGGGCCCGGGGCCTCTCCGTGATGGTCGGCTGCATGCTCGGCACCTCGCTCGGCATGGCGCCAGCGACGCTGCTGGCGGCGCAAGCCGACTTCGTCGACCTGGACGGCCCGCTGCTGCTCGCCCGCGACCGCGACCCGCCGCTGCATTACGACGGCAGCATCGTGCATCCGCCGGAGCCCGATTTGTGGGGGTAGGGGGGACGACTTGATCGGTTGAGGGGATAGCTGCCGACCCCACGCCGAAGCGAGCCGCAAATATGGCCTGATCTCGATGTCGGCAGTCCAAGTATTTTCTGACAACTTCCTGATTGGCGAGAGGCAAATCTACTCCGCCAATTCCAAAAAATGCCGCCCCGCCCGATCATCGATCTCGATGATCCATAGATCGGAATCGAACCGGATTTCCTTGGTCAGCCGCTCCTCGACATCGAGTGGCGTGCCGCCCGTGACCAGCGCGGTGAAGCGGCGGTCGCCGCTGTCCTCGGCCTCGAACAGGGCCTGAGGGGCGGGGCCGTAGAGGTCGGCGGTGCCGTCGAGGCGGTCGACCTTCACGAAGATCGCGCCGGCCTCAGGTGAGCCGCGCCGCCGTAGCACCGCCGGGATGCCCTCGACCCCGAGGCGGCGCAGGTGGGCGGAAACCCAGAAATCGGAGCGCAGGCGCATGGGTGTCGGGCCTCCCGGGAGCGGGACGCCGCCGGTCTCGTTCACCTACAGCCTCGTGCCGGATATCGGAACCGGCTCGAGGCTGTCGGTCCCTGAGTCCGCATCGTCCCGAAAGCCGGTGGCCACCTTTCGGGACGATGCGCTAGCCCTGGCCGGCGCGGGAGATCAGCGCGCGCAGGGTCCGGCCCGTGGCCTCGCCGGTCACCGGCAGCTTGGCGCCGCGCTCGAATTTTTCGATCGCCGCCCGCGTGCCCGGCCCCATGGCGCCGTCGGGCTTGATCGGATAGCCGAGCTTCGACAGCGCCTTTTGCGCCTTGAGCACCGGATCCGCGTCCGTCTCGGGCTTCCCCGTTTTCGCGGACGCCTTGGGAGCCTCTTTCGGCGCCGGCTTGGCGGGGGTCCGGGCCGGAATGGCCCGGGGCGTCACCGAGGCGGTGGTCTCGTCGGAGCGGATCAGATCGGCGATCGGGTCCCGGGCGGCCTGCTTGGCGGGGGCGGCCCGATCGGGCTGCGTCGGCTCCTTGGCGACGTCCCGCATCGCCTCCTTCGGGGCGGGTATCGCCTCGCGGGGGGCGGGGGCCTTCTGGGCCGCGACCTTGGGCAGGATCGGCGCCGGATGGCGGCCGGATTGATGGCCCAGCGCGTTGAAGCAGATGAAGCCCGCCGCACCCACGGCCACGACGCTGCTCAGCACCGTGCCCGGGCTGTTCCGGCACGAGGCGCCGGTGGCCTTCATCGCTCCCACGAGGACGCCGCGCCAATCGCTCGGGACGGCGGCGCGGCGCGGCGCCGGGCGGCGGGGGGCGCGCGCCTCGCCCGGGACGGTGATCTCGCGGTAGCCTGACATCGTGTCTCCTTCTCGCGGATCGATGGCTCAGCCGGCCCGGCGCAGGGTCGGCTCCGTGGTGGCGGGTTCCGCGTCGAACAGGCCGAGCGGCAGGCGCACCACCGCCCGGCGCGGGGGGCTGTCGCCCCGCACGGCGGTGCGGATCGGGGCGGGGCCGGCGGCGGCCGCCGGATCCCGGCAGACCAGGGGCAGCGTCACGGTCACGACGGTGCCTGCCTGGGGGGCGCTCTCGATCATCATGGTGCCGCCATGCAGGCCGACCAGGCCCTGCACCACCGAGAGGCCGAGGCCGGTCCCCTCGTGCTGGCGCTTGTAGCCGCCGCTGCCGGCCTGGAAGAACGGCGTGCCGAGCTTGGGCAGGTCGCCCTCGCCGACGCCGACGCCGGTATCGGCCACGACGATATCCAGCCCGTAAGGGCCGGGGCGCAGGGACAGGTCGACCCGTCCGCCCCGCGGGGTGAACTTCACCGCGTTCGAGATCAGGTTGATCAGCACCTGACGGCACGCGCTCGGATCGGCGGTGATCTCGATCGGGCCCGGCACGGCGGCAGCCAGGGTCACACCCGCGGCCTCGGCCTTGAGGCGCATCAGGTCGCAGCAGGAGCGGACCAGGGCGGCGGCGTCGAAGGTCTCCGGTGCGTAATCGAAATTGCCGCTCTGGATCCGGCTCATGTCGAGGAGCGTGTTGACGACGCCGAGCAGGTGGTGGCCGGAGGCGCCGATGATCCCGGCATAGTCCCGGGCCTGATCGGGGCTGAGCGTGATCGCGCCTTCGCCGGCCAGAACCTCGGAGAACCCGATGATCGCGTTGAGCGGCGTGCGCAGCTCGTGGGTGACGTTGGCCAGGAACCGCCCCTTGATCGCGTCGGCGCGCTCGGCCTCGGCGCGGGCGTGCTCCAGCTCTTCCGCGTGGCGGTGATGCTCGGTCATGTCGCGGGTCACCGCCACGACGGTCATGGCCGCGTCGTGGGGGCCGTGCGCGATCCGGTGGGCGCGCATCTCGGCATGGATCAGGCTGGCGCCGTCGGGCCGGCCGGCGGCTGGCTCGACATGGAGGCGCAGGGGCAGGGTGGCGGGCCGCCCGGTCGCGGCGACGTCGCTCACCGCCTTGAGGAAGGCCGGCCGGTCGGCGACGTGGACCCGCTCCAGCAGGCCGTGGCCGCGCAGCCGCGCCGCGTCGCAGCCGACTAGGCGGCTCGCCGACATCGAAGCCTCCAGCACCCGGCCATTGCGGTCGTGCCAGGTTACGAGATCGTCGATCGCCGACAGCAGCAGCCGGTCGCGAGCCTCGTTGTCGCGCAGCCGCTCGCGCCACGCGCCCTCGTTGCGCATGTGCTCCAGGGCCTGAGCGGCGAGGTGGCCGATCGCCGTGATCGCGAAGACCGGAAGGGCGATGCTCGCCGAGATGTCCATCACCGGGACGGTGCCGGCCCAGGAACCGAGGGAAACGACGCCCAGCACGCCGAGCACGGCCAGGAGGGACGCGGCAGCCGTGGCGCGCATCGAACCGGAGACCAGGGCCTCCAGGGGGATCGCCACCAGCCAGACCGCCGCCGGGGAGGCGGCTCCGCCGGTGAGGCCCGCGAGGCAGACCACCAGCCCGGTCAAGCCGGCCGACGAGATCGCGTGTGCCACCCAGAGGGATCCGGTGCGGGCGAGCAGCACGGCGGCCAGCACCGGCAGCAGCAGGCTGGCGATCGCCAAAACCTCGATGCCTGACGGGACTCCGCGCCAGAGCAGGTAGGGCGGCAGCGCCGCCATCATGACCACGCCGGTGGCCAGCCGCAACACCAGGAAGCGCTCGTGCCGGAACCGCACGCTCGCGTCGTCCGCCACGGATTCGTGGACGAGACCCGCGAGGCGGTCGTCGAGCAGAGACGTCAGGGCTTTTTTAACAGGCAAGGCTCACACGCGCCGCGGTGAATGCCAATCGACATTTCCCGCGCCTCCGGCTCGACTTCAAAACGACTACCGGACAGTCGCAGGGGCGGCTTAAACGAGTGTTGCGGGACTTTGCCGAATGCGCGGGATGCTTTCCGTAAGGTAACCAGCCGCCCGGGAACGTCCTTCGTTCACCATGGCGCGCAAAAACCAGACGCGGTTGAGGTGGAGTTCACGAAACCGGGCGGATTTTCGCGGTCGAGACCCGCGAAGGAGCCCGTCCGATGACCTTCCTGCTGCGTGCCGCGCTGGTGATCGGTGCGCTGTCGTACCTGGCGCTGCTGCGCCACGGTGCGGATCCGGCCGCGGAGACCCGCAAGCTCACAGGATCGGTGGCCGCGGGCGCCAAGGCGACGCTGCCGGCCGCCCTCGATGCGGTGCCTGCCGAGACCCGCGATCGGGCCGTGCGCGCGGTGCTCGCCCGGGGCCTGATGGCGGAGCTGAGCCGCCGCGCCGGCGTGGACGAGCCGGAGCCCGCCTCGAACGACACGCTGGAAGCCTCCGACCGGCAGCCCGCCTGGCGGGGGCACGCGGAGCCGCGCTGATCCCACGGACAACATGGGGTTCCCAAAGGGCGAGCCCCTTGGCGGGTTGTCAGGGCGGAGCCCTGATGCAGAAGGGCTCCGCCCTTCACCCGCAAAAGGGCTGAGCCCTTTTGGATCCCTGACTTTCGTGCCTCAGCCGGCCTCGCCGCTCGTCGCCCGCAAGGGACGCATCGGCAGGGGCGGGCGCTGGGCGCCGGCACGCTCGGAGCCTTGGCGCAGCTTGGCCTCCGGACCGTGCAGCGGCTGGTGGGCCTCGCTCCGGCTCCGCTCGGGCAGGAGGGTATCGAGGATCGCCGCGATCAGGTCGCGGGAGGCCGGTCGGCTGACGGTGCGGAACAGGCGGACCAGGCCGGCCACCCGCTCGGCGGAGCGGGCCACGCCCTGGTTGAGGGTGAGGAAGATGTAGACCGCCTCCTCCTCGTGCAGGCCGGCGGCGCGCAGGCCGAGCGTCAGCAGGTCGTAGCGCGCGCCCGGATCGGCGACCACGGTGAGGAAGTCGTGGGCGACGCCGAGGCCGTCGGCCAGGGCCGCGATGAAGGTTGGGACGTCCTGGGAGGCCGAGAGGCCGGTCAGGGTTTCGCCGAGGCCGCGCGGCGGGGGTGGGCAGGGGCGCAGGGCGGCGGTGGCCTCGACGGTCCGGCCGATCACCTCGCGGCGGATCGGGTCGGCATGCAGGTAGAGGGGCACGAGGTCGGCGGACGAGACATCCGGGCGGGTGAGCAGCAGCCGCGCCAGTTCGGCGACGCCGCGGCCGCGGCTCACGAGGCGAGCTAGCGCCGCCCCGCGCAGGGTGATGCCGACATTGGCGGCCAGGGCCAGGTCGATCTCCGGGCGGCCCTCGCGGGAGAGCTCGTCCACCGCCTCGCGGCTCAGCCCGACCCGGGCGGCGATGCGGGCGGCGATGTCGGAGCCGTCGGCCAGCGCAGCCTCGATCAGCCGGTGGCTCAGCACGGGGGCGAGCTTCACCACCGTTTCGCGGACGGCGCCGCCCCGCATGGCCAGCGCTTCCAGAACCGCGGGCGGCGTCTCCGGAAAGGCGGCGAGCTTGTTGGCCACGACCTGGGCGGTCTCGTCGTCCACCCGGGGGATCAGGCCGCAGGCCAGGGACTCGAAGATCTCGATCTCGGCCCGGTCCCGGCCGGGTGCCCGAACGAACAGGTCGGTCTGCACCCGGAGGATCACCGGCTTGAGATCGAGATTCTCGATCCGTGCCAATTCGAGGAGCCCGGACAAGTCCGGCGGAGCGTCGACGGATGGGGGCATGAGGATCGGTTTACGCAAGACTGCAGTAAGCTCACGCTAACCGCATCGACGTGAATCGACCTTTAAGCCGCCCCCACCGGGGCCGTGCCGTCCTGCATCATCCCGGGACCCCTGCCGGGTTCAGTGCGTCAGCCAGAGGGCGAGGGTCAGCACCACCGCGATCGCCGCGATGGCGCCCGCGAAGGCCGGCGTGATCCAGGGCGTGCGCCGCTGCATGATGCCGGCCGCGGCCTTCTCCGACGGTGCCCGCTCGTTCTGCCGTGCGAGGCGGACTTCCTGCGAGGTCGGCGGCGCCCCTCCGGCCTCCTCACAGGTGCCGAGCGGGGCGGCTCCGACATCCACATGCGAGACCTTGTCGCCGGTCCGGCCGCTGTCGATGTCGCCCTTGAGCTGCGCCGAGGTCGGGTTTTCGGAGTCCGGCGGTGGACCGGCCTGCAGGTTCCCGGGGGAGGGTGGGGTCTCGGATCTCAGCATCGGTGGAACTCCAGTATTCCCGGGTCAACGCCCAATCCTGGCCGCCGGCTGGGCTCATGATGTCGCGGATCTCAAGTCTCCGTCGATCCTCGCTTCAGCAACGGGCGCGTGAGGCTTTGCCCCTCCTCCGTGAAGCCGGCGGCGGTGGCGAAGGCGTGCAGCGCCTCCTGCCCGGAGCCGACGTTCAGGACCAGACGCTCGCAGCCGGCCTGCCGGGCCGCCCGCGCCGCCGCCTTCAGCAGCACGCGGCCGATGCCCCGGCGCCGGGATTCCGCCGCGACGACGAGGGTGGTGATCAGGCCCAGGGCCTTGACGGCCTCGAGGGTGCGCATGGGAGCGAGCGCGATCAGACCGCTCGGCGGACCCCATTCCACCGCGACCAAGGCCGTGCCGCCGCTGCCTTGAAGGGCGTCGAGCCGGGCGGCGAGATCCGCCGCAGCGACCGCGACGCCGGCCTCAGCCAGCAGCTCCGCGAGTCCCGCAGCATCGGGTCCCGCGGCGGCACGGATCTCCAGCCCGTAGCGATTGCCCAATCCCTGCTCCCGTACCCTGCTGCCGGGCGTTCAACGCAGGTCCGCGCACATCGGTCGCGTCCGGTCGGTCCGGGTCAGACCCGCCGCCAGCCCGGCTGCGACGGGTCGATCAGCGCATAGTTCACCGGCGCCACCCCGCAGATCGCGATCACGGCCGGCTCGCTGCCGTCGCGGACCACGCCGTCATAATGCGGCGTGCCCGCCACCCGGCGCACGAAGCTGCCGGCCTTCACGGGCACGCAGGCCGCGGGGTCGAAATCCGGGCCGCTGTTGCACCACCACGTGCCGGACAGGATCATGCAGAACCGGTCCGTCGTGTAGGTGTGCGGCGCGCTCATGTAGCCCGGCCACCAGCGGATCAGGGTATAGTAGAGGCCGGTACCGTTGATGTCCCCGGTGAGCGCGCACCGGTCGGCGCTGCGTTCGGGATAGCCTTTCGTCGGCATCCACGGGAGCGCGTCCGGCGACAGGATGATGGTCTGCGCGGGGTTGAGCGGACTGGCCTGCGCGGCCTCGGCCAGCAGGAGCGGAAGGGCTCCGAACAGCGAAGCCGCCAATAGGTCGCGGCGGTTCGCCTCCGCGCCGGGTCGCATGTCCATCATCGCTGGTTCCATCCCTCGGATCGGCGGCTCGTGATGGCCGCTCGCGCGGCGTCACCGTTCCACCTTTCTGCCCGGGCCTGAAGGCCTGCGGCTTTCCGGTCGCGCCGTGCTGTCACGGAGCCGGCAGTATCGGGCGCGGAACGGGTGCGGCGCTGAAGGCTTTGCTCGGCAACCGAACGATCGAGGAGCGTTGCAGCATGACGAGCCGGATGCCGGACCGAGCCGAGGGCGGGCAGGGCGGTGAGGCGCAAGACGATGGCGGGCGGCCGACAGTGCCCGGTCGTCAGCCCGAGGCCGACAAGCCTGAGAAGAGCGAGTCCGAAAAAGCCGAGACGGAGCGGGCCGCGGGTGACGTGGCCGACGATCTCGCCGATTTCGCCTGACCGGTACCGAAGGCACCGCGCGGGGCCTGCCGCCCGAGCGAGGCCCGGATGCGGACAGGGTTCGGGCGGCACGCTTGAACCTGTGCCGCCCGGAACCATCGGCCGGATCGAGGCCCCGCTATAGGGGCGCTCAAGATCGGGCCGTTTGCGTGATCAGGCCGTTTCCTTGGCCTTGCGCGGACGGGTCGCCTTCTTCGGCTTCTCGGCCGGCTCCTCCTCGGGCTCCGGCGCCGGGGCGGCGGCCGACTTCCGGCGCTGCTGGCCGAGGCCGAGGCTGCGGGCGAGCTCGGAGCGCTGGGCCGAGTAGCTGGCGGCCGTCGAGGGATAGTCCCGCGGCAGTCCGAAGCGCTCGCGATACTGCTCGATGGTCAGGCCGTTGCGCGACAGGTGGCGCTTCAGCGTCTTGTACGGCTTTCCGTCGATGAACGAGACCAGCGCGTCCGGGGTCACCGACTTGCGGATCTGGGCCGGCGTCGGCTTGTCGGCCGTCTCGGTGACGGCAGCCGCGGGCGCGGAGAGCTTCGCCAGAGCCGCGTGCACGCCGGCCAGGAGCGCGGGCAATTCGCTGATCGGGACGGAGTTGTTCGAGACATACGCGGACACGATGTCCGACGCCTGCTCGATAAAGGTCTGCTGCTGATCTGTGGCGATGTCGTCCATCGATGACTCCCTTTATCCGACGGTGGGGCACGGTTCTATCGTCTGTGCAGCAAAATCAAGTCGTCGTCGAGATTTTCTTTGCACAATGCGTCGGCCATGAACACGCATATTACTCAAGCCGTCGACGCAGCTGCAATCGTCGCCCGAGCAAACCGACAGCGGCGCGCCGCACTTGGACGGGATCGGGTCCTTGTGGACCGCTTGTGTTACGCGTCCGGCCACCGCCAATCCGGCTGTTTCGTCTGCGAAAAGCCCTGGCCGGTCTCGCAACAACCGGAAACACGTCGCTTCGGGCGGGATCCGCTGCACGGGATTGTATACTGTTCGCACGACGACGCTGTCGGCAGGACGAGATCTGGAGATCGTGGCGTGGACCAACCATCGGAGCGGGGCACGGTTTTCGGAGCCCACATCCCGTTCGTGAACCATTGCGGGATCGAGGCCCTGGACGTGCGGGAGGGCCGCACCCGGCTGCGCCTCGCCCTGCGGCCGGAACACGCCAACAATCTCGGCATCGCGCATGGCGGCGTGATCTGCACCCTGCTCGATGTCGCCCTCGGCACCGCCGCCCGCCTCAAGGCCGGGCGGCCGGTCGTGACCCTCGACATGCAGACCCGGTTCCTCGCCCCGGGCCGCGGGATCCTGATCGCCGAGGGCCGCGTCACCCGGGCCGGGCGCTCGGTGATCTTCTGCGAGGCCGAGATCCGCGACGCGGACGGCGAACTGGTGGCGAGCGCCACCGGCCTGCTCAAGCCGGTGCGCGAGGGCGGCCTGCGCTGACGAGGCGGGCTGCGGTCCGGCGAAGGCGTGCGCCGAACCGGGGCCCGAAAACCGTCCTACACGGTCTTGAGGTGATCGAGCTCCGTCAGCCCGCTGCCGCCATCGGCGTAGGCCGCCTTGAAGCTCGCCCGCGCCTGCCAGCGCCGCCACAGGGCGTCGAACTGCTCGAACCGCTCGTCCAGCGGGGTGGCGCAGACCGGGAATTTCGAGAACGCGATCGCGGTGCACAGCGTGATGTCGGCAAACGTCGGCTCATCGCCCCCGAGCATCCATGAGCGGCCGTCCGCGAGGTGGCGGTCGACCAGGGCGGCGTGCCCCAGCGCCTCCTTGCGGCAATGCTCGCCCCATTGCGGATTGTGCGTCAGCTCGAGCTTCGGCCCGAGACCCTGGTTCAGCACGTGGAACATCGTGGTGATGCGGTAGAGGATGTGCACCCAGATCCGGTTGTCCCACATCGTGTCGAGCCCCTGCTCCAGGGGCGTGTCGCCGGTGAGGCGGCGGCCCGGATGGGCCACGTCGAGGTAGCGCACGATCGCGGCCGTCTCGGACAGCACGGTCCCGTCGGCGAGCAGGAGAGTCGGCGTCTCGCCCCAGGGGTTCATCTTGAGATGGCGCCATTGCCGCTGCTCGCCCCCCGGCGCCATGTCGTAGATCACCTCGTCGAACAGGTGGGCGATTCCCTTCTCGTGCGCGAACAGGCGCAGGCGCTGCGGGTTCGGGAAGGCGGAAGGCGAGGTGAAGAGGCGGAGCGTGTCGGCCATGGTCTCGGGCTGTCCTGACGGTTCGAGGGCGCGCCCCGCACGGGCGCGCGGCCGGTTGATCTAGGGCGACGATGCCGCGTCGGCCCAGGACGACGGCGCATGGCGATGCGGCAACCCGAATTGATGCCTGCCGATTGACGCCCCCTCGACGCAGTGGGAAAGCCTAGGGCATGACGATGCCGGACGACGCCCGCGCGGCGCTGACTGCCCCCCTGTCCGAGGCCGACGTGACGGCCATGAAATCCGAGGCCGCGGCCTGGTTTGCGACCCTGCGCGACCGTATCCTCGCGGCCTTCGAGACCCTGGAGGCCGAGGCCGAGGGGCCGTTCCACCCGGATGCCCCCGCAGGGGCCGGGACTTTCGTGAAGACCCCCTGGGACCGCACCGACCATACCGGCCAACCCGGCGGCGGCGGGGTTATGGCCATGCTGAAGGGCCGGGTGTTCGAGAAGGCCGGGGTCCACATCTCCACGGTCCACGGCGAGTTCGCCCCGGAATTCCGCGCCCAGATGCCGGGGGCCGCCGAGGACCCGCGGTTCTTCGCCACCGGCATCTCGCTGATCGCCCACCCGTGGAACCCGCATGTGCCGACGGTGCACATGAACACCCGCTTCGTCGTGACCACGAAGGCGTGGTTCGGCGGTGGCGCCGACCTCACGCCCGTGCTGGTGCGGCGGCGCAACCAGGAGGATCCGGACAGCCGGCACTTCCACGCCTGCCTGGAGCGCGCCTGCGCGGCCCACGGCGTCGACCATGCCCGCTACAAGGCGTGGTGCGACGAATACTTCCACCTCAAGCACCGCAACGAGCCCCGCGGCATCGGCGGTATTTTCTATGACTATCGCTGGACCGGAGATCCGCAGGCGGACCTGGCCTTCACGCGCGATGTCGGCGGCGCCTTCCTGGAGGCCTATCCCAAGATCGTCCGCGACAATGTCGGGACCGCCTGGACCGAGGCCGACCGCGAGGAGCAGCAGGTCCGGCGCGGGCGCTACGTCGAGTTCAACCTGCTCTACGACCGCGGCACGATCTTCGGGCTGAAGACCGGCGGCAACGTCGCGTCGATCCTGTCGTCGCTGCCGCCGACCGTGCGCTGGCCGTGAGCGCTGGTCTGCCGTCGGCTTACGCGCCGCAGCAGGACGCGGCGCTGAAGGCCATCGCCGCGTGGCGGAAGGACGGCGGGAGCCAGGTGTTCCGGCTGTTCGGCTATGCCGGCACCGGCAAGACCACGCTCGCCCGCCGGATCGCCGAGGATGTCGACGGCACGGTGGTGTACGGCGCCTTCACCGGCAAGGCGGCCTCGGTGATGCGCCAGAAGGGCTGCCACGACGCCGCGACGATCCACTCGCTGATCTACCGCACCAAGGAGGCGGAGGAGGGCGGCCCGACCTTCACGCTGAACCGCTCCGGCGCGGCCGCCAAGGCCGACCTGATCATCATCGACGAATGCTCGATGGTCGATTCCGACCTCGGCAACGACCTCCTGTCCTTCGAGCGGCCGGTGCTGGTGCTGGGCGACCCGGCGCAGCTGCCGCCGGTGCGGGGCGGCGGCTTCTTCACCGAGGCCGAGCCCGACGTGATGCTCACCGACGTCCACCGCCAGGCCAAGGACGACCCGATCGTCCGCATGGCCATGACCGTGCGCGAGGGCGGCCGGCTGGAGCTCGGCACCTACGGCCAGAGCCGGATCGTCTCCCGGCGCAGCCTCGACCCGGCCGAGGTGCTCGAATGCGACCAGGTCCTGGTCGGCCTCAACAAGACCCGCCGCCTCTACAACAACCGGCTCCGGGAACTCGCAGGCCATACCGATCCGATGCCGGCGGTGGGCGAGAAGCTGGTCTGCCTGCGCAACGACCGGGTGAAGGGCCTGCTCAACGGCTCGACCTGGACGGTCCAGGCTCTGCGCGCGCCGCCGCGCCCGGACCTGATCCGCCTCGACGTCGTCCCCGAGGACGACCCGGCGCTCCGCCGCCGGGCCACCGACATCAAGGTGCTGCGCGCGATGATCTCGGGCACGGATGAGGAGATCCCGCTGTTCCTGCGCCGGGAGACCGACGAGTTCACCTACGGCTACGCGCTGACGGTGCATAAGGCGCAGGGCTCGCAATGGGACCGGGTGACCCTGTTCGACGAATCCTACGCCTTCCGCGAGCACCGCGCCCGCTGGCTCTACACCGGCCTCACCCGGGCCGCGCAGGCGATCACGATCGTGGTCTGACCGGCGGACCGCGCAGCTTGTGAAGCCCGACCGCGCGTGCTAGGCACCGCCCGTCTCATTGAGGCACCTCGCGGAGAGGTGGCAGAGCGGTTGAATGCACCGCACTCGAAATGCGGCATGCCTGCAAGGGCATCGGGGGTTCGAATCCCCCCCTCTCCGCCACTTACCTTTCCGCAGCCTTCCGCTACAGGCTGCTAAAACCCTCAAATCGCTAGGTAATCAGCAACCTGCCGTCCGCGGCGGGCCGCTGGCGTCTGCCCAAATCCGCGTTTATGATGTGGATAGCGTCATGGGTGCGAATGCCATGCAGGGTAAGCTGACCGCGCTGGGTGTGACCCGTCTGAAGACCCCGGGCATGTACGGGGACGGCGGCGGCCTCTGGCTGCAGGTGTCCGGCAAGGGCGGGAAGAGTTGGGTCTTCCGCTACACCCTGAAGGGAAAGTCCCGGGAGATGGGGCTCGGCCCGGTGAGCACCTTCTCGCTGGCCGAGGCGCGCGACAAAGCCCTGACCTGCCGGAAGCTCACCTACGAGGGCATCGATCCGATCGAGGTGCGGCGCGGGCAGCGCCAGAACGCTGCTGTAGAGGCCGCGAAGGCGATCACCTTCCGCACCTGCGCCGCCGGCTACATCGAGTCCCACAAGGCCGGCTGGCGCAACGAGAAGCATGCCGCACAGTGGACCGCGACCCTGGAAACCTACGCCTACCCGGTGTTTGGCGACCTGCCGGTGCAATCAGTCGATACCGGCTTGGTGATGCAGGCGCTGGGGCCAATCTGGGCGACGAAGCCCGAGACGGCGGCCCGGGTGAGGGGGCGCATCGAATCAGTCCTCGATTGGGCGACGACCAATAGCTACAGGCGCGGTGAGAACCCGGCGCGCTGGAAGGGGCATCTCGCTAACCTGCTGCCGAAGCGGTCCAAGGTCCGCAAGGTCGAGCATCATGCCGCCCTGCCGTTCAAACAGGTGCCGGCGTTCATGGCGCTGGTGGCCGCGCAGCCCGGCACGGCCGCGAAGCTGATGAGCTTCACGATCTTGACGGCGGCGCGCACCGGCGAGGCCCTGGGCGCCCGCTGGTGCGAGATCGACATAGAGTCCGGTATCTGGACCGTGCCGGCCGAGCGGATGAAGGGCGGCGCCGAACACAGGGTGCCGTTGTCGGAGCCGGCCTTGGCTATCTTGGCAGAGATGCAGGGCATCGACGCCGAGTTCGTGTTCCCCGGCGGCCGGCGCGGCAAGCCGCTGTCCAACATGGCCATGCTGGTGCTGCTCCGGCGGATGGAGCGCACCGACCTGACGGTTCACGGCTTCCGCAGCTCGTTCCGGGATTGGGCCAGCGAGACCACGCACTTCCCGTCCGAGGTGGTGGAGATGGCGCTGGCGCACGCGATTGAGAGCAAGGTCGAGGCGGCGTACCGGCGCGGCGACCTGTTCGAGAAGCGGCGCGAGCTGATGATGGCTTGGGCCGCCTTCTGCGCTTTGTAGGCGAGAGGCGTCGATGACCGATGACGAATTCAGAGAGGAGTTTCTGAAGCGGCATCGCGACGAAACTCGGATGATGGTCACAGACGCACTAGTGCAAGGCTTGGATCAGCGGATCGCGAAGCTATCACAAATCATCAGAGAAGCCGCCGACAAGCCTAACATCCATCCATCTGAACAGCATGTATTGAGCAATGCTCCATGGAAAATCATCAGCGGGTGGAGCAACCTCCGCGATCATATGCAGTTAGTGCGGGCCCGAGACTTAGATGAGTATGAGTTTCTTGCCGAAAATATTCGAGATCTGATGCTCGGGCTTATCGACGGTGTCGGCAAGGGGACGACATCTCGAAGCGCTCTCAAGTATCATCAAAGGCGGCCGCGGGCGCTTGGCAGAGCAAGGAGAGCCGAGAAAGACAAACCGCGCGTCGAGTTGATTGCTGACGCAGTGCTGAAAGCTGCTCAGGAGGTAAAGCCGAATGCGAAAGCTTCCTCCATGAAGAACCTTGCCGAGTCGCTCTACCCGTCCGTGAAGAAGCTGCTCAAGGACACCGGGATCGAAGCTGGTCCAAAGGCGATCCGCACGCGCCTCGAACAACTCATTGAAAAGCAAACGCTTTCGCGTTCCGCTCTTATAGAACGCACCCCAAATTCATCGACAGCGGACTAAAGGTCCGCAATCATCCGCATGTCGCCGCACAGATCGGTGCGGACACAAACATCAGGTGCAGTCATGAACTACAGTGTTCAGGCGGCGCAGGGAGACCTGCGTCCGTCAACGGGGAAGCTTTTGCATCGTCGCAAGGACGTGCAGGACGCCCTCTCCATCGGTCACGACACGTTCTACAAGCTAGTAGCCAAGGGCAAGCTGCGAACCGTCAAGATTGGTGCAGCAACCTTGGTGCCCGATGACAGCCTCCGCAGCTTCCTCAACTCACTTGAGCAGGAGGCCGCGTAGCCGCATGGCCCATAAACAAGTTGAGGGACGGAGCGCCGGCCAGCGCTCACGTCCCTCGGAATGTCTATCTCGGCAGATTGACCATTCCGAAATAGCACCCGCCCCCTTCCGCGTCCATAGGCTCACCAGCCGCTTCGGCCTCCCGCCCGCCACCGCAGCGGCGCTCGCCGAACTCGCCTTCCCGGCCGTCGATAGCTGGAGGGTGACGCGATGAGCATGGCCACCACCAGCCGCATCATGGACGAGACCGATGCCCGCCTCCGGGCCGCGAGGAACGACGATGAGGTCCGCCGCATCGGCATAGATCACGTCACCGCCCTCGGCGCGGATCTGGCGAACACGGCTTACCTGAAGCTCGTGTCCCGGCCGGAACTGACTGTGGATCAGCAGGCTGGCTTCCTGCAGGACACGATCGCCGACCTGATGGCGAACATCGAGGACTTGTTCGCCCGCCAGGGCATGACGGATGTCACGCTATTGGCCGAACACCTTGAGGGTGCCGAGACCGGCTTCGTCGGTCGCCTCGACGAGCTGTTCTTCGTCGTGCGGATCGGAGGGCAGGCATGAACGCGCCCGTCCTCAGCCCCGAACGGGCGGCGATGGCCGTTCACACCTACGACGCCGTCGCCGAGGCCGCGTCGATCGCCGAGGCCTATGCCCGGATGGCCTCGGAGATGGCGGCGATCGGCGACAGTCGCGGCCTGCGCTACGCGCTGCGCCAAGCAGCCGTAGCGCTCAGCAGCGCAGCCGACGCCGCAGCGTTGCTCGGCCCCTCCGGCTCGCGCGGAGGCGCCTGATGTCAGAACGCGCCTACAATAGCCCCGATTCGGATTGGTCGCAGGCCGCCGACGACATGGGCGGCAGGTTCGACGATGAGCCTCGTCAGCAAAAGGAGCGCCCCGCCGTGGGGCGCTTCCCCCTCATCGCCTTCGACCAGATCCGACTGAGCACCAGCCCGCGGTTTCGGGTCAGGGGCTTGCTGCCAATCCGTGGCCTCGCTGTGGTGTGGGGTCCACCCAAGTGCGGCAAGAGCTTCTTGGCCTTCGACATGCTGATGCACGTCGCGCTCGGGTGGCCGTACCAGGGCCACCGGGTCGAGCCTGGCACCATCGTCTACTGTGCGCTGGAGGGTCAGCAGGGGTTCGAGGCCCGAAAGGTCGCCTTCGAGCAGGCGCACCTGGATTCGTTCGAGGGCGAGGTGCCGTTCTACCTGATGCCGGCGTCGCTCGCGCTCGTGGCGGACGCCGCCGAGCTGATCACCGCGATCCGCGCGCAGTTGCCCGACGGCAAGCCGCCCGCCGTGGTCTGCCTCGACACGCTCAATCGCAGCTTCACCGGCTCCGAGAGTGACGACCGGGACATGACAGCCTACGTGCGCGCCGCGGACTCTATCCGCGACGCCTTCGGCTGCCTCGTGGTCATCGTCCACCACTGCGGGTTGGAGGGCACCCGCCCCCGGGGCCACTCTGCTCTGGCGGGCGCGGTAGACGCTCAGCTTGCGGTGAAGAAGCTCGGCGACGGGTTCCTGAGCTGCACCGTTGAGCTGATGAAGGACGGTCCAGACGGCGAGACCGTCACTTGCCGACTGGAACTCGTCGAGGTCGGTATCGACGACGCGGGGGAGCCAATCACGTCGTGCGTAGTCGAGGCGGTGACCGATAGCTTGCCTGACTTGAGACCAGGCAAGCAGGCTAGCAAGCGCCTGTCAGAGCGAAATAGGCTGGCGCTTGAAGCGCTCCGTGAGGCGGTCATGACTAAGGGCGCCCAGGCGCCGCACGGGCTGGCACTTCCGGCGAACATCCGCGTCGTGCCTCCTGACGCTTGGAAAGACGAGCTGTTCCGCCGTGGCATCCTTGATCGCGATGCCAGCGGCTACCGTGAGCAATTCCGGCGCATGAAGCTCGACCTCATGGCTCGGGAGGCCGTGGCCGAGCGGGATGGGAACCTTTGGATCGTTCCGTAGCCGGGAGTATCCCACCTTTTGCTGTGGTCAGCTGTACCGCCCCCTTAGGCTGCTTCAGCCATCCACTCCACCATCCTCATTAGCAACACCAATGCCGAGGCCAGAGCGACCTATGGTGCTGTAAACCCGGTCTACGATCTGATCGAGATCTTCTGGGGTGAGATGAGGACGGAAGGTGCCATCAGGCCGACGCTTTCCGGGCTGGAAATCCTCCTCTACGGCCTCCCTGATTTTATCCCAGAGTTCTTTCCGCGTCATTGCGCTTATCCCTGCTGCTGCGCGTCCGCATATGCCGGCCTTAGGTCCCACGCGAGCATACGCGATCGCAACTCCGACAAAGCCATTTGAATTCTCTATCGGGTAACCGTCACGGGCGTCACGTCACGTCACACCCCTTAGGGTGGTGTGACGTGACGTGACGGTAAGACCCGTCACAAATGTGACGTTACGTGACGGTCTGTGACGGTGTGACGGTAGCTGAAGGCGAGCACAGTTAGCAGGCGGGTAGGCACGGGAATGCAGGGCGGTAGCCGTGAGAAGGATGGGGAACGGCTACGCGTGTAGGAGGGCGATCAGATCGCTCAACACGCTGTGGGGATCGGTTCGGGAATGGGTTTGGACGAGGCGCCCACGCGCAGTCCGCACCCCTCTAAAAATCTAGCGCAGGCAACTCCACCCCTCGAAAACCCCTCGTGGCGGATACGTCGTCCGCCTCTCAGTCTAAAAAGCGGCGTACTATCAAAGAGTTGAGATTTAGACTCAGCCGCTACCCACACGGCCTCCCACGTTCGCCGCCATTTCTAAAACCGGACCCGCATCCACGAGGCATCGGACGCCACTGTTCGGCATCACGCGGCGCACTGATGCGCAACAAACATTCTGAAATATAGTCGCTGCGGAAATTGGCGGATTGCTGCGGAATATTGTGCAGTTCGGCACAATAGCACTATATTCGGCAGACCACAGCCGGTTGGTCGAATGTCAATCCAAGCACAGTCCGTCAGTCCTCGTTCCCCCAAGCAGCGCTCTGCGCTGGCCAACGGCAGCCGGCCGTTCCTCGTGACGGTGCCGGGCAGCACCGAGGCGGCCAGGCACTACAAGTCGGTGCTGGACGAGGTTGAGGCCGAGCGCGGCGGCAAGGCCGCCATGTCGGTCACGCAGCGCGAGGCGGCCCGCGCCTATGCCGGCCTGGCCGTGGAACTGGCCAAGCTGCACGCGGCCATGGCGAGCGGTCAGAACGTCGACCTGGAGGCTTTGGGTCAGATCGGCGACCGCATGGACCGGCAGGCGCGCCGCATGGGGCCCCCGAAGGCTCCTGAGCGGCCTGGACTGCGCGAGCGCTATGCGAGGCGCCCGGCATGAACCCAGCCTGCCGCCCCCTGTGCACCATGCGCGAGGCCCTGGCCGATCCCGCCATCTTCGGGGAGATCCTGCCCGGCGAGACCTGGGCGCCGTGGCGCGCCATCCTGATCGCCTCCCGGGGCGAGGCGCTGACCGATGACGAGCGGGTGATCTTCACCACGCTCACCGGGCGCGAGCGTGAGCCCGAGCGTCCTGTCGACGAGCTATGGGGCATTGTGGGCCGTCGCGGCGGCAAGTCCCGCGCCTTCAGCGTGCTTGGCTCCTACCTCGCTGGGCTGGTGGACTACGCCGCCCTGGCAGCCCCGGGCGAGCGGGTGAAGCTGCCGATCATGGCCTCGACCACGGTCCAGGCCGCGAAGGTGTTCAGCTACGTGCTGGGCGTGTTCACGCACTCGGATGAGATGCGGGACATGGTCGAGGGCGAGCCCACAGTCGACACCATCCGGCTGAAGGCCGGCGTCGACATCGAGGTCCGCCCCGCGAACTACAAGACGATCCGCGGCGAGACCCTGGCGGCGGCGCTCTGTGACGAGGTGGCCTTCTGGCATCTGGAGAACAGCGCCAACCCCGACACGCTGATCCTCGACGCGATCCGTCCCGGCCTGGCCACCACCGGCGGCCCGCTCTGCGTGCTGTCGAGCCCCTATGCCCGCAAAGGCGAGCTCTATCGCACCCACCAGCGGGACTACGGCCCGAACGGCGATGCGGCTGTGCTGGTGCTGCGGGCGCCTTCCCAGGCCATGAACCCGAGCCTCGACCCCGCGGTGGTGAAGCGAGCCTACACCCGCGATCCGGCTGCAGCCGCAGCCGAGTATGGCGCCGAGTTCCGGAAGGACGTGGAAGCCTTTATCCCCCTGGAGGCGGTGCAGGCGTGCATGGACCCAGGCGTCCGGGAACGTGCCCCGGTCCAGGGCGTCCGCTACGTCGCCTTCGTGGATCCGGCCGGCGGCGGCGCCGACAGCATGACCCTGGGCATCGCGCATCTGGAAGGCGACGTCGTTTTCCTGGACGCTATCCGCGAGGAGACGGTCGGCACCTCACCCGCATTGGTGGTGGAGCGGTTCGCCAATACGTTGAAGGCGTACGGGGTCCACACAGTCACGGGCGACAAGTACGCCGGCGAGTGGCCCCGCGAACAGTTCGCCAAGCACGGCGTGACCTACGAGGTCTCGGATAAGAGCAAGACCGAGATCTACGCAGCTTTCCTGCCAATCTTGAACTCACAGTCCGCGCGGCTGATCGAGGTGCCCAAGCTTGAGATGCAGATTGTCTCGCTGGAGCGGCGCACGACCCGTGGCACGGGCCGGGACATCATCGACCACCCACAGGTGAAGGGTGCGCACGACGACGTGGCCAATGCTGCGGCCGGGGCGGTGGTTCTGGTGAAGACCGGTCCGAAGCCGCTCGTCATCAGCAAAGAGCTGATGGAATGGGCGAAGCGCCCGACTGCGTACAGCCGGCGCCACGGTGATCCGATGGGCATCCGATTTATGAGAGGCTTTTGATTATGACCCCACTGCACATGCCGCCGATCGGCTCTGTCGCTGGCTACACCCTCACCGCTACCCGTCGCCCCGCACTCCCCCGTGATCGGGTGAACGGCGCCAGTGTCGTCGTGGTCGAGATGTCGAACGGCTCCGAGACCCACGAGGTCGCGGCTGTCGAGGACCACGCCGGAGCGCCCCGGGAGGCCCGACACATCGGCCTGGCCATCATCGCCGCCTTCGCGGCCGTCGGCACCAAGGCCGCGGCCTGAACCAACCCAGGAGAATTTCCTATGCCCGAACCCATGAAGTTCTGCGCCTCGATGTCGAAGTGCAGCAAGGCCTACACCGTCGGTAAGCCCGGCCGCGTGAAGATCGCCCTCGACCGCGCCCCGCTGGACGAGGACAAGCTGAACAAGCTCATGTCTTTCCTGGCAGACAAGCTCTCGCCGGGCGACTTCGAGCAGTTTCAGGACCTCGTTGACGACGTGGTCGACGACGCGGAGGAGACCAACCCGAGCGCGCAGATGGCCGAGGACGGCTACTCGACCTCGACCCGCCGCACGATCCGCCGGGCTCACCGAAACATCGCGCTGGGCTTCGACAGCAGGCCTGCGGGGCGTGCTGGTGCCTCGCCGCGCGTCACCCACGATGCTGCTGGCTTCGCCTCCCGGTTCCCAGAGGTCGCGCGGGTGCGATCCGACCCAAGCCCGGGCGCCCATAATGGCTATAATCAGCAACCGCCTCGCGTCGCGATGGACTCAGCGCAGACGCAGTCTTTCGAGGATCGGTTCGGCACTGGTCGCATCGGGCACGCCTCCTGATGGCGCCCCGCGATCACCGGCAGGGTACGGCGCTCGCGCTCGTATCCGAGCCGTCCGCCCGCTCGCCCGAGCGCCAGGCCCTCGCGGATGCGCTCGACCTGCTCGCCGAGCGGCAGCGCGGTCTGGAAAACTGCCGCGCCGCTATCCGGGCGGCGGAATCCATGGAGGCCGAGGCCGCGGGTGCGCTGCACGTCGCCCAGGCCGACCTGAACCAGGCCAAGGAGGACCGTGCCGCTGAGATCACCGCTGCGGCTGCGGCCAGTGCCGCCGTGCCGTCCAGCGATCGGCAGCGCCTCGCCCGGCAGCGGGTGGGCGAAGCGGAGGACGAGCTTGAGGCCGTCCGGCAGTCCGTCGCCTCGGTGCGGGTGCCGCTCGAGGACTGGGAGTACTGGACCGAGCAGGCCGGCGATGTCGTGCGCACGGCCACGGCCGACGTGGCGGCGGCCGAGCTGCCCGCAGCCATCGCGGTGGCGATGACGGCGATCAAGAACGCTGAAACGTGCGTTCGCACCGCGCAGCTCATCTACCAGGCCAGCGCGGATCGGCGGTCCCATTTCGAAGCCGACAAGCAGCGCCAGGCGACCATGAACGGCCTGAACGGGCTCGCCAACGGGAACTGGACGACGCGGGACTTCAGCCGCGGCACGGCCCCTGACTGGCTCCAGGCCGTGGCACGGCTGCGCACCGATCCGGACGCCGCTTTCCCCGAGCTTCAGACCGTCGCGGATCTGCTGCCCGGCGAGCCCGGCCCCGGCGCATCCGCGCGGTGATGAGATGCCGCGTATTCATCCGCCTTTCCCGGGTCGGCTTGGGCGGGTGAGCGCGGCGAGTGCGGCTGGTCTGGCCGCGCGGCGCCAAGCTGTCGAGTGGCGTTCTTGAAGTAACTGACGGCAGGCGGACCAGGCTTGTTCATGGCTTGGCGACCCGCTCCGACATGGCTCCCGGCGCGTCATGCTCCGTGCCGGGAGCGCTGAGCAGAAGGCACCAGCATGATCGACCTCGGAAGCCTGAAGACCGTGCCTGGCCTGGAAACGGCCGTGGAGGCACATGCCGCCGCCGAGTGCGCGCTGGCCGCCAACCCGAGCCTGGCCGACGGCAATCCGACTACCTTCCTCGTGACCTTCACCTTGCTCGCCTGGGCCAAGGCCGGCGGGGACAACGCGAAGCTGCTGTTCGAGCTCGAGCGATCCGCGCTGCGGGCTGCACTGAAGGATTAGGCCATGGCGAGCGTGAAGGGCGGCGAGAAGCTGGAAGCGATCCTGAAGGGCATGGCGGCGAAGCTGAGCACTGGCTCGGCCGTGCGCGTCGGCTTCCTCGAAGGGTCGACTTACCCTGACGGGACCTCCACGCCCATGGTGGCCGCAATCCAGGAGTTCGGATCGCCGGCTCAGAAGATCCCGCCTCGGCCATTCATGCGGAACACAATTGCCGACAACGGCCCCGGTTGGCCCAAGGCTCTAGCAAAGATACTGGAAGCAACAAACTACGACGCAAAAAGGTCTCTGGATCTTTTCGGTCATGCCGTTGCCGATCAATTGCAGGCCTCAATCATCACATTTTCAACGCCAGCCAACGCGCCTTCGACGATCGCTCGTAAGGGCTTTGACGCACCGCTCCGCGACTCCGGCCATCTGCTGAACAGCGTCGAAGTAGAAGTGAAGGACTAAGAGCTATGGCAACTTTCGCCGACGCGCTTGCCATTACCATCGGCCTCGATCCGAGCGCCTTCAACAAGGGCTCGGCGCAGGTCAACGCGTCGATGCGCAAAACGCGGGAGGCGGCGCAGAAGGAAGGTGCCGGCGTCGAGAAGGCGATGGATAAGGCGTCCGAGTCGCTTGAGCGGTTGGCTCGCAATACCTTGAAGCTCCTCGCCATCTTCACGGCCGGGCGTGCCATCAAGGACTTCGTTGCCGACATCACGCAGGCGGACAGCGCCCTAGGCAGGCTCGCGCAGCGTCTCGGGCAAGCCCCATCCGATATTGCTGCCGTTGCCTCCGCGGTGCAGCGGGCCGGCGGTTCCTATGATGGGGCTGCCGGCTCGTTCCAGCGCTTTTCCGACAGCATCCAAGAACTGAAGACCACCGGCAATACCGGGATCCTGCCGTTCCTCTACCGTGTGCAGGCAGCAGGCGGGAAGCAGATCAACCTCAACCGGAAGATGTCGGACACCTTCCACGATCTAGCCGACAATCTGAAGGTCATCCACGACACGCAGGGCGCAGCGACCGCAAACTACATGGGCCAGCAGCTCGGGCTCGATCCCGACCTCGTCGCCCAGCTCGTCCAGGGCGGCGACGCCTACGACGCTATGGTTGCGAAGTCCAAGCGGCTCGGCATCGCCAGCAAGGCGGACACCGACGCCGCCCGCCAACGCACGGAGGCGTGGCGCGACCTCAACCAGGTGTTCGAGGATTTCGGGCGCAAGGTGTCGACCGCCGTCACGCCGGCGATCGTCGACCTGCTGAGGTATTTTCAGGACTTGGTCGTCGCCAACAAGGATTGGCTGCAAACCAACATCGTGGGCGGCATCAAGGAATTCGTCACTTGGCTGAAGTCGCTGGACTGGGAGCCGATCAAGCAAGGCATCAAAGCATTCATTGACGGCTGCGCCGCCGCGGTGGCGGCCGTCGGTGGCTGGACCCACGTCGTGGAGGGCCTGTTCGGTCTGTGGGCCCTGGAGAAGGTCGGCAAGGTGCTGGCGGCCATCGCCCTGATCCGGAAGGCTCTGGTGCTGGGCGATTCCTCCCTCTTGGCAGCCATGCTCCGGGTCGGCTTGCCTGTCGCCATCGGGGCGGCAGCGATGGGGCATGGGTTCCAGACGGCGGAGGAGTACGCCGAGGCCAAGAAGACCGATCCGGAGACCAAGAAATTCGATGACGAGCGGATCGGTCAGCGTGATCGCGTCCGTGGCGCCATCAGCCGGGGCTGGAACCGGGTGAAGCGTATCTTCGGTGGCGGTGAGGCCGAGGCGGCTGACGGCGCAGCTGGTATCCGCACACGAGCGCATCGTGCCGCCCGGGGCGACCAGTCCGGTGGCGTTGCGGCCAACCCAGGAGCCTATAAGGACGTGTTGGATCATATCGCCCGGTCAGAGGGCACTGCGAGCCAACCCGGCGGTGGGTACAACACGTCGCTCGGCTACGGGCGCTACCTGCCCGGAGGCAAGGAACAGAGCCTCACCGGCAAGACGCTCGACGAGATCCTGGCGCTCGGCAACTCCATGCGCCGGCAGCCGGGGAACCCGAATTCATCGGCGCTCGGTCGCTACCAGATCGTCGGCGACACCCTTCGGGATCAGATGCGCAAGCTCGGGCTCAAGGGCACCGACCTGTTCGACGAGAAGACGCAGGACCGGATCGGGGCCAACCTCGCCCGCCAGCGCGGCGCTAATGCCGCCGGTCTCCGACAGGAATGGGCTTCCCTCGTCGGCGCCAAAAACGCCACGGCGGTTGCCCTGATGCAGAAGGTCGACCCGAAGGCGTCCACGATGCCGCTGCCGACCCAGCGGGATAAGGACATCGTTACCATCCAGGCGGCTGCCAAGGACTTGCGGCCCGGCGCTTCAACTGCGCGCCGACCGGACATCCTCGCCGACCCGAAGGATGAGCGGCGCCAGGTGCCCGCAGCAGCAACGGCCCCGTCAGCCTGGAACGGCATTCCCGCCGCTGCGGCGGCCGTGGTGCAGGTTCACGCCGCCCAGGCTGCTCAGGCCTCCCGCGTCTCTAACGACAACCGTTCGGCAGTCGACAACTCGTCGGCGACCACCTTCAACGGCGGCATCACGGTCAACACCCATGCCACGGACGGGCACGGCATCGCCTCGGACCTGCAGGAGTCGTTCAAGAAGCGGTCGTTCGCGATGGGTGCGAACTACGGGCAGGCGTGAGCTGTCGCCCTGTTTAAGAGCGGGATGGCGGTTTGAGAGGGGGCGATTTTTGGGGCGGCTGAGCGATGGAACCGGTGAATTCAACGTCGAGCTTCTCGATGGCCGAAACCATATGCTCCAGCCGTCCTGGCAAGCTGTGTACGTAGCCATAGCCGCCCACACCTGCGACGACACCGGCCGCAATGCCGAGCAGCGCGACGCCATCCAGAACGAAGCTGCGGATCTTGAACATGGCCACGTCCCCCTGTCAGGGGCTTGCACCCTTACCCTTAACGATCCCGGCTCACTCGGTTTGCATCCCTGTACCAGGGCCGGGCCTACGCGATGGCGGCCAACAGCGGGCAGGCGTGAGGGCGTCCCGTTCCGCGGCATCGTGCAGAACCACGGGCGGCAGATGGCGAAAGCGTAGTAGGCCCGCAGCCCCGTCACTCTGGTAGCGATCAAATGACGGGTGCGTAGAGCCGAGATCGATATTGCTGTCTCAAGGAGCGAATGATTTCTCTGCTCACGAGCGCAATAATATTTTGTTCATCTTGTCGTGCAAAAAAGCGGTGCACGCTCAATGATGGATGCGTAACCAATGTCTTCCAGTGTCACGCTTACCGCGGCTACCCGTCAGAACCTGCTGTCGTTGCAGGATACGGCTGCGCTGACCGCGACCACTCAGAACCGGCTTTCCACCGGCCTGAAAGTTTCCTCGGCCCTCGACAACCCGGTGAACTTCTTTACGGCCCAATCGCTCAGTCAGCGCTCCGGTGATCTCGGCAATCTACTCGATGGTATCTCCAACGGGATCCAGTCGATCCAGGCCGCCAACCAGGGTATCACCTCGATCCAGAAGCTGGTCGATCAGGCCAAGTCGGTCGCCAACCAAGCGCTGTCTACCCAGATCACCACCACGGGTACTGCCTCAAGCACCTATGTTGCCCCAACTGGAGCCGCCACCCTGAACCTTTATATCAATGGCTCCGCCACCACCGTTTCACTAGCGACTGGCGACACAATCGATCAGACCCTCACCAAGCTCAACACGGCTGTTGGCGCTGGTAGCTTCACGAAAAGCACCGACGGCACTAAGATCGTGATGAACGCGTCCTCGGATCTGGAGTTCAAGGACACAGCCAGCCAGACGGCGCTCGGTTTTACGGCCGGCACGGCAAATTCCGGTCCCAGCTACGGAACGAGCGCGCTGACCACAATGGCGAGTCAGAGCTCGGATCTGAGCGTGTCGGGCGTGTCGGCCCGGGCCACGCTGGCTTCGCAATACAACAGCTTGCTGACCCAGATCGATCAGCTGGCAGGCGACTCAAGCTACAACGGCACGAACCTGATCAACGGCAAGAGCACCAACAACAACCTGACGATCAACTTCAACCCGAAGGGCAACTCGAACCTTCAAGTTACTGCGACTGACGAAACATCAAGCGGTCTCGGCCTGACGTCGATAACCAGTACATCTAATAATACATCGACGATTGGCCAGGGCAACTTCCTGCTCAACGCCGACGTCAACACGACTCTGAATAAGCTCACGACTGCATCGAGCCAGTTGCGTACCGATGCCTCTACGTTTGGCTCTAACCTGTCAGTAGTTCAGAACCGCCAGGATTTCACGAAGAACATAGTCAACGTCCTCGACACCGGCTCTTCGAACCTTACAGCCGCCGACCTTAACGCGGAAGCCGCAAATTCGCAGGCCCTGTCCACTCGTCAGTCGCTGGGCATCTCAGCCCTGTCGCTAGCCAACACCGCCCAGCAGGGCATACTGCAGTTACTGCGGTAAGCTTCACTACCATAGTCGACGCAGCGGCCGAGGCATCACCTCGGCCGTTTCGCGTTGTGAGTTTGAGCTTAGCGCGTCCCGGCAGGATAGCCGCCGGGATGGCGATGAAGAGGTGCGGTCGGGCGCTGCCCAGCATGGAGTCGGTGACAGCTTAGAAGTTGGTTGCGAGGATCACGGCGGCGAGGGCGTAGCTCATGGCGGGAGGATACCTGCCAGACCGTGGGTATCGAGCGGGAAGAGATGGTCTAGTGCGATGGCGAGATAGCCGTTACCGCGCTTGAAGATGCTGCCGGATTGACCGCTACCTCTGAGGTGACTGTGCTGGATGCGGCCGACCCCAATTGCTCGGTCACAAGCTTCGCCACAATAGAATGGAGAGGTGCAAGGTCGGCATTCCCTGTCAGCGCATGCGTATCGTGCGCAATCTGAAGCGCGGCACAGTATTCATCCCGCTCACGGCGGATCAATTCAGGGAGAATTGGGTCTCCGGGAAGCCAGCCACCAGCCCTAAGGCACAACACGAAGTAGCAAGCCGCACGAGCTGTTCGTCCGTTGCCGTTGATAAATGGATGTATATTATTTAAGCGCCACAAAACATGCGTAGCGAGCACAACTGGATCACTTTTGTCCCACGCTCGATTTACTTCATTAACGAAGTCGTCCATCAAAGCCGGAACGCGAAAATGCTCGGGAGGCTTGTGCTGACCCACCTCCACAAGCCACGGCCGATATACGCCGGCGTCATAGTGCAAGCAGGCTATCGCGTGAAAATTTAGCGCCTTGATGATATGCTGCGAGAAAAACGGACGCTCAATATTTAATGATGCCGCAACAATTGAACGAAGAAAGTCATACTGACGACTCCCGTTCTCTGCTTCTAGCGTCCGGTAGACGGGGTGGTCTTCCCTTCTACCGGCAAGTTCATGAATAATCACGGCGGCGAAACGTTGTTACCGCTGGGGCTCGCCTCTCTGCCTTTTTAGGACCTCGCGGATGTCCTCGCGAGTCATTTCGCTGTCCATAGGCATGGCCCCCATCACGAAAGATAGGCGCTGCCGCTCAATCTGATCGGGGGGCAGAGACAGGGTCGCCGACTGCTGGATTGCGGCCAGCAACTTCTCATCAGTGCGAAGCTCGGTCATTGCGGGGTCCCTGGCGCAAAAGCGTGATGGTGGTTCACGGTATTGGCTTGCGGATTATGCGTCGGCGGCCGTCAGGTGTCACGTGACAAGAGTGACAGGGAAGCTGGAAGCGTTCGCAGCCGTTCCAGCGATCCGCTTTTATCCCCGGAATAAGTCAGGACCGCTTCGCCTTCAGCGCTTCCTCCACGAGGCCGCGGATGGGGTCAGTGCCGCGTGCTGATGGGCACGGCACCGAAAGATGCGATGCCGTCCCGCTCCACGGCCTCGGCGAACGCACGGTAGGCGTCCTGCTCGGTTGCAAAGCGCTCCTGCCATTCGGTGCTGCCGCTCGACATGTGAATGACAGCCAGCTCCCAGGGATCCTGCGTCCCCGCGGTCCGATAGATCTCCACGTCGACGGTCTCACCCTCGCGGGTGAACGAACCAGACAACGGAGAGTGCTCGAACTCGCGGTCCTCGTCCTCCACCGTCGGCCCCTTCAGTTCGCCCTTGCCCTACCCAACACCGTGATGAGGCCGCCGACAAGCAGCCCGGTCAGCAGGATCATGACTCCGGCGTAGTGGTAGCCCGCGCCGTGGAGGAGCCTGACCGCAGCCACCGCGAAGACCATGACGCCCAGTCCCACGGCCAGTGGTTCCGGCCTCATGTCAGGTAGCCCTTCGCCTTCAGGTGCTCGGTGAGGATCTGGCGGATGGCCTCAGATCGATGTTGTCCGTCCGATCCATCCTCGGATCGAAGCGCATCGAGAGCAGCGGCCTGCTCAGCCGTGAGGCGAAGCTGAACCTGCACCGGGACTGTCTGCCCCGGAGGTCGGCCACGCCGTTTCGCGTTTACGGGAATTGACATCCACATATTTTCCCGTTTACAACAAACACGGGCCGAACGGAAGGGCTCAATCTTCCATCCGGCCCTGACCACCAACCGCACCAGGAGTGCTGTTCATGGCTATCCACCACTCTACACCGCCCTTCCGTGGCGGTGAACGCCCGCGCTTGCCTTCAGCACAGGTAGGACCGGTCACACAGGCCATCCGCGCGATGCGAGCGGCTGAACCTGTGTCCCACTCAGGTTTTGCGGGGCAGTTCACCCACGGCATCCGCGCCCTGTCCCGCACCGAGGTCGAGAACCTGGTCGAGGGGCTGATCGATCTCCTCGACGGCTGGGATGGCGACGCCGACTGCGAAGCCACTGCACTGGAGAGGTCTGGCCGAGGTTTCAGATCTTCCGGCTACGATGACGCTGAAGACGGCCACGACGCCGAGGCCAACACCGACGACAACGGCATCGCCGATTTCCACGCGCTCGGCGAGCAGGGCTTCCCGGGCTATGGAGGCTGCTTATGAGCGGCCCCGGCAACCGCCGCGGCTTCCTCCGCGGCCTCACCATGCTTCCGCTCATCGGCGGCGGCGTGACCCTGATCGGGGCTCCGTCCGCGGTAGCCCTTCCAGTGACGCCCGCTTTGCTAAAGGCCTACACTGATTGGCTCGCCGTCGAGTATGGCGAAGCGCTGATTGAGCTGGACGCCATTGGAGCCGCAGACAAGCCGGTAAGGATCGCCCTTGCCGTCGAACGGTTCCGTCGTGAGTGGTGTCAGGACAACGGTACCCTCAATCCTTCAAGTGGTGGGGGTAGGCGGTTTGAGCGTCCCCCCGTCGCTGCACCGTCCACCCGCGCGGCCATCGTCTTGGCGGCTGTCGGCGCCGATTGGCAGGAGAGTGGCCGATGACCGCCTCCACCCGCCGCGCCGCGCTCGGTGCCATCCTCGCCGCTCCGATCACAGGTGGGGCCGTCATGGCCCTTCCTTCTGCCCTCGTAAAATTGCGGGATCACGAGGCCCAGTTCCTCGCCCTCGTGCCGACGCTACTGCCTAAGCTTGTCGAGTTTGACCGGCTCTGGGCCGAGGCGACCCGGCTCTACAGCGTCGCCGAGCAAGCGCATCCCCACCCTGATCCGCGGGTCTTCAATCTCGAAGCTCTGAAGGAGGCAGATCGGAAGTTGGTGGCAACGCCTGAATGGGTCGCCTACCTCGTCGCGCGGCGGCCGGCGGATGACTTGGACGCCGACATCGATGAGACCGTCGCGCCCTTCATGGATCTGCCAATGGTGAGCCTGCCGGGGATCCTGCTGAAGCACCGGATCGGGATGACGCTCGGCCAGTACGAGGACGACGCAAGGGACGACATCGATCGGCTGGCAAAGGAGGCCCTATGCGCCTGATCAGCCCGTTCATCGTCGCGGTGGCGTGGTGGCACACGAGGCGGGTCCGCCGTGCCACCCACGACATGCGCAGGGCGAACTACTACGCCACCCGGAGCCTGCGGACGCTGATCGCAGTCGGTCGAGGCCCGATCCCGCGCACGCTCAGCGGCGTGCCGGCGATCCCGCCGATGCCAGTGCCCGTCGGAGTCGAGGTGTCGCTTATCCGACGAATATCCTGATGAAGTCCGCGCATGCGATGGCCAACAGCAGCACCACCCCCCAGCTCAAGGCACGGATCTGGCGCTGCGCCTCGGAGGCCTTCGTTTCCAGCGCGACGACGCGCAGCCGCATCCACTGGACCTCGTCTTCGAGGTTCATTTTTAGGCTCCATCGCTGGGGTCGTAGCCTCCGATGGTAGGCGGCGTGGGCCCGCTGTCCATCCATCTCGGCGGTGCCAGTCTGTCCGGTCCATCATCGGACGCAGGCGCCAAGTTGGCGGTCGCGTCAGTTCAAGTTGCCAACCTGGCGACTTGGTCGACAGAGGGTTCGCCAAGCTGGCGAGGGCTAAGTTGAGCTTAGGGCGTCAGGCCAGGCTCGACAGGGTGGGGGACGCGTCCCTCACCTTGGGTGGACGGCCTAAGCGTTTCTTAGGTCGACGTGTGTCGCCAACCTGGCGACTCACGAGAGCGGTCAAATGCGAAACGGTTTCGCTTTTGGATAACGGACATCGTGTCCGTTTTGCGCTCCCCAGATCCGAGGAGGCCAAACACGACACCGTGTCGCTTTTTGAAAACGGAAACGGTTTCCGTTTTGCCGACCCTCACAGCATCCACGCCCACCCGGCGATCGACCAAGAACATAGGCAGGCGTGGAGGTCGACCGAAGTCGACTTTTAGACAGTGCGCTTGATCGCGTCGAAAGTCTCGAACGTCGCTCGCGTATCCCGTGCGGGTAGGGTGCAGCAATCACATGGATATGATCGTGGGTAGCAATCTAGGCTAAGGAGCTAAGTGCATGACAAATAACAGCAATGAGCGCCACTCGGGCGGACCCCCTCTCCGCCATTCGGTCCCTAAGCACCTGCAATAGCGGTATCTTTTTGGTATCGTAGGCTTTTGAGCGCGCTCCTGCTACGAAGGAGTGCTACGAAGCCATGAGGTCGATGGTGGGTCTGGTCCAGCGCCGGGGCATCTTCTATTACCGTCGCACCATCCCGGAAGCCCTGCGGCCGGACATGCCATTCGTGCTCGCGTCGGCCGCGCCGGGCGTGTTCAGCGAGGCCGCGCCTGTCACGTTGAAAGGGAGCCGAGCCGGCCGGGAGTTCTGGGTCAGCCTCGGTACGCGTGACGCCGACTTGGCTCGCGAGAGCGCGCGCCACCTGGACAGAGAGGCGGACGCGCTGATCAGCCTCACCAGGCGTCGTTTGGCCGTTCACACAAAGCCAAAAATCTCACACCTCGACGAACTGACGATCAAAAGTTTGGTCGCGACGTTTCGGCATCGCAAGCTAGCCAACGATGAGAGCCGACGCCGTGGGACTCAGCCGTTGAGCCAAGCCGAGTTCACTGCGTTGGGCAGAGAGATCGAAGCCCGAGAGGCGGAACTGCGCGAAGCGAACGCGCGCGGCGATTGTGGGGCGACCCATTTCGATCTCGCTGCAATGACGACGGTCTTCGAAGCGGGCCTCCATCTCGAGTTTGGGTCCCAGGCGGACCGAGGTGTCCACTTAGCGTTCGTCGAAGCCGAGCTTGATCTCATGACGATCATCAAGGATCGGCAGAACGGTGCGACCCGTCCGACACCGTCGTTTATCCCGACGGAAACCATCCCAACGACACAGGATTTCGCGACTACGCCGCCAACTCAGAAGCCCGACGCGCCAACCGTTGAAACGATTCTGGAGGGCTGGAGCCGCGACCACCAACCAGTGGAAAAGACCGTCTATACATTTTCGAGCAAGGTAGAGCGGTGGGCTTCTTTCCTCGCAGAGCGAGGCGGCTCGTTTCAGACTGCGACGTTGTCGGACGCGTCGGACTGGAAGCTTGCATCCCTCGCCACTCGGTCGGCAAAGAGCGTGTCCAACGACATTTACGCCGTCAAAGCGATCTATAGCTGGGCAGTGGCAAACGGAAAATGTCCGACCAACCCCTTCATCGGCCTCAAGCAACCGCGGGCCGTGGTCAAGGGACAGCGTCGATCAACGAAGCGGGAGTTCACAGAGGAGGAAACCGCATGCGTTCTCCTCGCCGCGCGCGGGCGAGAAGGTTATCGTCGATGGGCCCCGTGGATTGCCTGTTTTACTGGTGCGCGTATTTCCGAAATCTGTCAGCTGGAACGTTCAGACATAAAGAAATATGAAAACATTCATTATTTTAATATGACTACAGAGGTTGATTCCGACGATTATATCAGTTCTGCAGATCGTAATGTCAAAAATGTCAAGAAAAACCTGAAAACGTCCGGTTCGAAACGTAAAATCCCGATTCATCCTAAACTCATTGAGGAGGGATTTCTGGAATTCGTATCGGCTTGCCGGGGCAGGTATCTCTTTGAGGACGCAACACCAGATCGCTTCGGAAGCCGCGGGGGAAACGCGACTAAGGTGCTGAGCAGATGGGTCAGGAAAAATCTCAAAATCATAGATCAGAGAATAAGTCCGAATCACTCATTCCGGCATCGGTTTTCGACCCTTTGCAAAAATCACAATGTCTCACCAGAGATGAGAGATCGATTGATGGGACACAGTAGCGGTGATACAAGCGAGATTTATGGTGAAGGTTATTCTGTATCGACGTTGTTCCAAGAGATTTGTAAAATTCCAACGCCCCCTGGGATTGAGTAGGGCTTTACAATACCGTTCGTAAAAAACTTATTTGATCTTCAAAATGCATGAATTTAGTATGCGTCGACTCAACGTCGGACGGAATTAATATAATGGGGCGCGACGTTAGTTAGAGCCGGTCCCGGGCTGCTTGCGACGGGTTAGCGGGTGGCGCGTTGACGGGTGAAGGAGCATTCCAATGCCTTCACCTCTGTCCATCGACTTGCGCGAGCGTGTCGTAGCTGCCGTGGCGGCGGGTGCCTCGTGCCACCGAGCCGCGGCTCGCTTTGGGATCAGCGTGTCGAGCGCCAGCCGCTGGTTGCAGCGCTTCCGCCACGAGGGCCAACTCGCCTCCAAGCCGATGGGCGGCGATCACACCTCGAAGCGAGTAGAGGCGCATGCCGGGCTGATCCTGGCGACCTCCGAGCAGGAGCCACGCCTCTTCCTACGCGAACTGCGCGACCGGCTGGCTGAGCAGGGCATCCAGACCAGCACGAGCGGCCTGTCGCGCTTCTTTGCCCGTCACGGGATCAGCTGGAAAAAGGGGCGACGTACGCAGCTGAGCAGGAGCGTGCGGACGTGAGAGCTGCCCGCGAGGCGTGGTTCGAGGCACAGCCCGAGCTCGACCCGGAGCGGCTGGTGTTCCTGGATGAGACGGCGGCCGCCACCAACATGGCGCGCCGCTACGGTTGGGCACCGCGCGGCGAGCGCTGCCGGCTCACGGCCCCGTTGGGCCACTACAAAACCACCACCGTCACCGCCGCCCTTCGCACCAGCGGACTGTGTGCCACCGCGCTATTGGACGGTCCCACAAACGGTAGGCGCTTCCGCAGCTACGTCACCGAGACCCTGATCCCGGTGCTCCGCTCCACCCTGGCGACATCGTCGTCATGGACAACCTGCCAGCCCACAAGGTCGCCGGCGTGCGTGAGGCGATCGAGGCCGCAGGAGCGCGGCTGCTCTACCTTCCGTCCTGCAGCCCTGATTTCAACCCGATTGAACAGGCCTTCGCAAAGCTGAAGGCGCTGTTGCGCAGCGCGGCAGCCCGCACGATCCTGGATCTCTGGGCGGCGATCCGCCAGGCCTTCACGCGCTTCACCCCGCAGGAGTGCCGCAACTACCTCGCCGCAGCCGGCTACGAGAACGATTTGGCCGTCGCTACCTGACCGGAAACGGCTCTAGGAGATGGTCGGGGGGCTGTCCTGTAATGTTTGATCGTCCTTTCTGCAAGAAATTGCGCCGCGCGCGTCCACTGGTTCGGTCGTTAACTACAACGCGAGACCCTGAACGAATATGTCCTTCAGCTGGAGAAAATTCTGCTTTGCGCCATGAACGGACATCAGCTGACCGCCCGGTAACGGACATTCAGTTTCGGATGACCGTCGCCGTGTCGGCCCCTGGAGCGGGCCGCTCCTATGCGATCAGTTCTACCGAGCTATCAGCCGAACTGCGGGGACACGGAGTGTCCTCTCCTCCCCTGGCGCTTCTGACAGCGCAAACCACTTACGGCTGCGGGTGGGCCTGTGGCGGGGGAGCCATTTTCGGCTTGGCGGGCGTTGGCGGAGCCGGATCGGGTAGCGGGCTTGGCTTAGACGGCGACGCGTTCGTCGGTGTGTTGGCTGGCGAGACAGGCGACGGAGGCGTCGGAGCCGGTGCGACAGGCGTCACAGCCGGCGGGATCGGTGTTGGTGCCGACGCCGAGACCTCACCCGACCAACAGCTCATGTACGGGACGTTGGTCACTCGATACGCGACGAACGTGGCCACCGCTGCCCCGACGACTGCGAGCATGCCAACAAACCCCAGAAACCTTCGCTGCCATTTGATCCGACCGGCGAGGGTGACGAAAATCGTATCGAACTGATCGCTGAGCGCCGCAAAGTCCCGCTGAAACTTGGTTTTTTGGCGCGCGATATCGTCGGATATGGACGCCAGCGTCGCCCATTGGTTTCCGATGGCGATCGCCAAGAGCGCGACGAAGATCCACGCTCCCACGACGACGGCGAAGTTGGTCCAGAACTCGACGCTGCAGACGGATGTGACTTTCAGCTGCGAGGCGACGATGACCGTCGCGACAGGGATACCGAGCAACTGCGTCTGGATATCGATAATCGTTTTATGGATCTTGTTGAGATAATCGATGCGTGCGGCTTCGATCTCGTTGCGGATCTTTGAGTAAGAGAAGCTGGACGCGAACAGCTGATAGCCGTTGCGAACTTCCTCGTTCACCGAACCGAGGTTTGCGATGAGGTGGCGAAACCGGACTGCGACGGGCTGAGCCGCGCAGATCCCGATGACGGCTTCGGCGAGGATCGCGAGCTTCTGGTCTCGGTGAATCTCATCGGCGCACGCGCTGAGAATGGCGTCGGCATCGGAGACGCTCACACGGCCCAAGTCGAGGGCCTTATACGCCAGCGGAACGCTGAACTTGCCATCCTTGATGAAGATCAATTCCCTTTTGGATTGATCGACATAGGCCGCTGCTTCGCCGATGAGCTTTGTGAACTCGAGGACCTTGCGATAGGTCGCTAAGCGTTCGGGACAGGGATCGATGTCCGGTGTGATACCGCCGTCGATGACGAAGTAGGCGCGCGGTTCTTTGATCCGCGCTTCCGGGGTATCGAGTAACCCGTCGAAGTCGCGAACGAGGGAGCCGAGCGCAATCCGGGGTGGGCCGACGCGGACTGATACGATCTGACCGACTTGAAGCGCGTCGTCGTCGAGCACCACGATGTCTGCGTCAACAGCGACACCCTGGTCATCTTCGATGAGTTGGATGACCTCCAGGACTTCTGGAGTCGCAATCGACAGCCTTCCCTGATCGCCGTTCTGATCGAAGGCGATATGACGATACAGCAGGGTCAGCTGGTCGAATGTGATCCTAGCCATCTTGGCTGTACTCAGCGCGCAGTTGCGCTGTGAGATCCTCGGGCAGGCCGGTCAACGTGAGGGTGTTGTCCTCAGCGTTGAACCGCACATTTCCGCGGGTGATCGCATCGCGGTTGAACTCGATGCTCCAGGTCGGGGTCTTGCCCTTGAATTTGATCAGCGGTCCGAGGGCGCGGCGATCAGGCACGAAGCCGTCGTTGAGGCGCAGATCGGGATCGGCCAGAACGGTCATCAGCCTCTCGGGATCCTGCGGGCTCAGTTCGTTGGCCAGCACTTCGAAGCTGAGTTCCTCCTGAGCCTTGGCCGAACGCTCGCAGATAGTTTTCGCGCGGGCGAGGAAATCGTCCTTGCTCGGGGTGTCCATGTCTTCATCGGTGGCGAATGCCATCAGTGCCTGGACGAGCTCGGCCGTGTCGCGGCGGTTCTGGACCGTGGTGTCACAGCCTAGGAATTCCTTGAAGTACTCGGAGACCTCCCGCTTGCCCTTCAAGAAGCCGATGTAGCGCTCCTCGCCGTTGGCCCAGCCGGTCATGTTGATGCGGCCCGCGAACCGAAAACCGTCCATGTCGAGATGGCGAACATCCTGGACATCGAGGTCGCTCGTCATCGACGCGCCGAGCTTCTCGTTGACGATCGCGATTAGGAGGTACTGCCGTTCTTCGCGCTCGAAGTGAGCGAAGAAGACGTGGCCGCCCGTGGCAGCGCCCTTGTAGCCCGCCTGGGCTTTCAGCGTTTCCATCATCTTGTGCGTCAGCGTCGTGAAGTCACTGGGCTGGACGTTGAGGTAGACGCGAAGGTGCTTCTCGGTCGGAAATCGATCTTCATCGACCGCGAATTTCCCGTAAGATTTCGAGGTCCGCTTGGCGTAGAGAGCGGTGAGGTCGTCGATCACGCGTTGCATCGTCTGAGTAACTTTCAGATCGCTTTTTCCGTGCTTAACGACGAAGGCGCCCTGGGTTTTGGTTAGGTCGTGGATCGCGACGCGGATAATGGTGTTTGTCACCTGCCCTCCCAGCGGCGAATGCAACGACCTCAAGTGTCGTTCACTGCGGCCGAGACTGGCTGGGCGCAAGGACGCTGACAACCCAGACGATACGATCGCCGCCCCCTGTCCCGCGCTCCTTTCGGGGTGAGTTGGACCGTGCAGAGCGCTGACCCCGCATCCCGCGTGACCCCGCTGGGTTACATTGTGAACGAATCAAGAACAAGCGTGGGTTGGCTGCGGCGTGCTCGCTACGCCAAAGCGCAGAGAACCTGCGCCGCTGTATGCAAACTAGGGTTTTGTATACAGCACGTTTCGAAGTGTCGGACTGCGTGGGACTGACGGTCACCGTCGAGGATGCGACCGGCGAGAAGGCCCGCCATCTTGAAGAGCTTCGGGTTCTGCCGCTATCGCATTGGTGCGGCGGCCGGAGCGCGCCGGAGCTTCTCGCGGCGTTTGTCCGTCCCAATGGTCGCGACGCGGCGCGGGCGGGTACGACAGAACCCCGATCCCAGGCGGCGTTACGCGCAAAAGCTGTTCGCCCAATGCGAGCGGATCGCTAGAGTCGCTAACGAGCAGAAACGGCAACAGTCTAAAAAGGACACTCGAGCTAACGCCTCGTGAGGTGCCTAAAGGGCAACAAACCGCGGTGGAGCACAACACCCCCAGTCAACCCCGCCTAAGGTTCATAGCCGCGGGCTCGCCGCCCACAAGCGGACATTCCCAATGCCCGGAATGGGTCGGATGCCGAACGTCCGCTTCGAGGCTAGTGGCTGACTTCCGCTACCCACCCAGTCCGGTCTTTGACGCCTGTGGCGCGATTGTCGGACTGTGAACTTCTCGGGTAAGACGCCGCGCTTCCACATATACGGCCGCGTGCCTACATATCCCTCGTGCCCATCCTCCTAGCGCTTGGCGCCGCCCTCCTGTTCGGCCTGGTGTTCGGCCCTCAGTGGTGGGTGCGCCGGGCGATGCAGCAATACGCCACCGAGCGGCCGGACTTGCCCGGGACCGGCGGCGAGCTTGCCCGCCATCTGCTCGACCTGGCACGGCTGGAGCACGTCATCGTCGAGATCGCGCCTGCCGACCACTACGATCCGGTCGCGAACGTCGTGCGGCTGTCGCCGGGGAACCATGACGGCCGCTCGATCACGGCGGTCGCGGTCGCGGCACACGAGGTCTCCCATGCGCTCCAGCACGCGGCGGGAGACCAGCTTTTCGCGGCGCGGGTGAGTTTTGCCCCGGTCGTGCAGGGCTTCGAGTTTGCTGCGGCAGTGGTGATGATGACTGCGCCCGTGGTGCTCGCTCTCGTCCATTCGCCGGTGCTGCTCGCCCTACAGGTCGGTATCGGCATCGCACTCCTCGGCGTTCGCCTCGTGTTCCACGTCCTGACACTGCCCGTCGAACTCGACGCGAGCTTCCGCCGGGCCCTGCCCATCCTGGAGACGGGTCACTTCCTGGACGCAGGCGACATGCCCGGCGCCCGCACCGTACTGCGCGCCGCAGCCCTCACCTACGTGGCCTCGTCCCTCATGGCGCTCGTGAACATTGCCCGCTTTCGGCGGCTCCTTCCGTTTTAAAACCTCCGAGGCGAGGGACCGATGCGCCTGCCCGCCAAACTGCGAGCGGACCGCCACCTTCGGAACCAGACCTGGCCATTCCTCCCAGTTGCTGTGCGCCAACAGCCGACATTGGCTGCCTGCCCAAAAGCCGACACTCGGGAGGACGGTCAGCTCAGAATCAACGTGCGCCCATTCAGGACAGCTGCTTCCCCCGGGGTTCTCTTCAGGGCTTAGGACCGAGTGGCAATTCTTTTAAACCGGGCTACATGTAGAAACTGTAACCGACCTGCGGCTTCTCTGTTGGACTGACATATTTCATGATGTCTCCGATCTTCCGAGCGCACTCCAGCGTGATTGGCAGCCGGCCATCCATCTGGGTATTGTTCCAATTCATTTTCGTCAGCCCAAGGATCTCGTCGCACAAGCTTTCGAGGGATGAATCCTGCTCATAGACGGTAATCTTCAGCGGATTCGGCACATACATACCCGGATAGGTCTTGTAGAAATCGACTGTCCCACGAGTGTAGAGCACGCCCTCAGTCTCTGAGATCGTCAGCATGGTGCCACGCTTCGGAGGATAGTCACTGTCGCCGAAGAGCCTAATCTCGGTATCGGTGATCGCGACGAAATCCTTCGACCGGATGCCCTTTTCGTCGAGTGCCCGCAGGAAACCGGCTCGCTCACTGTCACGGAAATAGCTGGACTTGTGGATCACAATTCGCGCCGGCATGTGCTCGAGGGCCCGGTCATACTCGTCCAGGGCATCGCGCAACAGCTCGTAGGCCTGCTCCTCGTTTAGGTACGGGTGCCGGTTCTTCTTGTCGATCGAGACTGGGGTGCCGCGGAGGATGATGCCGTGCCCGAACTCATCGAAAACCTGAGCGAGGCTGGACGAGAGCGTCGCGCCATCCCGACTCTTGTAGAACCCGATCCCAATGTAGCAGGACCGCAGCTTCGCCGTATCTTCGACTAGGCGCCACGGGATCGTGCGGTTGCCCTTGTAGTACAGAGCCGTGCAAAAGTTCCACGCCTTGGTGGCTGGATCCTGCTGATCGCCAGCGAACTTCGTGATGAGAATAGTCTTCTCGCGTACGAGCTGAAGCGGTGTGCCGAGGTGCATCGACTTTGCTTTGAGGATACGCCTGAAATTGTGCTCTAGATCATGCTCGTCCGAGTCGTCGTTATCGGCCGTCGTTACGGAATCGAACATCTCGTTCGGCATGACGCAGACGATCACATCGACGGCCCTGTTCTCGGCCAGGAAGCGGATCTGCTCGTAGTACAACTCGACGGCGCGCTCGATGCGATCGACGCGAGAGGCCATCTTCACGACTTCCGTGATGTCTGACTTCTTCAGGGTGCGGGTGTACTGCGGCGAGTTGATCAGTTTTGTCAGAAAGCCATAGTTTTGGTTGATCCCGCCGAAGCCACGGAACAGGTTCAGCAGCTTCGACTCTTTCTTGCGCTCAATGCCGATCCGGCATTTTTCCAGCCACTCGTCCAGGAGATCGACCCCCTCGCCGCGGCCGACAACTCCTATCCGCAGCTCTGTCCGGCGCAGCTCGTCGCGCTTGTCGTAGACCCCCATGTGCTCGATCCCGGTGCGGGGGCAGATGTGGGTGCCGGTACCGAACTCCAGCAGCGGTTCCGCCAGCGTGGTCAGCTTCATGCGGCAGTTCCTTCAGCCAGATCGTCGCCTTCGTCGCCCTCGACCTGATCGGCCTCATCAGCCTCAGAGACGTCGAATTCCAACAACGGCAGGAATTGCAGGCCTACATACTTGGCATCGTCTAGCTTAGACAGGAAGTGGGCGACGAAGCGGACCATGTTCCGGACGCTGGCGTTATGTTCGAGCCGCTTCTGCGTCGACAGTAGGTCCTCGTGCCAATGCGATTTGACATAGCCGTTGTACGAGTAATACCAGCTCGGCACGATCTGCGCGTACCAGTCGCCGTCCAGCTTCGAGAACGTTAAATCGAAGGAAAAATGTGTGTGGTGAGCGACCTTCGTCGGGTCCTTGCGCTGGTACTTCAGCTCATACACCCGCCGGGTCGCCGTCTTCTTGCCGACCCACGTCTCCTTCCGTTCGATCTGGCCTTCCTCGATGGGACCGAAGAAAAAGAACCCGTCCTTGGCATGCTTGCGGACGTGATGCTTCTTTAACTGTTCCCAGACTTCGGCAGAGAGTAGCTGCTTCAAGATGTTGACATTATCCAGCTCGGGAGAGTTGGCAAGGTCGGAGATCTCCAGCCGCTCCACTGAGCCTTCGTCGACGACACTTCGCAGCCCGCACTGCTCGATATCGAGGAATGAGAACAGCTTATTGTCATGACAGACCCAGGCGTCGGTCTCGACGCCGTTCAAGAGCAGCGCCATCTTGACGACGGACTTCCGGCTCTTGGCCTTGCCCTTGTAGTTGAGCTCCGCTTTGGCCCGGTCGATTACGGCTTGATCATCGATCGTAAGCTCGGCGACGTAAGCGGCCTCGGGCAGCCGGATCCGTTGCAGGTTGGACGTGATCGCGGTCGGTGCAGCCACCCCATCCGAGCTGAAGCTGATGAAGGCGTCGACTTCACCCAGGATGTGCTTGAACTCGGTTAGCACTCTCTCCTGCGCGGCGAGCCGCAGGCCAGACACCAGGCCGAGGAGATCGCCAAGGTCGATGATGTGCTTCTTGCAGTTGAAGGCGAACCGGTCGGTCAGCATCTCGTTGATCGACGCTTGGCTGTACGAGGCCTGCTTCCTAGCCAGCATGAGGATGAACAGCTCGTCGAAGGTATTATAATAGGCCCGATCCATGAACTGGCGGATGGTGGCCTTCACCTTGTCGAGCGTCGTGGTCGACGTGATCTGGAACGCAACGCGGTCGTGGTCGTCGCCGAGATCGATACCCGGATAGTTCTTCTGCTTCCGATTCAGATTGACGAGGTGGGGCAGATTATAGACCGATTTCAGGATCGGGATGAAGGCATCCTCGAGCGCGAGGTTGATGTCGGTCCGTACCTGAGAGGTTGCTAGCTCGACCTGAACCACAATGCGGCTAACCACATCCCGAAGCTGGTTCTCGATCTCGAGCTGCCTCATCAGGCGCCCCCGTTCGCACGCGGCCAAGACACCATCATGAGAACGCAGAGGGAACATTTCAAGGGGGGCTCACGCTGCCCGGGAGCGGACATTTCAAGAGGCTGCTTTGGGTCAACCGCGGAAACCGATGGTCTCCAAAACAGCAGACGTTCTGCAATGCGCCCATATCAGTCACTCACCGAATGCCGACTATCTCTCCGAAGCGGACATCGGGGCACGAAGCGCCGGCCAATTGTGTGCGGACAGTTACGCTCAAGGATCGTTTCTTTCGGAGCGGTGCGCACGATCAAGTCTGAAATGGGTTCAATCGCATCGGCAAAGCCGCTGTCGACCGGACCAGGGTCGGGGACAGCTACCCGCTAACCCGCGCCGCCCCTTGGTTAGAGCGAGGAGACGTTTGACGATGCGAGACGCTTCCAAATGCCGTCGGCTGTTGCGATCGATCTGTCTACTACTGTCATCACATCGCGAAGAATGACCATGCTGCGCGTCGTGCGCACAATCTCGGCCCAAACGATCGCCAACTCGTACATCTTGAGAGCGTCGACATACTTCATGAGCAACGACACCGGGACGATAGAATTGCTGCCGGCCGCGGTCCATCAGCTGGCACGAGCACGAGGCAATCTCCTATCGATCGCGCATCAGACCAAATTAGGCGAGGCTGCATGGCAGCCGCAAGAGATATCAACGATCATACTGAGTACGTTATGGCGACATTGAAATACTTATTCCAAAAATAAAGCTCGATTGAGCTCACTTTAATCAATTATGTGATCCTTTGCGGTAAAAATGATTGCCGAGCTGCGCGGGCGACTGAAACAATGAATTCCGCAGCGACCTTTGTCCGGTGGAGATGTACAAGATCGGCATGCATAAGAAGCCAGTACGTCCGGGTGATGCGAACGGTGTGCGGCAGAAGACGGATGAGGTCCGGATACCGGTCGGCCATGAAGCAGGGCAGGATGCAGAGACCGGCATCGCCTTGTGCGGCCGTCATCTGCGTGATGACGTTCGAGATGCGGATCGTCGGCTGCACGCCCGGCAGTGCCGCCGAGAAATAATCAAGTTCCGGTGAGAAAACGAGTTCGTCGATATAGCCGATGAATCGGTGCCGGTGCAGGTCGACCTTGTCTTTCGGCTCACCCCAGCGGGCGATGTATGCCGGTGTACCGTAGAGCCCCAGGTCGTAATCAGTCAGCTTGCGGGCGTGGAGGCGCCCGGTGGCGGGCCGGGTGAGGCCGATCGCCAGATCGGCCTCACGCTTTGAGAGGCTGAAGGCGCGCGGGGTCGCCACGAGCTCGATCGACAGGCCCGGATGGCGGGTCGAGAAATCGCCGATCCGCTCGGCGAGGCAGAAGGTCCCGAACGCCTCCGGCGCGCCGATCCGCACGGACCCCGTCAGGCCCGTGGCCGGGTCGACCTTGTCAAGCCAGATGCCCAGCGCCGCCCGCTCGATCTCCTCGGCGCGGGGCAGCAGCCGCTCGCCCTCGACCGACAAGCCGTAGCCGGTCGGCCGACGGTCGAACAGCTTGGTCCCGAGCGCGGCCTCCAGCCGCGAGAGGCGCCTGCTCAGGGTCGTGTGCTCAATGCCCATGTGCCGGGCGGCCTCCGTCAGCCGGCCGGCCCGCGCCACGGCGAGGAAAGCCTGGAGATCGTCCCACCGGTGCGTCGGTCTCATCTGTCAATCCGTGAGCGCGCGTTGTGCGGAAATTGACATAGACGCCCCGTGGCGTGTGCGCTTTTTTCACGGAGACCCGGCGCTGGTTCGCATGAACCGGCGCACGAGGATCAGAGCGGCATCAGACCGCGACCAGGGAGGATGGTGCGATGGCGCGGGCGCTTTGCCGTGCGGCCGCCGTGTTCCTGCTCGGCATCGCCTCCGCCTCGGCGGCGGAGAAGAGCATCAGGATCGGCGTCCTTAACGATCAGTCTTCGATCTATGCGGATATGGGCGGGCCGGGATCGGTCGTGGCGGCGAATCTCGCCGCCGAGGATTCTGGGCTTCGCGCGAAGGGCTGGACGGTCGACATCCTTGTAGCTGACCACGGCAACAAGGCCGATGTCGCCTCCACCATCGCCCGGCAATGGTTCGACCGGGAAGGCGTCGATGCCGTGGCCGACGTCACCAACTCAGCCGCCGCCCTGGCGGTGAGCCAGGTCGTTCGCGACAAGAACAAGGTGATGCTCGCCTCAGGCCCCGCCGTCTCCGACCTTACGGGCAAGGCCTGCACGCCGAACACCGTCCATTGGACTCACGACACCTGGGCGTTCGCCAACGGCATCGGCAAGGCGGTGGTCGAGACCGGCGGCAAGACGTGGTTCTTCCTCACCGCCGATTTCGCCTTCGGCCACGCTCTGGAGCGCGACACCGAGCGGATGGTGCTAGCGAGCGGCGGCACGGTGCTCGGTCGCGTCCGGGCGCCCAACAACACCTCGGATTTCTCCTCCTACCTCATCCAGGCGCAGTCCTCGGGCGCGGAGGTGATCGGGCTCGCCAATTCCGGCGGCGATACCGTCAACAGCATCAAGCAGGCGGCCGAGTTCGGCATCGTCGGCTCGAAGCAGCGGCTCGCAGGCCTGCTAATCTACATCACCGACGTCCACGCCATCGGGCTGCAACTGGCGCAGGGCCTTTCGCTGGTTTCGCCGTTCTACTGGGACAAGGACGACGGCACCCGGGCGTTCTCGGCCCGGTTCGCCGCCCAGCGCTCCGGGGCGAAGCCTTCGATGGTGCAGGCCGGTGTCTACGCCTCCATCCTCCACTACCTGAAGGCCGTCGCGGCTCTGGGCGATGTGCACGACGGAGCCCAGGTTGTCGCGACGATGAAGGCGATGCCGACGGACGATCCCCTGTTCGGCAAGGGCACTATCCGCGCCGATGGGCGCAAGATGCACCCGATGTACCTATACACGGTCAAGTCGCCGGCCGATTCCAAGTATCCGTGGGACTACTACGCCTACAAGGCGACGATCCCGGCCGAGGTCGCGTTTCGGCCCCTGGCCGAGGGCGGCTGCCCGCTCGTCGCCACGTCTCAGTAACGCACCGAGAGGAGAGGGCATGGCCCGGATCGGTTTCATCGGCCTCGGACGCATGGGCGTGCCCATGCTCCGCAACCTCCTGAAGGCGGGCCACACGGTCCGCGCCTTCGACCTCTCCGAGGCGGCCCTCGGTGTGGCGCGGGAGGCGGGCGCGGCCATTGCCGCAAGTGGACCCGAGGCCGCCGATGGGGTCGAGGTCCTGATCTCGATGGTCCCGACCGGGCGGCACGTCCTCGACATCCATACCGGGTCGGGAGGGACCCTCGCCCGGCTGCCGGCGGAAGCCCTGGTAATCGACTGCTCGACCATCGCCGTGGCGGAGGCCCGAGCCCTGCACGCGGCGGGGGCCGAACGGGGAATCCCGGTGCTCGATGCCCCCGTCTCCGGCGGGGTGATGGGCGCGCAGGCCGGCACACTGACCTTTATGGTCGGCGGGGAAGCCGCCGTCCTCGACCGAGCGCGGCCGGTCCTGGAGGCCATGGGTCGCAACGTGTTTCATGCGGGCCCGGCCGGCAACGGGCAAGCCGCCAAGGTCTGCAACAACCTCTTGGCAGGCATCTCGATGATCGCCGTCTCGGAGGCCTACACCCTCGGCCAGCGCCTCGGCCTCGACCCGGCGACCATGCGGGAGATCGTCTCGACCTCGACGGGAAGCTGCCACGCCCTGGTGAGCTACCCGCCGGTACCAGGCCTGCTGCCCAACGTCCCATCGAGCCGCGAGTACAGGAACGGGTTCGCGGCGGACCTGATGCTCAAGGATCTGCGGCTCGCCGAGCAGGCGGCCATGGAGACCCAGTCGAGCCTGCCGCTCGGCACCCTGGCGACAGCCCTGTACGGCCTGTTCTGCGGCGCCGGCTCGGGGGACCTCGATTATTCTGCCGTGATCCGCATGATCGAGGGCACGCCGCCCGCCGCACGGGCCTAGGCGTAGATCGGTCCGAAGGAGACATCATGTCCAACCCGCAGACCCCGGACATCCAAGCGCCTGGCGCCTATTCGAAGCCGATGCTGATCGGCGGGCGGTGGCGTCCCGCCCTGTCCGGCCGGACAATCGTCGTCGAGAATCCTGGGCGGCGGGAGCCCCTCGGGGAGGTGCCGCGGGGGGAGCAGGCGGATGTCGACCTCGCCGTCGACGCGGCGGCGGCCGCCTTCCCCGGCTGGTCGCGGGTCGCGGCCCGGGATCGGGGCCGGTTGCTCCTGACCATCGGCGAGGCACTCGAAGCCCGCCAGGAGGAGTTGGCGCGCCTCATCGCCAGCGAGACCGGGAACGCCTTGCGGACCCAGGCCCGGGGCGAAGCGCGCATGGTCGCCGACGCCTTCCGCTACTTCGGCGGTCTCGCGGGTGAGCTGAAGGGCCTCACCATCCCCCTCGGCGAGGGGATGCTGAGCTATTCGCGGCGGGAGTCCCTGGGCGTGGTCGGCGCCATCGTGCCATGGAATGCGCCTGCCCAACTCGCGGCCCTCAAGATCGCCCCGGCGGTCTGCGCCGGAAACACCATCGTCCTGAAGGCCGCCGAGGATGCGCCGCTGGCGGTGCTGATGATCGCCGAGATCTGCCAGGACCATCTGCCGCCGGGCGTCGTCAACGTGGTCACCGGCTACGGCAAGGAATGCGGCGAGCCGCTGGCCGCCCACCCCCTGGTCCGGAAGGTGAGCTTCACCGGATCGACCGCGGTGGGCAAGGCGATCATGCGCGCCGCCGCCGAGCGGGTCGCCCCGGTCTCTCTCGAACTCGGGGGCAAGAGCCCGTCCATCGTCTATCCCGATGCCGACGAGGATTGGGTGCTCGACGGGATCGTCGCCTCGATGCGCTTCACCCGGCAAAGCCAGTCCTGCACGGCAGGCTCGCGGATGTTCCTGCACGCGGACATCTACGACTCGTTCCTCGACCGGCTGGTCTCCCGCACCTCCGCGCTAAAGATCGGCGACCCGCTGGACGAGGCGACGGATGTCGGCGCCATCATCAACGAGCGCCAGTTCACCAAGGTCTGCGGCTACGTCGCGGACGGGCTGAACCGGCCGGAGGCGCGGCTCGTGACCGGGGGCCTGCCGCCGAAGGAAGGTCCGCTGACGAAGGGCTACTTCGCGGTGCCGACGATCTTCGCGGACACCTCGAACGACTGGCGCCTCGCCCGGGAGGAGATCTTCGGGCCGGTCCTCGTCGCCATCCCCTGGCGGGACGAGGAGGAGGCGATCCGCATGGCCAACGACAGTCACTACGGGCTCGCCGCCTACATCTGGTCCCGCGACATCGGCCGGGCGCTGCGGGCGGCCCACGCCGTCGAGGCGGGCTGGGTGCAGGTCAACCAGGGCGGCGGGCAGGCGCTCGGCCAGTCCTACGGGGGCATCAAGGAGAGCGGAATCGGCCGCGAGATGTCCCTCGAAGGCATGCTCGACAGCTTCACCGAGACGAAGAGCGTGAACGTCAATCTGGCGATTCCCCCGCTTCAGCCGCTGCGATGACCACGCGAGGGAGACGCGCACGATGAACCTGTCCCGATTGCTCCGGGAACGGCAGGAGGCCGGCAAGCCGGTGACGGTCGCCCTGATCGGCGCCGGCAAGTACGGTACGATGTTCTTGGCCCAGGCCCGCACCACGCCGGGCTTGCAGGTCGTCGCGGTGGTCGATCTGGACGTGGGGCGGGCCGCTCGGCAGCTCGCCTCCTGCCACTGGCCGGCGGAGCAGACCGACGCCCGGTCCTGCGAAGACGCGATCCTCACCGGCCGGACCTACCTCACGGCCGACGCCGAGGAGGTGATCCGCGCGGGCGGCATAGAGGTGATCATCGAGGCGACCGGCGACCCCCGCACCGGCATCCGCCTCGCGCTCGCCAGCATCGCGGCGGGCAAGCACGTCGTGATGGTCAACGTCGAGGCCGATGTGGTGGCGGGGCCGCTGCTGGCGCGCAGGGCCGCCCAGGCGGGCGTCGTGTACTCCCTCGCCTACGGCGACCAGCCCGCCATCGTCTGCGAGCATGTCGACTGGGCGCGGGCCTGCGGCTTCCGGGTCGTGGCGGCGGGAAAGGGCACCCGCTACCTGCCGCGCTTTCACCAATCGACCCCCGAGACGGTGTTTGACAACCTGCCGGGGCTGATCGAGATCGCGGACAAGTCCTCGATCAACCCGAAGATGTTCAACAGCTTCGTAGACGGGACCAAGTCGGCGATCGAGATGACCGCCATCGCCAACGCGACCGGCCTCCAGGCCCAGACGAACGGCCTCGTTTTCCCCCCGGCGAGCCGGTTCGAGCTCGCCGACGTGCTGCGCCCGAAGGACCAGGGCGGCAGCCTCGAATTCTCCGGCGTGACAGAATGCGTCTCGTCCCTCGCCCGCGACGGGACGAGCATTCCACACCATCTCGCCCATGGCACCTTCGTCGTGGTCGAGGCGGCCGAGGACAGCGCCTACACCCGTGAATGTTTCCGTGAATATCACATGCTGCCGGATGCGAGCGGGCGTTACGCCGCGCTCTACCGGCCGATCCATTTCAGCGGTCTGGAACTCGGCATTTCCGCAGCCTGGGCCACCCTGCTCAAGCAACCGACCGGAGCGCCCGTGTGCTTCACTGCGGACGTCGCCGCCATTGCCAAGCGCGACCTGAAAGCCGGCGAGACCCTCGACGGGGAGGGGGGCTTTTGCGTCTGGGGCCGGCAGATCCCGGCGGCGCTCTCCCTTGCGGAGGGCTACCTGCCCCTCGGGCTGGCACATCAGGTTGCGCTCATCCGCGACGTGCCGATGGGCGAGGGCGTCCGCTGGACGGATGTTGCCTTCTGCAAGGACGACCCTGTGATCGCCCTGCGTCGCGAGATGGAGGCGGCGTTCGACCCGCGTCTCACCTGAGGGGCTAGCCCCCGAACCGCCCGAGATCGTCCCCGCGCCCAGAGGATCCCGCCATGCAGACGCGCCGCGCCCTGCTCACCGCCGCCGTCGCGGCGCCCGCTCTCCTCCGGCTTGGGGGACAGGCGATGGCCGGACAGGACTTGAAGATCTCGCACCAGTTCCCCGGCGGCACGGAGGAGGATGGCGACTTCCGCGACAGGCTGTGCCGGAAGTTCGCGGCAATGCTCAAGCAGCGCTCCGACGGGGCGCTTACGGCGACGGTCTATCCGAACGCGTCGCTGATGAAGACCAACTCGCAGTTCATGGCCGTGCGCAAGGGCGCGCTCGATCTCAGCCTGTTTCCCCTAGCCTATGCCGGCGGGCAGATTTCGGAGCTCAATATTGGGCTGATGCCCTGCGTCGTTGGCTCCTATGCCCAGGGCGCCGCGTGGAAGACGGCGCCGGTCGGGCGCAGGCTCAGCGCGTTCCTGGCCGAGAAGGGCATCGTCATCGTATCCTGGGTCTGGCAGGCGAACGGCGTCGTGTCCCGTGCGAACCCGATCGTCGTGCCCGAGGACGTGAAGGGTCTGAAGACCCGCGGCGGCTCACGCGAGATGGACCTCCTTCTTCTCGCGGCCGGGGCGGCGACGCTATCGCTGCCCTCGAACGAGATCTACGCTGCGATGCAGACGGGGGCCGTGGACGCTGTCGTGACCTCCTCGACCAGCATGATTTCGTTCCGTCTCGAGGAGACCGGCAAGCACCTGACCTCAGCGCGTGACCGGACGTTCCTGTTCACCTTCGAACCGCTGCTGATGTCGAAGGCGATCTTCGACGCCCTGCCACCCGCGCACCGCGACCTGATCATGGCAGTGGGCGAGGAGTTGGAGCCGTTCGGAACGGCGGGCTCGAAGGCCGACGACGACAAGGTGGTCGGGGTGTTCCGGAAGGCCGGGATTCAGGCGCAGGACATCGACGCCGCCGCCTTCGAGAAGTGGCAGGCGCTCGCCCGCACTTCGACCTGGAAGGATTATGCCGGGCGGAGCGCAGAATGCGCGGAACTGCTCAAGCTGTCTCAGGATGTTCGGGTGTGAGGGCGGCCGGGAGGTATCGGAATGGGTGGTGAGATCCGCACGGAGCGGTCGGGTCCCTCGGTGACACTGACGATCAGCCAGCCGGCCCGGCGCAATGCCCTGACGGTGGCGATGTGGCAGGACCTCGCGGCGCATGTCCTCGACCTCGCCGGGGACGACGAACTCCGCTGCATCGTCATCCGCGGCGGCACCGCGGAAGCCTTCTCGGCCGGCGCCGACATTTCCGAATTCCACACCTCACGCTCCACCCACGAGCAGGTAGTGCGATTCCACGAGGAGTATGTCGGCGGGTGCCTTTCCGCGATCGCGGAGTGTCCCGTGCCAATCGTCGCCGCAATCCAGGGGGCCTGTTTCGGCGGCGGCCTGGAGATCGCTGTAGCCTGCGACCTTCGGATCGCATCACGGGATGCGCGGTTCGGAGCGCCGGTCGGACGGATAGGCTTCCCCCTGGCCCTCGGCGAGACCGAGGGCCTGTTCCGCCTAGTCGGGCCTTCCGTGACCGCTGAGCTACTGATCGAAGGACGTCTTTTCGATGCCCCGACGGCCTGCGCGAAGGGGCTGGTGAGCCGCGTCGTGGAGGTTGCGGATTTCGAGGGCGCCATCGCGGAGACGGTCGGGAACATCTGTGCCAGCGGCATCCAGGCGGCCCGGTCGCACAAGCGCCAAATCCAGCGGTTGATGCGGGATGCCGCGCCCGTCACCTACGCGGAGAGAATGGAAGTCTATAGCTTCGCCGAGAGCCAGGAATATAAGCACGGCGTCCAAGCGTTTCTCACCAAAGCACTCACGCGAAACGGCAAGTAACTTATTACTCTGCCAAAATTGACGCTTCAATTTTAAGAAATTTTGTGAACTTATTCAAAATTAAATTGAGCTTATACTGTTTCGAGCTGACTGCCATGACTAGCGGGAAGGCCAGACGGGGCCGGGCCTAAGAGCGCATCGCGACGGAACTGAGCTGGATGGGCCGAAGGCCATCGAGGTAGACTTCCGCGCCGCGGTCAACACAGATGGAAGCGGGAGTGCGGCCGCGGCGCTGTTCCTGGCTGGCGTCCGCCCCGGTCGCTGAGCATCGTCGTACCCAGCGCTTGGCCCCTCCCTCAACCTCGGTCGCTTCACCATGCCATCTCGAGGATCGCCATGAGATCATCCACCCCCGGGATCGGCCGAAGGTTGGCGCGCACGAACGCATTGCCGAGCGACGTCTCGGCGATGCGCGTGAGATCCGCCTTGACGACTCCAAGCTCAGAGATGCGCGAGGGTAGGCCAAGGGCGATCACGAGGTCGCGTACCGCCTCCGCCGCCGAGGCGTTCGGCCTACCCAGCGCAGCCGCGATCTGCGAATCCCGATTCGGTGCCGCTGGTGCGTTGAACGTCAGTACCGCCGGCAGCAAGACGCAGGAGGTGATGCCGTGCGGGACGCCCGCTACGGCCCCGAGTTGATGGCCGATCCCGTGGCTGGCTCCGTAGCGGACCCGGCCGATCCCTGCGGCCGCGAGCCAAACACCGAGCTGCCCCTGGTGACGCGCCGCCGGGTCACGGGGATCGCGAGCGACGGCTTCAAGACCCGCCCGCAGTAATCTCAGGGCACGCAGCGCGAGGGCGTCCGTGAACGGGTTGGCGTCGCGCGACAGCACGGTCTCGGCGGCGTGGTCGACCGCACGGATCCCAGTGGAGAGCCAAAGGCCCAGGGGCGTGTGGAGTGCTAACGCGGGGTCATAGACCACCACGTCGGGAGCGAGGGTGTCGGCGCGAAAGAGGTGCTTGATCCCGCCCTGGGTCGCACCGCCGATTAGGCCGAACTCCGCACCTGAGAGCGTAGTCGGCACCGCCACGATCGCCGGTTCCGTGCGTGCGCCCGGGGAGGGCTGCTGCACCCCGTCGGCACCAGCCCCCGCGCGCAGCGCCAACAGACTTTCGGCATCCGTGACGCGGGTTGCGGCGGCGAGCGCAGCGATTTTCACGGCATCGATGGCGCTGCCACCGCCGACGACCGCCACCGCGTCCGCGCGCGCCTCTTGGATCCGCTCGACAAGCGTGAGTACGACGTCGAACGGCGTGTGCGGCACCAGATCGATAAAGGGATCGAGCGCATTCACCCCGAGTCTCGCCAGCGCCTCGACCACGATGGGGACGCCCATGAGCGAGCGCGTGACCACCGGCAGAACCCGGCCCCACCTTCGTTCTTGTGCGAGGTCCGGCAGGGCCTCGCGCAGGTCAGCGCCGTACAGGACGCGGGGATGGCATTTGAGGTCGAGCGCTCCCGCCTCTACATCCTCTCCCACGATGTCGCCTCCAGTGCCGGCCATCCCGGCCTCAAATCCCCGCTAGCTTGAATCCTCGGTAGCGCTCCGCCGCGACCGCGTCGCAGATTGCACGGTACTTATCGAGGCCCGCCACGTAGGGCATGAACACCCGCGGCTTGCCCGGAATATTGGCGCCCACGTACCAGGAATTGGCCAGCGGGTAGAGCGTCGTGTCCGCCACTTGGTTGACGTGCTCGACCCAGTCGTCCTCGGCGGCGGCCTCGGCGTCGATGCGCGCGATCCCCTCCCTGCGCAGATGTGCAAGGCAGTCGGCGATCCAATCCACATGCTGCTCGATCGAGGCGATCATGTTCGTCTTGACCGAAGGACTGCCGGGTCCGGTGATCATAAAGAAATTCGGCAATCCCGCTGTCATCAGACCAAGGTACGTGCGCGGCCCGTGTGCCCACTTTTCGGAAAGCTGCAAGCCACCCGCCCCGCGGATGTCGATGTCAAGGAGAGCCCCGGTCATCGCGTCGAAGCCGGTCGCGAAAGCAATGGCGTCGAGTGCGTACTCTTTCGTTCCGGTGCGCACGCCCCGCTCGGTGATCTCGACGATCGGGTCGGACCGCACGTCTACCAGGGTGACGTTCTCGCGGTTGAACGTTTCGTAGTAGCCGTTGTCGAGGCACAGCCGCTTCGTGCCGATTGGGTGATCATTGGGCATCAGGAGGCGGGCGACCGCAGGATCCCGCACGATGCTCCGGATCTTCTCGCGAACGAAGTCGCAGGCGGTATCGTTGGCTTCCTTGTTGGTCAGCAGATCTTTGTAGGCGTAGAGGAAGCTGATGTTGCCCCCCGTGCCCCACTTGCGTTCGTACACGTCGGTACGGCCCTCTGCCGTGTCCTCCAGGGCAGTCAAGGGCGGGGGTGGGTGGCCGGCGATGCCAAAGGGGGTACGCTTAGCCTCGTCGCGCCAGTGGGCATAGCGCGCCTTGTGCGTGTCCTCGACCTCCGGCGTCATCACGCGATTGACGCCGGGCACGCTGAAATTAGCCGTGCGCTGGAAGACGAACAGATGGTCGGCCTGCTCGGCAATCACGGGGATCATTTGGATTCCTGACGAGCCGGTACCGATGACGCCCACGCGGCGCCCCGTGAAGTCCACACCCTCCTCCGGCCACAGGCCGCTATGGTACCAGTCGCCCCGGAAGGTCTTCAGCCCCGGGAAGTCCGGCACCCGCGGCAGCGACAGGTTGCCGGTGGCCATGATGCAGAACGGCGCCTCGAACACCTCGCCGCCCGCCGTCGTCACCGTCCAGCGGTCGGTCGCTTCGTCGAAGATCGCTGAGATCACTCGCCGCTCGGTGAGGATGTCACGGCGCAGGTCTAGTCGGTCGGCCACGTGGTTGGCATAGCGCAGGATGTCGGGCTGGGCTGAGAAGCGTTCCGGCCAGTTCCACTCCTGCTGCAGATCTTCGGAGAACGAGTAGGAGTACTCCAGGCTTTCCACGTCGCAGCGCGCGCCGGGATAACGGTTCCAGAACCAAGTGCCGCCCACGCCCTTACCCGCCTCCAGGGCTTTGACGCGGAAGCCGAGCCCACGCAGCTTGTGCAAGGTGTACAGGCCGGCGAAACCGGCTCCAACGACGACGGCGTCCAGCTCAGTTCTCATTGTATGCTCGCTCATGCCGTTTCTCCCGTTCCATCCACCCCGCACGCCGCGATAGCGCGCGCGACATCGTCGAATGCGGCATCCGCCTCCTCGACGTGGTTCATCATCCTCACAAAGCCGTGGCCCATGCGATCGTAGTGGCGCAGGCGGACCTCGACACCCGCCTCGGTGAGGCGTCGAGCGTAGGCCTCGGCCTCATCGCGCAGCACGTCGTACTCGGCCGTGCCGATCCAGGCCGGAGGCAGCCCGGAGAGGTCGGATGCGCGCAGCGGCGAGATGCGTGGGTCCGCCCACGAGGCTTCCGGGGCGTAGTGACGAAAGAACCAAACCATGTCCGCGCGTGTCAGGAACAACGCGTCATCCGGCAGGCCATAGCTCGGGGTGTCCATGTCGCAATCGGCGACCGGGTAGAATAGCACCTGCAGCGCGACGTCCCCCGCCCACCCAGCGGCCCGCCCCGCCGCCAGGGCGGCGGTGGCGAGATTTCCACCCGCGCTGTCGCCGGCCACGACGAGGGGGCGCCCGGGCGCGATGAAGTCGCCTCGGTGCGCGGCGACCCAGCTGATCGCATCCTCGACATCCTCGAGCCCCGCAGGGAACGGATGCTCCGGGGCGAGCCGGTAATCAACCATCAGCAGGGCGCAACCGGTACGCGCCGCCAGCGCCCGGGCGATCGCGCCGTAGTCGTCCAAGGTCCCGACTACCCAACCGCCGCCGTGCACGTAGACGATCAGCCCGGCTGCTGGCGTGCTCGGCTCCAATGCCGGCCGGATCAAGCGCCCCCGCACCGCACCGCCGCGCGTCGGGATTTCGAGGTCGCGCACCGCGCCGACCTCGGGGCCAGCGCCGAGCGCGGCGCAACTTGCGGCAAAGCTTTCGCGCGCCTGTCCCGGCGTGCACGCCGCGAAGGGCTGGCGTCCGGCCTCGCGCGCTGCCCGGAGCAGGCCAACCAGCGTGGGATGTAGGCTCACGTTCGGCCCCTCACGGCGATTCGGAGTTTCTTGTGCGCCATCGCTCAGTTCTGGTTCACCAGGGGGCAGCCTCCCTCGGACACGGGCCGGAAGGCCTCGTCGCCCGGGATCGTGGCGAGGATCTTGTAATAGTCCCAGGGGGCCGTGCTCTCGGCGGGCGTCTTCACCTGGAACAGGTACATGTCGCGCACCAGGCGCCCGTCTTGCCGGATCTTGAAGCCAGCGCTCCAGAAGTCCTCGACCGGCAGCTCCCGCACCTTACGCGCGATCGTCGCTGTCTCATCAGTCCCGGCCGCGGCGACCGCCTTGAGGTAGTGACGAACGGCCCCGTAGACGCCGGCCTGGACGGAGGTAGGGGCCCGCCCGCCAAATCGCTCCATGAACCGCTTCGACCAGGCGCGGGTCTTGTCGTCCTTGTCCCAGTAGAACGCATTCGTGAACACGAGGCCTTGGGCGTCTGCCAGCCCGATGGCGTGGATGTCGGTGATGAACATCAGAAGGCTCGCGAGCTTCTGCCCGCCCTGCGTGATCCCGAACTCCCGCGCCTGTTTGATCGAAGTGATCGTGTCGCTCCCCGCGTTAGCGAGCCCGATCACTTTGGCCCCGGACCCCTGTGCACGTAGCAAGAAGGACGAGAAATCCTGCGTTGCGAACGGGTGGCGTACCGCTCCGGCCACCGTCCCGCCCGCCCGCTTGACGAAGCTCGACGCATCCTGCTCCTGCGCATGGCTGCCGGCGTTGTCGGCTGTGAGGAAGAACCACGTGTCGCCGCCCTGCTTGACTAAGGCTCGCACGGTGCTGTTCGCAGTAGCGTAGCTGTCGTAGGTCCAGTGGACGGTAGTGGGTGAACAGCGCTTGCCGGTGAAGTCGGACGAGCCGGGCCCGGAGAGGAACAGCATCCGGTTCTTTTCGCGGGTGACGTCTTGGACGGCGATCGCAGTCGCCGAGGCCGGGACGTCGAAGATGGCGTCGACGCCCTGCGTATCGATCCAACCGCGCGCGATGGCCGAACCAATGTCGGGCTTGTTCTGATGGTCGCCGACGAGGATCTCGATAGGCTTACCCAGTACGGTTCCGCCAACTTCTTCGATTGCCATGCGTGCGGCAATTACCGAGCCTTGGCCGCCAAGATCGGCAAAGATGCCTGACTGGTCGTTCAGGACCCCGATCTTGATGACGCCACCCGAGACCTGCGAAGCCGCGGGCGACATTAGCGCTAAACTAATTAGCAGCCACGTGGCGAGCTTTCCAGTCATGGCGTCCTCTGGCTTATATTTTGTGTCGCGAGCAGTTTTTTACTCGTCTTTTGTAGTGACTTTCGCCTTGGGGTCGGACGGCGTTTCGTCATCCACCACAGTCTGCGAACGGTCCGGAATGAGGCGGCTTTGCGGGATCTCGTGTCCGCCCAAGGGGGTCCATCACGAGGTCCCGAGCGTGGCTCAGATGATCGCGAAGGTGTCCAACCGCTACCGCCGCGTCACCGGCCGCGATCGCGTCGAGGATCGCCACGTGCTGCCCGAAGTTCGCCGACAGGCGATCTGGGTGGCCGGCGTGCAGCACGGACGACAGGCGCTGCATGCGATCACGCAACCCCGATAGAACGCGCACGATCTCAGCATTGCCGTGGAGTTCGGCAAGCGCGCGGTGGAACGCCATGTCTTTGTGGTGGTAGGTCTTCGCATCTCCCGCACGGACACAAGCCTCCTGCTCGTCGAGCAGTTCGCGGATCGGTCCGAGGCGGGCAGCGACACCACGGGTGGCTAGGGCCGATACGACGTGAGTCTCTAGCGCTGTCCTGAGCTCGTAGAAGTCCAGTATTGCCCGCGGCGGCAAATCGGGAAGACGAATCCCAGCATTAGGGACAACAACTATCAGTTCCTCCGCCCGCAGCCGCGACAGCGCGGCGCGGATGGGGGCGAGCCCCAGTCCGAGCTGGGCGGACAGTTGACGCTCCGAGAAGGCCGCACCAGAGCCTTGGCTGTCCAGCAGCATAGTCTTGATACCGTCGTAGGCCGTTTGGGTCAGCGAGGCGCGCGGCCCAAATCTCACACGGTCGGGCTCGAGCCCGTACTCACATCGCGTGAGATTCATTCCACCGTTCCCACCGATCTGCCGACACCGTTTCACGAACCATAGTTACGAAATGTCAGTGACATGTCAACGCTGGCTGGAACTATATCGCTGATTGTCGATCGCTGTGAACCTGCGGTTGCGATTGTGGGGATCGCCCGGCGGTGGTGCTGCAGCTCCTTCTTTTGCTCAACGAAGCCCTAGGTTGCCTAACGACGCGCGCGGGGCTCGGCCTCGATCAGCTAAGTCAGGCTCCTGCTGCCTTTCGCACGGCGGCGGCGGTGGACGGTGAGGCGCCGACCTTCCGGCAACCTCCCAGTCGGTTAAGCCTTTGCCGAACAAGTTGCGTACCGCCTCGCGTGCCTTTTCCCGCGTGCAGGCTCACGTTCCGAACAAGGCTCGATTCGACGCGGCTCGGGTAGCCACAGTCATAAAGTGTGAGCAGCAGGGCGGGATGATAGGACGGCCGCCCGACGCGGCTGGCGTCACGCCTGCAAAACTCAGCGTGGCGCGGCCGATGGCATTCACGAAGGCGTCAACAAACACACTGGGTTGTCCGCTTCAATCTAGTCTTCTAGGCAGGCTGGAAACAGGCTCAATCGGCTACAGTCGCTAACCCACCCGGAAGCGTTTCATTCCGCCCCTACCGTAGCAACTCATGTTAATCCCCTCGACTTATCCACACAGCCAGGGTCGATCGGATGCCGTCCGCATTTCGAGGCGACCTTCTCCGAAACGGAACGACGGCTTTCGGGATGTGTTCGTCGCTGTCCGCGCGACCGCTTCGGGTGGTTTTCGGCCCGTCCGCTTCCGGACGGCCGGTGCATCGAAGCGGACAGAGCTAAGGGACCGTTCACGACCTTTCACGAACGGAAAATTAGTTCCAGCTCACGATCTGCATTCTAGCAGGAGAAGACGCTGTGGTCGGCGTCTGTCATGTTGGTGTGGCGCCAATGGCACTGTGCCGATTGCTCAGAGCCTCAACGGGAACTCAATCCAGATTGGCTGTTTGCCCCTCATTGGGTGGTCTGGGGCCAGGGAGGCCGTTCGGTGGGGAAAAGTGCCTCTGATGAGGGAAGTGATCCTGTTCGCGACGAGAACGGACAACCTCTCCCGGAAGGGTCGGTCATATGGGTGCAGCCGGGATCACCCCACGCGATCCAGCACCACCTCGGGCGCAAGTTGCAGGGCATGTTACGCCCAGATCCCGGCAACGCCCTTGCCGGACCGCCTGAACCAACTCCTTGCCCAGCTGGATACGGCCGGCGGGACGGTTTGATCGCCCGGCATGCTCCCGTCGCGGGATCCGAGGTCTAGCTCGCCATGAGACCGCGCCGCGGCGCGACGATGGTGCAGACCACACCAGAGGGCGGGTAGCTCAAGTCAACCTTGCCGTCGAAGCTTCCAGCAAGCCCGCGTCCGATCAGCCGGGTGCCGAACCCCGCGCGCTTCGGCGCCACCACCGCCGGACCGCCTGCCTCATTCCAACGCAAGGTGACCGGAGCGTCGTCGCCGTCGCCGTCGATATCCCAACTGATGGTAACCCGACCGTCCGCGTTCGAGAGCGCGCCGTACTTGGCGGCGTTGGTCGCCAGCTCGTGCAGCATCAACGACAGCGAAAGCGCCGCCCTGGAACCCACCATTACAGCCGGGCCATCGAGCATGAACCGATCCGGACGGTCACGGTGGATGTCGAGCGCGCTCTCAATCACGCTCGTTAGCGGGGCTTTCGACAGGGAGCCACCGAGTAGGAGGTCGTGCGACTTGCCCAGGGCGATCAGTCGGTTGGCCAGCACATCCCGGGCGGTGTCGAGATCGGCCGCTCCACGCATCGTCTGCGTGGCGATGGACTGCACCATCGCCAGCATGTTCTTCATGCGGTGGCTCAGCTCGTGGTTGAGCAGTTGTTGCTGCGCCTCCGCTTCGATGCGGGCGATGGCCGACCGGGTGCGGTCGGCCACGTTGCGCACGAAGGCGATGTCCTCCTGCGCCCACTCCCCCGGTTCCGCCCTCACGGCGTAGAACAGGGCCACGAAGCGGCCGTGCTCCATCACCGGCAAGTTGAGAAGCGAGCGCGTGCTGATGGCAGTCAATGCCTTGGCATCGGCGGCGGTCCGAGGATCACTACCGGTGTCGTCGATGACGACTTTGCGCCCGGCTCTGAGGTCTTCGATGTACGAGCCATAGGCGCGGAAATGGTGTAGCCCGGCGATGTCGGTGAGGCCCGACGCGGTCCACCCCTGTTCCACGAGGATCGTCTCTGCGTCGGGATCGACCTGCCCGTAGCCCGCGTGGCTAAGTCCGAGCGTGCGCCCCATGACCTCAGCGGCGATCCGGCTGATCTCGCCCTTGTCGCCCACGTCGCGCAGCCGGTCGCCCAGCTCCGTCATGGCCGCGCGGCGAACCTCGGTCCGTTTGCGGCCCGAGATCTCCAGGAACAACGCAGCGAACTGCTGGGCAGACTGCTTGTGTGCCCGGACCTCGAACGTACGGTTCAGCTCTGGGACGTGGATCTCGAACTTCTCAGGCTGTCCGGTCTCGACGGTGCGGGCGTAGGTGTCGATCACCCACTGCGGGATAGCCGGCACAAGCTCGCGCATGGTGCGCCCGGCGCTGCTGGCCGGAAGCCCGGTCAGCCCGGCGAACGCTGGATTGACCTCCAGGAACCGGATGTCCACCGCCTTGCCAGCCTCATCGCGGATCAGCTCGGCGCTGAGGAACCCCTCCTGCATCCCGCTGAACAGCCCGCGCCAGCGTTCCTCACTGACCGCGAGTTGACGCTCGACGGACTTTTGGTCGGTGATGTCGCGGGAGACCGACAGGATCTTCTCCGGCTGCCCATCCGCGCCGAGGATCGGCGTCACCTGCACGTCCCACCACTTCGGGGTGCCGAGATAGGTATCGGCCGATCCCTGGAAGTGGCCGACGCCGCCGGCCTTGGCGGCTGCGAGGGCCGCGACAGCATCGTGATGACCCTGGCCCTGCCAGAAGTCCGGCCACGGACAGCCGCGGATGAGGTTGAAGTCGCTGACCTCCATCACCCGCATGCCGCCCTCGCTCATAAAGGTCAGGCCGCCGTCGAGGTCGAGCACCTTGATGCAGTCGGCCGAGGAGGCGAGCACGCTGCGCATGAACTCGGCATCGGCTTGCTGCCGGGCAGCGGCGTTGCGCTGGTCGGTGCGGTCGCGCAAGATCTTGATGAAGCCCTCGGGCTGCCCGCCCTTGTCCTTGAGCGGCATCATCTCGCCGTTCGCCCAGAACTTGGTGCCGTCCTTGCGCACGTGCCACCGCTCGTCGGTGCCGCGCCCGTGCAGCAGAGCCGCGCCCATCTCCTTCTCGGCGATCTGGTCGCGTTCGTCCTCCTGGGTGAAGAAGACGTTGGCATGCCGCCCGAGCATCTCAGCCTCGGTCCACCCGAGGATCTGCTCGGCCCCCGCGTTCCAGCTCGTGACGCGGCCGTTCAGATCCATCGCGATGATGCCGTAGTCGATCGCGCTCTGGAGGATCGCCTTGTTGCGCCGGTCGCTCTCGCGGCGCTCCTTAAGGGCGCGTCGCAGCTCTAGGTTGGTGATGACCTACTGGGCGAGCGTGCGCAGGGTGAACGCCTGTGCCGGGGTCAGCCGATTGGGCTTAGTGTCGAGGACGCACAGGGCGCCGAGATTGACGCCGTCCGCCGTCCTCAACGGCACGCCAGCATAGAAACGCACTGCCGGTCCGCCGGTCACGAGCAGGTTGTCGGCGGTGCGCGGATCGAGGGTGAGATCGGGGATCTCGAACACGTCGTGCTGCTGCGCGGCGTAGGCACAGATGGACTGCGAGATGGGGGTCTCGCTCTGGCCGAAGCCGGTCTCGGCCTTGAACCACTGGCGCTCGCCGTCGAGCAAGGAGATCAGCGACACCGGCATGCCGCAGGTCTCGGACGCTACCCTCACGATGCCGTCGAACTCGGCCTCGGTCAGCGTGTCGAGAATGTCATAAGCGGCGAGTGCAGCTTGGCGTCGCGCTGTGCTGTCGATCTGTTCCACGACCACCCGTTCGAGCGTCGTCAACCCCAGGGCCGAGATCTGGGTTTCGCAGCCCGTCGATCTGATGTGAATGACTGGAACGCCTTATGCCATAGGTGACTGATACAGACACGGGAAGGTGACCGGGCAGATCGCCGCTTGCTCGGAAGCGGCTGTCGACGTTCAACCGGCGGGAACAGGGGTGCAACAACGTATTCGCGACCGGTTCCTGGGGTCTCCGACCGCCCTGCGGTCCGGTCCAGGCCGGCCAGGAACGCCGGCGTTCCGGGAGCACGGGGGTGCGCGTCCCGTTCGTCCGGGGCTGTGCAACACCACGGTCGGGCCGGGAACGGGGCGGGACGGCTCGCCATGCAATCCCGGGCCACACTTCCCGGACGACCCGGCCTCCGTCATACGGCTCCGGGATGCGTAGGCCAACGGCACGCAGCGGCAACCGACGGCTCCGTCGGGACACCGGCGGACGGACCCACCCAGTATCCGGTCGGGACAAGCAGGATGGAAACGGACTTCGAGGACCTGCGCCGGCAACTGGCGGACGCGAAGGCTGAGATCGAGCGGCTGCGGCGGCGGAACGAGGGGCACGTCCATGCCCCGACCGGCGACGAGCGCACCTCGGCGGCCGGGACCGACCTGCTGTTCACGGCGGCGGAGAAGACCCGCATGCCGCAGATCGTCACCGATCCGAACCTGCCCGACAACCCGATCGTCTTCGCCAACCGCGCATTCCAGGAGCTCTGCGGCTACGGAGCCGACGAGCTGATCGGCCGCAACTGCCGATTCCTCCAAGGCCCGGGCACCGATCCTGCCAACGTCGCCAAGGTCCGCGACGCCGTCGCGGCGCGGCGCGACGTGGTCGTGGAGATCCTGAACTACCACCGCGACGGCACGCCGTTCCGGAACGAACTCTACGTCAGCCCGGTGTTCGATCCGGACGGACATCTGCGCTACTTCTTCGCGAGCCAACTCGACGTCACCCGGTTTCGCACCGAGGAAGGCCGGCTCGCCGAGAGCGAGGCGCGCTATCGCACCCTGTTTGAGGCCGTGGACGCCGGCTTCTGCATCGTCGAGATGCGCTACGATGCGGCTGGGCGCGCCGTCGACTACCGCTTCGTGGAGGTCAACCCGGCGTTCGAACGCCATACCGGGCTCCGCGACGTGGCCGGACGCTGGGTCAGCGAGGTCGTCCCGGGCCTGGAGCGGTCCTGGCTGGACGCCTACGGCGGGGTGGCGCTGACGGGCGAGGCGGCCCGCTTCGAGAGCGGCGCGGTGGCACTCGGCCGGTGGTTCGACGTCCACGCCCTGCGCATCGGCGAGCCGGCCCGGCGCCGGGTCGCCATCCTGTTCAACGACATCACCGAACGGCGCGAGGCCGAGCGGGTCCTGGAGGAGACCGCCCGCGACAGGACGGACGAGCGCGACATGGTCTGGCGCACGAGCCGCGACCTGTTCCTCGTCTGCGGCTTCGACGGCCGCTACCGCTCGGTGAACCCGGCCTGGACCGAGACGCTCGGCTGGTCCGAGGACGACCTCGTCGGCGCGCACTTCGACACATTCATCGACCCGGCCGACAGGTCCGCCGTGGAGGGGGTGTTCGACGACCTCGTGAACGGCATCGTCCTCGACGGCCTGGACGTGCGGATGCGAACGCGCGACGGAGGCTTCCGATGGCTGTCGTGGTACGCCATCCCCCGCGACGACCACTTATATGCGGCGGGCCGGGACGTGACGGAGCGCAAGGCCCTGGAGGAGCAACTCCGGCAGAGCCAGAAGCTGGAGGCGGTGGGCCAGCTCACCGGCGGCGTCGCGCATGACTTCAACAACCTGCTGACGGTCATCAAGTCGTCCACCGACCTGCTGAAGCGGCCGAACCTGGCCGAGGAGCGCCGGATCCGCTACGTCGACGCCATATCGGACACCGTCGACCGCGCGGCCAAGCTGACCGGCCAACTCCTCGCCTTCGCGCGGAGGCAGGCCCTCCAGCCGGAGGTGTTCGATGTCGGGCGCGGCGTCGCCTCGGTCTCGGACATGGTTCGCACCCTCACGGGCTCGCGCATCCACGTCGAGACCCAGGTCGAGCCGTTCCGGGACGCCAGGGGGCGGGAGGGTCTCTGCCTCGTCGACGCCGACCCGAGCCAGTTCGACACCGCGCTGGTCAACATGGTGGTCAACGCCCGCGACGCGATGTCGGGCGAAGGGCGCATCACCATCCGGGTGCGGCCGGTCGGCGTTGTCCCCGCGGTCCGGGCCCATCCGGCCATGCGCGGCGACTTCGTCGCGGTCTCGGTCGCCGACACGGGCAGCGGCATCGCCCCGGATGCGCTGGGCCGGATCTTCGAGCCGTTCTTCACCACGAAGGGCGTCGGCCAGGGCACCGGGCTCGGGTTGTCCCAGGTCTTCGGCTTCGCCAAGCAGTCCGGCGGCGAGGTCATCGCCGAGAGCCGCCTCGGCGAGGGCGCCACCTTCACCCTGTACCTCCCGCGCGCCAAGGCCGCCGCCGTCCCCGAGGCCGAGGCGCACGAGCTGGCGGACCTCGCCGAGGGCCACGGCACCTGCGTCCTGCTGGTGGAGGACAACCATGAGGTCGGGGCCTTCGCGGCGCAGGCGCTGGAAGAGCTCGGCTATAGCACCGTGTGGGCCGTGGACGCGGAAAAGGCCCTGAACGAGTTCGAGCGCATACCCTACCGGTTCGAGGTGGTGTTCTCCGACGTGGTCATGCCGGGGATGAACGGGGTCGATCTCGCCCGCGAGCTCCGCCGCCGCCGGCCCGGCCTGCCGGTGGTCCTGACGTCGGGCTACAGCGAGGTGCTTGCCGAGCAGGGGACGCACGGGTTCGAGCTCCTGCGCAAACCCTACTCCGTGGCCGACCTCTCGCGCATCCTCAGGCGCGCGGTGGGGCGCGTCGGCACCGGCGCGCACTGACCGCCGTCGCGGGGAATCCCCGCGGCGACCGTCCCGGGGCGGGGTGCGTCCATCGGGCCCGCCGCGCCTCGATCGATAGATAGCCCTGGCTAGCGGGCCGGGGCGCTGCCCATGGCTTTGCAGCCGAACCGACCTAGTTCGGTGGCCGGGTCCCGGGAGACGACGGGCTTCACCAAGCTCGGGAACTCGATGTCACTAACCAAGCGGATCGTGGGCCTTGTCGTCTTGGCGCTGATCCCGGCGTTAGCCGTCCAGGGCTACAACGAGTACGCGCTCCGCGCCGCCCGGGCCGAGGCCGTCCGGAAGGAGGCCATGCGCGGGGCGAAGGCCGTCGCGGCCGACTTGGGGCAGTTCGGTCGCGGGGCGCGGCAGATCCTCGCCATCCTGGCCGGAGTGGCCGAGGTCCGCGGCAAGGACGCCCGGGCCTGCACGGCGTACCTCGCGACGGTCGGCGGGAAAGTCCCCGGCTCGTTCTTTTTCGGGGTCGCCGACCCGGACGGGCGCATCCGGTGCAACACGCTGGGATCCCCGGTCGGGGCCTATTCGGTCGCCGACCGGTCCTACTTCCAGGAGGCGATGCGCACCGGCGGCTTCGCCATCGGGGAGGTCGTGTCCGGCCGGGTCACCGGACGGCCCACCATCCAGTTCGCCCAGGCCATCGCCGACGAAGACGGCGACGGTCGCCCCGAAGGCATCGTGATCACGAGCATCGACCTGTCCTACCTCGCGGCACGGCAGTCCGATGCCGGGTTGCCGCCCGACGCCGCCCTCACGGTCGCGGACCGGAACGGCACGATCCTGGTCCGGCTTCCCGACCACGAAGCCTGGGCCGGCAAGCCGCTGCCGACAGCCTTCTGGAAGGCCCTAGCCGACCACCGCGGCGGCGTCGCGGACTTGACCGGATTGCGGGGCAACCCGCGGATCACGGCGGTGGCCGGAGGCGCGCCGGGGGACCTCCACGACATGACGGTGGCGGTGGGCCTCTCGCCAGCCACGGCCTTCGCGGACATCGATGCCGCGACCCATCGCGGGGTCGTGCTGATCGGCGTCGGCGCGATCCTGGCCGTCGCGGCCGCGCTCCTGGCCAGTCGCTCCTTCATCCGCAGGCCGGTGCGGCGCCTGCTCGGGGCGGCCGGCGCGTGGCGGGCGGGTGAGTTGGGGACCCGGACCGGGTTGTCCGGGAGCGACGAGTTCGGCCGGCTCGGCGAGGCGTTCGACGCCATGGCGGCGTCGCTGCAGAGGCACCAGGGCGAGTTGCGCGAGGAGGTCGCACGCAGCCGGGTCCTGCAGGAGCGGCAGACGATGATGTTGCACGAGTTGAATCATCGCGTCCGCAACACCCTGACCACCGTGCAGTCCCTGGCGCGGCAGGCCCGCCGGGACGAGGATCGCGGCGAGCGGCTTGAGGGACGAATCCTCTCCCTTTCCAAGACCCACGACCTGCTCTCGCGCGACGACTGGGAGGGCGCCTCGCTGCGCACGGTGCTGGAGAACGAGCTCGCCCCCTTCCGGGACGAGCAGTTGCACCGCTTCGGCCTGGAAGGGGCCGACATCGACCTCCCACCGCGCTACGTCTTGGCGCTCGGGATGACGGTGCACGAGTTGACGACCAACGCAGCCAAGTACGGCGCCCTCTCGACCGACGCGGGCCGGATCGACGTCGCCTGGAGGGTCTTTGTCGGCGAGAGCGGCACGAGGCGGCTCGCCCTGGAATGGCGGGAGAGCGGCGGCCCGCCGGTGCGGGAGACGGGCAAACGAGGCTTCGGCACGCGCCTGATCACGGGCGGGGTCAGCCGTGAACTGGGGGGCGAGGTCCGTCTGGAGTTCGCCCCCGAGGGTCTGCGCTGCAGCCTCGACGTGCCCCTCGACGAGCCGGAACGGTTCACCTCGTTCGCCGCCGCCTCGGACGTGCGACCGATCGGCAGGGCCTGAAGACCGAGCGACGACTACAAAACGATACGTGCGGGCCACCGTTTGTCATGAAAGGGACGCCTGGGTCCCCGAACCTCAGCTTCATTGGCTTGCGGACGAACGAGGCGGCCGCGTGAAGACAGAGACCAGCACTCTAAGCCAGCGCTTCGCCCGTCGTACCCTGCTTCTCGGCGCGATCCTGGGCCCTGCGTTCGCATTCGCCCCGGCGCGGGCGGCCCCCGTCGATGACCCAGCGATGGCGGGCTCGTTGGGCGACATCTGGGTCGGCTCGGCCGATGCAAAGGTGACCTTCATCGAGTACGCCGCCGTCACCTGCACCCATTGCGCGGCCTTCCACGACAAGGTCTGGCCAAGCATCAAGGCCCGCTGGATCGACACGGGGCAGATGCGCTTCGCATTGCGCGGATAGCCGCTGAACCCCCTCGACACCGCCGCCTTTATGCTGGCCAGGGCCGACAGCGGGCGGAACTACTATCCGGTCACGGACCTGCTGTTCGAGAGACAGAGGTCCTGGGCCTTCGTCGACAAGCCGCTCGACGCGATGCGCGACCTCCTCCGGCAGGCTGGCTTCGACAAGGCCAAGTTCGATGCCGTGCTCGCCGACCAAGCCCTCTACGACCAGGTCAACCGCGTGCAAGCGCAGGCCATGAAGGTCCTGGACGTCCATTCGACGCAGACCCTGTTCCTCAACGGCGAGCGACACGAAGGTGCGCTGCCGGTCGAAGCCTTCGATGACATCGTCCGGAAACTTCAGGGCTAGGGTTGGACCCGCGCGATCAGCCGACCCATCATCTTCCCCCGGCGCGAAGGACGCTGCGCCGTAGGCCCATCTGGCCCGGGGCGCACCACGAGGAGACTGATACCAACCCTCGTTAAGTGGGACTCACGGGGTAGCGTCGGCGGCTGAGGGGTGATTCTGTCTTCGGGTTTGGAGCCCGAGGAGGATGTCATGGCTGCTCCGGTACCGCTGCGGTCAGACTTTGACGCTGACGGTCTGCGCACCTTGGCCAGGTGCGCGCGTGATCCCGCCCAAACACGGCGCCTTCTGGCTTTGTCGGCGATCTATGCG
>NZ_JAKSYJ010000210.1 GCF_022829365.1 Methylobacterium sp. J-077 | reverse complement strand
CGCCGTGATGGACGAGAACACCTACATGGTGCGCAAGTGGAACGAGTTCATCGCCGCGTGAGCGCCGTGCCGTCACGCTTTTCCGCCCCGGCTCTCGGGCAAGCCCGAGAGCCGGCACCCTCCCCCCTCTGCGGGGGAGGGTGGCCCCTGCGTCAGCAGGGGTCGGGAGAGGGGCAGCGCGACGTCGGCGGATGTGTCGCCCGGCGCAGCCTCTCCGGAAGCGGAGCTCCCCTCTCCCGACCCGCTTCGCGGGCCACCCTCCCCCGCAGAGGGGGGAGGGATGCCGCTGCGCCGTCGAGGGCGATCCGGTGAACGACCTCGCCCTCCCCCACACCGCCGAAACCGTTGCCGCGCCGCTCGCCGCCGCCCCCCGGCGCCGGCGTCCGAGCCTCGCCTATCTCCAGGCCGCCCCGCTGGCCCTGGTGTTCCTGGTCTTCCTGGTGGTGCCGCTGCTGCTCACCGGCATCGTGTCGTTCTGGGAGTATAACGAGTACGCGATCACCCCGGCGCTGACCCTGCAGAACTACGCCGACGTGTTCGACGGCTGCCTGTCCGCCGACCTGTGCACGACCGTACGCACCTATCTCTCGACGCTGAAATTCGTGGCCCTCACCCTGGCGATCACCCTGCCGCTGGGCTTTGCCATCGCCTACTTCCTGGCCTTCCATATCCGCTCGGACACGGTGCGGATGGGGCTGTTCCTGCTGTGCACGATCCCGTTCTGGACCTCGAACGTGATCCGCATGATCTCGTGGATCCCGCTGCTCGGCCGCAACGGCCTGGTCAACGACACGCTCCGCAGCCTCGGGCTGATCAATGCGCCGATCGAGGGCCTGCTCTATTCCGACTTCGCGGTGGTGCTGGCCTTCGTGCACCTCGACACGGTGTTCATGATCGTGCCGATCTTCAACAGCCTGGCCCGCATCGACCGGTCGCTGATCGAGGCGGCGCGCGATTGCGGCGCCTCGGGGTTCCAGACCCTCCGGAACGTGGTGCTGCCGCTGGCCAAGCCCGGCATCGCCATCGGGTCGATCTTCGTGGTCACCCTGGTGATGGGCGACTTCGTCACGGTCGGCGTGATGGGCGGGCAGCAGATCGCCAGCGTCGGCAAGGTGATCCAGGTGCAGATGTCCTACCTGCAATTCCCGGCGGCGGCCGCCAACGCGGTGGTGCTGCTCGCCGCGGTGCTGCTGATGATCCTGGGGCTCACCCGGATGATCGACCTGCGCAGGGAGCTGTAGGATGGATCGCTCCCGCGGCTTCGCCTTCTACGGGCTCGCCGGGATTTTCTCCCTCTACGTCCTGTTCCTCTACGGGCCGACGCTGACGATCCTGGCGCTCAGCTTCCAGGGCCCGTCCGGCGGCCTGACCTTCCCGATGAACGGGGTCTCGACCCACTGGTTCGCCAAGCTGTGGGAGGGGGTCGGCGTCGTCGACATCTGGGCGGCGCTGCGGCGCTCGCTGATGCTCGGGCTGGTGGTGATGGCGCTCACCGTCGCCCTCGCGTTCTATGCCGGCCTCGCCTTCCGCAAGGGGTTCGTTGGCGCCGGCCTGGTCTTCGCCCTGGCGGTGTCGAGCCTGATCGTCCCGTCGATCGTGGTCTCGCTCGGGATCGGGCTGGAATTCCGGCTCCTCGACGATGCGGTCAAGGCGCTGGCGGAGGCCACCGGCTGGGGATTCCTGCAGGATCACGGCACCTACATGGGCCTCTTCACGTCGGCGCTGGGGGCGCATCTCACCTGGACGCTGCCGTTCGGGCTGCTGATCATGTTCGCGGTGTTCAACCGGTTCAGCCCCGCCTACGAGGAGGCCGCCCGCGACCTCGGCGCCACAGGGGCGCAGACGCTCCGGCACGTGGTGGTGCCGATCCTGGCCCCGGCCCTGGTCGGCGTCGCCCTGTTCGGCTTCACCCTGTCCTTCGACGAGCTCGCCCGCACCAGCCAGGCGATCGGCGGCCGCAACACCCTGCCGCTGGAGCTCCAGGGCCTGACCACCACGGTGACGACGCCCGAGATCTACGCGCTCGGCACCACCACGACGGCGTTCTCCGCCCTGGTGATCGGCACCGCACTCAGCCTGACCGTGTGGCTGCAGAAGCGCCGGGCGCGGCGGGCGCTGGCGGGGCTGCGGCCGTAGAGTTTTTGAATTGAACTAGAAGCCTAGGAGCACAGCTCGGCGAACACCTAATCGGCAAGAATCATCGAGAGTGACGGTAACGGGCTTGCTCGTGAGCCTCGTTCACGCCGCCTCGATACGGTGCTGGTCGGCATCGAGCCTCATCGTCATTGCGAGCGCAGCGAAGCAACCTAGTCTGGCGCCACGTTCTGCGATCGCGCGCTGCCCTGGGTTGCTTCGCTGCGCTCGCAATGACGGTGTGCAGTGCGTAGCCAAGCGATTCGCCGATATACCGAAGCAGAGAGCCGTCGCAGCACTGTGAGGCCCTACCCGGACATTGCCAATCCGCCCCCATCCGTGTATGCGCACGGCGCGCCCTCCGACACCCTTGGAGGCAGGGGCGCACCGGGAAGGTCACAGCCGTCCGCGTCGGGCGGCTTTTTCGTTTTCCGGTATCCAGCCATCATCTGAAGGATCACGCCATGAGCGCAGTCAAGACGCTTGAGGCCGTGGCACGCGACCGGGTCGGCAAGGGGGCCGCCCGGGCCGTTCGTCGCCAGGGTCAAGTTCCCGCCGTCGTGTACGGAGGCGGCCAGCCGCCGCAATCCATCGCCATCGACCTCGTCCGCGCCCGCACCCTGATCTACGCCGGCGGGTTCAAGACCACGCTGTTCGAGATCAAGGCCGGCGGCAAGACCGTCCGGGCGATCCCGCGCGACTTCCAGCTCGACCCGGTCAGCGGCGTGCCGCTGCATGTCGATTTCCTGCGCGTCGTCTCCGGCCAGACCGTGACCGTCGAGGTGCCGGTGCACTTCATCAACGAGGACGACGCCCCCGGCATCAAGAAGCTCGGCGGCACCCTCAACATCGTCGCCCACACCCTGACCCTCGACGTCGCCCCGGACCAGATCCCGGACGCGATCGAGGTCGACCTGACCGGCCGCCAGATCGGCGACGTGATCCACGTCTCCGACGTCAAGATCCCGGCCGGCACCCATACCGGCGAGCCGACCGATCCGGTGGCCAACATCGTGCCGCCGACCGTGCTCGGCGCCGAGGTCGAGGCCGAGGAGGCCGCGATCGCCGAGGCGCAGTCCGCCGAGGCCGCCGAGGAGAAGGCCGAAGAGGCCGCCGCCGAGGACGACGAGAAGAAGGACGGCGAGGAGGCCTGAGCCTCGTCGCAACCCGCGCATCGTCGAGAGCCCCGGTCCCGCCGGGGCTCTCTTCGTTTCAGGGGCTCACCACCGAGTTCATGGGTTCCCAAAGGGCTCAGCCCTCTGGCGGGGTTCGGGGGCGGAGCCCACGAGGTTCGCAGGGCTCTGCCCTGCACCCGCAAAAGGTCTCGACCTTTTGAAACCGGGACTTACCTACGGATACAGCCGCGACCGGCTCCAGCCGTCGCCGGTGCGGGTGAAGCGGACCCGGTCGTGCAGGCGGTAATCGCCGTTCTGCCAGAATTCCAGCGCCACCGGGGCGATGCGGAAGCCGGTCCAATGCTCCGGCCGGGGGATCGGGCCGTCCTCGTAGCGGGCGGCGAGCTCCGTCACCGTGGCCATCAGCGTGGCGCGGTCGGCGAGCGGGCGGGATTGCTGGCTGGCGATGGCGCCGAGCCGGCTCTCCCGGCGGCGACTCTCGAAATAGGCGTCGGCCTCCGCCGGCGTCACCGCCGAGACCGGCCCCCGGGCGCGGACCTGCCGGCGCAGGCTCTTCCAGTGCAGCACCAGGGCGGCCTGCGGGTTCTGGGCCAGTTCCTCGCCCTTGGCCGACTGGACGTTGGTGTAGAACACGAAGCCGTTCGCGTCGAAGCCCTTCAGCAGGACCATGCGCACGTCGGGCAGCCCGTTCGCATCCGCGGTGGCCAGCGCCATCGCGTTCGGATCCTCGGGCTCGGCGGCCTCCGCCTCCCGCATCCAGGCGGAAAACAGCGCGACCGGATCGTCGCTCAGGGTGAAATCCCCGGTCGGGGATCTCGGGTCATCGGTCCTTAACTGATCCACGGCAAGACTCCTGCCTGCCGCGTCCAGGGCCTGAGGGGGCCACCGACATCGGCATGTTCGGTCGAGCGGATAGCCCGTCGTGAGTCAGGTGTAATGCGGCGATGCGCGTGTAAAGAGCCGAGCCGGCGGTTGCGCCTCCCTGTGGCGATGACAGCCGCGTCGCTGGCGGTGCTCCTGTGCGGCTGCAGCCAGCCGCTGCTCGTCTTCCGCGGCGAGCCCGCGGCCGCGCCCCCGGTGGCCGAGGAGCCCGTCGTCACCGGCAGCATCGAGAAGCGGCCGTCGAGCTTCGGCAACGACCTCGGCGAGGAGGATTGGCGGCGCGCCCGCGCGGCCTTGTCGGTCGCCCTCGATCCGCAGGGCAACGGCCGTCCGGTGAAGTGGGACAACCCCGAGACCGGGCTGCACGGCGCGGTCAACCCGACTGGCCTGCCTTACGTCGCCGACGACCTGATCTGCCGCAACTTCCTGGCCTCGGTGATCGGCCCGGGCAGCAGCCGCTTCGTGCGCGGCACCGGCTGCAAGCCGTCCGGCGGCCACTGGACGCTCAAGCGGGTCCGGGCTGCCGGACCGGAGCGGTCCTGATCCGCTCGCCGGGGCCCCGATCCGGGGCCCCGCGGCACGGGCGGTCTCTCAGTACGGGTAGCCGTAATAAGGCCGCATGCGCAGGCGCGGCTGGGCGGCCGGCGGCGCCGCGGCGCGGGCGGCGGCCTCGGGATCGTAGGCCCGGATATACGGGTCGAGGGCCGGATCGCGGTAATTGCCGTTGTTGACCCCGGCGGAGCGGTCGTTGCCGCTCAGCGCCGCGTAGGGCGAGAGCCCGCTGCCGCTGTCACCGCCGCCACCGCCGCCGCCGAAGGCGAAGGCCGCGCTCGGGAGGCCGATGAGCAGCGCTGCGGCCAGCGGCATCGCCAGTGTCTTGCGTGTCATGTCGTGTCTCCGCATCACATTCCACAGGCGAACCGCCAAGCCGATCCGCGAGTTCCCATGCCGCGCCGGGATTGCCACGTGGCATGGTATCACGACGGCGTAACGGCGGGTTATCGGGCCGCGTGAAACGCGGATCGTTTTGTCTATCAACAGAGTCCGCTCCGGATCGATCACTTGGAACGGTCGAGCTGCAGCCAGACTTGTTTGATCGTGCCATAGAGCGATAGCATTCGATCGTGCGACACCCGTATCGACGATTGTCTTCGCGCTTCTTCCAGGGTCCGGATTCGGTGAGCGGCGTTACGGGATTCGACACGCCGCTCGGAGCGCCCGGAATCCGATATCCGGGCCCGTGCGCCTGATGGAGCGGGCGATCGGAGGCGTCGACCGGCCTACCGCCGGGGGCAGCCGCGGGCCTGTCTGGCCGGAACCCCGGGCGATCGCGCCGCGCCCGGTCGCGCTGCGGATCACCGTGCGGCTCGACCGCCGGACCCTGCGCGGCTGGCACATCCGCCTGCTCGACCAGCTCGGACAGCGGGCGGAGCGGCACCTCCAAGTCGCGTGGGTCGCGGGCGCGCACGGCTTGCCGCCCAACGCCGAGTTGCTGTTCCGCCTGGAGGCGGCGATCCACGGCCTGCCCCGGCCGGGCCTGGCCACGGCGGCCGAGCCGGTGGCGCTGGCCGCCTACGGCGCGGACGCCCAGGCGGACGAAGCCGACCTCGTCCTCGACCTGTCGGGCGCGCCGGCCGATCCGGCCGACACGGGTCCGCCGATCTGGCGGCTCGATTTCGACGGGATGCCGGGCGAGGCCGGGCTGCTCGCCGCCCTGTTCGCCGGGCGCGCGCCCCTGGCGGCGCTGCGGGGTCCGGACGGCGTCCCGGTTGCGGTCGGGCGCCTCGGTGCGGAATCGCACACGGTGATGCTGGTCGCCTTCGAGGATTACCTCGCCCGGATCATCACGCTGATCGCCGCCGCCCTCGACGGCGCCGCCTCACCGCGCCTCCCGGACGGGTCCGAGGCGCCGCTGCAGCCGGGGTCGCGCTTCGACCTCGGCGGCCTCGGCGTCAGCCGGCGCGCCGTGAGCGGGCTGGCCCGGCAGATCGCCCGCCGGCTCTACGCGCTCTGCTTCCACAGCCCGCAATGGCGGGTCGGCTGGCGACGGGTGGTCGGCCCCGACCTGATCGACCTGCGCCGCCATCCCGCGGGCGGCTGGACCGACCTGCCCGACGACGGGCGGCGCTTCTACGCCGACCCGTTCGCGATCGCGCATGGCGGGTCTGTCACCCTGTTCGTCGAGGAGTTCGACTATCGCCGCGGCAAGGGCGTGATCTCCGCCCTCGGCTTCGATGCCGCGGGCCCGCGCGGCCGCCCGGAGCCGGTGCTGGAACTGGCCACCCACCTCTCCTACCCGTTCGTGTTCGAGGCGGACGGGGCGGTCTGGATGATCCCGGAATCCCACGCCTCGGGCACGATCGACCTCTATCGGGCGACTGCCTTCCCGGGGGGGTGGGTGCACGAGGCGGTGCTGGTCGATGACGTGGTGGCGGGCGATGCCACGCTGCTGCGCCACGATGGGGGCTGGTGGATGTTCGCCACGGTCCGGGCCGGCGGGGGCAGCTATTCCGACACCCTCCACCTCTGGCACGCGCCGCATTTCCGCGGCCCCTGGACGCCGCACCCGCGCAACCCGGTCCTGATCGATGTCGGCTCGGCCCGGGCGGCCGGCCCGATCGTGGCCCGCGACGGCGCCTTGATCCGCCCCGTGCAGGATTGCCGCCGGGGCTACGGCGCGGCGCTCGGCCTCGCCCGGATCCTGCGGCTCGACGCGGAGGGCTACGAGCAGCGGGTCGAGACCCGCCTCGGCCCCGGGGCGGCCTGGCCCGGCTCGCGCCTGCACATGCTGAGCGCGGCCGGCGGCTTCGAGTTCATCGACGGCTCGCGCCGGGCCCGGTCGCGGCTGCTGGGGTGATCCGACGCGAACGGCGGCCCGGTGACGAGGTGCCTTCAGGGCATCACCGTGTCACGAGACCTTGCGATCGGCACCGTCGCTGGGCGCAAAGCTGAGCGAGAGCCGAACTTCCTTCACAGCCGGCCAGAGCGTCATGTCCTCCTGCCTGATCAGGCCCGCATCGATCAGGGTCCGGACATCGTCGTGGACGCGGCGGTAATCCCGATCCAAGCTTTTCGCCAGCGCACGGATCGACCGCGCACTGCCGGATTTGAACAACGCTTCCAGCAGAGCCACGCGCTGATCCGATATGACGCTTTTGAAGGTCTTCAGATCCTTGAAGATCAGGACGGGCTCCGCCGGCGTCAGATCACCCGCTTCCGCCTGCTTCCAGCGCTCGATGAAGCGGCGGCCCATATCCTCGGCCGAGCCGCCGATAACGATTTTGACTTCATCCGTCATGATGCGCCTCCGCGTAGGAGAGAGACTTCGGCCAGAAAATCGGCGACGAGCCGTTCGACGGATACGAACGTGTAAGCCGTCTCGTCGTCGAGGCGGTGGACGTGATCGCCCTTTCCGGCCTCGTTGTCGTAGGCGACGATCCGGAGGCCGGGTCGTCCATAGAACAGCGAATATTTGAAGCCGTGCGTTGAGCCCCGTACCGGTCGCGGCACCTGCCATATCCGATCTGGAGGATCGCACCGTCCGGATAGACGAGCTTCTCGTCGAAATAGGAGGTCGCGCCCGCCACGACTCAATGGCTCGCCTGTCATATGACCCATTTGACATATGGCATCAATGCCACAGGCTCAAGCGAGTCGGTGCTTGCTGGTAGGCATGCGGCGCGACCGGCCGGGTACAGCCGCTGAACGCCATGCGCGCCCTCGACTGACGAAGGTCGAAAATCCAGCTGGTCGCGATCAATCCGCTCAGGATAGGCGGGACGAAACGTCCATGCGCCGATGAAGGACGCGGATGACATCGATCCCGGCACCCGTCTGCCGGTAGAACATGACAGTAGCGATCGGCCCGGTCCGGTGATCACTGGCCGAACGTGTAGCGTCAGATCTCGTCCAGGTCGGCACGCGCGAGGGGGGTGAACCGGGCGCGGGGGCTAGCGGCCATATTTGGTCCGCATCTCCTGAAGGAACGCGGGACTGTCCAGCTCCTCCGCGGGACCGGACTGTTCCCCGGCGATCAGGGCGGCTCGAAGCGCGGCGGCCTTCACCTCGTGCTCTTCGAGCAGGCGCAGACCTGCGCGGACGACCTCACTGGCCGATCCGTAGCGCCCGTCGTTGACCTGGCGATCGATGAACCCGGCGAAATGGTCCCCGAGCGAGATGGATGTGTTCTTTGCCATGCCGGCCTCCCGATACCAGGATCTACCATATTTTGGTACACGGCACGTAGATCCACCGGAGGGCTGAACGGACCGATCCGTCTGCGACTTTCATGATGCTATTGCGCCCCCGTCCGGGCTTGAATCGCCATCGGCCCGAAAACCCGCTTGTGCCGAACGGCACCCTCGCGCATCTCGCATCGCGGCGCCGCGCACGCTAAGCCGGAGCCCAAGACCCCGAAGCCATCCGCCGAGAAGATCTGCATGGCGAGCCCCGTCGAACATGCGAGCTTCCTGCCGCCGGTCCTGACCTTCCTGGCGGCCGCGGTGATCGGCGTGCCTGTGTTCCGGCTGATCGGTCAGAGCGCCGTGCTCGGCTACCTCGTGGCCGGCGTGCTGATCGGCCCGTCCGGCCTGTCGCTGATCGCCGAACCCGAGACCGCCGCGAGCGTCGCCGAGATCGGCGTGGTGCTGCTGCTGTTCATCGTCGGGCTGGAATTGCACCTGTCGCAGCTCGTCTCGATGCGGCGGGACATCTTCGGCCTCGGCGCGGCGCAGCTGGTCGCCTGCGCGCTGGTCCTGGGGGGCGTCGGGCTGGCCGCCGGGCTCAGCCTCGGGGCGGCCGCGGTGATCGGCATCGCGCTCGCCCTGTCGGCCACCGCGGTGGCGCTGCAGCTCCTGGAGGAGCGGGGCGACCTCGGCAGCGCCTACGGGGGCCGGGCCTTCGCGGTGCTGCTGTTCCAGGACCTGTCGGTGGTCGGCATCCTGGCGCTGATGCCGCTGCTGGCCACGGCGGGCGGCGGCACCGGCGGCCCCTGGCTCGGGGCGGCGGCGATCTCCACCGGCAAGGCGGTGGCGGCGATCCTGGCCGTGGTGCTGGTCGGCCGCTACGGCCTCAACCCGTTCTTCCGGCTGCTGGCGGCCAGCGGCGCCCGCGAGGTGCTGACCGCGGCGGCGCTCCTGGTGGTGCTCGGCACCGCCCTGCTGATGGAGCAGGTCGGCCTGTCGATGGCGATGGGCGCGTTCCTGGCCGGCATCCTGCTCGCCGAGTCGAACTTCCGCCACCAGCTCGAGGCCGAGATCGAGCCGTTCCGCGGCATGCTGCTCGGCCTGTTCTTCATGAGCGTCGGCATGTCGATCGACGGCGGCCTGGTCCGGGAGGTCTGGCCGGCGCTGTTCGGGGCGACACTGGGGGCGATCCTGCTCAAGGTCGCGCTGGTCGCCGGCCTGTTCCGGCTGTTCGGCTCCGACACCCTCGGGGCGCTCCGCGGCGCGGCCGTGCTGGCGCCGGCGGGCGAGTTCGCCTTCGTGCTGCTGCCCCAGGCGGAGGATCTCGGGCTCACCGGTCCCACGGCGACGCGCTTCGCGGTGGCGCTGGCCGCGCTCACCATGCTGATCGGCCCGATCGCCGCCAAGGGCCTCGACAAGCTGATCGAGCGCCGCACCGCCCGCGAGCAGGTCGACGTGTCGGAGCCCTCCGCGGAGCTCGCCGAGAGCGGCGAGGCAAGGGTGCTGGTGATCGGCTTCGGCCGGTTCGGGCAGGTCCTGACCCAGGTGCTGCTGGCCGAGGGCATCCCGGTCACCGTGATCGACAAGGACGTGGAGCAGCTGCGCGCGGCCTCGCGCTTCGGCTTCCGGATCTATTACGGCGACGGCACACGGCTCGACGTGCTCCGCGCCGCCGGGATCGGCCGGGTCGAGCTGGTCTGCATCTGCGTGGACGACCGCGCCGGGGCGCTCAAGATCGTCGACATCGTGCACGAGGAATTCTCCAGCGTCCGCACCTTCGTGCGCGCCTATGATCGCCTGCACGCCGTCGAGCTGATGAACCGGGACGTCGATTACCAGATCCGCGAGACCGCGGAATCGGCCCTGGCCTTCGGGCGGGCGGCCCTGGAGGGGCTCGGCCTGTCGCCGGAGGTGGCCGCGGCCCGGGCCGAGGACGTGCGCAAGCGCGACATCGCCCGCCTGGTGCTGCAGCAGGCCGGCGCCCTGCCGGAGGGCGCCGGCTGGATGCGCGGCGCCGCGGCGGGGCTGAAGCCCGAACCGCTGACCGAGCCGGTCCGGCCGGCCCGGGCGCTCAGCACCGAGACCCGCGACCTGATCGGCAGCGACCGGCGCGAGGCGGCCGAGCGGCTCCTGGACAAGCCCGCCCTCGCCCCGCAGGAGCCCGACGCGGCCGAGGGCGAGATCGAGCCGGAGCCCGAGCTGGAATCGGAAGGCAGCGCCCGGGATGCGTGACGGTCCCGATGCCTGACGGCTTGCCCCCGGCCGAGGCGGGCCGGTTCGTCAGCGGCTCGATCCTCCGGCACGTGGTCGTGATGGCCGCCACCGGCTCGGTGGGGCTGATGGCGATCTTCGTGGTCGACCTGCTGTCGCTGTTCTACGTCTCGAAGCTCGGCGACCCGAAGCTCACGGCGGCGATCGGCTTCGCGGCGATCGTGCAGTTCTTCGCCACGGCGGTGAATATCGGCCTGATGATCGCCGCCGGCGCGCTGGTCGGCAAGGCGGTCGGCGCGGGCGACCGGGCGGGGGCGCGGCGGCTGTCGAGCTCGGCGCTGGGGCTGGCGAGCCTCGCCGCCGCGCTCATCGCGCTGCTGATCTTCGCCCTGTCGGAGCGGTTGCTGAGCCTGATCGGCGCCAGCGGCGAGACGCTGCGGGTGGCCGAGCTGTTCCTGCACATCACCCTGCCGTCGAACCTCCTGCTTGCGGCCGGCATGCTGTTCACCGGCCTGCTGCGGGCGGTCGGCGAGGCGCGACAGGCCATGATGGTCACGCTCGCCGGCGCCGTCGTCACCGCGTTCCTCGACCCGCTGCTGATCTTCGGCGCCGGCCTCGGCGTCGAGGGCGCGGCGATCACGGTCTGCGTGGCGCGGGCGACCTTCGTGGCGGTGGGCCTGCGCGGGGTCGCCCGGCACGGGCTGCTCGGCCTGCCGCGGGTCGCCGACATGGTCGCGGATGCGCCCCTGCTGGCGTCGGTGGCGGGACCGGCGGTGCTGACCAACCTCGCGCCCTCGGTCGCGAGCGCCTTCCTGGCCCGCCTCTTTGCCGACTACGGGGCCGACGCGGTGGCGTCCGCCGCGGTGATCGACCGGCTGACGCCGGTGGCCTTCGGGGGCCTGTTCGCCCTGTCGGGGGCGATCGGCCCGATCCTGGCGCAGAACTGGGGCGCGGGCCGGTTCGACCGGATGCGCGGGGTGCTGCGCGAGGCGGTCCGGGTGACCTTGGCCTACGTGGCCGTGGTCTGGCTCGTCCTGGCGCTCGCCCGCGAGCCCCTGGCATCCCTGTTCGGGCTGCACGGCGTGGCGCGCGACCTGTTCGGGTTCTTCTGCCTGGCCGGCGGCGCGATCTGGTTCTTCAACGGGCTCCTGTTCCTCGGCAACGCCGCCTTCAACAACCTCGGCTTCCCGATCCGCTCGACCCTGCTGAACTGGGGCCGGGCGACGCTGGGCACCGTGCCGCCCGCGATGCTCGGCGCTGCGCTCTACGGGCCGCGCGGCGTGATCGCCGGGATGGGCCTCGGTTCCCTGGTGTTCGGCCTCATGGGCATCCTGCTCGCCCGCCGCACCGTCGACCGGCTGGAAGCACGGGGCCGGCGCCTGCGCGAGCCGGAGGGCGCCCGCGCGCCATCCCAGCGCGGCGCGCCCCTGCCCGCCGGGCAGCCCCATCCCGGGCCGGTGAGCTGAACCGGGCGCGGTCCGCAATACCCGTCCGATCGCCGGGCCGGACCCGGCTGAGCACAAGTTCCTCTCGCGGGAACTGGTATTTCGCCGCGCAACCGGTCACGATGGCCCGTCCCGGCCGGTCCGACCGGGACAGGGACGAGGCGTCATGTTCAACCCGCTCGAGATGTTCCAGGCCCAGGGCGAGGCCGGGATCCAGGCGATGGCCCAGCAATTCGGCCTCACCCCCGAGCAGACCGCCCGCGCCTTCGAGGCCTTGATGCCGGCCCTGACCCTCGGGCTCCAGCGCGGCACCGGCCTCGACCCGAGTGCCTTCGCCCGGATGTTCGGCATGCCGGAGGCCGCCCGCACCGCCGCGCCCCAGGGCCTGGAAGCCCTGACCCAGATGTTCGGCTCGGCCCAGTTGATGCAGGCGGTGCTGCGCCAGGCCTCGGCCAGCAGCGGCGTCGGCGCGCAGGTGCTGCGCCAGATGCTGCCGATGATGGCGGGCGCCGTGGTGGCGAGCATCGTCCACGTCATGCTCAACCAGCCGCAGGCCGAGCCCGCGCAGGCGCGGCCGGCGGCGGCGGCCCCCGTGGCGTTCCCGTTCGGCCCGGCCTGGGGCGAGATGGCCAAGGCGTTCATGCCCGGCGCCACCGCGGCCCCGGCCCCGCCGCCGAAGCCCATCCCGAAATCCGCGGGCGAGACAGCCGGCGAGGCCGGCTCCGCCATGATCGAGCAGATGCTGCGCACCGGCGCCGAGGTCCAGGGCAACAACATCCGGGCGATGCAGGAGCTGTTCGAGACCTTCTGGCCGTCCTCGGGAAAACCCGAGGCGGAAACCCCGCCGAAGCCCGAGCCGAGCCCGGCGAAACCCCGGCGCGGCCGGGGGCCCGAGGGCGGGACCGGTTGACGCACGGTCCAGGGGGCCACGGCCGTTGACCCGGCGCAGCCGGGACGCATCTCCTGCGGCGAAGGAGACAGCGCGATGACCGATCACCTGACCGCCTGGGACAGCCGCGAAGAGAGTGTGGCCGGCAACGGCGTCGCCAAGCGCACGATCCCGGGCACCGGGGCGAGCCTCGTGCGGGTCGTGGTCCCGGCGGGTGCCTCAGCCGGGCGCCACAGCCACGCGCACGAGCAGTTCGTGCAGGTGATCTCCGGCTCGGGGTTCCTCGAGACCGAGCAGGGCCGCAAGCCGTTCTCCGCCGGCAGCGTGTTCCACTTCCCGCCCGGGACATGGCATGCCGCCGCGTTTGAGACCGAGACGGTGCTGGTCGAGACGAATTTCGTCTCCTGAACGCGGGCGACATGTGCCCGATCCGGACTCAGAGGGACGTGTTTCTGCCGAACTGCGCCTCGAGCCTCGCGATGCTGGCCACTGCCTCATGAGCGTAGCGGATTGCGGCCTCGGCGGTCAGCAGCTTGTCCTCTTGCGGGTCGAAGGCGACGCCCGTCGACAGCCTTAGGGCGGCGGCAATCGCGATCCAGGTCCCCGCGCAGGCCGGGAACGTCGCGAAATAGAAGGCGTACACGCACGCCCATGGTCCTCCGAAATCTGTTTCGGGGTAGGTCTCCGCCACGTCGGAGAACGGAATGACCGAGCACTCGAAGCCAGCCTCACGCCCCTGCCATCTGGCAGGGAAGTGACCGGACACGGCTGGCGGGACCTGATCGGATTTCAGCGTCAGATCGAATCCTATTGCATCGATGGCTGCCTGCCATTCCAGGATGCTGGAAATGGGTCGCTGGCATAAGGCGTAGGCTTCCATGGTCATGCGCGCGCAACCCCAATGAGAAAGTTATAAAAAATGTGATTTTTTACTGTGATGCCGCGATCGATATGAAGTTCGATGACGGGAACGCTGTCGTCCACACCAACGGCATCTCTCAATTCGCGAACCCGTTTTGGCGTCAGTCTCGCTCGGCCAGTCTTGAGATCCCAGATCGCTCGGATGGGAGCGGCGCTGGTTCTGCCATTGCGGTATATGAAATCTGTCCGGACGCTCCCATCAAATCCGTAACGCACCGTATCACCGGCACTGAAGCTCTGTTCTACGCCATGCTTCCCGATGCCAGGAAGATCGAGCTCTCGCATGCGTGCAGCAGCCTTGGTGTGGATCTCGATGTCATAAAGAGGTCCCTGCCCGGGATCGTTACTTTCGATAACTTCTTTCAAAACATCGAGAATCTGGTCTGTTTTTGCATCGATCCGTGGATCGCCAGTCTTGTCTTTTTGCGTGACAATGATCGATCCGCCGCCGCCGGACCATCGGCCTTTATCGCCTCTCGGTTGATCCTGCCTGAAGCCAGCTTTTATTTCGAGAATACCCAGCGCAACGAACGCAAGGCTGAGCCGAAGGCCAGCGATGCGATAATCCAAGCCCCAATCTCGATCATCACTCGACATGGCGACGCGACTCGCTGAACTTTGTTCATGTTTTATTCTATGATTTATTTCCTTGAGTCGAGCGATTTGGTCGCCTTACGGAAAGGCGACCGCACACCATCGGATCGGTGCGCCCCTGCGGCAAATAATTCTTTGCGCCCGTCCAAATTGCCTGTGCTTGGCGGCACGGGCCGGCCCGTGTAGGAATCCCGCTCGAATGCCCGCCCGTGCACGCCGACGAAAGGCCGGGCCCCGCCCCTATCAGAACAGAGGCAGACCATGAGCGCCGGTACCGCCGCCGACAAGCACTTCTCGAACAGCTTCTTCGCCGCCCCGCTGACCGAGGCCGATCCCGAGATCGCCGAGGCGGTGTCGAAGGAACTCGGCCGCCAGCAGCACGAGATCGAGCTGATCGCCTCGGAGAACATCGTCTCCCGCGCCGTGCTGGAGGCGCAGGGCTCGGTGCTGACCAACAAGTACGCCGAAGGCTATCCGGGCCGGCGCTACTACGGCGGCTGCCAGTTCGTGGACATCGCCGAGAACCTCGCCATCGAGCGCGCCAAGCGCCTGTTCGATTGCGGCTTCGCCAACGTGCAGCCGAACTCGGGCTCGCAGGCCAACCAGGGCGTGTTCCTGGCCCTGATGCAGCCCGGCGACACCTTCCTGGGCCTCGACCTCGCGGCCGGCGGCCACCTGACCCACGGCGCCCCGCCCAACGTCTCGGGCAAGTGGTTCAAGCCGGTCTCCTACACGGTGCGCCGCGATGACCAGCGCATCGACATGGAGCAGGTCGCCGCGCTCGCGGAGGAGCACAAGCCCAAGGTGATCATTGCCGGCGGCTCCGGCTACCCGCGCCATTGGGACTTCGCCAAGTTCCGCGAGATCGCCGATTCCGTCGGCGCCTACTTCATGGTCGACGCCGCCCACTTCGCCGGGCTGATCGCCGCCGGCGTGCATCCGTCGCCGTTCCCGCACGCCCACGTGGTCACCACCACGACCCACAAGACGCTCCGCGGCCCGCGCGGCGGCATGATCCTCACCAACGACGAGGCGCTGGCCAAGAAGTTCAACTCGGCGATCTTCCCCGGCCTCCAGGGCGGCCCGCTGATGCATGTGATCGCCGGCAAGGCCGTGGCCTTCGGCGAGGCGCTCAAGCCCGAGTTCAAGATCTACGCCCGCCAGGTGGTGGAGAACGCCAAGGCGCTCGCCGACACCCTGATGTCGGGGGGCTACGACATCACCTCGGGCGGCACCGACAACCACCTGATGCTGGTCGACCTGCAGCGGAAGGGCCTCACCGGCAAGGCCGCCGAGGCCGCCCTGTCCCGGGCCGACATCACCTGCAACAAGAACGGCGTGCCGTTCGACACCCAGAAGCCGACGATCACCTCGGGCATCCGGCTCGGCACCCCGGCCGGCACCTCGCGCGGCTTCGGCGTCGCCGAGTTCAAGCAGATCGGCGGCTTCATCGTCGAGGTGCTGGACGGGATGGTGGCCAAGGGCGAGGCCGGCGATCCGGAGGTCGAGGCTTCGGTGAAGAGCCGCGTCCACGCGCTGACCGGCCGGTTCCCGATCTACGGCTGAGGCCTGCCGGCCCGGCGTATTGCGCCCGGGTCCTGGGAGAGGAATAAACGCCCGCGGGTCTTCGGATCCGCGGGCGTCGTTCTGTCGGCGCCGAGGCTCTCTCCGGGACGCGACGCCGTGCCAAAGCATATCGGGATCGTGGGCTGCTCCGCCGAAGGTGCGGCGCTCTGCTACCGGACGATCTGCGTCGAAGGCGCGGCGCATCTGGGCCCGCATGGACACCCGGAGGTGTCGATGCATACGCATCCCCTGGCCGCCTATGTCGATTGCCTCGATCGCGGCGATCTGGCGGGGGTCGGCGAGCTGATGCTGTCCTCGGCGGCCAAGCTTCAGGCGGCGGGGGCCGATTTCCTGATCTGTCCGGACAACACCATCCACCAGGCGATGGATCGCGTCCGTCCGCGCTCGCCCCTGCCCTGGCTGCACATCGCCGAGGTGGTCGCGGAGGAAGCCTCGGCCCGCGGCTTCCGCCGGGTCGGCCTGACCGGAACCCGCTGGCTCGTGGAGAGCGACGTATACCCGACGGCTGTGCGCCGATACGGCATCGCCTGCGTGATCCCGCAACCGCACGAGCGGGAACAGCTCGGCACGATCATCATCTCCGAGCTGGTCAACGGGATCTTCGAGCCGGCGAGCGTCGCACGGTTCCAGACGGTCATTTCACGCCTGAAGGACGAGGAAAGCTGCGACGCCGTCGTGCTCGGCTGCACCGAAATCCCCCTGATCATCCATGACGGCAACGCGTCGCTGCCGACCCTGGACTCGACACGGCTGCTCGCCCGCGCGGCCCTCGCCCGGGCGGTTGCGTCCTGACAGTCGGAGCGCGTGCCCGTATCCTGGCAATCCGCAGGCGGCTGGGGCAGATAGCCGATTGCGGGTCCGCGAGACCCTGAGGCGAGGCGGCTCAGATCCCATGCGGTGTCCCTATTGCGGCGGCTCCGAGACGCAGGTGAAGGATTCGCGGCCCTCCGAGGACGGCGCCGCGATCCGGCGCCGCCGGGTCTGCCCGGATTGCGCCGGCCGCTTCACCACCTTCGAGCGGGTGCAGCTGCGCGAGGTCGTGGTGCTCAAGCGCTCGGGCAAGCGCGTGCCGTTCGACCGGGACAAGCTCCAGCGCTCGATCGACGTCGCCCTGCGCAAGCGCGCCGTCGACCCGGAGCGGATCGAGCGCCTGGTCAGCGGCATCACGCGGCAACTGGAGAGCGCCGGCGAGCCGGAGGTGACCTCCGAGGCGATCGGCGAGCTGGTGATGGCCGGGCTGAAAGGTCTCGACGACGTCGCCTACGTGCGCTTCGCCTCGGTCTACAAGAACTTTCGGGAAGCCAAGGATTTCGAGGACCTGCTCGGCACCCTGGGCGACGGCCTGCTCGCCGTGGGGGCCGAACCGGACTCCCCGCCCGAGGAGCCCGAGCCCGACGCCCCGCCCCGCCGCCGGGCCGCCCGCCCATGAGCGACGATGCCAGCTTCATGCGCCTCGCCCTGGCGCTCGGCCGGCGCGGGCTCGGCACCACCTGGCCGAACCCGTCCGTGGGCGCGGTCGTGGTCGAGCCCGGCACCGGCCGGATCCTCGGGACCGGGGCGACGGCGCCCGGGGGCCGGCCGCACGGCGAGCCCCTGGCGCTCGCCGAGGCCGGGGCGGCGGCACGAGGCGCGACCCTCTACGTCACCCTGGAGCCGTGCTCGCATCACGGCCGCACGCCGCCCTGCACCGACGCGATCCTGGCCGCCGGGATCGCCCGGGTGGTCAGCGCCGTGGAGGATCCGGATTCGCGGGTGGCCGGGCGCGGCCACGCGCTGCTGCGGGCCGGCGGCGTCGCGGTCGAGACCGGCCTGATGCGCGAGGCGGCTTCCCGCGACCATGTCGGCCACATCACCCGGGTGACCCGCGGCCGGCCGGCCGTGCATCTCAAGCTCGCCCGCACGCGCGACGGCTTCTGCGCGGGCGCCGGGCCGGAGCGCCTGCGGATCACCGGCCCGGTGGCCGACGGGGCGGTGCATCTCTGGCGGGCGCATGCCGACGCGATCCTGATCGGCATCGGCACCGCCCGGGCCGACGACCCGTCCCTGACCGTGCGGCTGCCGGGCCTGGGCGCCCGCTCGCCCCTGCGGATCGTGCTCGATTCGCACCTGATGCTCTCGCCCGCCAGCGTGCTGGCCCGCACCGCCCGGGACACCGCCACGCTGGTGCTCACCACCCGCTCCGCCCCGGCCCATGCCCGCCGGGCCCTGGAGGCGCTCGGCGTCGAGATCGCCATCCTGCCGGCGGACGTCGCCGGGCGCGTCGAGCTGCCGAACGCGCTGGCGCATCTCGGGGAGCGCGGTTTGACGCGGCTGTGCACCGAGGGCGGCCCGCGCCTTGCCGATGCCCTGGCGCGGGCCGATCTGATCGAGGCCTGCACGCTGGTCACCGGACCGATGGAGCTCGGCCCGGCGGGCGGCCTGAAGGCGCTGGGCCCGGATTTGACCGGCGCTCTGGCGAGCGAAAGCTTCAGGCTGGCCGAGCGGCTGCAGCTCGGCTCCGACGAGGCCGCCACCTACGAGAGGATACCGTAGAAAAATGTTCACCGGTCTGGTCAGCGATGTCGGCACCATCGTCTCGATCGCGGGCGCGGGCGACCTGCGCCGGATCGCGATCCGCGCCTCCTACGACCCGGCCACGATCGCGCTCGGCGCCTCGATCGCGTGCTCGGGCCCGTGCCTGACGGCGGTCGCGGTGGAGCCGGCCGAGGGCGGCTGCGTCTTCGCCGTGGACGCCGCCGCCGAGACCCTGGCCCGCACCACGGTGGGCCGCTGGGCGGCGGGCGCGCGCATCAACCTGGAACGGTCCCTGAAGATCGGCGACGAGCTCGGCGGCCATCTCGTCACCGGCCATGTCGACGGCGTCGCCGAGATCGTGGAGCGGGAGAGCGTCACAGCCGGCGCCTGGGGGCCGAGCGACCGCTTCACGCTGCGCGCCCCCGCCGGCCTGGCGCGGTTCATCGCCGAGAAGGGCTCGGTCTGCCTCGACGGCACCTCGCTGACGGTCAACAGCGTCGACGGCGACGTCTTCTCGGTGCTGCTGATCCCCCACACCCTCCAGGTCACCACCTGGGGCGAGCGGCGCGCCGGCGACGGGCTGAACCTGGAGGTCGACCTGATCGCCCGCTACGCCGCCCGGCTCACCGAGGCGCGGCCGGGGGCCTAACCGCCGCGCTCGGGCGGGATCGCGTAGGTGCCGGTGGCGTGGCAGACGAGGTCGTCGCGGCCCGGGGCGGTGATCCCGACCTCGCCCACCGCCAGGCGCCGCCCGAGCTTGAGCAGGCGGCATTCCGCCAGCAGGTCGCCCGGGGCGGGCTTGCGCAGGAAGTTGAAGGTCAGGCTCGTGGTCACCGCCAGGGCGACCGGGCCGATCTGGGCCAGGATCGCGGCGTAGAGCACGTAATCCGCCAGCGCCATCATGGCCGGCCCCGACACCGTGCCCCCGGGCCGCAGGAAGCGTTCCTGCCCCTCCATCCGCATCCGCGCCGAGAGCGGCCCCACCGCCTCCAGATGGAAGGCCCGGCCCCCGGCCTGCATCTGCGGGAATTCCCGGTCGAGGAAGTCTCTGGTTTCGGCGAGGGTGAGGATCGGGGCGCGCATGCCTGGTTGCAGCATGGGTTGGGGGGATGGGGCAATCCGCGGCTGATCCAATCCCCCACCTCATCCTGAGGTGGAGGGTGGGACAACAGCCTCCCGAGATCCTCGCGTCAGTCTCGAAAGATCCCTCAGAAAAAGATCGGCCGCGCGCTGGCGCCGATCTCGCCCAGCACCGTGCCGGTGGCCGGCTCGACCTCCTTGAGCACCACGTCGTAGCCCCAGAGGTCGGCGAGGTGCTGGAGCACCCGCTTGGCATCCTCCTTCTGCAGGGTGATCTTGTTGATCGCCTTGTGGTGCAGGATCAGGCGGCGGTCGCCTTCGAGGTCGACATCCACCACCTCGATATCCGGGTCGAGCCAGGCGACGTCGTACTGGCGGGCGAAGGAGCGACGCATCTTGCGGTAGCCGCGCTCGTCGTGGATCGCCTCGACGCGCAATTCCGGCTCCTCGGGATCGTCGACCACGTGGAACAGGCGCAGGTCGCGCATCAGCTTGGGCGACAGGAACTGCTGGATGAAGCTCTCGTCCCGGTAATTCGCCCAGCAATCGCGCAGCACCGCCATAGCGTCGCCGGTGCCGGCGATGTCGGGGAACCATTCGCGGTCCTCAGGCGTGGGCTGCTCCACGATCCGGGCGATGTCCTGCATCATCGCGAAGCCGATCGCGTAGGGGTTGTGGCCGCCATAGGAGCGGTCGTCGTAGTTCGGCTGCCGGATGACGTTGGTGTGGGATTGCAGGAATTCGAGATAGGCGGCCTCGGTGATCTGCCCCTTCTCGGAGAGCGCATTCATGATCCGGTAGTGGCTGTACGTCGCACAGCCCTCGTTCATCACCTTGGTCTGGCGCTGCGGGTAGAAATACTGCGCCACCAGCCGGACGATCCGCAGGATCTCCCGCTGCCAGGGGCGCAGCCGCGGCGCGACCTTCTCCAGGAAGTAGAGGATGTTCTCCTGCGGCAGTTCGAGCAGGGCCTTGCGCCGCTCGGCGGCCAGGTCCGGTCGCACCGCGCCGACCTTCTGCGGCAGGGTCCGCCACAGGTCGTTATAGATCTGCTCGCCGTGCTCGACCCGCTCGCGCTCGCGCCGCTGCTCGGAGGCGAGGTCCGGCCGCTTCTTGCGCGGGTAGCGGTGGACGCCCTGGCTCATCAGCGCGTGGGCGGCGTCGAGCACCTGCTCCACCGCCTGATGGCCGTAGCGCTCCTCGCAGCGGGTGATGAAGCCCTTGGCGAAATCCAGATAGTCGAGGATGCCCTCGGCATCGGTCCATTGCCGGAACAGATAGTTGTTCTTGAAGAAGTGGTTGTGGCCGAAGGCGGCGTGCGCGATCACCAGGGTCTGCATCGTCGCCGTGTTCTCCTCCATCACGTAGGAGATGCACGGGTCCGAGTTGATGACGATCTCGTAGGCGAGCCCCATCAGGCCGCGCCGGTAGCCGGCCTCGTGCTGGGCGAAGTGCTTGCCGAACGACCAGTGCTTGTAGAACAGCGGCATGCCGATCGACGCGTAGGCGTCGAGCATCTGCTCGGCCGTGATGATCTCGATCTGGTTCGGATACCAGGACAGCCCGAGTTCCGGCCCGGCAATGGCCTCGCAGGCGTCGTGGATGCGCCGGATCGTGTCGAAATCCCAGTCGTTGCCGGTGAACAGGGGCTTTGGGCCGCCGGAAATGGTCTGGGGCGTCCGTGCCTTGACGCGCGTCATGCCGCCTCCCGTGTCTTCGGACCCTGCCCCGCACCGGCGCGGGACGGGTGGTCCCTCCCCCCGCGGAGGCGATCGGCTCCACTCGCATCGAGGTGAGGCACAGGTCCCCTCTCCCGTGCGGGAGAGGTCTGCTCTCGCAGAGAGCCGGGTGAGGGATTCGACCAGTCCGGAACGTCCTGGTCCCTCACCCCAACCCTCTCCTGCACGGGAGAGGGGGTGCGTCGCGGTTCGGACGAACCGACCAGGGTCATGCCCGCCCGTCCCACCTCACGCCTCCGCCTCGGCCCGCGCATCCTTGCGGCCGAACAGCTCGCGGAACACCGGGTAGATCTCCCGCCGGTGGTTGACCTTGCGCATGGCGATCGGGCCGCCGGCCTTGGCGATGGCCTCGTAGGTCCGCCACAGGGTGGTGCGGTGCTCCACGAACCCGGCCCGGGGGCCGTTCTCGTCGCCGACCTCCAGATAGGCGAAGTGCTGGCAGGCCGGCAGGATGTGCGACCGCAGCAGCTCCGTCGAGGTCGGCCCGTCGGAGGAGACGTTGTCGCCGTCGGACGCCTGGGCGGCGTAGATGTTCCAGTCGTTGGGGTCGTAGCGCTCGGCGATGACCCGCTTCATCTCCACGAGCGCCGAGGAGACCAGCGTGCCGCCGGTCTCCCGGGAGCCGAAGAAGGTCTCCTCGTCCACCTCGGTGGCCCGGTCGGTGTGGCGGATGAACACGATCTCGACGTGCCGGTAGCGGCGGGTCAGGAAGATGTGCAGCAGGATGTAGAACCGCTTGGCGAGGTCCTTCATGTGCTCGGTCATCGAGCCGGACACGTCCATCAGGCAGAACATCACGGCCTGGGCGATCGGCCGCGGATAGGGCTCGAACCGGCGGAAGCGCAGGTCGATCGGGTCGACATAGGGGATGCGCTTGGCGCGCTCGCGCAGTTTCAGCAGCGAGAGTTCCAGGTCCGGCCGGCCGGGATCCGATTCGCGCATCTCGGCGAGCTGAGCCTCCAAAGCCGCGACCTCCTCGGGCTTCGGACGCTTGAGGGCGATCCGCCGGGACATCGAGTTGCGCAGGGTCCGGGTGAGCGCGAGGTTAGCCGGAGAGCCGGTCACCGTGTAGCCGGCCCGGCGCATCCCTTCCGTCTCGACCACCGCCAGGCGCCGCTTGGCCAGATCCGGAAGCTCCAGATCCTCCAGAAACAGCTCCAAGAATTCCTCGCGGGTGAGCACGAACCGGAACGCGTCCTCGCTGTTCTCGCCCCCCTCCCCGCCCTCGCCGGAACCGCGCCCGCCGCCGCCACCCGGCGGCCGCTCGATCGTGTCGCCCTCCACGTAGGTCTTGTTGCCCGGCAGGATGTGGTCCTGCAGGCCGGTGCCGGGCTGGCGGGAGAACCGGGGCTCGCGCACGCCGTCGGCGGGCACGGTCACCCGGCCGTCCTTGCCGAGATCCTTGATGTCTTTCTCGCGGGCGGATTCGCGCACGGCGTGCTGGGCGACATCCTTCACGCGCCGCAGGAAGCGCTGCCGGTTGGGGAGGCTCTTGCCCCCCGGATTCAGGCGTCGGTCGACGATGTGCATCCGCTGCGAAAACCCTCGTCCCGCGTGCTCCGGCCGGTTCTAGCCTCTCGTTATACCATGCTGCCTTCCGAAAGAGGCTTCCCTCTTTCGCACAGTCTGGTCTAACGCGCCGCTCTCGCATGATGTGTTTGGAAAAGCGGAATCCCCTTTTCCCACGTCATGCTTGCGAGCCTCGCCGGCCGGTCGTCCGAAACTATGGCGGCGGAGGGTCGAAACTTGGCCGCCCGGATTCGACCCGGGCGGGCTCTTCGTCCCTCAGCCGGCCTGCTTCACCCGCATGTACCATTCCACCAGGCGGCGGACCTGCCGCTCGGTGTAGCCCCGGGCGACCATGCGCTCGACGAACTCGCCGTGCTTCTTCTCGGTGTCGCCGTCCTTCTTCGAGCCGAAGGAGATCACCGGCAGCAATTCCTCGACCTGGCTGAACATCCGCCGCTCGATCACCTCGCGCAGCTTCTCGTAGCTGGTCCAGCTCGGGTTGCGGCCGCCGTGCTGGGCCCGCGAGCGCAGGGCGAACTTGACCACCTCGTTGCGGAAATCCTTCGGGTTGGCGATCCCGGCGGGCTTCTCGATCTTCGTGAGTTCCTGGTTCAGGAGTTCCCGGTTCAGCAACTGGCCGGTCTCGGCGTCCTTGAAGTCCTGGTCCTCGATCCACGCATCGGCGTAGTCGATGTAGCGGTCGAACAGGTTCTGGCCGTAATCGTGGTACGATTCGAGATAGGCCTTCTGGATCTCGTGGCCGATGAACTCCGCGTAGCGCGGGGCCAGCTCGGTCTTGATGAATTCCAGGTACTTCTTCTCGGTCTCGGCGGGCAGCTGCTCGCGGCGGAGCGACTGCTCCAGCACGTACATCAGGTGCACCGGGTCGGCCGAGACCTCGGTGGTGTCGTGGTTGAAGGTCGCGGCCAGCACCTTGAAGGCGAAGCGGGTGGAGATTCCGTCCATGCCCTCGTCGACGCCTGCGGCGTCCTTGTATTCCTGCATCGAGCGGGCGCGCGGATCGACCTCGCGGAGCGATTCGCCGTCATAGACCCGCATCTTCGAGAACGCGTTGGAATTGGCATGCTCGCGCAGGCGGGACAGCACCGAGAACCGGGCCAGCATCTCGAGGGTGCCGGGCGCGCAGGCGGCATCCGAGAGCTCCGAGCTGGAGATCAGCTTCTCGTAGATGTGCTGCTCCTCCGTGACCCGGAGGCAGTACGGGACCTTGATCACGTAGATGCGATCGATGAAGGCCTCGTTGTTCTTGTTGGTCTTGAAGGTCTGCCACTCGGACTCGTTCGAGTGGGCCAGGATCACGCCGGTGAACGGGATCGCGCCGATATTCTCGGTGCCGACGTAATTGCCCTCCTGCGTCGCGGTGAGCAGCGGGTGCAGCATCTTGATCGGCGCCTTGAACATCTCGACGAATTCCAGAACGCCCTGGTTCGCCCGGTTGAGGCCGCCCGAGTAGGAATAGGCGTCGGGATCCGCCTGGGACAGGGTCTCCAGCCGGCGGATATCGACCTTGCCGACCAGCGAGGAGATGTCCTGGTTGTTCTCGTCGCCCGGCTCGGTCTTGGCGATGGCGATCTGACGCAGCCGCGACGGCCGGACCTTGATCACCTTGAAGCGCGAGATGTCGCCGTTGAACTCGTCGAGGCGCTTGAGGGCCCAGGGGCTCATCAGCCCGGCGAGCCGGCGGCGCGGGACGCCGTAGCGCTTCTGGATCTCCTCGCCCAACGTGTCCGGATCGAACAGCCCGAGCGGGCTCTCGAACACCGGCGAGACCTCGTCCCCGGCCTTGAGGACGTAGATCGGGTGGACCTCCATCAGCGCCTTCAGGCGCTCGGCGAGGGACGACTTGCCGCCGCCGACCGGGCCCAGCAGGTAGAGGATCTGCTTGCGCTCCTCCAACCCCTGCGCGGCGTGGCGGAAGAACGAGACGATCCGCTCGATCGTCTCCTCCATGCCGTAGAACTCCCGGAAGGCCGGGTATGTCCGGATCGTCCGGTTCATGAACATCCGGCCGAGGCGGGAATCCTTCGAGGTGTCCACGAATTCCGGCTCGCCGATGGCCGCCAGGATTCGCTCGGCGGCCGAGGCGTACATCAGCGGCTCGTCGCGGCAGGCCTCGAGATACTCGGAGAGCGTCATCTCCGTATCGCGGCGGGCCTCGTATCCTCGAGCGAAGCTCTGGAAAAGGTCGTTCGTCGCATGCATGGGCATTCGATAACCCTCTCAGACCCGGGTAGCTTCATCCTGTCTCGGCTCGGATGCAACCGACAGGCCCGCTTTTGTCGCAGCGCGGCGAACGTGCCGCCGGCCTGTCGATTGCTTGCAACACTCGTCTGGCGAAAACGGGGCCTCAAGCAGGTTCAACGTTGATTTCGATCTCCTTAGCGCGTGCAATCGAGGATGAAAAACTATGCACGCGCCGGGGTTTCCTGCCTCTACTCAGAGATCCGTGCCCTCTTTCTTGGCATCGTCCCCGGATTTCGATCCGGCGGCGCCGACCGTGATCTTGATGGTCTGGGTCTGGACTTGGCCGTCGGCGCTCCTGACCTCGAAGGTCACCTCGTCGGCGCCGGTGAAGCCCGTATTGGGCTGGTAGAACAGCGCCTGGACGGCGGCCTCCCTGTTGGGGCAGCGATAGCTCGCCGGCGTCTTCAGCTTGCCGACCTTGGTGATCACCGCGCCGTTCTTGGGCGCGCCCGAGACCTTGAACTCCGGCATCGGGCCGGGGCTGCAATCCTTCTTGAGGTTCGGGGCGATCTCCAGCCGCACGGTCTTGCCGGGGGCGACCGTCTTGGAGCGCGTCACCGTGGTCTGGGCAAAGGCCGGGACCTGGGCCGGCCCGGCGAGGAGCAGGCCGCCTGCGAGCAGCGCGGCGAGCGGACGAAGGGCGGTCATGCGGCGTCTCTCCGGTTCCGATCCGGGGCCGGATGTCCGGTTCCCCTGTCATCGGTCGAGAGGGCATGTGGGGAGGCCGGGCACGCCCGTCGAGGGTTTTCCGGATCGATGTCCCGTCCCTGACGGAGGCGTTTTTTTCGAATCCGGTCCGGACCGGGTCCTAGTCCTGCAGCACCGCCGCCACGACCCCGGTGACCCGGGCGATCTGGGCGGCGTCGAACTCGCCGGCGAGCGCGTCGGCGAGCCGGGCCTCGACCCGGGCGCGCTCGCCGGCATCGGCGATCGGCACCGGGGGGATCTGGTCCTCGGGCAGGCGGCACACCCGGCGGATCGTCTCGGCGGCGGCGAGCAGCTTCTCCCGGTCGGGCGGACCCATCTCCCACAGGGGATTGCGCAGGCGGCTGATCACCCGCTTGGCGTCCCGGTACTCCCGGTCGATCGTGGTGGCAGCCTCGATCTGGCTGACAAGGAACATCAGTTCGAGGACTTCCGAGGCAGCCTCCGGGCAGGTGCGGACGATCCGCATGAGGCGGGCCATCAGTTCCTGGCTGGGAGACAGCTTGGGTTTGGGCGCGGCCATGCGGGCTTCAACGCGGATTCGAGCCGGAAGGTCCGCCCCACCCGCAAGTTGTGCGCCCGCCGCCCTCGACCCCGGGGCGTGATGCCGCGGGGCCGTTACGCCTCGCGGTCGTAGGGCCGGCGCAGGGCGTCGAGCAGGGCCCGGCAGGCGCGCAGATCGTCCAGCACGCCCATCAGCGCCGCCCGATCGGGCGTGTCGGCCCGCAGCGCGGTGTCGGGGCCGCCTTCGACCTCCTGGATCAGGGGCTCGGCGGCCTTGGCCTCGCCGCGACCCACCGCCTGGACGAAGCGGATGCCGTTCTCCTTGAGCACCCGCTGCGCCCCCGCGATGGTGTAGCGCTGCACGTACAGGAGCTGCCGGATGCCGGCGACCAGCTCGACGTCCTGGGGCCGGTAATAGCGCCGGCCGCCCGCCCGCTTCACCGGGCGGATCTGGCCGAATCGCGTCTCCCAGAACCGCAGCACGTGCTGGGGCACGTCGAGCTCGTCGGCGACCTCGCTGATCGTCCGGAACGCACCGGCGCTCTTCTCAGCCATCGGTTCGAGCGGCATGTCGGCGGCGAGGGCTGGGGGCATGGCTCTCTGATGCGCGGCGTGGAAAACCCGATCTTGCCGGCCCGCGCGGCCGGGCTCAAGCCTCGCCGGGGGTGAGGCGATCGTGTTTGTCGTCGCCGCGGTCAGTCCGCTGGCCGGCCGGGCGCTCCCGCTCAATCCTCGTCGTCGTGCTTGTCCAGGCCGTTGATCGCCTGGCCGTTGATCTTGGCCTTGAGCACGTTGGAGGGCTTGAACACCATCACCTGGCGGGGCTCGATCGCCACCTCGACGCCGGTCTTGGGGTTGCGGCCGACGCGCTTGCCCTTGCTGCGCACCACGAAGGAGCCGAACGAGGACAGCTTGACGGTCTCGCCCCCCGCCAGGCAGGCGCAGATCTCGGACAGCACGGTCTCGACCAGGGCGGACGACTCGGTCCGGGACAGGCCCACCTGGTGGTAGACGGCCTCGCTCAAGTCGGCGCGCGTCACCGTCTTGCCTGCCATGCCGTGTCCCCTCGCCCGCTCTTCTCATCCGACAGCCCACGGGCGCGCCGAACCGCGCCGCACCCTGAGCCGAAGGTGTATCCCTATGATCCGGCACGCTAATCGGCGCCCGCCGCCCGGTCAACCACGTGGGGCCGTCGAATCGGTCAAGCCGCTCACCAGCGGATCAGCGCCGCGCCCCAGCTGAAGCCGCCGCCGATCGCCTCGATCATCACGAGGTTGCCGGGCTGGATGCGGCCGTCCCGCCGGGCCACGTCCAGCGCCAGGGGAATCGAGGCCGCCGAGGTGTTGCCGTGGCGGTCCACCGTCAGCACGATCTTCTCGCGGGCGATGCCGAGCTTGTCGGCCGAGGCCTCGATGATCCGGCGGTTGGCCTGGTGCGGCACGAACCAGTCGAGATCGTCCGGGGTGAGCCCGGCCTGCGCGAAGGCGTCGGCGATCACGTCGGTGACCTGCCCGACCGCGAACCGGAACACCTCCCGGCCCTCCATGCGCAGATGCCCGGTGGTGCCGGTGGAGCCCGGCCCGCCATCGACGTAGAGCTTGTCCCGGTGCCGCCCGTCCGAGCGCAGGCTGGCGCAGAGGACGCCCCGGTCGCCCGCATCGGCGCGCGCCTCCAGCACCACCGCCCCGGCGCCGTCGCCGAACAGCACGCAGGTGGTGCGGTCCTCCCAGTCGACGATCCGCGAGAAGGTCTCGGCGCCGATCACCAGGGCCCGGCGGGCCGAGCCGGTGGTCAGGAACTTGTCGGCGGTGGAGACCGCGAACACGAAGCCGGCGCAGACCGCCTGCAGGTCGAAGGCCGCGCCCTGGTGGATGCCCAGCGCCGCCTGGATCTGGGTGGCGGTGGCCGGGAAGGTGTGGTCCGGGGTCGAGGTCGCGCAGATCACGAGGTCGATGTCGGCGCCGGTCAGGCCGGCATCGGCGAGGGCGGCCTGGGCCGCCCGGGTGCCCAGCACCGAGGTGGTCTCGCTCGCATCGGCGATGTGGCGCTGGCGGATGCCGGTGCGCTGGACGATCCAGTCGTCCGAGGTGTCGACCCGCTCGGCGAGCGCCGCGTTGGTCACCACCTGCGCGGGCAGGCTCGACCCGGTCCCGACCACCACCGAGCGCAGCGCCTGCGAGGAATCTGTGCGGAGGGCTGACATCGCTTTCCTTCCCGGACGCGGGGTCTCGGACATTCCCGCCGGCCGTCAACGCCTTGACCATGTTACACGAATCACCGTCCCCTCATGGATCTGGGAGGCATACGCGGTCGTGTTTTGTGTGAACGCCCCAGACCGGATGGCGGGTCCGCCCCTGTGTCAGTCGGTTTCCGGTCGGATCGCCCGACCGACGATCCGTCATTGCGAGCGCAGCGAAGCAACCCAGGGAGACGCCACATTCGGAGATCGCCCGCTGCACTGGGTTGCTTCGCTGCGCTCGCAATGACGGTGGAGGCGGTGCGTGCCCTCCGAACGGACGCTCAAGCCGGCGCCAGGACCGCCGTCTGGTCGAGCATCTCGCGGATCGTGCGGATCATGTCGTGGCGGGCCATGTCATGGGCCAGGTCGATCGCGGCGGCGAACCCTTGCGCGTGCTCCGAGCCGTGGCTCTTGATGACGATGCCCTCCAGGCCGAGGAACACGCCTCCGTTGGCGCGGCTCGGATTCATCTTGTCCCGCAGGGCCTTGAACGCCTGGCGGGCGAACAGCGCGCCGATCTTGGCCGACAGCGTCCGGGTCATGGCCGAGCGGAGATAGCTGCCGATCTGCTTGGCCGTGCCCTCGGCGGTCTTGAGGGCGATGTTTCCCGTGAAACCTTCCGTCACCACCACGTCGACGGTGCCGCGGCCGAGATCCGTGCCCTCGACGAAGCCGTGATAGGTCAGGCGCGGGCTCTCCAGCTCGCGCAGCAGCCGGGCGGCCTCCTTGACCGCCTCGTTGCCCTTCATCTCCTCGGTGCCGACGTTCAGCAGGCCGACCGTCGGCTTGTCGAGGTCGAACACGATCCGGGCCATGGCCGAGCCCATCACGGCCATCTCGACGAGGTGCTCGGCATCCGTCCCGATGGTGGCGCCGACATCGAGCACCACGCTCTCGCCGCGCACGGTCGGCCACAGGCAGGCGATGGCCGGGCGCTCGATGCCCGACATGGTCTTCAGGCAGATCTTCGACATTGCCATCAGGGCGCCGGTGTTGCCGGCGGACACGCAGGCCTGGGCCTGCCCGTCCCGCACCGCCTGGATCGCCTGCCACATCGAGGACTTGCCCCGGCCCTGGCGCACCGCCTGGCTGGGCTTGTCGTCCATGGCCACCGCCACGGTGGTGTGGCGGATCTCGACGCAGTCCTTGAGCCGCGGCTCCTTGGCGACCAGCGGGGCGATCACCGCCTCGTCGCCGAACAGCAGGAAGGTCATGTCGGGATGGCGCTCACGGGCCAGCGCGGCGCCGGGCACGACGGTGGTGGGCCCGTGGTCGCCGCCCATGGCGTCGAGCGAGATGCACACGCGTTGGGACATGTCTTTGCGGGTCGCGGTCTCGGCAGGGAAGAGCGGCGGGACGGGCGAGGGCCGCCCGCCAAGCGCGGCGGACCATAGCGATACCGGCCCGCCGGGCAAATGAATTCGGGCCGGCGGGGCCGGGCAATTGTTTCGGCGGGGCCGAGATTGGCGCGTCGCGCACGGATCCTCTACGCGGTCCGGCCCGGCGTGATCCCAACAACCTCCCTCATCGCTGAGGTGCTTGCGCATCGCGCAGGCCTCGAAGGAGGCCGCCAGCGGTCGCGCGATCCCTGGAGGGCTCCTTCGAGGCCTACGCTGCGCTCCGGCACCTCAGGATGAGGGGGATTGGGTTGGAGGCGCGCAGGCCGAAGACCGCCGCCCGCATCCATCGTCACGAGTCCGGCGAAGCGATCCGCCTCACGCCTGCTTGTCGCGGATCTGGCGCAGCGCGTCGAAAGGCCCCGCATCCTCGCCGGCCACCACGGGCTCGAAGGCGATGCCGGGCTTGCGCGGATAAGGGTCGAGGCCGAGCGCCAGGAACTCGGCCGTGAGCGAACCGAAATCGATCCGGCCGCCGATCAGCGGATCGGGGACCTCGACATCCTCGGCGTCGGTGCCGGCGAATTGGTCGGTGTCGGTGAACACCACCTCCACCGGCTCGCGGACCGGCCCCTCGAACGGCTCGAGGCTGACGGTGCAGATCTGCGTCACCACGGCCTCGACCGTGCCGGTGACGGTCATCCGGTTGGTGGAGCCCGAGATCTCGAAGCGCCCCACGAGGTCGCGGATCGCGGGGATCTTGAAGTCGGCGGCGAGCGCGGCGCACTCGGCCGGGCTCGCCTCGACGGTGACGGCGCCCCGGCCCTGCGGCAGGCGCTCGACATTGACCCAGCGTGCGAGCGGCCCGTTCTCCGGACCCGTACGGTGTCTCATATCCTGTCTCCGGTCGGGGCCGGCGCGAACGCCTCCGGCTCCGGGAAGGGCGGCCCGGCGCCGAGCAGCCCGTCGAGATTGGCCGTCGCCAGCGCCGCGTCGGCCGCCAGCACGTAGGCGGCGAGGCCCGCCGCGTCGCCGACGCCGCCCAGCACGTTGCGGGCGAGCACCACGGCCAGGGCCGCGCCGTCGCCGGCATCGAGGGCGGCATCGTAGCCCGCGGCCCGGCCGTAGAAGGCGGCGCCCAGCTTCTTCATCCGCTTGCCGACGCCCATATCGCCGACGCCGAGCTCGCGCAAAGCCGCGTCGAGCTGGATGAAGACCGCGTTGACCAGATCCTGGGCCACGTCGGCCGCCGGGGCCGGCAGCCGGTTGAGCCGGCGCAGGACCAGGATGACGTGCAGGCACAGGGCCTCGAACCGGCCCTCGACGGTGTCGGGCACGCCGAGCCGCGTGTAGAGGCCCGGCCGCCGCGCCGCCAGGCTGATCGCCGCGTGCAGCCCCTCGACCGCGCGACGGCGCGCGCCGTCGCGCCGGAACAGCCCGGCGATCATCGGCGCCCCGCGAACTTGAGGTACGTCCGGCCCAAGGCAGGCACGCCCTCCTCCCTCCCCCCTCTGCGGGGGAGGGAGCCCCCCGAAGGACGTCGGGAGAGGGGAGCGACGGTGCAGAGCGAAGCTCCGGCTCGCACGCCCGCACTGCCACTCCCGGAATCCGGGTCCCCCTCTCCCGACCCGGCCTGACGGCCGGCCCACCCTCCCCCGCAGAGGGGGGAGGGAGAGCGGGTGAGTTGGGGGCCGGCCTGTGGCCAAGCTTGCCTTGTCAAAGCCATAACCCCGCGGTACGGCAACCCACGCCCAAGGCGCAAGCGCCGTCGGAGACACGGACCGGCGGCGGCCTGCGTCGCTCGTCCGTCAACACGCTCTCTGGGGGCCCGATGCGGCGCCGTTTCGTCCAGTCCTTTGCGCGCCTCGCCCTGCTCGGCCTCGCGGGCGCCGGCCTCGCCGGCTGCGTCGGTGAAGAGCTGCGCCACGGCTATCAGGTCGATCAGGCCGCGCTCGCGACGATCAAGCCCGGCATGAGCCCGGAGCAGGTGCTGCAGATCCTCGGCACGCCGTCGACGGTCTCCACGGTGGGCAACAAGTCCTGGTACTACATCTCGCAGAACACCAGCCGGACGATCATGTTCCTGGGCGAGCAGGTCGACGACCAGAAGGTCACGGCGGTCTATTTCACCCCCGGCTTCAAGGTCGAGCGGGTGGCGCTCTACGGCCTCCAGGACGGCAAGGTGTTCGACTTCATCGAGCGCACCACGCCGACCAGCGGTGCCGACCGGGCCTTCCTCAGCCAGCTGTTCCGCGGCCTGACCCGCTACGAGCCGTTCGGCACCGGCAAGGGCACCAGCGTCGTCCCGGGCGCCAACCGCGGCATGTGAGCCAAGATCAGGGGTTTCCAAAGGGCGAGCCCTTTGGCGGGGTTCGGGGGCGGAGCCCCCGAGATAGCAGGGCTCCGCCCTGCAACCGCGAAAGGTCGCAGACCGTTTGAAACCCTGACTTGTGTCAGACCAATTCGCGCCGTTGCACCAGGCGGGCGATGTCCGCCGGCTCTGCGAACAGGTGATCCGGGCCGAGCGCCGCGAAGGCCTGCGCAGCGGTGTAGCCCCAGGCCACCGCCCCGAACCGGCAGCCGAGCGCCCGGGCCGCCTCCAGGTCGCGGACCTCGTCGCCGATGCACAGGGCCCGCTCCGGGGCGACGCCCCGGCGCGCCAGCAGCGTCCGCAGCCGCCTTGCCTTGCCGAACAGCGAGGCGCCGCAGGCATAGGCCTCAATGCGCGCCGCATGCTCCGGCCCGAGCACCCGGCGGACGGTCTCCTCGCGGTTCGACGACAGGATCGCCAGCGGCACGCCCGCCGCCGCGAGATCGGACAGCATCGTGGGCACGCCGGGAAACAGCGCGATCCGGTCCGCGTCGCGCGCCGCGAGCGCGTGCATGTGGCGGGCGATGAGCGGCAGCTTCCAGCGCGGGATGCCGAGATGGGCCACGATCGCCCGCGCGCCCTGCAGCCGCAGCCCCTCGACCTCGTGGGCCTCGACCCGGCGGAAACGGTAGCGGTCGGCGACCCCGTTCAAGACCGAGCAGAACCAGGCGAAGCTGTCCGCGAGGGTGCCGTCGAAATCGAGCACGACCAGGGATGGCGCGGCCTCACCGGGTCTGCGGCCCATCTTCAGTGGCGGAGATTCTCGAGGGGCACGCTGAGCCGCATCAGCAGCCCGCCCGGCGCCCAATCGTGCTCCAGCACGCCGTCGAGCTGGCCGGCGACGCTGCGCTCGGCGAGCACCGTCCCGAAACCCTTGCGGGAGGGCTTTTCCGTCACCGGCGGGCCGCCGGCCTCCGCCCAGGTGAGGGTGTAGCGCGCGCCGTCGCGCAGGCCGCTCAGGGTGACGCCGCCCTCCTTGGTGGAGAGCCCGCCATACTTCATCGCGTTGGTGGCCTGCTCGTGCATGATCAGCGCCAGCGCGGTGGCGGTGCGCTCGCCGATCGCGGCGTCGTCGCCGGAGATCGCGACCCGCGCCCGGCCGTCCTCCTCGTAGGCGGCCATGATCAGCCGCATCAGCCCGAGCACCGTCTGGCCCTCGACCGCGGGGGCGCTCTCGGGGGAGTGCGGGCGGACGTATTCGTGGGCCCGGGCCAGGGCGCCGAGCCGCTCCCGGAAGGCGGCCGCGAACGGCTTGGCCGCCGGGTCGCTCCGGGCGGTGAGCGCCGCCAAGCCGCCGACCACGGCGAAGATGTTCTTGATCCGGTGGGACAGCTCGCGGATCAGCAGGTCGCGGGCCTCCTCGGAGCGCTTGGCCTCGCGCAGGTCCCGGGTGACGGTGGCGTAGCCGATCTCGGCGCCGGTCGGGTCGCGCACCGGGAAGATGTTGTACAGCACCGCGACCGGCTCGCCCGTGCCGAAGTGGCGGAAGGCCAGCTCGCCCTCCCAGTAGCCGGTCCGCTGCACGGCCGGCATGACGGTCTCGGCCAGCACCCGGCGGCTGTCCTCGGAAAAGAACGCCTCCATCCGGTGCTGCCGGGCGGTGGCGAGGTCGGGCAGCCCGACCAGCGCCAGGGCGGCCTCGTTGAGATGGGTGACGGCCCCGTCCAGGGTGCAGAGGCCGATGAAGTCCTTTGAGGTCTCCACGATGGCGGCGAGCTTGCGCGCCTCGTCCTCGGCCCGCTTCAGGTCGTCGATATCGGTGCAGGTGCCGAACCAGCGCTCGATCCGCCCCGCCGCGTCGCGGATCGGCATGGCGCGGCCGAGCGTCCACCGGTAGGTGCCGTCGCGATGGCGCAGGCGGTACTCGATCTCGTAGGGCTCACCGGTGGCCAGCGAGTGGCGCCAGCGTGTCCAGGCCCGCTCCTGGTCGTCCGGGTGGAACACGCCGTTCCAGCCCTCGCCGTCGGTGGAGCCGTGCGGCATGCCGGTGAACTCGTACCAGCGGTCGTTGTAATAATCGTGGAACCCGTCCGGCAGGGTGGTCCAGACCATCTGGGGCATGGCCTCGGTCATGACCCGGAAGCGGCGCTCGCTGGCGGCGAGCTCGGCCTCCCGGGCGGCCACCTGGGTATGGGTCCGCCGGTATTCGAGCAGGGTCGAGATCTGGCGCGCCAGGGCGGTCAGGGTGGCTGTCTGATCGGCATCGAGGCCGTCCGGCCGGATCACCCGGTCGAGGACGCAGAGCGCCCCCAGCGGGATACCCTGCGCGCCGCGAATCACCGCGCCCGCGTAGAAGCGGAAGCCCGGCCCCCCGGTCACCAGCGGGTTGTCGACGGTCCGGGGATCGGCGGCGAGATCCGGGATGATGAGGCTTTCACCGGCCTCGATCGTGTGGGCGCAGACCGAGCAATTGATCGGCAATTCGCGCTGGCCGAGGCCGAATTCCGATTTGAACCATTGCCGCTCGGCATCGACCAGGCTGACCAGGGCGACCGGCGCGCGACAGACATGGGCCGCGATCCGGACGAGGTCGTCGTAGAGCGGCTCGGGCTCGCTATCGAGGATCGCGAGGTCGTGCAGCTCCGCCAGCCGATCGGCGGTGCTCCAGGGCCCGTCGGTCGATCCGGCATCCGCGCGTGTATGGGGGGGCGGCACATCCATGGTCTCGCGCTCACATAGGCCCGGGAGGGCCCGATGCCTAGGCAGCGCCTTCGATTAAGGTTTTCACGGCCGCGGGAACGGGTGGCTTTGGCGAACGGGCCGCCTCTACGGTCATCGCGAGCGCAGCCGAACGCCCCCCTCGGAAATCCTCTACTGCGATCACCCCGGTTCCGGAGCCCGTCGCGCGGGCCCCGGCACCGTCGACGCCGATCAGGCCGCCTGGGCTTGGCCCAGCGTCGGATAGTCGGTGTAGCCCTTCGGTCCCTGGCTGTACCAGGTCGCGGCCTCGTCCTTGGCCAGCGGCGCGCCCTTGGCGATGCGCTCGACCAGGTCCGGGTTGGCGATGAAGGTCCGGCCGAACGCGATGGCGTCGGCCTGCCCGGCATCCAGCGCCTTCTGGCCGCTCACGCCGTCGTAATCGGCGTTGAGGATCATCGGGTTGCGGAACACCTTGCGCATCGCCGGGGCGATCGGCGGATGGTCGGCCTTGCCGAAGGTGCCGTCCGGGCCGGGCTCGCGCATCTCCAGGAAGGCGATGCCGCTGTCGGCCAGCGCCTGGGCGGCGGCCACGAACAGCGCCTCCGGATCCGAATCGTTGCAGCCCTGGATCTCGCCGTTCGGCGACAGGCGCACGCCGGTGCGCTCCGGCCCGGCGATTCCGGCGACCGCGTCGGTCACCTCGCGCAGCAGCCGCACGCGGTTGGCGATCGAGCCGCCGTACGGGTCGGTGCGGTGGTTGGTGCCGTCGCGCAGGAACTCGTCGATCAGGTAGCCGTTCGCGGCGTGGATCTGCACCCCGTCGAAGCCGGCCGCCAGGGCGTTGGCGGTGGCGCGCTCGTAATCGGCGAGCAGCCGCGGGATCTCGGCGACCTCCAGCGGGCGCGCCTCGCCGTAGGGCTTCTTGCCGGAATAGGTGTGCGCCTGGTCCGGGGCCGTGGTGGCCGAGGCCGAGACCGGCTTCTCGCCGCCCAGGAAGTCCGGATGGACCATCCGGCCCATATGCCAGATCTGGCAGACGATCTTGCCGCCGTGGTCGTGCACGGCCTTCACGATCGGCCGCCAGGCGTCGACCTGGGCATCCGACCAGATCCCCGGGGCGTAGGGCCAGCCGAGGCCCTCCTGGGAGATGCCGGTGGCCTCGGTGAGGATCAGGCCGGCGCCGGCGCGCTGGGCGTAATACTCGGCCATGATCGGGGTCGGCAGGTGCTCCCGCGTACCGCGGCCGCGGGTGAGCGGGGCCATGAAGATCCGGTTCTTCGCCTCGATGGCGCCGATGCGGATCGGGTCGAGCAGGGACGGCATGGAAGACCTCGTGCTGGTGCGGCAACGCCGCGTCCGGGTGGCAGACGCCGAGGTGGCGTCGCAGCGCGGTGATGCCAAGGTGCACCGCAGCATCGGGGCCCGGTCCGTGCGCGAGCGCACGTCCCAGGGGTGCGGGATCCTCCTGGGGTTTCGGGAATCGGGGCGCATTCCGGGCTGGTCAGCAGGCCGCGCAACGCCGGGAGCCGGAGGCTCGACGGGCCATGGCGCCGCCGGGCGGGGAATGGGTCGCAGCCGCGCCCGCGCGGTCCCGCGCTAGCTCGGCGGCATGGATCGCATCTTCCCCATGACCCGGGATGCCGGGCTCGACCGTCTCTCCGCCTTCCTGGCGGAGGCCGGTGCCGCTTACGCCGCCACCCGCAACACCGACCGCGGCGCGCAGGCGCGGCCGACCACCTCGGCGCTGTCGCCCTATCTGCGCCGGCGCCTGATCACCGAGGCCGAGGTGGTGGCCGCCGCCGACAGCGCCTTCGGCGACGGCGGCGCTGAGAAATTCGTGTCCGAGGTGTTCTGGCGGACCTACTTCAAGGGCCATCTGGAGACCCACCCGGCCGCCTGGACGGATTGTCTGGCGCTGGCGGCGGCGGACCGCGCGCGGCTTTCCGCCGAGCCCGGGCTGCGCCGGACCTACGCGACGGCGATCGAGGGCCGGACCGGCATCGACGGCTTCGACGATTGGGTGCGCGAGCTGGTCGAGACCGGCTGGCTGCACAACCATGCGCGGATGTGGTTCGCCTCGATCTGGATCTTCACCCTGCGCCTGCCCTGGGCCCTCGGCGCCGCCTTCTTCCTGTGCCACCTCGTCGATGGCGACCCGGCGAGCAACACCCTGTCCTGGCGCTGGGTGGCGGGCCTGCACACGCGGGGCAAGCCCTACGTCGCCCGCGCCGAGAACATCCGGCGCTACACGGAGGGCCGGTTCGATCCCGCCGGGCTCGACGAATATCCGGATTCCCTCGACGAAGCGAACCCGCCGCGCGAGGTCGCGCTGCCGCGGGCCGACGCGGCACCGGCCGGCGCGGTCGCCCTGCTGCTGCATCTCGACGACCTGCATCCGGAGAGCCTGCCGTTGGGGGACGCCCGGGTGGTCCGGGTCGGGGGCCTCGTCGCCCACGCCCCCGGTGCGTCGGACAGGGTTCGGGCGGCCGATTCTACGGCGATGGCCGATGCCCTGGCGCGGGCAGAGGCGCATTTCGGCTGCCCGGCGGGACCGGTCGCCCCGGATTGGTCCGACGCCCGTCCCATCGTCACGGCCTGGGCCCCGGTCGGCCCCTCCGCGGATGCCCTCCCGGCCGAATGCCTGCGCGTCCGGCGGCCCTGGGACGAGGCCGCCTGGCCCCTGGCCACCCGCGGCTATACCCGGGTGAAGAAAGCCATCCCGCAGCTGCGGCCGGCGTGATCGTCGGGGCGGTGCCAAGCGTCATGGCCAGGGCCGCCGGCCGGCCTCGCGCGACAGCCCCGCTCTGCGCCGCCCCATGGGTCTGAACCCACCCGCTTGCGCTTGGGGTGGCTGTTTACGACCCAACCCAGCCGCCCGGATCCCCATGGCAGCTTCTCCGAAGCGGCCATGCGTCTGCCTTCCAGCAGGCGCTACTCGCACTGGGTCTGAAATGGACCGGGCGAGCACCAGCCTCTCTCACCGACGCCGGAAGTCACGACCAGATATAGAAAGCCTGCCGCGAACACGGCACCAGCGAGAATGGCGATTACCAGCGTTCGAAGAGCATCACGGATCATGACAGCCCCCTTCCTCATGCAGCCTTCACCTTTCCGAATAGCAGCAATAGCCGGTTGCTTGACGGCTTCGGCTTGAGGCAGAAACCCGAACTTGGAGTAGCTGCTGTGGTATGGCGATGAACCGGAGGACGCCCGGCAGATTAACTATGTTCGCGATCTTGGTCGGGACAGCCGCACTCGCGGCCGTCTTAGTTGTGCGGCTTCGCGATCCAAAGCCTTTAAGCCATGTTCGCTCGCCCTTTTCAGTTACTGGCAAGCGATGACGCCTCGCGCTTACCAAATTAAATATTTACTGCGGAAGCTAAGTGGCCCTTGTGATAACGCCGCCGGAAATGAAGACGGTAGGAGCGTTTGATGTTTGTGCAAATTGCTAATCGACTTGCAGACTGGATCGACGTCGGTCTTAGACGAGCAGTCACTAGAGTTTTTTTCAAAATTTTTTATATCTGTGCTCTGCTACTAGCTCCGTTTTGGTTTACTATTGTTTCGTATTTATTTATTCGCAATGGTGTGATTTATGAATCTCATCTTAGCCTCTGGACGCCCGTAGTCTTTGGAATGGTAGCAAACCTGTTGCTGCCAATTGAGCGCTTTTCTACGAGGCTGTTAGTCGCAATCGCCTACGCGCCCATATCGGCGATCCTTTTAATGGGTTTCAGTATCACTGTGGGCTGCCTGCTAATTGGAAGCTGCTTATAGCAAGCGGCCAACGTCCAAAAATGCCGCAACCTTCGGTTCCTGCTTTACGAACAAACGTCGGCTTTTGTGGCCACGCGGCCCGAAACCGGACCGGCGGAAATCCACCCGTCTCAGACATCCCTTCGGCCCTGCGGATTGCGGTCAGCCGCTCGGTCAGGCGTCCGACGACGGAGCGCCGGCTCGATCCTGCATGAAGCGTCTGGCCCCCCTGCAGGATCGCCGCCCCCGCCCCTCAGTAATGCGCCAGCACCGCCAGCAGCAGCAGGGCGATGATGTTGGTGATCTTGATCGCCGGGTTCACCGCGGGGCCGGCCGTGTCCTTGTAGGGGTCGCCGACCGTGTCGCCGGTCACCGCGGCCTTGTGGGCGTCGGAGCCCTTGCCGCCGTGGTGGCCGTCCTCGATGTACTTCTTGGCGTTGTCCCAGGCGCCGCCGCCCGAGGTCATCGAGATCGCGACGTAGAGGCCGGTGAGGATCACGCCGAGCAGGCTCGCGCCCACCGTGGCGAAGGCCTGGCTCTTGCCCGCGATCAGCTGGATCACGAAGAAGATCACGACGGGCGAGAGCACCGGCAGCAGCGACGGAACGATCATCTCCTTGATCGCCGCCCGGGTCAGCATGTCGACCGCGCGGCCGTAATCCGGCCGGTCGGTGCCCTGCATGATCCCGGGCTTCTCCCGGAACTGGCGCCGGACCTCCTCCACCACCGCGGCCGCCGCCCGGCCCACCGCCGTCATGGCGATGCCGGCGAACAGGAACGGGATCAGGCCCCCGAGCAGCAGCCCGACCACCACGTAGGGGTTGGACAGGGAGAAATCGACGCTGACGCCCTGGAAGAACCGGTACTGCGTCGGGCTGGCATTGGCGATGAAGTAGTTCAGGTCGGACGTGTAGGCGGCAAACAGCACCAGGGCGCCGAGGCCGGCCGAGCCGATCGCGTAGCCCTTGGTCACGGCCTTGGTGGTGTTGCCGACCGCGTCGAGCGCGTCGGTCGATTTGCGCACGTCCGGCGGCAGGCCGGCCATCTCGGCGATGCCGCCGGCATTGTCGGTGACCGGCCCGAAGGCGTCGAGCGCCACGATGAAGCCGGCGAGCGCCAGCATGGCCGTGACCGCGATGGCGATGCCGAACAGGCCGGCCAGCGCATGGGTGCTGATGATGCCGGCCACGATCACGAGGGCCGGCAGCGCGGTGGATTCCAGCGAGATCGCCAGGCCCTGGATCACGTTGGTGCCGTGTCCGGTGACCGAGGCGTCGGCGATCGACTTCACCGGGCGGAAATTGGTGCCGGTGTAGTACTCGGTGATCACCACGATCAGCGCTGTGATGGCGAGCCCGATCACCGCGCAGCCGAACAGGCCGCCCGACGTGAAGGTCACGCCCGTCGAGGTGGTGAAGGCGGTCGAGAAGCCGCCCAGCAGGGTCAGGTTGACGATGGCGATCGCCACCACGGACAGCACGCCCGCGGTGATCAGCCCCTTGTACAGGGCGCCCATGATCGACTGGTTGGCGGACAGCCGCACCGCGTAGGTGCCGGCGATCGAGGTGACGATGCAGGCCGCCCCGATGGCGAGCGGATAGAGCATCATCGGCTCCAGCACCGCCCGGCCGCTGCCGGTGGGCCCGGAGAAGAAGATCGCCGCCAGCACCATGGTGGCCACGATCGTCACCGCGTAGGTCTCGAACAGGTCGGCCGCCATGCCGGCGCAATCGCCGACATTGTCGCCGACATTGTCGGCGATGGTGGCCGGGTTGCGCGGGTCGTCCTCCGGGATCCCGGCCTCGACCTTGCCGACGAGGTCGCCGCCGACATCGGCGCCCTTGGTGAAGATGCCGCCGCCGAGCCGGGCGAAGATCGAGATCAGCGAGGCGCCGAAGCCGAGCGCCACCAGCGCGTCGATCACCTCGCGGCTCGACGGGTCGAGCCCGGCGCCGCGGGTGAGGAACAGGTAGTAGAGGGCGACCCCCAGCAGCGCGAGGCCGGCGACCAGCATGCCGGTCACCGCCCCGGACTTGAACGCCATGTCGAGGCCGGCGCCCAGCGAGGTCGACGAGGCTTGCGCGGTGCGGACATTGGCCCGCACCGAGACGTTCATGCCGATGAACCCGGCCGCCCCCGACAGGACCGCGCCGATCAGGAAGCCGACCGCGACCTTGATCCCGAGAAACACCGCCAGCAGCACGAACAGCACGACGCCGACGAGGCCGATGGTGAGGTATTGCCGCTTCAGATAGGCCTGCGCGCCCTCCGCGATGGCGGCGGCGATCTCCTGCATGCGCTGGGTGCCGGCGTCCCGTCGCATCACGTCGAGGATCGTGACGATGCCGTAGGCGACGGCGCAGAGCCCGCCCACGATGATCAAAGCCAAGGGGATCATGCTCTACCGTCCTTGTTCTTATCGGGCCTGGCGGGGCTTGTGCTTATCGTCGAGCTTGGCCGCCGGAGGACGGCCACGGGACGTGCGCTCGAATCAGGGCATTCCTTCCCAAAGGTCAGTCTCGGCGCGACCGCCGCCGACGGAGGATTTTTCCGGCGACGATGAGCCGTCTCAGCAAAGGATTAGAGTCGGCCCGAGCATGGCGTGTTCGGGCCGACCTTAGTTGCCAAACTTCGCCGGTGAGCGCAAACGCCGTGTTCGGCGTTGCTGGCGGTGCGATCCGTGAATGCTGCACTGCGTCATCGCAGGACGCGTGTTTTGCTGCGCGGGCTCTTCGCAGCAAAGTGGGTTCGGCGGCGGCAATTCTTCGCGTCCTGAGCCGACGCGGAGGCCCGGCGGGAGCGAACTCTTCGCGGCGCCGTCGGCCTTAACCCGCGGTTAACCATCCGGACTTCTACTTTCGGTTGTATAACCGAATGGGGCTGGACATGAGCAGCGACCAGGTCGCCAAGCTGGCGGCGACGATCGAGGTGTTGACCGGAGCGGTGCATTTCCTGCTCGCCGAGCGGGTCTCGGCCCAGCCGGAGGCGGTGCAGGGCGACCTCCTGCACATCCTGCAGCGGGCGTTCTCGACCCCGCCCCGCCCGGAGGAATCGCTCACCGGCCGCGCCGCGCTGACCAACAGCGACCTGGCCCTGTGGATGCCGATCGTGGCCGCCGGCATGATGGACGAGGTCCGCCGCCAGATCGGCCGCCAGCCCGAGGGGGTGACCCACATCGTCCTCGGACGGACCAGCCCGGGCCCCGCCTCAGAAGTGGCTGAACGCCCCAGCCGCGAACACGCGCGCAGCGCCATCGCCCATTTCGAAGCCGGGCGGGCCGTCGCCTGAGGTGACGGTGCCGATGGCGGTGAGCGGGATGCCGGCTTGCACCGCCTCGGCGCGGAGCGCGTCGAGCTGCTCCGGGGCCACCGTGCAGAGAATTTCGTAATCGTCGCCGCCGGTTAGGATCGGCTCGATCAGGCCGGGTTCCGCCTCGCGCGCCCGGGCGGCGGCCTCCGAAAGCGGCACGGCTTCGACCGCGATCCGGGCGCTGCGGCCCCCGCCCAGCATCTTGGCGAGATCGCCGGCGAGCCCGTCCGACACGTCCATCGCCGCCGAGGCGTGGCGGCGGATCGCAGCCGCCAGGGCGAGGCGCGGGCGCGGATGCAGGTAGCGGTCGGCCAGCACCGCCCGCTGCGCCGGATCGAGGGACGCCGCCCAGGCTACCTCCGGTTCCAAGCGCAGCCGGAGGCCGAGCGCCGCGTCGCCGATCGTGCCGCTGACGCAGATCCGGTCGCCGACCCGCGCGGTGCCGCGCCGGACGATGCCGCCGCCCGGCACCTCGCCGAACGCCGTGATCCCGATCAGGGCCGGGCCACCGGAGCGCACCGTGTCGCCGCCGAGCAGCGGGCAGCCCGCCTCCGCCGCCGCCGCGCCGAGCCCCTCGGAGAAGCCGGCGAGCCATGCCTCCGTCCAGTCGTCGGGGAGCGCCAGGGTCAGCAGGAAGCCGCGGGGCACCGCGCCCTTGGCGGCGATGTCGGACAGGTTCACCCCCAGCGCCTTGCGGGCGATCGAGGCCGGGGGATCGTCGGGGAAGTAATGGATCCCGGCCACCAGAGCGTCGGCGGTGACGACGAGATCGTGCCCGGGGGTCGGGGTCAGGGTCGCGGCATCGTCCCGGAGCCCGTCCGCCCCCGGCCCCGCCAGCGGGGCGAAGTAGCGGGCGATCAGCCCCTCCTCGGAGGCGCGACCCGACCCGGCCACGGCTCAAGCCTTCTTGGCAGGCGGCTTCCCGGAGCCCGGCTTGCCGCCACCCTTGTTGCCGGCACTCTTGGGCGCGCTCATCTCGCCCGGCCGGACCTCCCGGGCAACCCGGTCGAGCACGGCGTTGACGAGGCCCGGCTCGTCGGCGGTGTAGAAGCTGTGGGCCACGTCGACATATTCGGAGATCGCCGCGGGCGCCGGCACGTCGGGCCGGAACAGCAGCTCGTAGGCGCCCGCCCGCAGGATCGCCCGCAGCACGATCTCGATGCGCCGGAGCGGCCAGCCCTGGGCCAGCGCCTGGTCGAGCTTCTGGTCGATCGCCCGCTGCTCCTCGACCGTGCCGCGCAGCAGGTCGCGGAAGAAGGCGGTCTCGGCCTTGGGATGCAGGATCCCGTCGACCTCCTGGCCGATCCAGAACGCCTCGAACTCGGCGAGCGCGTCGAGCACGCCCTTGCCGGAGATGTCCATCTCGTAGAGCGCCTGCACCACGGCGAGGCGGGCGCCGCTGCGCGGGCTGATCGCCCGGGCGGCCTCCTCGGGGGCATCCTGGACGGTGCCGTCCGGCCTGGTTTCGGTGATCCCGGTCATGTCGGTTCTCGTTATCGCGGGCGCGCCGCCTCGGCCGCACGCTTGAGGGCGAGCACCCCGAGCGCCGCCTCGGCCGCGCCGCCGCCCTTGTTCATCTCGGCGACCCGGGCGCGTTCCAGAGCCTGCGCCTCGGTCTCGACGGTGAGGATGCCGTTGCCGAGCGGCAGCCGGCGCTGGACCGAGAGGTCCATCAGGGCGCGGGCGCTCTCGCCGGCCACGATGTCGTAATGCCCGGTCTCGCCGCGGATCACGCAGCCGAGCGCCACCACGGCGTCGTAGCCGTCCGCCAGGATCGCCACCGCGGCGGGGATCTCCAGCGCGCCGGGCACCGTCACCACGATGGCCTGCGCGCCCGCCGCCTCGATCGCCGCCAGCGCGCCGGCCAGCAATTCGTCCGCGAGGGCGTCGTAGTAGCGCGCCTCGACGACGAGGATGCGGGCGCCGGCGAGCGCCGGATCGGCGGGCTTCGGCGCCGTGGCGGCGCGGGTCTGGGCGACCATGGCTTGGTCCGGTTGGTTTTTCGGGGGTTGGCGGGGCGCCGGCAGCGGGTGCCCACAGGCGAGTGGGACGGTTAGACCGAAGCGGCCGGCGCTACAAGCGGCGCAGGACCTAGCGCACCAGCGGCGGCAGCGGCGGCGGCCCGTCTTCGGGCAACGCCGTGCGGCCGACATTCATGGTCATGGCGAGCAGCGCGTAATAGCCGTTGATGCCGGTGAGATCGATCGCCCCCTGCTCGCCGAAGCGCGCCACCAGAGCGGCGTAGGTGGCATCGCTCACCACGCGGTTGTGCTGCAGCTCGGTCGAGAACGCGTAGGCCAGTGCCTCCTCGTCGCTCATCGTGTCGGGCCGCCGCCCCTCGGCCAAGGCCTGTGCGGTCTCGGCGGCGACGCCGGCCTTGAGGGCGATCGGGTGGTGGATCTGCCACTCGACCTGCTGATTCCACAGCCGGGCGACGAACAGGATCACGAACTCGCTGACGCGCAGCGGCAGGGCGCTGCCGTAGCGCAGGTACAGCCCCATGCGGCTGGCGCATAGCATCAGCTCGGGGCTGCGCAGCAGCGGCACGAACGGCCCGAAGACCGGGACCCCGCGCTCGGCCATGAACGCCTCAGCGGCCTTGGCCTGCGCGTCGGTGAGGGTTTCCGCCGGGATTTCCGGCAGGCGGTCCGTACCCATCATGGCTTGCCCGTGCTCCCGTACCGTACGCGTGCGACGCACTCTGGATTTCCGGCCCTCGTGCGCCTAGACCGTTCAGGCTCACCGGGACGCCCCGCGCCCGATCCGGACGCGCTCCGAAACCCCGCCAGCGAGGCTTACGGCTTTGGCCCTCCCCGTCAACGAACGCCGGCGCATCATGCTGCTCACGGGCGCGAGCCGGGGCATCGGCCACGCCACGGTCAAGCGCTTCTCGGCGGCCGGCTGGCGGGTCATCACCTGCTCACGCCACGCGTTTCCCGAGAATTGCCCCTGGGAGATGGGTCCCGAGGACCACCTCCAGGTCGATCTCGCGGACGCGCAGGACACGATGCGCGCCATCGAGGAGGTCCGGGGCCGGCTCGACGCCGAGGGCGGCGTGCTGCACGCGCTGGTCAACAATGCCGGCATCTCGCCGAAAGGTCCCGCGGGCGAGCGCTTGGGCGCGCTGGCCACGGAGTTCGACGGCTGGCAGCGGGTGTTCCAGGTCAACGTCTTCGCCACGATCCTGCTGGCCCGCGGCCTGCGCGACGAGCTCGCCCACGCCCGGGGCTCGATCGTCAACGTCACCTCGATCGCGGGATCCCGGGTCCACCCGTTCGCGGGCGCGGCCTACGGCACCTCCAAGGCGGCGCTCGCCGGCCTGACCCGCGAGATGGCCGCCGATTTCGGGCCCCTCGGGGTGCGGGTGAACGCGATCTCGCCGGGCGAGATCGACACCTCGATCCTGTCCCCCGGCACGGAAAAGCTCGTCGAGCAGATCCCGCAGCGCCGGCTCGGCACCCCGGACGAGGTCGCCAAGGCGATCTACTTCCTGTGCACCGACGCCTCGTCCTACGTGAACGGGGCCGAGCTGCACATCAACGGCGGCCAGCACGTTTGACCCGGCGATGGGGACTGCCGGTCGCGATGCGCGGCCTCTCTCGGCCGGGTTACGACGTTCGCATATCGGCGGCCGATGAAGGCAACGGTCGGAGACATGCGCCTCGCCCTCCCCTCTCTGTGGGCGATCGGATTTCCACGGGTCCGGCCGAGGCGCGGGTCCCCTCTCCCGTGCGGGAGAGGGACAGGGTGCGGGGTGCGACCTATCCAGACAAACCTGGTCCCTCACCCCAACCCTCTCCCGAACGGGAGAGGGGGCGTGTCGCGGCCGACAAAAGCGCCTGCGCCTCAAACCTGTTTCGTCCGCAGCCCGCAGAGGGGGGAGGGAGCGCGCGTTCCAATGCGGGAACGGACTTCCTGTCGAGACGCGGACGATTCGAAAACCGGATCAACTGTCGCCCCGTGCCAAACCGCCGAAGCTTCGCGATCCTCCTCGGCCTGAGTCTGTGCACGCCGCTCGCCGGCGCCCGCGCCGAGGCGCTGGCCGTCCGGATCCTCGACCTGCCCTTCAAGGTGCGGGCGCTGCGCGGGCCGCGCAGCGAGGTAGCCGTCTCGGTGGCGACCTCCGGCCTGCTGCCGATCGCCGGTGCGAGATCCGGCCCGTCGGCCGGCGACGAAGAGAGCGCCCCGATCGCCGTGGTCTGGGGCGACGAGGGCGGCGCCGTGCTCGGCTTGACGGACGGTACCGTCACGGTCCGGCCGATCGGCCGGGACGCGGTCGTGGGGCTGACCGCTGCCGAGACGCCGCGGGGCGCCCTGCCGGGCTCGCGCCGGGTCCTGGCCGGGGCCCTGAGCGCCTACCTCACCGGCCGCACCCGGGCTCCCGACGGCAGCGAGGCCGCCGCCGTCCTGACCATCCGCGAACGCCAGCCGATGGCGGTCAGCACCGATCCGAAGCCGGTCCCGGTCGCCACCGTCACGGTGCCGGCGGGGGGCGACGCGTTGTTCGCGCCGCTGCGGCCGCGCCTGCTGCGCCTCGCCGGCCGTCCGGCGCTCCTGGCCACGACCCTCGCGGGAGCGGATTCGGGCGGGCTCGTTCTGATCGGGCGCCCGGACGGTCAGGCGGCCTGGAGCGTCACGGCCCGCACGCCGCCGCAGCCCGGCCCGCCCCTGAAGATCGCCGGCATCGCGGACTTTTCCGGCTCCGGCGGCATGCAGGCCGCAACGATCAGCGCCCGGGGCCTGCTCCAGCTCTGGACGTTGACCCCGGAAAACATCGAGCCGGCCGGCGAGGCGCCGGGCTACGCGGCGGGCGAGGGCGATGCCGATCTCGCCGTCACGGTCCCGGCCGCCGGTCCCGCCGAACTCGCGCTGCCTGTGGCGGGCCGCGCCGAGATCGCCCTCGTCCAGGCCAAGGGATCGCTGCACGAGCGCCTGCGCGTCCCGCTGCCCGCGCCGGCCGCCACCGGCACCGTGGTGCTGGGCGAGGGCGCGGCGGCGCGGCTGCTGGTCGGCCTCGCCGACGGGCGGGTCGCCGTCATCGCCCCGGACGGAGGCAAGCCGTGACCGAGGGCACAGCCGATGACGGCAGCCGCTTGTTCCCGACCCGGCCCTATGTGGGCGCATCCATCGCGGTGATCCGCGGCGCGCGCGTCCTGCTGGCGGCCCGGGCCAACGAGCCGATGCGCGGCGTCTGGACCCTGCCGGGCGGCCTGGTCGAGGCCGGCGAGAGCTTGGCCGCGGCGGCGTTGCGCGAATTGTCCGAGGAAGTCGGCCTCGCGGCCGAGGTGATCGGCGTGCTCTCTCCCACCGAGATCATCGTCCGGGACGAGGCCGGCCGCGCCCGCCACCATTACGTCGTCCACCCGCACGCCGCCCTGTGGTGCGGCGGCGAGCCCGCGGCCGGCCCGGAGGCCCTCGGGGTCCGCTGGGCGACGCTGGACGAGGTCGCCGGCCTCACGACGACCCCGGGCCTGATCGAGACCCTGCACGAGGCGTTTGCCCGGGTGCGCGGCAAGGAGGCGAGCGCGTGAGGCTTCCGGTCATCCTGTGCCTGGCCGCGGCGCTGACCGGGCCGGCCCTGGCGCAGCAGCAGCGCGGCACCCGCGCCGTGCCCGCCCCGGCCAAGGAGGCGCCCAAAGAGGTGACGCCGCCCGCGGACGTGCCCGCCCCCTACGACCGCGACCTGCTGCGGATGTCCGAGATCATCGGCGCGCTGGCCTTCCTGCGCGGCCTGTGCGCGGCGCCCGACGCCGCGGAGTGGCCGGCCCGCATGAAAGCGCTGATCGAATCCGAGGGCGTGACCCCGGCCCGTCGCGACCGGCTGGCCGGCGCTTACAATCGCGGCTATCGCGGCTACGCGCTGACCTACCGGGTCTGCACCCCGGCGGCGCACGAGGCGGCCGCCCGCTACGTCTCCGAGGGCGACAGGCTGTCGCATGCTCTGGCGGGTCGCTTCGGCGGGTGATGCAGAGGCAACACACCCGCCACGCATCCCCCGAAAGCATCAACTTCGAGCGGCCGCGTTAACCGATCTGAAATTCTCGGCTGGCCGAGCCGCGGGGAGCCACCTATCATCCGTTGGTCCGCCGGGTCTCGTGCCCGGCGCAACGGAAGTATCGGGCCCATGCAGCACATCTCTCAGACCGCCCCCATCGAGGTTGAGGTCGACGTCGAGGAGAAGCGCGTCGCGCTGAGCTACGTCTCGGAAGCGTTCGCGGAAGGCTGTCTCGACGGGCTCGACGGCGACTGCATGGCCCAGGCCGCCCTGTTCGCGGCGTTCCAGGAACTGGTGATGACCTACGGCGAGGAGGCCACGGCCCGCTACGCCGAGGGCTTTCCGGAGCGCATCCGCGGCGGCGCCTTCACGACGACCCTCCAGCATTGAGGAGTCTGGCGGCGGGCGGTTGAGGCAGGCACGCGCAGCACCTACCTCCCGGCCATGCGATCCGGAATGCCGGATCGCCACCGTCGCGTGAGGATCTGCTCGCCATGCCCGTCGCCCTGCTGCCGGACCGCGCCCTCGTCACCGTTACCGGGCCGGATGCCGCCGCGCTGCTCCAGGGCGTGTTGACCTGCAACGTCGAGACCCTGCAGGAGGCCGAGGCCCGCCTCGGCGCGCTCCTGGCGCCGCAGGGCAAGATCCTGTTCGACTTCCTGATCTCGCGGATCCCGGACGGGTTCCGCCTCGACACGGCGATCGACCGGGCCGCGGACCTCGCCAAGCGGCTGACGCTCTACCGGCTGCGCGCGCAGGTCGCGATCGCGGTCGACCCGACCGTGGCGGTGGCGGCCTCCTGGGCCGGCGCCTCCCCGGCGGTGGAGACCGGCACGGTCGCCGATACCCGCCACGTCGATCTCGGCGCCCGGCTCTACGCCGCCGAGGGCGCCTTTTCCGCCGTTGCCGCGGAAGCGGATTACCACAGGCACCGCATCGAGCTCGCCGTGCCCGAGGGCGGGCGCGACTACGCCTACGGGGACGCGTTCCCCCATGAGGCGATGATGGATCAGCTCGGCGGCGTCGACTTCAAGAAGGGCTGCTACGTGGGCCAAGAGGTGGTCTCGCGCATGCAGCACCGCGGCACCGCCCGCACCCGGATCCTGGCGGCACATTATTCGGGCGAGGCCCCTCCCCCCGGCACCGAGATCACCGCCGGCGGCAAGGGATTGGGCACCACCGGCAGCGCCGCCGGCGAGCATGGCCTGGCGCTGGTCCGGCTCGACCGCCTAGCCGATGCCCTCGGGGCCGGTGTGACGCCTCTGGCCGGCGACACTCCGGTGACCTTCGAGAAGCCGGCCTACGCGACGTTCGCGATGCCGGAAGCGGCCGGATCGTCGGTGGCCTGAGCACGGATCGGGGCGCGGGCCGCGATGGCGTTCCGCTCCTGTTCTCGCTAAACCGGCGGGATGTCCGAGACCGGCCTGATCGACCATCCCGATGGCTGCCCCCGCTGCTGGTGGGCCGGCCACGACCCGCTCTACGTCGCCTATCACGACACCGAATGGGGCGTGCCCGAGCGCGGCGGCCGGGCGCTCTACGAGAAGCTGATCCTCGACGGCTTCCAGGCCGGCCTGTCTTGGATCACGATCCTGCGCCGCCGCGACGGCTTTCGGGACGCGTTCTCCGGCTTCGATCCGGAAGCCATCGCCCGCTACGACGAGGCCGACGTCGCGCGGCTGATGGCGGACGCCCGCATCATCCGCAACCGCGCCAAGATCCTGGGCACGATCGCCGGCGCCCGGGCCTGGCTGCGGATCGAGGAGAGCGGCCCCGGCTTCGCGCCGTTCCTGTGGAATTTCGTGGACGGGCGGCCGATCCAGGGGGGCGCCCGGAGCCGGGCCGAGATCCAGACCGAGACGCCGGTCTCCCAGGCGATCGGCAAGGCCCTGAAGGCGCAAGGATTCTCCTTCTGCGGCCCGACCATCGTGCACGCCTTCATGCAGGCGGTCGGGATGGTCAACGACCACCTCGTCGGCTGCCACCGGCACGGGCCCTGCGCCGCACTCGGGCGGCCGGCATGAGCGAGGCGCGCGACCCGGCGCCCCGGGCTTGGCAGCGGATGCTGTCCGGCCGCCGCCTCGATCTCCTCGACCCCGCGCCCCGGGACATCGAGATCGCCGACATCGCCCACGGCCTCGCCCGGGTCGCCCGCTGGAACGGCCAGACCCGGGGGCCGCACGTCTTCTCGGTGGCCCAGCACAGCCTGCTGGTGGAGGCGGTCGGGCGCCAGATCACCCCGTGCACCGATCCGGACGGGCTGGAGCTGCTGCTGCACGACGCCCCGGAATACGTCGTCGGCGACATCATCTCGCCGCTCAAGGCTGCGATCGGCGACGCCTATCGCGGGGTCGAGCTGCGCCTGCTCGCCGCCGTGCGCCGCCGCTTCGGCCTGGGCGATCCCGACCCCGCCCTCGGCCGCTTGGTCAAGCGCGCCGACCGGATCGCCGCCCATATCGAGGCGGTGGAGCTCGCGGGCTTCGCGTCCGACGAAGCGGGCCTCTATTTCGGCGCGGCCCCCGATCTGCCCGAGACCGTCCTGGCTTTGGCCGAGCCGTGGCCGACCGCCCAGGCCGAGGCGCGGTTCCTCGACCGCTTCCAGGCCCTGTACCGGGCTTGAGTTCCGATACCGCCGCCCTCGATCCGTCACGATCCCGCGCCATGGGCCGCCGCATGCCGACCCTTCACGTCTGTCCGCTCTCGCGCCTGCCCGAGACCGTCGCCGCCACCGGCGCGAGCCACGTGCTCACGCTGGTCAATGTCGGCACGCCCCTGGAGCGGCCGGCGCTAATCACGCCCGAGAACCATACGGTCATCGGGGTCAGCGACATCGCCGAGCCCCGGGACGGACACGTTTTGCCGGCTGACGAACACGTGGCCGGGATCCTGACCTTCACGCGGGCCTGGCCCCGGGACAAGCCGCTGGTGATCCACTGCTATGCCGGGATCAGCCGCTCCACCGCGGCGGCCTATATCGCGGCCTGCGCCCTGGCGCCCGAGCGCGACGAGGGTGCCATCGCCGACGCCCTGCGGGCCGCCTCCCCGTCCGCGACCCCCAACCCCCTGTTCGTGGCGATCGCCGACCGGATGCTCGGCCGGGACGGCCGCATGGTCGCGGCGATCGCGCGGATCGGCCGCGGCGCCGAGGCGTTCGAGGGGACGCCGTTCTGCCTCACGCTGACGTGACGGCCCGCCACAAAACTTTCAGTTGCCAACGCCTGTACCTCTGCGCGCGACCGTTCGAGGGTCATTCCGCAGAGGGTAGCGAGTGTGGCGCAAACGCCGCCGCGCCGCACCAAAACGCTGCGGATCGGCCCGGGCCCACCCTCGCCTGGGTTGTGGCCGCACCGGCTGCCGCCTTAGAACCGACCCAAAGGATGTGTGTGGGATGAACGCGAGCAGACCCGAGGTGGCCCCGGCCGCCGGCGACCTGCCCTTCGAGAAGGCGCTGGAGCAACTCGAGGAGATCGTGCGCAGGCTCGAGCGGGGCGATGTCCCGCTGGACGAGTCCGTGGCGATCTACGAGCGCGGCGAGGTGCTGAAGAAGCACTGCGAGGCGCTGCTGAAGCGGGCCGAGGCGCGGATCCAGCGGATCACCCTCGGTGCCGACGGGCGGCCCGAGGGCGTGGCGCCGCTCGATATATCCTGAGGCTCGGCGGTCCGACCGATCCCGTCCGATAGAGGTTGATGCCGTGGCGATTTCCCCCGAGCTGAGCGCGCTTCTCGACCGTGTCCCGGAGCCGGCCGCGCTTCGGCAGCTTCCCGAATCCGAGCTGCAGGCGGTGGCGGACGCGGTGCGGGCCGAGATGATCGACGCCGTGTCGATCACCGGCGGCCATCTCGGCTCGGGGCTCGGCGTGGTCGAGCTCACCGTCGCCCTGCACCAC
>NZ_JAKSYJ010000202.1 GCF_022829365.1 Methylobacterium sp. J-077 | reverse complement strand
GGTGGCGAGCCAGCCAGGCGATGACCTTGGGGTGCTTGTGGGCCGCGTAGTTATCGAGGATCACGTGCATGGCCTTGCTGGCCGGGACGGTTTTCTCGACGGCGTTGAGGAAGCGGATGAACTCCTGATGGCGATGGCGTTGCATGCAACGGCCGACGACCTTGCCATCCAGCACGTCGAGGGCGGCGAACAGGGTCGTCGTGCCGTGGCGCTTGTAGTCGTGCGTCATGGTCCCGACCCGGCCTTTTTTCAGC
>NZ_JAKSYJ010000200.1 GCF_022829365.1 Methylobacterium sp. J-077 | reverse complement strand
CAGCCTGCCGAGCGGCACCCAAGGCGTCCGTCTCGCGCGCCTCGGACCCGATACCCTGTTCACCGAACTCGGCCGCCAGGGCGGCTGGGTCAACATCCAGCTGCCGTCCGGCCAGACCGGATGGGTGAGCGCTCGTTACGTTGGCTGCTGCCACACGGTTGTGAGCGGCCGCAGCACGCCGAGCGGATCCGCTTCGTCATCGTGCGAAGAGCTGTGGTCCGAACGGAACACGATCTTTAAGGCCGCGGGCTACTGCTTCCGCACCTCGCAGGCCATTCAGGCGTTCGGCAATGCCGGGTGCCAGTTTGACGACGAAGCGGATGTGCCCCTGTCGGCGCGCCAGCGGGAGCAGGTGGCTCAGATACGGGCAACAGAGCGTCAGTTGGGCTGTACGCGGTGACGGACTGGCTCACCGGCCAGGGCTACGTGAGGCACCGCGAGGATCCCGAGGGGGCGAACTGAGCAGGCAGGAACCATCGGAGGCCAACCATGAGCAAGGACGTCATCCCGGGGCCGGACTTCACGATCTTCGATCCGCCGTCGACCTTCGATTTTGGCGGATCGCCACACATACCGATGCCCATCACCGAGCCGGGCGAGGTCGCCGACCCATCCGGAGACTTATGGCTCGACGCCTTTGGAGATCGCCTCGTGCACGGTGAGATGGCTGTGACGCCCGAGCAGGCTCAGGCCGCGGCCCAGCACGGGTGGCAGACGGTTCCGGGCAGCGAGCACGAGGGGAAGGTCACTGTCCGCCGGCCGGATCCCAATCCGGGGCAGGACTGATCATCGAAGCCGTCGGCGTCATCTTCATCGAGGAGAACGGCGAGGGGCCGGGGGTGCGGTTGCGAAAAGCAGGACCGACTGATGCCCCGTAGCGTCCCGCGCGCGCCGGACGTGCGCTTCTCCGTGGACCCGGCTGACATTCCCGCCGAGAAGGTCGCTCGCCGAATGCACCTGACGATCGCCCAGTTCGAGGCGTGCAAGGTCCGGCTGTTCACTCGGGGTTTCCCGCGCCCGGATCCGGATACCGGCATGTACTGCTTGGAGGCGGTCGACCGCTGGCGGCTACTGCGGCATCCCGCCCTTTTTCCGGAGTTGTCGCTGGAAGGCCAAACACCGGTTGATGCTGCTCTGAAAAAGGGTTTGGGAGCGATGGCTCGTGAAGCTTACGCGCGCCGCCGATCGACCTAGCGAGACGTTCCCCTGCTGACAGGGTGGAGTAGCGCCCTACTTCCCTCGCCCACAGGTTGCGAGGAGAGCTGATGTCCGAGAACCCCAGCCACGTCCAAGGATACCGCGAGACCAAGGCAGCCAAAGTGGCGCAACGGCACGATCAGGCCAATGCGGTCTGGGCCGAGGTTGAGGCGGAGCGTCGAGACGTCGAGGAGCGGACTGCGAAGCTCCGGGCGATGCGACTGGCGCGGGATAACGTCGAATCCTGATCGGTTCACTGGCCAGGGCTACGTGCGGTATCGTGAGGATCCTAAGGGGAAGAACTAAGCGTGTCAGGTCTAATTGAACAAATTCAGAAGGATGCATTGAATTCAGATGTATCGGTAACTTCTCTGCTGCACCGAGTAAAACTAGCTTCAAGTAAGCTTAAAATCGACAATATTGCATCTTGGATTGATCATGAACTTAGTGGATATCCCAATGGAGATGTTCCGGGGTATCGTAAGATCCGAGGGAGGGTTTTTGGTTGGAACCCATTCCATGGATGAATACCAATCGTCGGTGAACTACCTGAAGGAATCACAACATTTCATGCTTGAGAAGCGCTTAGCTCTATCGAAGCTCTTCTAGCCAACAAAGACGACAGCAGCATAGATCATAGCTTCGAAAATGAGATGGTTAATCTATTCAATGAGCTCACAGGGCTGACGCTCGGTAAATACGCACTGAAGTTTAGCCGCGGCCATTTTGTTAATGCTGTTGAGGCAGTTAGAAACAATATTCTTGAACTGGCAATTGAGCTTGAGCAACGCGGCATTGTTGGTGATGGGATGTCGTTCTCAAATGACGAAATAGCTCAGGCAAAGCTCGTGCCAAATTTTTTCAACTTGAATAATAACGGGTCATTTGCCGGTAATTTTGGGTCCAACAATACTGCGGGAGATATTGTCGTCCATGATATAAGTGTGCAAAAAGTAAGTGACCTCGCGAAGCAAATCGAAGATTTGCTACTCCATCTTGCGTCAACCGGAGTCAACGAGCAAGCGCTGACGAGCAGTCTTGCGACTATCAAATCTGAAGGCGCTAAATCTCATCCCAGCCAAGGTGTGATGAAGGCAGCCGTCACAGACATCCGCAACGCAATCTCGGGCGCCGCCGGCGGCGTAATCGCGAGCGGGATCCTGGCCGAAATTGCGAAGCTCCTCGGTTCTTAAGGACAGATACCCCGCGCCCGGCAAGGCGGCGGGGTCGTCGTGTTTGCGCGTGACGCTTGCCTGTAACTTCAGCTCCAGTCGTGATCGCCTGGGTTGCATCTAACCCTGCCGTGCGCCAGATTTAGCGCATGTCGCTCGAAATCGCCTATCGCTTCCGCCAGGACGTGCCGCCGTCGAGCATCCAGGATCTCGATGACGTGGTGCTGCTCGTGCCCGTGGTCGGTGACAACGGCGTGCAGATCGCGGCCGGCACGCTCGGCACGATCCTCAGCGTTCATGGGTCTGGCACGAGCTACGCGGTCGAGTTCGATGAGCCCGATGGTGCGGTGGTGACGGTGCTTTCGGATCAGATTGCATTGGCAGGGTCGAACGCTCAGTGAGCGGCGGCATCGTTCCGGTCCTCTGGACGATCGAGGCACCGAAGCTCGGCAAGTTTCTCCTAGACCCGACACACCACAAGGGTGCGTCACGTTGGAAATAACTGTCGGGTTTTGGCTTCACGCGCGAGGCCGAAAAGACCCTCGCCGACGCGCTCGTGCAGCATGCGATGAACAACCTGCCCGGCGTCGTCCAACCGCAACCCGAGGGCCCGAACCGCGTCGAGTTTCGCGGAACGGTGCGGGCGCCAGACGGCCGTGACATGCCACTGCGCACGGTGTGGGAGGTTGGCGAGGGGGACGGCGACACAACCATGCGGTTTCTAACCGCGATACCTCTCACCCGGTAGCCCCTCGACACCGCCATCCCGGCGGCTATCCTGCCGGGATGCGCTATGCCGAGGCTTTCACGGCCTGCCTCCGGTAAGCGGCGTCCATGCTTGGCACTCCGTCTCCGCCGGATTGGCTTTTTGATCTCTACCAGCCTCCAGTCGGACGCAAGACGTGAGCCGGCCGGTCCAGCGATCCTGCAACAGGTAAGTCGCTATGGCCGTGTCACGCGATGCCGCTTTGATGTCGTATCGACTGAGGTAAGCGTTCACGCCGGCGACAATGATCGCTGCAGCGATGATGGCTGATGCAAGAACGCGCAACGCCCATACCTCTGTGGAACCGAGGGTATCATGCCCGACCACGATGAAATGGCTGTTAGTCGCCGCTCCGTCTACCTGACATTAGCCAACGTAACGAAAACCTGCGGATACCTCGACACCGGCCGGCGAGCAGCTATCCTCCCGCCATGCGCACAGCCCTCTCCGCCCTCGCCTTCGTCGTCGCTGCCGGTGGGGCACAGGGCGATCCGAAGCCATCAGACGCTGCGATGATGCAGCGGGTCTTAAAGCGGATCGAGCAGGACAACCGTGAGTGCAACGTCGGGATGTCCTACGCCGGCAGGATCGCGGCGGGTGGTGGCGCGTCATCGGCGCGGTTTGATGGTGCACTGGTCCTCGTCTACAGCGTCGACGGCTGCAACGGCGGCAACAACTGGGGCTACACCGCTCAGGTCTACGGCGTGAAGGACGACACGGCAGTGGAGATCGGCAAGCCGCAGAGCTGGTCGATCGTCAAAGGCGCCGACTTCAACGACAAGCGGGCTGTCATCTACGCGGTCTCTCAGGGGCCCGGCGACGCTCATTGCTGCCCCACGGAGGGCAAGGCGATTGAGGTGACGGTCAGCAATGGGCAAGCCGTGTTCCGCCAGATCAAGGCCTGGCACAACAACGGTTAGTCGCTCGCCCCCATCCGCTTCCGCCATCTGCCGCCCATGATTCTGCATGATATCGCAGAAATTTTTCGCTGCGTCTGCAGTTGGAATTCACGAAGTTAACTTACTTTTAACCATTAATCGGATGTTAATTAGAGGCCTCGTTTCTTTGAAGTAACGCGGTCGCTGATTGCAGCTGCGTCGCCCCCTTTTTCCCAAGCCAGCCTGTGTTGGGCAAATAGAAGGCGTTTAAGGACGAGCACCGCAGGAGGGAGAGATGGGTGCGATAGTGGTGGCCGGCGCATCGATTGAGCCGCAGCAGGAAGGGCGGTATAGCTTCGCGCTTCAGACCCTCCTTGTACTCGGATGGGGCGCCCTGTTTGTTTACTGCGCAGTCTATCTTTATGAGGATTTGCCGTTTCGGGCTGTATCTATTCAGGCCGCCAGTGAGCCTCTCATCGATCAGTCCGGGGATCTGTCCCGCTCTGTAATGATGGTTGCTTCACCTGAGCGAGCTACGCCTGCCGCGGTGCCAGTTAGTACGCAGCCGTTCGAGCAAACAGCGGCCGCGGCGCAGTCTGTAGCACCTCCTGCTACGCCGCGCCCTGCCTCAGTCGGCCTGGATTATGTTGGCATGTGGGGGCCTACCGCTGACGCCTGTAGCGCACCGTCGCGACGTAACGGCTACGTCCCTGCGACTATCACTCCCGAGCGCGCCAAGGCTGGCGAAACCATCTGTAGCTTCCGAGGTATACATCGGGTCGGCAATGGATGGGCTATGGCAGCCGATTGCGGCGATCGAGACCATCGTTGGTCCTCACAAGTCCGCCTTGCAGTGAGTGGCGACCGCCTGACCTGGTCGAGTGCGATGGGTACCTCGACCTACGTTCGCTGCGGGCGCCGGGCCGGCTGAGCATGCTGCACTCGCTCAATGCGCAAGCCGACCGATCTCACTCGCTGTTCCCGGCCGCCGCCATCGGCCGCTCCCGCCTTAGCACGACATCCTCAATCAGATTGTCGTGGGGCAGAGGGCGGCCTCGACCGCTCAGACGAAGCGAGAATCCGCGCGGATCGTAGAGCTGGCTGAACTATGCGGTGACCGTCTGCAGCCGGGCGATTTGAAGAACGCCATCGAAGTCGATGGCGTGGCTGTTTCAAGCCACCGACACCGAGACGGCTTCAATCCCCACCTCACCTGCAGACTCCGACCGCGTGACGCAGGTGGGATCGTTGTGTCTCTGGCCACCGTTCTAGGAGACGATGGGAATGGACGAGAGGTGGTTGTGAGCTTCCGGACAAACTTGGTGTTCACCGCTCTTGTCTCCGGGTTAGTAGCCCCCGCTCCAGCTTGGGCTTGGACTTCACCCGGCTGCACCAATCTCCCCGAATACGAGCGGGCCCTCGGCGCTCTCCAGGGCATGACGAGCGCTTGCGATATGAGCGTCGAAAAGGCGAATAGGATCGTAGCCGCTCAAGGATACAGACCCGGAGGCATATTCGGGGCGCTCCTGAGCAATCCGACCCGTCCGGTAGCCGAAGCGGTTCCGATCTCGGGCTACTCTCAGAGCCGCCCACGTCAGCTTTACCACCGCCGCGCTCACCATGTCGCTGCTCATCGCCGCGAAGCCGTTGTTCGTTGAACTGCACACACTTAGGTAGCACAATTACGTGCACACCCTCGCAGAAGCTACGATGGCCGATCGGAACGAGTGGCGGGATGAGGCGGGGGCCCCCTCAGGCGTAGGGACCGCCGAACAAGGCGCTATCGCCTTCAGCCTGAACAACGTTCTCCGATGCCGCCTCTGAGGCTCCGAGCGAGCGTGGGCCCTGTGACGTCCCGCGGACCGGCAGGTCCACATAGCCACGCTCTCCCGGCGGTGTCTCGGCTGGATTGGTCTCGAGGCGCTTCCGGTCGATCATGATCGCGGTGCTCTCTGTATCTGCCTTGGGCAACGGATGGGCGGCCTGGATCAGGTCGGCTGCACCTCGGTGTCTTCCACTTCGGGATCGTCTTCCTCCGGCACGCTCGGCTTCGGCGGCGGTTCGATCTCATCGAGGCGGGACGGATCCTCGATCAACGCGCCTGGATCCTCGCCCGGCATTGGGGTGTCAGCGCGAGTCATGGTGCGCGCCTCCGTTATGGAAGCGCTACGCTCCGTGAGCCCGGGCGTTCCCATCTGGTGTTGCTGCGCGTTCCCACCGCGTACCGAGGGGCACAACTGGAATGTCGAATTTGGCCGAGCGCAAAGCGCGCCTGATCGTCCACGGGGAGACGCCTTACAACGCCGAACCACCGCTGGTCAGGCTGCGCGCGGCCTATCTCACGCCGGCAGACGATTTCTATGTGCGCTGCCATGGGGATCTGCCGGCGATCGCCGAAGATGAGTTCCGCCTCACCGTCGACGGCGCGGTCTCGACCACGCTGAAACTGTCGCTGCATGATTTGCGATCGAACTTCTCTCACGTCGTCGTCACCGCGACGATGCAGTGTGCGGGCAATCGCCGGGCTGACATGCGGGTAGTCGCACCGGTTTCCGGTGATCCGTGGGATGGCGGCGCCATCGGCACCGCCGAGTGGACCGGGGTGCGATTGGCCGATGTGCTGCGCGAGGCCGGGATCCACGATGGCGCGGACAAGCATGTCGCGTTCGAGAGCCACGACACGGTCGAGGGACACCCCTACGGCGTCTCCATTCCACTCGCGAAGGCGCTGGCACCGGAAACCCTGCTGGCCTTCGCCATGAATGGCGAGCCGCTACTGCCGGAGCACGGCTTCCCGCTGCGGGCCGTGGTGCCAGGCTACGCCGGGGTGCGGAGCCCAAAATGGCTGAAGCGCATCACGGTGCAGGACCGCCCTTCCGATAATCCGATCCAGGCGAACGACTATAGGCTGTACCCGCCTGATGTGACCGCGGAGACGGCCGACCCAGCGAAGGGCCACACCATCAACACCATGCCGTTGAACGCGGTGATCTGCGAGCCTATGCGCGGCGCAGAGCTGACGGTTGGAACGAACAGAATCCGCGGCTACGCGATTTCGGGGGACCGCGCCGTGGTGCGCGTCGATGTGTCCGGCAACGGTGGGCGATCCTGGGCCCAAGCCTCGCTTGAGCATGACGCGAATACGCCGTTCGCCTGGACGTTCTGGACGATCGCTCTCGACCTGCCTGCAGGTGAGCACGAGCTTGCGGTGCAAGCTTGGGACGAGGCTGGTCAAACGCAACCCTCGGATCCCAACGACACGTGGAACTACAAAGGCTACCTCAACACGACATGGCACCGGGTACGAGTGAGCGTCACCTGAGGGCTGTCCGCTCCTGCGCCCCTTGGGAAGCCGATGAGGACGCACCGGACGCGCGTGAACGGGGGGAACACGGCGACCGGTGCGCTCGCGGGCGGGAGCCGGTGAAGACTCAACCGCTGCGATAGGTAGTGATATGGGGATCGCCGGAGAAAACGGCAGATCCCTGCTTGGCCTCAAGCCCCAGCGGCTTCTTTGACCTTCCGCGGCCGCTCGGCGCGCTTTGGCTTGTCCGAGATGGTCTCGGCAGGATCTTCAGCCCTCGGGTCGAAGCTGTCGATCCCGACGACGGCTCGGTGACGACGCAGACAAGATGAGGAGCGGGCCGAATCCAATGATGGACATGGTTCGGCCCTGTTCCGTTCGTCTCGTGCCGGAGCGACGGACGTGATGTAGCGCATGGCCGCGAGAGTTACGGCGCGGGGATCGCTGAGGCCGCTGTGGGATAATGGCAACGCTGCAACCCTATGTATGTCAAACAGCGTTGAACATTGGTTCATCCGCACTTTCGGTGCTGGCGGGTGGCTCAGGCGTTGATCAGCGTTGTGGCCCGAGGGCAGCACGATGCCGATCTCCAACCCGTCGATGCCGTCGGTCCCGGACGGTGTTCACGTCGATGATCTGACGCTGGACCCGCGCGGGCTGCTGATCACCGCTCACACCACCACGGTCGATGCCACCTGTCCGAGTTGCGGACGACCCTCGACGCGGATGCACAGCACCTATCAGCGAACCCTCAAGGACCTGCCGTGGCAGGACCGGGCTGTGACGTGGCGCCTGAAGGTCCGCCGCTTCCGCTGCAGCCACTGCCCAGGGCGGATCTTCGTCGAACCCGTGCCGGGGCTGGCTGCGCGCAAGGCGCGTCGCAGCGAACGGTTGGCCGAGGCACAGACCGATATCGGCATGGTGCTGGGCGGTGAGCCCGGTGCCCGTCTGTCGCGACGATTGGCGATGCCGATCAGCGGCGACACCGTCCTGCGCTTGATTCGTCATCGCGGGATCCATCCGTCTCCACCGCCACGCGTGGTCGGCATCGATGACTGGGCTTGGCGGCGCGGCCGCATCTACGGCACCATCGTCTGCGACCTGGAACGGCGGCGCGTCATCGACCTGCTTCCCGGCCGCTCGTCGGCACCGGTGCGGGATTGGCTCGCTGCCCATCCGAGCGTGACCGTAATCAGCCGCGACCGTTCAGGGCCCTACGCCGAGGCCGCGCGCACGGGTGCACCGACGGCGACGCAGGTCGCCGATCGCTGGCACCTGTTGGTCAATGCTTCCGAGGCGGTGCGCGGCATCGTCGAGCGGCACCAGTCCGAGATCAGGGACGTGGCGCATCGCCTCGTGCATGCCTCCTTCGATGGCCACGCTGCGACGGAGAGCGCGCCGACGTCGGAGGTGCATAACCCGCGGCGCGACCGCTGCGAGACAGCCTTGCGCTTCCACGGCGAAGGGATGCCGACCAAGGAGATCGCCCGCCGTATCGGCGCATCCCGCAACGCCGTGCGCCGTTGGGTCCGAGTTGGCCGCTTCATGCCCTACCGCCGAGCCCCAGGTCCGAGCCGGCTCGACCGTCATCTCCCCTTCGTCGAGACACGTTGGCAGGAGGGCGAGCGCAGCGCGACCGTTCTCCATCGCGAACTGCGCGCCCAGGGATTCGCGGGCGGCTACGACATCGTCCGACGCTGGGCTGGGCGACAGCGATCAGGGGCGCCGGTCAGACCGGCGTCCGCTCGAATCCCCTCGACACGGCGCATCACCCGATGGCTGACCGGCGATCCGGCGACGCTGCTGCCGGAGGATCGCGCCTTCACCGACGCACTCTGCGTCGCTGCCCCGAAGCTCAGGCAAGCCGTCGAGACTGTGCGGGCCTTCGCCGATCTCCTGCGCAAAGGAGATCCGGCAGGACTGACGCCTTGGCTTGAGGCCGCAGGCAAGACCGATCTCGGCGGCTTCGTCACCGGGCTCCGGCAGGACGAGGCTGCCGTACGCGCGGCCATCGTCGAGCCCTGGAGCAACGGCCCCGTCGAGGGACAGGTCAACCGCCTCAAACTGATCAAGCGGAGCATGTACGGCCGCGCGAAGTTCGATCTTCTGCGCCAGCGTGTCCTCCATGCCGCCTGAGGTCGACCCGTAGAGCTTGGCCGTACGAAGGCTCGCCACCACCGAAAGTGCGGATGAACCTGAACATTGACCCTGGATCGACATCGAAGCGTGGGTCTGACTCACATTCGGTGCAGGCGGGTTGATGGATCTCGGCTTCGGTCGTCGGAGATCCTGTCATGTCTCGCCGTCTGCATGCTGGTGCTGTCATCCCGCGCGGCCTCGTCATCGATCAGGTCGAGGTCGGGGCCGTACTGACCATCACAGCCCGGCCGGTCGCCGCATCCGCCCGGTGCCCGGGCTGCGATCAATCCTCGTCTCGAATCCATAGCCATTACACCCGCACCCTGTCGGACCTGCCGGTTGCCGGTAGACGCGTCGCGCTCAATGCCCGCGTCCGCCGCTGCCGTTGCGTGGGGACGGATTGCGGAACCAGGATCTTCGCCGAGCGGCTCGGGTCTGACCTTGCCGCCGCCTATGCCCGGCGTACGGCCCGGCTCGACTGCATCGTGCATCATCTCGGCGTTGCCCTCGGCGGTAGACCCGCCGCCAGCTTCGCCCGACGGCTCATGGTCCCGGCCAGTCGGGATACGACGCTGCGGACCGTGCGCCGCCGTGCCGTCCGTCCGGTGAAGCGTCCGCGCGTGATCGGCATCGACGACTGGGCCTTCCGCCGGGGACAGCGCTACGGCACGCTGGTCTGCAACTTGGAACGGCGACGTGTCATCGCCCTGCTTCCGGATCGGGAGAGCGGCACCGTCGAGGCGCGGCTTGCGGCCCATCCCGAGATCACCGTCGTCGCCCGCGACCGCGGGGGTTGCTACGGCGAGGCGACGACGCGAGCGCTGCCCCATGCCCTTCAGGTCGCCGACCGATGG
>NZ_JAKSYJ010000193.1 GCF_022829365.1 Methylobacterium sp. J-077 | reverse complement strand
TGTTCGATCGCCCGGCTGAGGCGCAAGCCGCTCAGGCCAAGCTTGTCGCCGCCGGCATCCCGCAATCGGCGATCAAGCTGGTGCAAGGTGCCCAGACGGCGCGCACGAGCGGCTCATACGACTACCACAAGGACGAGGGCGGCTTCTGGGGCTCGCTCAAGGACTTCTTCATGCCCGAGGAGGATCGCTACGCCTACAGCGAGGGCCTGAGCCGCGGTGGCACGCTGCTGACCGCGAGCGTCGAGCCGGCGCAGACCGAGACGGCCTACGATGTCCTGGAGCAGCACGGCTCGGTCGACCTCGACCAGCGTGAGAGCGCGTGGCGCAAGGAAGGTTGGAGCGGGTACTCGGCGACGGGCGGCACGACGACGGCCAGCTCGACCACGGGCACGACAGCAACCGGAACGGCAGCTACAGGCGCCGCGGCCCTGAAGGGTGCCGGGACGACCACGGGCGAGACCGACTACATCCCGATCGTTGAGGAGCGGCTCAACGTCGGCAAGCGCGTGGCCGAGAGCGGCCGGGTGCGAGTTCGCTCCTTCGTCGTCGAGAAGCCGGTTGAGGAGCAGGTCACCCTGCGCGACGAGACCGTGCACGTCGACCGGCGCGCGGTCGACCGGCCGGTGACGGCGGCCGACGAGGCCTTGTTCGCGAGCAAGACTATCGAGGCGACCGAGATGCGTGAGCAGGCGGTGGTGTCGAAGGAGGCCCGCGTGGTCGAGGAGGTCGGCATCCGCAAGGACGCGGGTCAGCGCACCGAGACCATCACCGACAAGGTGCGGCATACGGAGGTCGAGGTCGAGGACGAGCGCGGCAACGTCAGCCGCACTGGCACGGCCGGTACCGCGACCACCAGCACCACGCCCGGCACGCGCAAGCCGGTCTGATCGACATAAGCGGCGCTGCCTGGAGCTTGGATGCACCGGGCAGCGCACCCTACCGATATCAGACGTCGGATCGGCCGTCCCTCTAACTACCACCAGACAAACAGGCCCTGCCATGTCCCTGAACCGCTCGATCCTCATCGTGTTGCCGTTGCTTGCAGCAGCGCCCGCACTGGCGCAGACGACCGTCACCGGGCAGCCGGCGACGAGTGGTGCTTCCAGCGCGACGTCCGGCGGCCAGAACGCCGTGACGCGGCCGAACACCGATCACAGCCACGACGGCAAGGCAGCCGCCACCAACACGGGGGCGAACGTCAAGTTGGAGCGGGGCGCCAACAGCTTCACTGAGGGTGAGGTCCGCCGGCGGCTTGAGCAAGCCGGCTACCACGAGGTCAAGGACCTGAAGAAGGATGGCGACGGCATCTGGCACGCCAGCGCGATGGTGGACGGCAAAGCTGCCAGCGTCGGCCTCGACTTCAAGGGGAACGTCGCGGTCCAGTAGCCGGTCCCCTCGCTCGATCTGTCCCACCCGAATTTCTCGGAGTCATCCCATGCCAGCACAGACCCTCTCGGCCCTGTACGACCGCTACGACGATGCTGCGGCGGCTGTGACGAAGTTGGAGGCGGCCGGCGTGCCCCACTCCGATATCAGCCTGGTCAGCAACAAGGCGGAGACCGGCAATGCCGGAATGGGAGACACGGCAGACCATGCTGCCACCGGGGCGGGGACGGGCGCGACGCTCGGCACGATCCTAGGCGGTGGCGCGGGCCTCCTCGCCGGCCTCGGGCTGATGGCCATCCCAGGCGTCGGTCCGGTCGTGGCCGCCGGTTGGCTCGTGGCGACGCTGACCGGTGCGGGCATCGGTGCCGCAGCGGGCGGTTTGACCGGCTCGTTGACCGGCGCCGGTGTTACTGAGACCGACGCGCATGCCTACGCCGAGGGTGTGCGCCGCGGCGGCTCGCTGCTGACCGTGAGGGCGGATGAAGCTCACGCCGGTGTGGCCACGCGCATCCTGGAGGAGCACGGTGCCGTCGATCTCGACGCGCGTGCGCAGGGTTGGGAGAGCGAGGGCTGGAGCAGCAAGACTGCCGACGAGGCCCCAAGGGACACATCGACCTTGATCGGCTCGGACGCGGCCGCCGGCTCGCTCGTGCGCGAGAACGATGCGGTGAGCGCTCCCATGGCCGGTACGGACACGTCGATGTCGGGTGCCCGCAGGGTGCGTGTCTACAACCACCCAGTCTGATCCTCGGCATCCATCCTTGGGTCCGGCCTCATCGTCGACCCATACGATCATCCCGGCCTGAGGGCCGCTCCCGGAGCACCACCCATGGGCCTACTCGACAGTATCATCGGCAGCGTGGTCGGCGGTAACGCCGGTCAGCGACAGGGCGGCAGCGCGAACCCCCTCGTCGGCGTCCTGATGAGCCTTCTGGCCGCGCGAGCCGGAGGCGGCGGACTCGGCGGCATGTTGGGTAACGCGGGCGGCGGCATGGTTGGCGCCGGTCAGGGCGGTCCCGGCGGTCTGCTCGGCGGCGGCGGGGCCAGTGGGCTCGGTGCCCTCGTGGAACAGTTCACCCAGGCTGGCCACAGCGGGGCGATCAACTCGTGGATCGGCCAAGGTCAGAACCAACCGATCGCGCCGCATGACCTCGGCGACGCGCTCGGTCCCGAGACGGTAGGCCAGCTCTCGCAGCAGACCGGTATGGGCAGCTCCGACCTGCTGTCGCAACTCTCGCAGTTGCTGCCCGACGTGGTCGACCAGCTTACCCCGCAGGGTCGTATGCCGACCGAGCAGGAGCACGCGCATTGGTAACGTTCTTCGCGACCGATCACGCCGCCGTTTTATGAGATCACCCTTCGTCAGTTGCAGCAGGGCATATGTTCTGCGGTGCTCGACAGCCTGTCGTGGCAGACCGACCTGTCGCATGGCGACTTACTTTTCCGGCTCCCACAGGAGCTTCCCTCAGTGGTGAACCGCTACGCCCCTGATGGCAGGTTACCCGTGCGCTGACGCGGTGAGCCTGAGGACATTCCGCACGTCGGTCGAGGACGACCTCACCCGGACGCGCCGGTCGACATGACCGCAACGAGCACCGTTATGGTGCCGAACGAGGAACACAGCCATGGCCCAGAACGCGCATCACGAGGCGGCCAAGCATCACGAGGCAGCCGCCAAGTCGCACAAGACGGCCGCCGAGCACCACGAGAAGGGCGACGCCAAGGCGGCCGGCAAGCACTCCGAGGAGGCCCACGGCCATTCGGCGAAGGCGCACGAGAGTTCGACCAAGGCTCACGGCAAGAGCACCGGCAAGCACTGATCGACTCTCGTAGAACCAGCCGGGTCCGCGATGCATGTGGGCCCGGCTGCCAATTCAAGAGGGACACTATGGACGAGAACCGCATCACCGGCGCCGCGAAGGAACTCGGCGGCAAGGTTCAGGGCAAGGTCGGCGACGCGATTGGCGACCGCGAGACCCAGGGCAAGGGCAAGATGACCGAACTGAAGGGTTCGACCGAGAACCTCGTCGGACAGGCCAAGGACGCGGTGCGCGACGTGGCCGACCAAGCGAACGATCTCGCCGGTGAGGCGATCAAGAAGGGGCGCGAGCGCTTCCCTGAGGCCGAGCATGCGTATCGACAGGGCGGTGACGCACTCAGCCAATATGCGAAGGAGTCGCCGCTCATAGTCGTCGCGATGGCGGGCGCGCTCGGTTACCTCCTCGCACTGGTCATCCACGGCCGGAAGTGAAGGCCGCTTCCGTGTGGATTATGCCGCTCGATGCGATCCGAGGCCATCCATGACCGCTGGTGCCAGGGACCTCGAACGCGACGTCGAGGCGAGCCGCGCCAGGCTCGACGGGGCCCTCGATCGGTTGCAAGTGTGGTTGAACCCGTCCGCTATCGTGGAGGAATTTGCGGTACCGCACGCCGGAGCGAGGCCGGGGCCGCGCTCTACGATGGCGCCCTGCATGCGGTCCGGCACAACCCGCTCTCCGTCCTTCTGATCGCTGGAGGCGTGATGCTGTTGTTGCGGCAGGTGACCAAGCCATCCGTCCGTGTCTATCGCGCCGAGCGCGATCCGGACGTGCGGACGCCGATGCAGCCGTCCGTTCAGGCCTCCTTGGACGTGCCGAGGCGACATTCGGCTGGGGCGGGCAGCACACCGGAGTGAGGCGCCCCCACGATCGGGCTGCGGGACGACGCCTCGCCCAACCTGTCGACGGACTCGAGTGAATGAGCGCTGAGGGCATCCTCGTCGGCATCCACGGCTTGGAGAACAAGCCTCCGCTCGACGAGAAACGGCGCTGGTGGAAGGCTGCTATCGTAGAGGGACTACAGAGAAACTGCGGACATGACGGCGGCGGGTTCCCATTCGAGTTCGTGTACTGGGCGGACCTGCGTTACGATCAGCCGCTCCTCGGCGACGCCAACGATGAGCCCTACCAGCCCGACGGCGGCTCCGGGCCGCTCCCACGCCATCGGCCGGACGCTGATGCGACCTTGAATGATGGCGTCGTCAGCAAAGTCTACCGCGGTTTGGCCGCACTGCAGACTGCGACGGGGGCTACACCGGTCGACGACGCGATCCTCGAGCACCGCTTCGACGATCTGTGGCAGTACCATTCCGAGACGCCGTTCGCCCGGCAGGTCCGGCGCAGGCTCATCGAGGTTCTGGAGCGGCTCGCCGGGCGGCGCGTGCTGCTGGCTGCGCACTCGATGGGTTCGATCATCGCCTATGACGCCTTACGCATGCTCGAACGGGAAAATCCTTCCGTGCAGGTCGAGCACCTCGTGACACTGGGCTCCCCGCTTGGCTTGGCGGAGGTAAGGGCGAAGATCGCCGAGGAGAACGGGGCGGCACGCGTCCCGAACAACGTCAGCCGCTGGACGAACATGGCCGACAACCGCGACCTCGCCGCGGTGGCCGGCGAACTCGCGGAGGTCTTCACGCGCAATGACCGTGGCGTCAGCGTCGACGACATCGCGGTCGTGAACGCGTATCTACGTCCGAACGGCTCGGCAAACCGCCATAAGTCCTACGGCTATCTCCGCACGCCTGAGTTTTCGGAAGTCGCCCTAGGCTTCATGATGCACTCGGACGTGCAGCATGAGCCCGGCTAAGCTGCGAAGGTCAACAAACTTCTGAGAGCAGTGATGCCGTCATAGCGTTCTAATAGGGCCTGCTCTAGCGGAGCGCAGCAGAAGTGAGCAGCGTAGCCGTTCCATCGAGTATTTTTCGACTTTTGTAACGCGCTGGCGCGAACATTCTGGACCCTTGTGGAACGCGGCAAGACAACTACGCACCTAACATGACTGACGAACAGGCTTCTGCGCGACATTTGTCGGAAAAAGCATCGGATTGCCGACATGGTGGCTCGTAGGACATTTATCCTGTTAAGTGCGTTGAGAGCGCGAGCTCTCTTGGATCGGCGATACGGACCTTGCCAAGACGCAGGAGCCGTATCATGTCGTTGGTTGGCTTGAGCATACTGTGCGGCGACGCGCACGGGGTTTGGAGATGCATTCGAACCTCGCCGTGCCGCCATCCACGTCGGTGATCGAGATCGTCAGTCGGTCGCCGGTGCTCAGACGAAGACAGACGGTGGGAACGAGCCAAGCCTGTCGCAGCGAGCGGACACATCCAGAGAGTGTGCCGACCACAATCGAGCCATCGCCCCGCTTCAAGAAGGTCCAAGCGTACTCGACGGCGATCGGCGCTTGGTGTGCAGTCACCACTAGGCCGAGCCCTCTAGCGTTTGACTCGGCCGCCCGCCGTCGCGGTCGCCGACGCTTCGGACGAATAGGCTCCGTCGACTCGATCGGCGAAGGGATATCACTCCCGCTTGGAAATCGAGCATCGCGGTGAACTGAAGTCTTAGCCTTGCGACAAATCCCGGCCGATATTGCCACTTTTACCTGACCTCGCATGCAGTTTCCCGTGCAGAATGTTGCGGAAAAGGCACGCCGACTGGTCGACAAGCAAGACAAACTCATGGGAAGGGATTAACACTTTCGTGAGCGCGTTGCGCTCGGCACGATATAGTTCAAGACGGACCTGCGCGTCGCCAAACGAGCGGCGAACCATATCGGGGTCTACGAATAAAATGCTGACGTTGAGGGGAGGCTTGGTGGCGTCGGTATCGGCGCTGCCGTGGTTGCTGCTGCCTGGTATGGCGGAGGCACAACAAGCTGTGACACTGGGCGAGATCAGCGTCGTCTCGACGTCGCCAGTCGGTGCCGGCGGGGGCAATTCAAGCCGCGCGCAGAACCTCGATAACGCCGCCCAGGCGGTTCCGACGCTCCCGGCGCCCGCCGGTGGATTACGCCTTCGGGGCTCAGAACAACCCCTCAACAAGATCCCCAGCACCGTCGAGACCGTGACGGCGCAGGAGATCGACATCGACCGTGGTACCGATAACGTCATCGCCACGCTGGCACGGCAGACACCCGGCATCAACCTCTCCGACTCGCAGGGCAACTCGAACCGGGTCGACGTGACCTACCGTGGCTTCACCGCCTCGCCGGTCCAGGGCGTGCCGCAAGGGCTGGCCGTCTACCAGAACGGCGTGCGCATCAACGAGGCCTTCGGCGACATCGTCAATTTCGACCTGATCCCCCCGCAGGCGATCCAGCGCATCGACATCGTCACCGGTAATCCGGTCTTCGGTCTCAACGCGATCGGTGGTGCCGTCAACATCCAGATGAAGAACGGCTTTACTTGGCAGGGTACCGAGATCAGCGCTTGGGGCGGCTCAGACGCACGCACCGCCGGCTACCTCGAATACGGCAAGGTCTCCGGGAATTGGAGCTTGTACTTCACCGGCGACGGCCTGAACGACCGCGGCTGGCGCTACGAGAACCCAAGCACGATCGGTCGCCTCTACGCCGACCTCGGCTACCGCACCCCCGACTCCGAGTTCCACCTGATCGGTATGGCCGCGCGCAGCTTCTTCGGCGCGGCCGCCGCGACCCCGGTGGACTTCAGCCACGTCGATCCGCGTGCGATCTTCACATATCCTCAGACAACCACCACCGAGGTTGGCACGATCCAGCTCACCGGCCGGGCCGACCTCTCGCCGACCTGGGACCTCGCCGGGAACGCCTACTTCCGTCGTTTCAGCCAGAACTACGTCGATGGAAACCAGGGCAATTTCGAGCAATGCAGCAAGCAGTCGAGCTATCGTGGCTTCCTCTGCTTTCAAGATGATGCCTTCAACGTGAACGCACCCGCGAAGGGGACCGCCGCCAGGAATGCATTCGCCAATCAGTTCCTGATCCTCGGCCAGCAGAACCAAAAGATCCCGTTCCTGGCAAACGTCCCTTACGCCACGATCGACACGACCAAGACCCAGGCTACCGGCTATGGTGGCTCCCTCCAGGCCGCCAATCGCGACAAGATCTTCGGCCTCGGCAATACGTTCGTGGTCGGCGGCAGCGTCGACGCGGCCGACTTCTCGTTCAAGTCGTCCAGCCAGCTGGGTGTGCTGAACCCGAACCTCTCGGTCACTGTCGATCCGAACAATCCCTACTATGGCACGATCCCCGGCCTGGGCACGCAGATGGTCCGCACCCTCGGTGCCCTCGGCATCGCGCCGAGTTCGGTCGACGGCTCGAACCTGTATCTCGGCCTCTACGCCACCGACACGCTCGACGTGACCGATCGACTGTCGCTCACTGCAGGGGCCCGGCTCAACTATGCCCGCATTCAGACGCGTGACCTCACCGGTTTCTCTCCGGACGTGACGGGCACGCACGAGTACACGAAGGTCAATCCGCTCGCGGGTCTAACCTATCAGTTCACGCCGGCCCTGAACCTCTACGGCAGTTACTCGGAGTCGAACCGCGCGCCGACGCCGCTGGAGTTGTCCTGCTCCAGTCCGAGCCAGCCATGCCTGCTTCCAAACTCGCTTGTGGCCGACCCGCCGCTGAAGCAGGTGACGGGACAGACCTACGAGACCGGCTTCCGAGGTGTCATCCCGGATTTCTACGCTGGCGGTCGCCTGACTTATAAGGCTGGCGTCTTCCGCACGGATCTGCAAAATGATTTGATCCAGTTGGCCACCCCCGGGAATGCCGCCCGGGCCTACTATGTCAACGTCCCGGCGACGCAGCGGCAGGGCATCGAAGTCAGCGCCGAGTATGTCACGCCTGACCTACTGATCTACGCCAACTACGCGCTGATCGATGCGACCTTCCAGTTCAAGGGCACGTTGTCCTCACCCAACAATCCGCTCGCCAGCACCGGAGCGAGCGGGGGCGCCCTGTCCGGCGATATCGTCCCGAATGGCGGCATCCTCGTTCGCCCCGGCAACAAGATGCCCTTGGTTCCCGACCATCAGATCAAGGCCGGGTTCGAGTACAACATCACACCCGAATGGCGATTTGGCGTGAATGTCCAAGCGTTCTCGTCGTCCTACTACCGCGGCGACGAGTCTAACCTTAACCGAAAGCTTCCTGCGTACTACGTGATGAACCTCACAACGAAGTACCAGCTTACAAAGAACCTTGAGATATTTGGTCTAATTACGAACCTCACAAACAATCGCTACACCACGTTTGGCACCTTTGCAGAGACGGGCGCGGTTGCCGGCAACCTCTCGATCAATGACCCACGAACCACGACACTGGCGCAGCCGCTTTCGATTTATGCGGGCTTCAAGTACGCCTTCGGTGCGGATCCAGTACCCATGTCGCCTGAGCCGATTATGCGGAAGTACTGAAACGCGCACGTTTGTTGGCTTGGTCTCTGCATGAACAGCCGCGGGCAGCATAGCCCGCGGCTTATTCTTGATCTAATCCTATTTCTTTGCAGATGAGGCCGCCCTAAACATCCTTTACCTGATCCTGAGCGGATCCGAGTGGGGGTGGAAGATAGGCCCAAGTGAGCATGGCATAGCCAAGGCGCAGTTCGCCGTCGTCTTTGATAAGCGCTTCACTCAGGCCACGGCGGCCTGATGTTCAACCCGCTGCCACCACATGAAATTCCTGCCAGGCTCAGGCTCGGTGATGTTGTACTCAAATTAGGGCGAGGTCGGCCGGATGCCCCCCTGGAAACACCCTGTTCAAGCTGGTTTGATCGAGCCCGTACAGCCGCTGGATCACGCCGCCGAGCAGTGAGCGGTAATCGGTGAGCACTGGGCAATCCCGGTTCTGGGAGAGATGTGCCTCGTCCATGCGCACTTGAGGACCTGCGATGCGGCCGCCGCGAACGCCGCCACCGAGCACCCAGTAGGCGCTACCGTGGCCGTGATCGGTGCCGCGGTTGCCGTTCTCGCGAAACGTCCGGCCGAACTCGGATAGCACCACCACGACGGTATCGGGCCAGCTCGGACCGATCTCCTCGACGAAGCCCGCAAGCCCGCGGCCGAGCTCACCCATCCGGTCCGCGAGATAACCGGTGCCCGCGCCCTGGTTCACGTGCGTGTCCCAGCCGCCGACATCGACGAAGCCAAGGTTGAACGTCTCGCGCATAAGCCGGCCGATGCGTCGCGCCGACAGCTCGAACCCCTTCGGTGAGACCGCCCCGCGGTCGGCCTGATCGGCGTGATCGGAGATCGCGTGGTAGACTTGCTCGCGCACGCGAAATCCCTCGGCGACCGCGCCGGCGAGATTGGTCCCCCGGTACATCGCGGCGATCAGCTTCGCCTGGCGGTCGTCGATGCCGGGCTTGCCGACGCCAGCGATGTTGATGTTCGGCACCGCATCGCCGCCGCGGAAGATCAGTGGCATCTGATCGGTGAAGGCGATCGGCCGAACCCGGGTCAACTCGGCGGCAAGCCTCGCCATAAACCCCGAATTGTAGTCGCGCGAGCCGCCGATGGTCTGCCCGAGCTCGATCGTGTCCTGCGTCTCGAAGTGGCTGCGGGTGAGGTCATCGGTGCCGGCGAACGGCACGAAGGCGGCTTGACCCTTGGCGTAGAGCGGCAGGATGGTGTCGCGCAGCGCCGGGTGCAGGCTCCAGTCGACATCGAGTGCCGAGGCTGCCTTGGGATCAGCCGGGTCGGGCCGCGCCACCGCGAGGTTGGGTCGCGCGTGATAGTAGAATTCACTGCCAGTGGGGATCACCACGTTGGCGGCGTCGTAGGCGCCACGCAGGAACACGACGAGCAGGCGCGCATCCGCCCGCGGCGCCGCCCAGACGCGACCCGCGACCGTGGAGAGACCGAGCGCAGCCGAGGCGCGGATCAGATCGCGACGGTTCATCGCATGAACTCCGGCGAGGCGAGATACAGCGTATTCCAGTCCTGTTGCGATACCGCCTGGGCCAGCGTTGCACGCGTTGCCGGGCTCAGCGTCCCGGCGAGGGTCGAGAAGTACAGGGCATTAGCCACGAGCGGGAAGGCGGGCTCGTCCGGCTGGTCAGGCAACGCCGGCTTGAACAGGCCGGCCGGCCCCGAGCCGATCTGTCGTGCGATCTCGAAGCGCGTGGCGAGCTGCCCCGGGCCGCTCCAGGCTGCGGCGTCGACGGGATAGCCGTCTGGCGTCGATCGGTTGAAAGGGCCTTCGCCGAGACGGTTGAGCCAGCCGAGCACCGGGCCAGTATTGCGGATCACCCGCCCATCATAGGCAAGGCGAACGGCCGAGAGCACGTAGCGCACCGGGTCCTTGAACGCTCTGGCCTGCGCCGCCGTGAAGTCAGGGGCATGAACCAGAGCTTCCATCACCGCGGCGATGTCCCCGTTGGTACGGATGAACACCGCGGCGAGCCGCGCCGTGAGGGTGTCGTCCGGCCGTCGCCCGGTGAAGTAAGCGGCGAGCGCGCGTGAGACGTTGGTTGCCGTCGCCGGATCGCGGCTGATGAAATCGAGCGCCTCCTCCACCTCAGGCCAACCACGCCCCCGGATCGTGTGCCCGAGGAAGAGCTTGTCACCATAATCGTGTCGGTTCGGGTTGAACTCGAACAGCCCGTCGCGGATGAAGTCGGCCGCATGGTCCGGGCGCAGCTTCGGGTCCTCGGGCCGCATGTCGATGCCGACACCCGTGAGGATGCGCGCTAGCGCCTCCACGTCGCCCTGCGTGTAGCCGGAACCCACACCCATCGTGTGCAGCTCCATAATCTCGCGGGCGTAGTTCTCGTTGACGTGACCGGCGGCGTTGTCGGCATTGTCGAGGTAGCGCAGCATCGCCGGATGGCGCAGCGTCGCCATGAGCAGGTCGCGGAAGCGCCCGAGCACGTGCGGGCGGATCGCCGTGTCGAGGTAATCGCCCACCATCGCCCGCAGGTTGGCCTTGCCCTGATGGACGTTGAAGCGATTGAACCAGAACCACGTCAACCGCTCGGGCAGCTGGTCCGAACTGTACAAAGCGCGAAGGACCCAGGCCGCGGTGGCGTCGCGAGCCGCCCCGTTCAGGGCACTCTGGTAGGCGCCCTGAGCAGCCTTCTTCACCTCCGGATCGAGCTCAGTGTTGGCGGCTTTGGCCTGTGCATCGAGCGCCAGCACGCGCTCGAACAACCCGGCCTTCGGGGTAAGCGCATCGACCTGCGCCTGTGCGTCCGGTGGCAGGTGCAGGCCTGTCGGCAGGCGCAGCTGCTCCTTCAACCAACGATCGCGCCCCTCGGCGCGCAGGGCCGCGAAGGCCGAGGGCGTGACGCCCCAAGTCAGTGCATCGAGGAAGGTCACATCCTCAGCGGCGGAAGGTGAGGCGGGTGCCCAGGTCGGCGCCGCTACCAGAGGTCGACCCACGACGAGAAACATCGTCGTGACAGCGGCGATCCGGAGGATGCCAGATGTGGCACGTGACATCGTGGATCCCCGCTGGCCGTCCTGTCAGCCATTCAAGCGTGGCCCCGAGAGCCTGTACCAAGCCTGAAGATAACGTCTCGATGGGATGAGCTCTACGCGGGCGCGGCGGTGGTGAGGACCGCGAGGGCCGTCGCGGCCAGGATCGAGCATCTCATCGCTGTTCTGCCTGAGCTGCGTTGCACGGGCGTGCACCCTCGCCGCGATCTGCGGCGAAGGTTCGGCGGAACACGCACGTTGCCGGCGTCCTACGCCTCGGCACCCTTGGCCTTCCGCGGCCGCCCAGCGCGCTTGGACTTCTCGGAGACGGTCTCCGCGAGCTCAGCAGCCATCGGAGCCGCCTTCCGGCGGTTGTTTCCGAGGCCGAGGCTCTTGGCGAGCGCCGAGCGCTGCTCGGAGTAGCTGGCGGCCGTGGACGGATAGTCCTGCGGTAGCCCGTAGCGCTCCCGGTACTCCTCAATCGTCATGCCATTGCCGGTGATGTGGCGCTTCAGCGTCTTGTACGGCTTGCCATCAATGAAGCTGATCAGCGCCTCGTGTGTGATGGACTTCCGGATCTGGAATGGAGTGGGCTTGTCCACGGCCGGGGCTCCGGCAGTTCCACCTTGACCAAGTCCTGTGAGCGCGGCGTGCATGCTCGCGATCAGTGAAGAAATCTCGTTCGGTTGCAGGTGGTTGTTCGAGACGTAGGCGGAGACAAGATCCGCCGTCAGCTCGACGTAGTTGGTTGCCCCACCCTCAATCGTCTCTGCGTTTTCGTCCACGATGCACACCTATGATTGTTAGGCTTTCACTGTGTGCCGGCAAAGATGATAAAGCAAATGATCTCGGACCTGCTATAGCGAAACAGTCCATAGATCTATGGCCGCGGAACTCTAGCCGCCACAACTACATGCGCGAACGACGCATGTGGTGACGCCGATGGCGCTTCATGTGCCGCGTGCTCATCATACCCCGCTGGCCACCCATGCGCTTCTGCGACGGGCTTTTCACGCTGCCGGGGTTGTTCATGTTGCTCTGAGCGCTGCCGCTACCACTGCCGGCCGGCATCTGAGCGAGAGCCGCCCCTGTGACGGCGAACGTGAGCGCGGCCGCGATGGCGAATGTCTTCATCGACATGGTTTGTTTCCTCCAGGGTGATCCCGTTCGATCAGCCCTGGGCCAAACGTCAGCGCGGCCGATATCGTTCAGGCCCCCGCCACGAACCAGTTTACGGATCGTGCCGTCGTCGCAGCCGCAGCGCTAGGATCAGCGCGCCGGGCCAGAACACCAGGCTGAGCAGGGCGATCGGCCCGATTGGCCGCCCCTTCCACCACGCGATGATGACCGGCAGGAACAGGGCGGGGATCGCCACTGCCAGGAAGGCCCAGAACTCCAGGTCGGATAGGTCCATGTGCAATCCGTAGCTCGTCCTAATGCTACGCTTTCTTCATGTTGGATGGCACAGTGCCGCCGTCATGCCGATCCGGGCCGAGCACCGTTTCTTTTACCCGATCGACTGGCGCGAGCTGTCGATAGCGATCCGCTTTGGCCGGGCGCAGGGGCGCTGCGAAGGCTGCGGGCGGCCACACGGGCGGATGGTCTATCACCTCGGCGACGGGCGCTGGTGGGATGCCGAGGCCAGCCGCTGGCGCGATGGGTGGGGCCGCCGGATCCGGGTAAGGGCGGGTACCGACATCCTCGGCCGCGCTCGCCGAACCCATGTAGTCCTGGCAGCGGCTCACAGAGACCACGACACGGCCAACAACGCCGACGCCAACCTCGCGGCGTTCTGCCAGCGCTGCCACATGATCCACGACCGGCCGGAGCATCAGAGGCGGCGGCGGCGCACGCTGTTCCGGCGGAAGGCATCAGGCGACCTGTTCGGTGGGCCCTATGCCTGAAAGGCACGCCTCTGCTGGATTGTGGCCGCTGCTTTCACGATCGACAGAACACTCTCGCGCGTCGGCGCGTCGGCGATGCTCGTGAACGCCTGGACGAGCTCGACGACCTTCGGATCGTCGAAATAGGTCTGAACGGGCGCGACTCCGGCATCCACCGGCGCCGTGTCGGAGAAAAACGTCTCGACTGGCACCTTGAGCTGATCCGCGATCATCTGCAGACGGCTGGCGCCGACCCGGTTGCGGCCCTTCTCGTACTTCTGCACCTGCTGGAAGCTCACCCCAATGGCGTGACCGAGCGCGGTCTGGCTCAGACCCTGTGCCGCCCGAAGCGCCGCGATGCGGCTGCCGATCGCGCGATCAGCTTCAGTCGCCAGCTTCGGTGTATTGGTGGCGGTCATCGCAGGATTGGCTTTCTACGAGGGGATGCCGGAACGCGCAGCTACTAGTCCAGCCGCCTAAAATCGACTGAGGATTGTACCTGATTGTGCCAGACAACCGTTAGTGCAGCTGAGCAACAGCTGCAACTTGCGCAGGGCACGAGTGCAACTCTGGGTATTTTGTAAAAGCGGCGGCGGTCGTATCGCCCCTATGAGGGCTGCAGGTCCTGGCGAGATCGAGCACCTTCCATGGATGAGATTGAGGAGCGGCGCCACGTCGTGCTGCGCAACCTCGCGACGCACGCTGGCCCGGCACGCGACCGACTACGTCTGTCCCTGGACAACGCAGCCCGCTTGGCCTGCCTCGCGCCCGAGGTGATCGCGGCTATCGAGAACGGCAACGGCTGCACGTTCTCGCTCGCTGTGCTGACGCGCGTCGCACTATTCCTGGGGTTGACCGAGCTTGGCATGCCACGCCCTCGGCCGTCGGGGATGGAGTAGCCGAGTCTCAAAAAGCTCGTCGGGGGAAACTTCGGCCTGAGCCGGCACGTACCGCTGGCCCATGAGCAACCTGCACGACAAGCCCACCTCCCTAGATGCCGCGTTAGCTGTGCAGATCCATGCCGCACGCATACGTGGCGCCTACTCGATCGAGACTTTGTCTGCGCTAGCCCAGGTCGATCCCGAGGCTATCGTCGGGCTTGAGAATGGCGCGCCGATCGCCGACGTCGGAGCTCGGGATCGCGTCATGGTCGTGCTCGGCCTACATCCAGATGGCCACCGCTATCGAAATATGGATCGATAGTCACCGCTTTGCCAGAGACAACACCGCTGCCTTGCAGGGCCGCAGGCGCCTGATTTCAAAGCCTAGCGTTGCAGCCCATTAACTATTCTCGGGCACGCCATAGCTCCGGCGGCTGCAAGCATTTTTGGATCGACGGCTGCCTCATGAGGCCCGCTGTGTCGCTTCCATCCATATCTATCCGCAGCAAACTCATCGCTGCATTCTCGGTGCTTCTGCTGTTCCTGGGCGGTCTGAGCGCGATCGGTTTGTGGGGCGCATCCACAATCAACGGGCTGCTCCTCGACGTCGAGACAAACTGGCTGCCGAGCGTTCGCACCGCTGGTCAAGTCGATGCTCTGACAGGACGGTACACGACGAGTCTGCTCCGTCATATCCTGACGGACGAACAACAGATGCTGGCCAGCGTCGACAAGGACCTCGCCGATCGTGCCCAGAAGATCGAGACGACCGCCAAAGCCTATGAGGGTCTGATCAGCTCACCCGAGGAACGATCGCTCTACGAAACCTTCTCCCGTGAATGGCGCTCTTTCATGGGCACTGTCGAGCCTATCCTTGTGTTGTCGCGCAAGGGTGAGAAAGCGCAGGCGCTCAGCCTTTATGAAGCCAAAGGTGTGCAACCGCGTCGCAATGCTTCAGCAGCGCTCGACAAGATCATCAAGCTCAACCAGGACGGCGCTCAACAGGCAGAGAAGGATAGTCAGGCGACATATGGTCAGGCGCGCCTGATGCTGGTCGGCGCTGGGCTTGTGGCGGTGGTTCTAGCGATCGCGCTGGCGGCCTTGATCGTCCTGAGCATCTCGCGCGGTATCCGTTCGGTCGTGGGGCCGATGCAATCCCTTGCCGCTGGCGATCTCAACGCTGCCATTCCGCATCAGGGCGAGAAGACCGAGATCGGGACGATCGCAGACGGGGTTCAGGTGTTCAAGGATGGCCTGATCCGCATGAA
>NZ_JAKSYJ010000188.1 GCF_022829365.1 Methylobacterium sp. J-077 | reverse complement strand
CACTATTACCCCGCCGAGACCGCATGACGACCCCTCGTTGTCCCCGACTCGCACACGCTTGGGTTGCTTGGCCGGGACCTTCCGGCCCTCACGGCGCCATATCCGTTCGACGCGATGGTCGTTGACGAACCACCCGGTCGCCGTCAGCGGCGAGCTGATCTTCCGGTAGCCGTAGCGACCGTACCGCTCCGCCGGCGCGATGCGGTCGGCCGGCGGAGCGGTACGGTCGCTACGGCTACCGGAAGATCAGCGCGCTGCTGAAGGCGACCGGGTGGTTCGTCAACGACAAGCGCGTCGAACG
>NZ_JAKSYJ010000186.1 GCF_022829365.1 Methylobacterium sp. J-077 | reverse complement strand
CGAAGACCGAGCTGTTGGAGCGGCTGCTGGCGTCGAAGGCGTAGCCGGCGTTGATACCGAAGTAGGCGCCGGTCCAGGTGAACACCGGCACCGGGGTGAACACCGGCGGCGGCGCGGCGCGGCGCGGCAGGTCGGCGGCGGCAGCCGCGCCGGTCAGGAGGGCCGTGGCGGCGCTCGCGAGAAGAAGCTTCTTGATCATGGGGTCCTCTGTCTCCCGTTCGGCGGGATGTGTGCCCGGCGACAGAAACGGCAGGTTGAGGAAGCGCGATAGTGCAGCGCTGCAACAGGGCGCCCGCGGGCCCCGAACCAGTGGACGGCCGCGTGCGGTTGAGCACATCCCGCACCCAGGAAAGCCGATCTCGGACCGAAAATTTGTATCTCGACGTTTCCGGCAGCAAAAAACCCCGCCGCACGAAGGCTGACGGGGCTGTAGTTTGCTCGAGAACATTCCCAGGACCAACCAGGAAGCTTCGGCTCCTGTTAGATCCGAGTGGCCGGCGGCCCGCAAGCCCATCGAGTACTGTTGTTAGCGGTTAAGATTAATTTACCTGCCCTGCCCCTCGGATACCGGTCGTAAACCGCGCGTGGACCTCCGCCGGTCTGGGATCGCGGGGCTTCCTGCGAGGCCGCGGCAAGCCCGCGATGCCGGCTGCCGGGTTGCGCCCGCACGGCATCCTGTGGTGACCCTCCCGGCATGCCGTGTCCGAAGACATCCGCCGCCGCGCGGGACGATGCCGAAGCCCGGGCGGTCGTTCCGCCCCCGCGAGCGTAATGCCCATGTTCGGCTTCTCCCTGAGTTCCACCGAGCCCGACAGCATCGCCCACATCATCCAGGTCGCGCTCGCACCGGCCTTCCTGCTGTCGGCGCTGGCGACTTTGCTCAACGTGTTCTCCACCCGCCTCGGCCGGATCTCCGACAAGGTCGACACGCTCTCGGGGGAGATCGCCAAGGTGACGGATGCGGAGGCCGCGCGCCTGTCCCGCCGGCTGACCTTCCTGCGGCGGCGCTCCTTCGTCCTCGACGTCGCCGTGGTCCTCGCCTCACTCGGCGCCTGCCTGATCGGGATGGCCGTGCTGACCCTGTTCGTCGGGGCGATGCGCGATGCGGCGACCGCCTCGATCCTGTTCGCCTGCTTCGGCGCGGCCCTGGTCTGCACCGTGGCGGCGATCGGGGCGTTCATGACCGAGATCCTGATGGCCGGTCACGGGGTGCGCGACGAGGTCGATCACCAGCAGGACAAGGTTCCGGCGCGACGGTGATCCGCTCGCGTTTCGCGTTGCGCGCCCGAGGAACTTCGTCTTAATCTCGACGGTGCTTGATTCCGCTCGCCCGCCGCGTCCGAGTGTTCCGCCATGAGCGTCGCGATTCTGGTTGCCCTCATCGCCGGCGCTCTGTGCCTCGGGATGCTCTCCTCCCTCCTGCCGTTCGGGCGGCGGGACGAGGACGAGGAACTGCCCGGCGAGTGCGACTACTTCGATGCCGGCGGACCGATCATCGACCTGGAGCCGCTGATCCCGCTGCTCGATGCGAAGGCCATCGAATCGAAGCGGTGAGCGCGGTATTCTTGTCGCGTGGGGCCGCCGGCCCGATCGCATCCGGGCGGCGGCCCCGACCGTCGCTCTAAGCGGCCTCGTCGTCCGAATCGTCCGCGTCCAGGATGGTCTCCAGGTCGCCCACCAGGGCGTCGAGCTGGTCGGCGGTGGCCTTGAGCTTCAGCTTGGTACCGTCCTCGGCCTCCACCGCGATCTCGATATGGTCCTCGACCTTGGCGGCCAGGGCCTGCTTGATGGTGTAGGTCGTCACGTCAGCCTTGTCGGCCATACCGGTCTCCTCGTTGGGCTGCGGGCAACGCGGATTGTCCGGCATCGGCGCTGCGGCAGAAGCTCGCGTCGCGGACTCTTCGCGGACTCTTCGCGGGCTGACCGGACGGGCGGCGATGACGGCGGGATCCGTCGAAGAATTGCCCTTCCTACGGGCAGACCCCGCGAAGATCTCGACACCCCTGCCCTAGCGCCGGCCGCCGGTATGCCGCCCGACCACCCGCTGGCGGTGGGTCGGCGCAACCGGAAGCTGTGTCGGGCGCGCCACGATGTCGGGGCGGAACGGCGGCGGCAGGGCCGGCAGCAGGTCCGGCCTGGCCCGGGGCGTCTCGACGACGACCGCTTTCAGCACGATCGGCCGGGCCGGCTCGGTCAGGGCGAGCGGCTTGCCGGACTTCGCAGCCAGCGTCCCGATGGCCCAGAGCGCCAGACAGATCAGGCCGACCCCGACACCCGTCCAGGACGGTTCCGAGCGGACCATCAGGGAGGCGGCGCCGGTCAGGGCGGCCGCGGCTGCGAACAGGCGGGGGGTGGGATCGCCGGACATCACGGCGCCAGCCTCAATGAGGCCGGCTGAGGTCCGGTGAATCGCATCGCTCGAATGCGACTCAATCCGCCAGGCTGGAGGGCGGCTGCCAGGTGGCGCCGGGATGCTCGCGGATGTCGCCGGCCCGGGCACCGGTATCGGCGTCGCTGGTCCAGTCGCTGGGCTCGGTCACGCTGGCGATCTCCGCATCCGGGTAGGCGGCCGCCAGGAACAGGCGCGCCTCGCCCTCGGCCTCGGCCCGCACGGTCACGAGCGGCTTGTCTCCGGCCGGATCGCGGATCTGGGCGATGAACAGCTTGGTCATGGGGGCCTCCGCTACCGTGGGGCGCCAACGAGCCGGCGGCACGATGGTTCAGGCCGACCGCCGGATCGCGCCGAAATTCCCTTCCGCAACACCTGTGGCCGCAGCGATACAGCTTGAGTGTGGAAAACCGGGTAATTTCACGCTCGATAGGAACATTCGCTGGGGAAAGACCAGTCATGAAGACGCTTCTGGCCTCGTTGGCCGCCTTTACCGCTCTCACCGCCGCCGCCTCGGCCGCCGACCTGCCGCGTCGCGCTCCCCCGCCGGTGTTCACCCCCGTCCCCGTGTTCACCTGGACCGGCGCGTATTTCGGTATCAACGCCGGCTACGCCTTCGACGCCAGCAGCAACAACACCTCGAGCTTCGCCGTTCCGGCCCCGTACGGCAACGGCACCACGGCCTATTTCGGCCAGCGGAACCAGGAAGGTTTCACCGGCGGTGGCCAGGTCGGCTATAACTTCCAGTTCACCCCGGGCTCGGGCGTGGTGGTCGGCATCGAGGCCGACGCCCAGTATCTCGACTTCGGCCGCAGCCGGAACAACGCCCTGCTGGTCGGCGGCCTGGCCCCCGGCTACTACGTGACCGACCCGCGCGGCCTGTCGAGCCTCGATTTCTTCGGCACCGTGCGCGGCCGCCTCGGCTACGCCTTCGACCGGGTCCTCGTGTACGGCACCGGCGGCTTCGCCTACGGCTCGGGCAGCGCCGACCGCTCCTTCGGCGGCTACGCCGGCAACGACAGCTTCCGCACCGGCTACGCCGTCGGCGGCGGCATGGAATACGCCCTCCCGGTCGACTCGTTCCTGAACTTCTTCCGGTCGAGCGCCGTGACGGTCAAGGTCGAAGGCCTGTACGTCAATCTCGACCGCAACACCCGCAACCAGGGCGCGTTCGTGATCAACGCCGCCAGCAACATCCCGGCCTATTACAGCCCGATCGGCCGCCGCGCCGACGAGTTCGCCGTGATCCGCGCCGGCCTGAACTACAAGTTCGGCTCGTACTAAGACGGAAAGACCGCCCGGCCTGACGGGCCGGGCGTCGATCACGGTCGGCAACGCCCCGGGAGCGGAAGCTCCCGGGGCGTTGCCGTTTGCGCAGATCAGCCTGGACGGCGGAAGCCACCGCGCGGGGTTGGGCGCGCCCGGTGGCTGCCGGGCCGCGCCCGATCATCGCCCGCTCCACCACGCCGGCACCGCCGTCCTGCCCGGGTGGGGCGGCCGCCGGGAACAGCCTCGGCGCCGATACCGTTGTTCAGGTCCTGTCGGTCTCGGCCGGCTCTTCTCAGTTCGAGCGTCTCATGACCAGCCGTACCCTTCAGTCCACGCTTCTCGCCCTCGCGCTCGTCGCCGGCAGCGCCGGGATGGCCGCCGCCCAGAGCACGCCCAACGGCAATACCTCGACGTCGGGCGCCCCCGCCGGCAGCAGCAGCACGGGCAACGGCGCCACGGGCAGCGGTGCCGCCCCCAGCGGAAAGTAACCCGGCCTTAACCATAAAGGCCGAAAGACCGGTCGATCCAGGAGCCCAGCGCTCCGACGACCGTGCTTCCTTCAGCCCCGCGGCCCTTCCCGGCCCGCGGGGCTTTTTCGTGACTCGGCCCGGGCGAGGGCAGGTCTGAATACGCCCTGCGCCGACCCTTCCCCGCGCGAATGCGGCGCCATTCGTGAAACCTTGACCTTTCATCTGAATAACAGCATCTCACATCAGTACGCGGCCGGCTGCGCACGCGAATATCCGAATGCGTGACTCCGGCGATGCAGTCGAAATCAATCCTGGAGATGGGCGGGGACGAGCCTGGTCTGCATCAGGCCGCTTCCTGGCGTGAGGCCGTCGCGCCGTTCTGGGACTTCTCCATCCGGCAGGAGGATATCGCCGACTTCCGCGGGCGATCGCAGGTCCGGCACCTGGGCAATGCCGTCCTGTGCCGTGCGAGCGCCTCCAGCCTGCGGTTCGAGCGGCCGCGCGCCCTGGTCGCCCGCATGGGCGTCGATCACATCCTGGCGCATGTCCGCGTGTCCGGCCGGTCGCGGATCGCGATCGACGGCAGCGAGCGCGATTGCGGGCCGGGCGATATCTGCCTGTTCGACCTGTCCCGGCCCCTGGCCGCCCGCTCCACGGATTACCGCGCCCTGACGCTGGTGCTGCCGCGGCCGCTGTTCGGCGCGGAGGCGGGCGATCTCGACGCGCTCCACGGGACCGTCCTCCAGGGCGCCACCCCGTTCGGCCGGCTGCTCGCCGACCATCTGCGCGCGCTGAGCGCCCATGCCGACGGGTTCTCGGAGCGCGAGGCGCGCGCGGCGGCGGCGGCGGCGGCGACGCTGATCGCCGCCGCCGTCCCGCGCCTGTCCGGGGGCGACCGGACCGGCCAGGCGCCGGAGCGCGCGCCGCTCCTCGTCGCCATGCGGCGGGTGATCGAGGCCGAGCTGGCCACCCCGGGCCTGACCGCCGAGGCGCTCTGCGGGCGGTTCGGCGTCTCGCGCAGCGCGCTCTACCGCCTGTTCGCCCCGATGGGCGGCGTGGCCGGCTACATCCGCCAGCGCCGGCTCGACCGCGCCTACCAGGAGCTCGCCCGCGCCGGGGAGGGCCGGCCCGCGCGGATCTCCGAGGTCGCCTACCGGTGGCATTTCGAGACTCCCGCGCATTTCACGCAGGCCTTCCGGGACGCGTTCGGCTGCCCGCCCCGGGACGTCCGCGCCCAGGCCCGGGCCGGCGCACCGCCCTCCCCGCTGCCGCTGCGCCAGGACTGGGCCGATTTCTACGACTGGATCCTGCGGCTGTCCGCGTGAGCGCGTTCGCCCCGGTCGCGCGCCCGGCCGGACTTCTCCTTGGACATCCCCGCTGCGCGCCGTCGCCGCACGTGCGGCGGCCATCGGAACGTCAAGACTGACCGCGGACCGCGTTGTGGCGTGCCGTCGATGACGGAGCGCGACAGGCCCCCTCTCCCGCACGGGCTACCGGATTCACGCATCGCGCTTGGCAACACGAGCGGAGGGTGAAGCGCGGGTCCCCTCTCCCGCACGGGAGCGGGGGCGCGTCGCGCCTCGCCGCAGACGATGTGCGAATCCGGTAGCCCGTGCGGGAGCGGGGACCCGCGCGGCGTCCTGTCCCGCCAGCCCGTTCATGGCCGCTCGGGCGTGGCGGTTCCCATCGCCCGGTGGAGCCGCGACCGGTCGAAAGTCTCACGGCCCTTGTGTGCCCGGGGCCCGATCGCCCATAAGAGCCGGGATGAAGTCTCGGATTCGGCAGGCGGGCGCGGGGCGCGGCTGGCGGGCGATCGCCGCCCGCATGCTCGCGCTCGTGCTCGCCGTGTCCATGGCGCTATCCCTGGCCGGACCGGGCGTCGGCCTCGCGGCGGATCTGGCGTTCCATGCGGGCGGGCATCACGACCGGGTCGACGGGCCGTCCCTCGTGCAGGCCGGTAACCGCGTCGATCCCGGCGTGACCGAGCATCTCCATTGCGGCTGCCACCAGGTCGCGCCCCTGGAGATCGGGATCCCGGCGCCGCCGGCGGTTGCCGGCCGGCCGGTCGCGGTCCGGATCGCCGCCGCCCTCCCCTCGTTCGTCCCGGACCGCCTGCCCCGGCCGCCCCGCGCGTGAGCTGACGCCGCCGCTCGTCGGCGCGCGTCCTGTCCGGGCGGCCGAGCAGGCGCCCGGCTCGCCCTCACGCGTCCTCTGAACGGGATCCCCCGGACGCCGCCGCGCGGCTGTCCGGGCTCCCGGCCGGGCAGGTCCCCATGCGTCTCCTCCTCTCCGCCTTCCTCCTGGCCGCCGGCATCCTCGTCGGCGCCGCCGTTCCCGGCCTGTCCGGCTCCGTCCGGGACAGCCTCGCGGCGATCGGCCTGACCCGGCCCGCCGGCGATCCCGGTCCCGAACCGGCCGGGCACGATCACGGCCCGGCACAGGCCGCCGCGCCTGACGGCCATCAGGCCGCCGACCACGACGCGCCCGCGGAGGCGGGCGTGATCCGGATGCGGCCGGAGCAGGTCGCGGCGCAGGACATCACGGTCGCGCCGGTGACCGGCGGGACCCTGGCGCGCCACCTCCTCGTCCCCGGCACGATCACCCCCGACACCGACCGGATCGCCCGGGTCCCGGCCCGGGTGGTCGGGACCGTCGCGGAGATGCGCAAGCGCCTGGGCGATGCCGTCCAGAAGGACGAGATCGTCGCCGTGCTCGACAGCCGGGAGGTCGCCGACGCCAAGAGCGAGTATCTCACCGCCCTGGTCCAGGTCGAACTCCAGACCATCAACTTCGAGCGCCAGCAGAAGCTGCTGGCCTCGCGCTCGGCCTCGGAATCGGCGTTCCAGAGCGCCCGCGCGGCGTTCCTGGAGACCCGGCTGCGCGCCGACCTCGCCCGCCAGAAGCTGTCGGCGCTGGGGCTCGACGCCGCCGCGGTCGCGGCCGCGCAGACGCGCGACGAGGCGACCCCGACCCACTCGACCCTGCGCCGCTACGAATTGCGCGCGCCGCTCGCCGGCCGCGTGGTCGAGCGGCGGGTCGATGTCGGCTCGGCGGTGGGCAAGGAGGGCGACCCGGCCGAAATCTATCTCCTGGCCGATCTCTCCACCGTCTGGATCGAGCTGTCGGTGCCGACCCTCGACCTCGCCCAGGTGCAGGAGGGCGCGCGGGTCACCGTCACCCCGAGCCGGGAGGGCGGCGAACGCCGCGCGGACGGGCGGGTGATCTTCGTGAGCCCGTTCCTCAACGCCGAGACGCGCTCGGCCCGGGTCGTGGTCGCCCTGCCCAATGCCGACCTGGCCTGGCGGCCCGGGACCTTCGTCACCGCCGAGATCGAGATCGCCCGGGAGGACGTGCCGGTCCGGGTGCCCAAGGCGGCCCTCCAGACGATGGCCGGCGCGCGCGTGGTGTTCGTGCGGACGCCCGACGGCTTCGCGATGCGCGCGGTCGAGCTCGGGCGCGCCGACGACGAATCCTACGCGGTCACCGCCGGGCTCGCGCCGGGTGAGGCCATCGCGGTCGCCAACACCTTCCTGCTGAAGGCCGAGCTCGGCAAGGCCGAAGCCGGCCACGACGATTGAGGCGCCGGACATGCTGAGCCGCATCCTCGACGTTTCGATCCGCCAGCGCTGGCTGGTCCTGCTCCTCGTGCTGCTGGCGGCGGGGTTCGGCGCCACGGCCCTGACCCGGCTGCCGATCGACGCGGTCCCGGACATCACCAACAACCAGGTCCAGATCAACACGCTGGCCCCCGCGCTGTCGCCGGTCGATATCGAGCGGCAGGTGACCTACCCGGTCGAGACCGCGCTGGCCGGCATCAAGGGGCTCGACTACACCCGCTCGCTCTCGCGCAACGGCTTCTCGCAGGTCACCGCGATCTTCGACGAGGGGCTCGACATCTATTTCGCCCGCCAGCAGGTCGCCGAGCGCCTCTCCCAGGTGAAGGGCGACCTGCCCCCCGGCGCCGAGCCGCATATGGGGCCGATCGCGACGGGCCTGGGCGAGATCTCCATGTGGTCGGTCCAGTACGCGGCGCCCGGGGGGCGGAACGTCGCGCCCGCCGGCAGCCCGGGCTGGCAGCCGGACGGCAGCTACCGCACCCCGGAGGGCCAGAGCCTCGCCACCGCGCTGGAGCAGACCGCCTATCTGCGCACCGTCCAGGACTGGATCATCCGGCCCCAGATCCGGACCGTGCCGGGGGTGGCCGGGGTCGACGGCATCGGCGGCTACGAGAAGCAGTACCACGTCCAGCCGGACCCGACGAGGCTGACCGCCCTCGACCTGTCCTTCGCGGATGTCGTCCGGGCGCTCGAGGCCAACAACGCCAACCAGGGCGCCCGCTACCTGGAGGATAACGGCGAGGGCTACGTCGTCCGCGCCGCCGGCCGCCTGGAGAGCCTGGAGGCGATCGGCGACGTGGTGGTCGCCACCCGCGGCGGCGTGCCGGTGCGGGTCCGGGACGTGGCGACCCTGCGGTTCGGGCGCGAATTGCGCACCGGCTCGGGCAGCGCGGACGGCCGGGAGGCGGTGATCGGCACCGCCCTGATGCGGATCGGCGAGAACAGCCGCACGGTCGCGGCCGCGGTCGCCGCGCGCCTGGACCAGATCCGCCGCACCCTGCCCCCCGGGATCGTCGTGCGGACGGTGCTCGACCGGACAATCCTGGTCGAGGCCACGATCCGCACGGTCGCGCAGAACCTCGCCGAGGGCGCGGCCCTGGTGATCGCGATCCTGGTCCTGCTGCTGGGCAACATCCGGGCCGCCCTGGTCGCGGCCCTGGTGATCCCGGTCGCCATGCTGATGACCGTGACCGGCATGGTCGAGGCCAAGATCTCGGCCAACCTGATGAGTCTCGGCGCCCTGGATTTCGGGCTGATCGTCGACGGGGCGGTGATCATCACCGAGAATGCGCTCCGCCACCTCGCCGAGCGCCAGCACGCGCTCGGGCGCCGGCTCGACCGGGAGGAGCGCCTGGAGACGGTCCGGGCCTCGGCCGAGGAGATGATCCGGCCGTCGCTCTACGGGCAGGCGATCATCATCCTGGTCTACGCGCCGCTCCTGACCTTCACGGGGGTCGAGGGCAAGATGTTCGAGCCGATGGCGCTGACCGTGATCCTCGCGCTGGCCTGCGCGTTCGTCCTGTCGCTGACCTTCGTGCCGGCGCTGATCGCCATCGTGATCACCGGGCGGGTCACCGAGGGCGACAACCGGCTGATCCGGGGCCTGAAGGCCGCCTACCGGCCGCTGCTGGCCGCCTCGGTCCGGGCGCCGGCGCCGGTCCTGGGGGCGGCCCTGCTGCTGCTCGCCGGGGCGGCCCTGCTGTCCGCCCGGCTCGGCACCGTGTTCATCCCGCAGCTCGACGAGACGAGCATCGCGCTGAACGCGAGCCGGATCCCCTCGACCTCCCTGACCCAGTCGCAGGCGATGCAGCTCAAGGTCGAGCAGGTCGTCGCGGCCTTCCCGCAGGTGGCCACCGTGTTCTCGAAGACCGGCACCGCCGAGATCGCCTCCGACCCGATGCCGCCCAGCGCCTCGGACACGTTCGTGATCCTGAAGCCGCAGGCGGAGTGGCCCGATCCGACCCTGACCAAGGCGGCGCTGCAGGCGCAGATCGAGGCGGCCGTGAGCGCGCTCGCCGGCAACGTCTACGAGTTCTCCCAGCCGATCCAGCTGCGCTTCAACGAGCTGCTCGCCGGGACCCGGGGCGACCTCGCCGTCAAGGTGTTCGGCGACGCCTTCGAGCCGATGCTGAAGACCGCCAACCAGATCGCCGCGATCCTGCGCGGCATCGACGGCGCCGACGACGTGAAGGTCGAGCAGATCGCCGGCCTGCCGATCTTCGAGATCGGGATCGACCGGACCGAGGCGGCCCGCCTGGGCCTGAGCACCGGGGCGATCCAGGAGGTGATCGGCGCCGCGATCGGCGGCCGGGAGGCCGGCTTCGTGTTCGAGGGCGACCGGCGCTTCCCGATCGTGGTGCGCCTGACCGACGCCGTCCGGGAGGACCGCGAGGCCCTGGAGAACCTGCCCGTGCCCCTGCCCCCGGGGCCGAACGGCAAGGTCGCCTCCGTGCTGCTGCGCCAGGTCGCCAGCTTCTCCGTGACCGAGGGGCCGAACCAGATCTCCCGGGAGAACGGCCGGCGGCGCGTCGTCGTCACCGCCAACGTTCGCGGCCGGGACATCGGCTCGCTGGTGGCGGAGGCGCAGGCCAAGGTCGCCGACCAGGTCGCGCTGCCGGCCGGCTCCTACCTGACCTGGGGCGGCCAGTTCGAGAACCTCGCCTCGGCCCGGCGGCGCCTGACCCTGGTGGTGCCGGCCTGCTTCGTCCTGATCTTGCTGCTGCTGACCTCGGCGCTCGGCAGCGCCCGCGACGCGCTGCTGGTGTTCTCCGCCGTGCCCCTGGCGCTCACCGGCGGCATCGCGGCCCTGTGGCTGCGGGGCATGCCGCTCTCGGTGCCGGCCGCGGTCGGGTTCATCGCGCTCTCGGGCGTGGCGGTGCTCAACGGCCTGGTGATGCTGACCTCGATCAAGCAGCGGGCCGCCGCGGGAAGGCCGCTGCGGGCGGCGATCCTGGAGGGGGCGCTGACCCGGCTGCGGCCCGTGGCCATGACGGCGCTGGTCGCCTCGCTGGGCTTCGTCCCGATGGCGCTGGCCACCGGCACGGGCGCCGAGGTGCAGCGGCCGCTGGCCACCGTGGTGATCGGCGGTCTGATCAGCGCGACCCTGCTGACCCTGGTGGTGCTGCCGGCGCTCTACGCGCGCTTCGGGCGGGCCCACCGGGTCGCGGCCCCGGCGCAGGCCGAGGCCCGGCGGGCGGCCTGACCGGACGCGGCCCCCGCGGATCGGGCTTCGGCTGGCCCGCCGCGGGCCCATTCCGGACCGTCGGCGCCGAAGCAATCGGCACCGGCATGATCAGGGCGCGAATTTTTTTGTTTCATGTTCGTGTCGAACGACCCGCTCCAAAGGGTATCGAATCACTTATCGAGAGATAAGGGATGGATCATTGCTTGCCGATACTGGGATGCATCGAATTGTAACATTCCTGTAAATCTTGACATCGGCATGATGCGCTAGGAAAGCTTTACCCTTGCCGTGCGAAGACGATTTAAATTCTTCATAGGATGGTGCTGCGATGAATTTAGGTATCCGCCTCCGGCTTTACGCCGGTTTCAGTCTTTTGGTGTTGATCTCCGCGGTTATTGGCATCTATGCGCTCTATCAGCAGAGCTTCATCAACGAGCAATACGCGGCGCGGGGCCGGCTCGAGACGATCGCCCGGACCGTCTTCACGCTCAACAGCCGCGCGGCGAACCTGACCGGCCAGGCCGAACAGAGCCGGCTCGCACCGAAGCCGGAGCAGATCGCCGCCCTGGAGCGGAGCCGGCAGGCGATCGAGCAGACGACCGAGGCGCTGGTCACCTTGGCGATCGCGGACGAGGGGCGCCGGCTCTACGCCGAGGCGCGCGATCACGCCCGGGCCCTGAAGCCGGAATTGGACCGCCTCGCAGCGGCGGGCACCAGCCTGAGCGCGGCCAAGGACGGCCTGTTCACGGGCGGCGACACGCTGACCCGCGCGACCAGCGTCCTGGTGGCGGAGGTGCGTGCGAACGCGGGGGGAGCGACCCTCGCCGCCGCCCAGACCGCCGAGAGCGCCATCCTGCTGGTCCGCGTCGCCAACTGGCGCTTCCTGGCCACCCTCGACCCGAAGGGGCCGGCCACCTTCGCCACGGCCGTCGAGAAGGCCAAGGCCGCCCTGGAGGCGTTCAAGGCGAGCGAGGGCGGGGCGGCCTTCGCGCCGCAGACCCGGGCCGTCGCCGAGGCGCTCGATGCCTATGCCGGCAACTTCGATGTGACCATCCGGGCGATGGACACCGCGAAGACGGCGTTCGAGACCGGCATCAAGCCGCACACGGAGGCGATCGAGCGGGTGGGCGCGACGGCGCGGGACAAGATCAACGTCGCGGTCGAGGCGGTCGCCGAGGCGACGGCGTCCGCGGCGGCGCGCGCCCAGCAGGTGCAGATCGGGCTGGTCGGCCTGGCCGTGGTGCTCGGCGGCCTGCTCGCCGTCCTGATCGCCCGCAGCATCGTCCAGCCGATCGCCGCCATGACCGGCGCGATGAAGCGTCTGGCCGAGGGCGACACCCGGGTCGTCGTGCCCTCTCAGGACGCCACCGACGAGATCGGCGCCATGGCCAAGGCGGTGGACGTGTTCCGCCAGAACGCCATCGCGCGCACCGGGCTGGAGGCCGCCCAGGCCGCCGAGCAGGCCGCCCGCCTGAGCCGGGTCGAGCGGGTCGACCGGCTGGTCCGCACCTTCGAGCAGAACGTGTCCGCCGCGCTGCAGGTGGTCACCGGGTCCGCCACCGAGCTCGACGCGACGGCGCGCTCGATGACCCAGGTCGCCGACGACACCAACGGCCAGGCGGTGGCCTCCAGCGCCGCCGCCGAGCAGGCCTCGACCAACGTGCAGACCGTGGCGGCGGCGGCCGAGGAGATGGTCGCGTCGCTGCAGGAGATCGAGCGTCAGGTGATCCGCTCCAACGCGGTCGCCGGCACCGCCGCCCACGAGGCCGAGGCGACCAACGCCGCCATGGCCAGCCTGCGGCTCGCCGCCGATCAGATCGGCGCCGCGGTGACGACGATCTCAGGGATCGCCGGGCAGACCAACCTGCTGGCCTTGAACGCCACGATCGAGGCGGCCCGGGCCGGCGAGGCGGGCCGCGGCTTCGCGGTGGTCGCCGCCGAGGTGAAGGAGCTGGCCGGGCAGACCGCCAAGGCGACCGAGGAGATCGGCGGCCAGATCGCGGCGATCCAGTCGGCCACCGGCCAGGCCGCCGAGGCGATCGAGCAGATCGCCCGGACGATCGCGACGGTGAGCGAGATCAGCGGCGCCATCGCCGCGACGGTGGTGCAGCAGACCGCGGCGACCAGCGAGATCTCGCGCAATGCCGGCGAGGCGGCGCGGGGCACGCAGGACGTCTCGTCGAACGTCGCCCGGGTGCTGGCCTCCGCGGGCGAGACCGGCAGCGCCGCCGCGCAGGTGCTGAACGCCGCGGCCGAGCTGGCCGCGCAGTCCCAGCGGGTCAAGCAGGAGGTCGACGGCTTCCTGCGGGACATCCAGGCGGCTTGAACGCGCGCGGCTTCAACCCGCTGTGATCGGCACCGCTAGGCGCTCGAGCACCAGCCCGTCCCGGGGCGCGGCCCAGCGGCCGGGCTTCGCCGCCCTGGCCGGCGCGCCGCACTCCCCGGCCCCGGCCGGATCCGGAACCGGAACCGCGTCCGCGGCGGGCCGGTCGAAGCGCAGGTCCGCGCTGGCCTGGACGGCCCGGAACAGGCGCCCGTCCCCGCTCATCATCGGCGACAGGGAATAGACCGGCTTGCGTCCGGATCCTGGATACACCACCGGTCCCGTGGCCTTCGGCTCGGCGGCGGCAGAAATCCGGGACGCGAAGCCCGCCCAGGCACGCCCGACGGACAGGGGCGCTGCGACGTCCCTCACGCGCCCCGCCCCATAACCGAGGCCCCCGCCGCCGCGGGGCGACGAGGGGCCCGGCGAACCAGGCCGGGCCGCGCACGGAATGGCCCGGAAAACGCGTTTTTCACTCACGGTGCCGGTCTCGCCCTGGACCTTCGCTCCCAGCGCCCGCCGCGCGCCATGGTGAGCTTGCTCTTGAACCGGGAGAGGCCCGGCTCCTTGGACGGGAACGCGCGAGGGTCGAGGTCATCTCGTCCATGCTGTTGGGGCGCTGTCGATGCGCTTGGCGAAGATCACCGCGTCGGTGACGGGCTGGCCGCTGCGCGTGTCGACCAGGCGGACCGTCAGGACGGCCTCGCCGACCTTGGCCTCCGGGGTGACGAGCGCGAACCGGTAATCCGCAGGACGGCCGGGATGGATCCGGCCGAGCCGATCGCGGTGGCCCGGGTGCCGGTGTCGATGCCGGCCAGCAGAAACCGGGCGCGGCGCCTGGCGGCCCGGGCAGATCGCGGTCCTGACGGGCTTCGTCAACGCCGACACCTTGCGCCGAGCCTTTCCGCGAAGGCGCGATAGAACGGCGGCGCCCGAATCCGCGGATTCGGGAGTCGTGCGAACGATCAATTGGCTTGATCTTTTATCTGTTTCGCAGAATCGCGTCCTGCAATCTCTATTACAGATCGATGATTTGAACAATTGTAAGTCATAACCCGACCGATTTGGTCGGTCGCGACATGAAAAAATGTGCAGTTTGCCTATTGCTTCGACAAATCAACGAGATTTATGTTCCCTCATGGTCGATCTGAACGGATCGGTCGAGAAAAAGGACAAAAACGCCAATAAAATATCTTCTCCGTGTGTGTAGCAGAATAAAATATCGTCTCGATCCATGAATTTATCTTCGGATCAGCTCGATAATTCGCATCTCGTTCTGGCCGTCGAGATCAACGTCGAACGCGATCGATAGCTGCACACTGCCGTGAGACGCAACCGCATGGCGACCACGGCACCGAGCGCTGACCAGGAGGCTGCGCGCAAGACCGAAGTGCATCCAAAAAAAATACCAACTCGTTGGGGGGAATATCATGAAATACGCGATCAAGATCGCCGCCGCTGTGGTATTATCGCAGTGTGCGTCCAGCTATAGCTTTGCGGCAGGAGAATATCCGCCCTACGACGGATATTTGCTGACATATTTCACAGGCAACCGCCCGTGGGAGGAAACATTAAAATTCTCCTACAGCCTGGATGGCCGCCGCTTCAATAAATTGAACGCCGGCAATTCCGTCATCGACGCGAGCCATACCGAGATGGGCGGGCTGCGCGATCCCTACATCTATCGTGGCCAGGACGGCAGTTTCTACATGACCGCCACCGACATGCAGAGTTGGAAGGGCTGGGGAAGCAACAGAGGCATCGTGTTGATGAAGTCTCCGGATCTCATCCATTGGAAGTCCTCGGCTATCAATTTCGAGAAGCGGTTTCCCGATCTGTTTCCGGGCCTCCACGCCGCCTGGGCGCCGCAGGTCGCCTACAATCCGCTGACCGACAGGAACATGGTCTATCTGACCGTCGGAGCAAACGAGCCTTACAAGGCCTATTATGCCCATGCCAACCGTGACTTCACGGCACTGGCTGAAACACCACGGCAGCTCTTCTATTCCCGGGATGGCGTCGGCTACATCGACTACGATATCACCGAGCAGGACGGCAAATATCATATGCTCATGAAGGCGGAGACGTCGCCGCCCGGAAGCACGGCCAGGCTCAGGGTCATCAAGCATGCCGTGTCCGATCATCTGACCTGGGGATACATCCTCCCCTCGCAAGATGATGTGCAAAGAACCAGCAATGCCGTCGAGGGGCCGCAGGCTTACCGGCTGAATGACGGCAGCGGCTATATCGTCATGTACGACAACTACCTGAATGGCGGTTTCCAGCTGGTCAAGACCACGGATTTCAAGACCTTCACGCCTGTCTCGGGTTCCGACATCAATCAGCTCTCACCGCGGCATGCCGGTATCATCTCTCTGACGTCCGACGAGCTCCATCGCGTTCTCGACAACGATACCAAGATCACCGTCGAGAACGCCGCGCCCTCCTCCGCCACGGAGAGGCAGGTTCAGGCGGCCCCCTCGGCCGGCCGCGGCGACAGAAAAGATCTCGGCACGCTCAAGGCCGACAATGGCTGGGCGTCGGAAATCTGGGGCCTCTCCGCCACCGGCAGCGTCGCGGTCGGGGATTCCTACACAGACAACAACGGCCCCGACATGCGCGCCGCGGCCTGGTCGGGCACCGACCTGTCGCAGAAGCAGGATCTCGGCACGCTGAGGGCCGACAATACCGGCGCCGCGAAGGCCTATGCGGTGTCCAAGGACGGCGCGGTCATTGGCGGTATCGCCGAGAATGCCGATCAGCGGCTGCACGCGGTCACGTGGTCGGGGACGACCTGGGCGACCAAGACCGATCTGGGCACCCTGACCTCGGACCAGTCGGGCACGTCCGGCGTCTATGCGCTGTCCGGCGACGGGCGCATCGCGGCCGGCGAGTCGAGCGTCGATTCCGGGACGACCCATGCGGCCCTCTGGTCGGGCCAAAACTGGTCGGTCAAGACCGATCTCGGCAGCTTGCGGTCCGACAATTCCGGGATGTCCTGGGCCTACGCCCTTTCGAAGGACGGCGCCGTGGTCGGGGGCTACGCGGCCCCCGATCGCAGCGTCGACGTCTATTCGCACGCCACGCTGTGGTCGGGCGCCAACTGGGCGACGAAGACCGATCTGGGCACCCTGAAATCCGACAACCGGGGCACCTCGGTGGTGCGCGCGCTCTCGGCCGACGGCACCGTGGCCGCGGGCAGCAGCACCACGGATTCCGGCTACACCCATGCGGCCCTCTGGTCCGGATCGCGATGGTCGGACAAGCGGGATCTCGGCACGCTCCGGGCCGACAACAGCGGCTCGTCCTGGGTGCGGGCCCTGTCCGCCGACGGCCGGATCGCCGGCGGCATGGCCAGCACCAGTTCGGGGTTCGCGCACGGCGTCGTCTGGTTCGGCGACGGCTGGCGCAGCCGGACCGATCTCGGCACTCTGAGAGCCGATGGCGGCGGCGTGTCCGAGGTCCAGGCGCTCTCCGCCGACGGCCGGGTCGCCGCGGGCTATTCCGAGACCGATTCGGGCGATCCCCACGCCGTCCTGTGGAAGATCACCTATCCGACGACGCCCGCCGCCGGGCCCGCGGCCCCCCAAGCGCAGAGCCAGTCCGCGAGCCAGGCCCCCGCCCCGGCAGCTCCGGCGTCGGGACAGGCCCCCACGCAGCCTCCGGCGACGACGCAGCCGCCGGCACAGGCTGCGGCTGCGAATGCGGCTCCAACTCCAGCTCCAGCCTCGGAGCCGGGCCCGGCCGTACCGTCCAGCCCTTCACAGGCTCCGGTCCCGGACCCGACGACGCCCGCACCGGCTTCCAACGCTCGCATGCAGCTCGTCGACGTCACGAACACGCGCCGGTCGGTCTCCCGGCTGCGCTACGACACTTTCTCGGTCCTGGAGTTGCAGCGCCAGTCGCTCGCCTCTCAGCAACAGACCTGGTCGTGCAGCCGGGGCAGCGTCTGCTGGTCGGCCAGCGCGGGCTTCATCTCGGATGGCAGCGGCACGGATACGCTCTCGACGCTGCCCCTGAGCTACGGCTTGACCGACCATCTCACGGTCGGCGCGCACTTCAGCTACGCCCCCTACCGCGCCCTGCCGTCGCCGGCCTTCAACGACACCCGCACCGCCGTCGGCGCCGGCACCTTCGTGAACTGGCAGCAGCCCTATGCGGGCGGCGCGTGGTATCTGCGCTCCGCCTTCGCGGCCAGCCAGTACCATGCCGATATCCGCCGCCTGCAATCCACCGCGACGGAGGCGGGCACCGGCGGCGCCCGGATCGGCGGTCTCGCCGGCACGTTCGAGTTCGGGCAGAGCTTGCCGCTGTTCGGGGATCTGGTGGTGGGCTGGCACGGCGGCGTCAGGACCAGCCGCATCACCCGTCAGGGCTACACGGAAGCCAATGTGAGCTTCCCGGTGCAGTACGATGGCGTGGTCTACCGGAGCACGCTCGCCTATCTCGGCGCGGACGTTTCGGTGCCGCTGACGACGAACCTGAGCTGGATCTCCGGTATCGAGGTCGAGCAGGCGGTGCGCAAGCCGACGATGCGCTTCGCGGCGCACGCGGATTACATCGGCGATTTCAAATACGGCGCCGATCTCACCCGGACGCGGGGCGAGGCGAGAACCGGCCTGAAGTTCGGGCTGGGCAACAGCCTCACCGTGTCCGCGACCACGTCCGTGAGGACGACGGCACTCGGCACCACGGCCATCGGGGGCCTGCTCAGCTTCGGCGGTGAGCTCTAGCGCATCGTCCCGAGGGCCGGTGACCATCTTTCGGGACGATACTTCAGCCCGGTCGCGCCGGCCTGCACGGCGCTGCCTCTGCAAACGAATCGCCCTCACCACCGAACGGTCGCGTGTCGCCTTTCGGCGGTGGGTGGCATCGCGCTCCCGACGCGCGCCAACAGTCTGTCGACCCGTTGGGGCGCCGTGGCATTTCAATCACAGAGCCTGAGGAAGCATCCTCTTCGACGCTGACCGCGGCGCCATCCGCACATTCTCTATTCGAGAGCTAATGCAAGAATCGCGCCATCAGAGAATATAGCCGGCGACATCATTGGCGTGCTCCATCATAAAGTTGCCGCCCATATTTATCTCCGGTCTCAGATAAAGAGCATGATTGGCGGCGTAATCTTGTGGCGTATTATCGCTTGCGCTCTCTGTTTTTCGATCTCTAATCTGCAAAACTTCATACTGCCTGCTGCCGCAAGGCCACGATCAACGACGATCTGCTGCGGCAATGGACGGTGTTGTTTCCAGCTCTGCGGGCGATCGAGCAGTTGAAGATGCGTACACAGGCGTACACCCACGGCACGGCCCCCGGCGGAGTCCAGCGTCGGCGCTCGATCGCCACCGCACTGCGCCGCTCGACCCTCGGGCTGGCGGCGTTAGGCGCGTCGGTCTCGCACCACGCCATGGCGCAGAGCCTGGCCGGAATCGACCCGGCGACTTGGCGGACGCCGGAATACCAGGCGGATTGGGGCCTGGAGGCCATGCACGCGGCCAATGCCTACGCCGCCGGCTATACCGGCCTGGGCGTCACCGTCGGGGTGGTCGATTCAGGCGTCTACGGCGCCCACCCGGAATTCGCCGACGGCCGCATCAAGCCGATCACCATCACTGGGACGTTCGGCTCAGATGGGTACTACTTCACGGACGGGTCTGGGCGACCGGCAGATCTATCTCCGCAGCCGAGTTTCTTCAAGAATGGCGATCCCTATACAGTTTCAGGGATATACAATTCCGTCTACAACGATCCACACGGGACGCACGTGACCGGCACGATCGCGGCCTCTCGCGACGGCGTTGGTATGCATGGCGTGGCGTTCAACGCCAACGTCTTTGTCACCAACACGCGATCTACCGACGAGACGCAATATGGGGCGAACGTCGATTATGCCTATTCCAGGAACGCCTATGGCAGCCTGGCTGCGGCCGGCGCTCGCGTAATCAACTCGTCCTGGGGCAGTCCGCCGTTCGGAGACAATTACAACAGCCTGCAAGGCTTGTACGGCGCTTATTCGAAATTCAAGGACAGGCTCGGCTACATCGACGCGCTTTCCGATGTCGCCAAGCAATATGATATCATTCACGTGTTTGCTGCAGGCAACACCGGCTACAGCAATCCGAACATTCGCTCATCCGCGCCTTATTTCAGGCCGGACATCGAGAAGAATTGGGTTGCCGTTGGCGCAGCTGCGAGAGCTATGAACGGCAGTTCAAATCCTGCCGACCTCGTTCTCGCATCTTATTCAAATCGAGCCGGCGCCGCAAAGTACTGGTATGTCGTTGCGCCCGGCAGTGCCATCGACAGTGCCGCCCCGCCTTATACGCCGGGCGCCCCCTGGAAGCCCGCGCAATGGGGCATCAATCCGAACCAACAGACCGGCTACACGGCGGTGAGTGGGACCTCGATGGCGGCGCCGCATGCCACGGGGGCGCTCGCGGTGATCATGCAGCGCTATCCGTACATGACCAACGAGCAGGCCCGGGACGTCCTGCTCACCACCGCCTACCACCGCAACGCGGTCGACGGCGTTCCGGATGCCAATCCCAACGCCCCCAACGCGATCTGGGGCTGGGGCGTGATCGACCTGAACAAGGCCATGAAGGGGCCCGGCCAGTTCCTCGGCCCCGTCGCGGCCAACCTCCCGGCGGGCACCAAGGACACCTGGTCCAACGACATCGCCGAGGACGCGCTGATCCAGCGCAAGCAGGAGAACGACGCCGAGGCCGCCGCCTGGCCGACGCGCAAGGCCGTCACGGATCCGAAGCTCACGCTCCCCGCCCTGCAGGCCTCCATGCCGAAGGCCCTGTCCACCCTCGACGGCGTCGTCAGGGCGTTCCGCAGCGGCAGTCAGATGGCCATCCTCGACGCCCTCAAGGCGAACGACGCGAGCCCCATCGGCAGCCGGGTCGTGGCCACCTTCGTCGACGTGAACGGTATCGGCTGGGCTTGGCCACTCTCCGATCCGAGCTTGGCTTAAGCGCGCGGCAACATCGGCAACCGCTTGGCGAGGTACCTCGCGGGCCTGACCAGCGCCGATTATACCAAGGCCGCCTCAGCGCTCATCGCCGAATGGCAGACGGAGGTCCAGGTCGAGACCGCCCGGGTCGCCGCGTTCGCGTCGATCCCGACCCGCGGCAGCCTGATCAAGACCGGGGGCGGTACCCTTACGCTGACCGGCACCAACAGCTATTCCGGCGGCACCACCTTCGCGGGCGGTACTCTGTCCGTGTCGCGCGATGCCAGCCTCGGCGCCGCCGCCGCCCCGCTCACCTTCGACGGCGGCGTCCTGCAAATCACCGGCACCGGCTTCACCGCCACCGACCGGCCGATCACCTGGGCGAACGGCGGCGGCGGGCTCGACATCGCCGACCCGGCCAACAGCTTCACGCTGAGCCAGGCGCTGTCCGGACCCGGCGGCCTGGCCAAGCTCGGCGTCGGCACCCTCGCGCTCTCCGGGGCCAACACCTATGCCGGCCCCACCCTGATCGCGGCCGGCACCCTCCGGGCGATCGGCGGCCGGGCCATCGGCGATCAGAGCGCCGTGCTCGTCGCCTCCGGCGCCACCCTGGCGCTCGCCGACAGCGAGACCGTCGGCTCGCTCGCCGGCCAGGGCCGCGTCGCGCTCGGATCGGCCCGCCTCACCGCCGGCGGAGATGATTCCTCCACCAGCTTCGCCGGCACCCTCGACGGCATCGGCGGCCTGACCAAGGCCGGCGCCGGCACCCTGACGCTCGCCGGGACCAACACCTATACCGGCGGCACCACCATCGCGGCCGGCACCCTCCAGGTCGGCGACGGCGGCACCGCCGGCAGCCTGGTCGGCGACGTCGCCGATGCCGGAACCCTGGCGTTCGCCCGGGCCGACGCCGTCACCTTCGCCGGCACCGTCTCCGGGACCGGCGACCTGGTCCAGCGCGGCACCGGCACCCTGACGCTGACCGCCGCCCACAGCTTCACCGGGCTGACCACCCTGGCCGCCGGCGGCCTCAGCCTCACCGCCAGCGCCAGCCTGGTCTCCCCCGTCGTCACCCTGGCCGGCACCACGCTGACCAACGCCGGGACGCTCGCCGGCGGCCTCACCAATGCCGGCACCGCCATCACCGGCGGCACCATCGCGGGCGGGATCACCAACACCGGCAGCCTCACCGCCACCGGCGGCGCCCTCGACGGCGCCATCCGCAACGCCGGGCAGGTCGCGATCACCGGGCCGGTCGCCAGCGACGGGTCCTTCGCCAACGGCGCCGGCGCCGGCCTGACCGTCTCCGGCCGCTACGGCCTCGCCGGAGGCCTCGACAACGCCGGCACCGTCGCGATCACCGACGGCGGCGCGCTGCGTGCCGGCCGCGTCGCCAATGCCGGCCTGCTCACCGTCGCGGCGCGAGGCAGCGTCGTCGACGACCTCGTCAACACCGGCCGCCTGGTCAATGCCGGCGCCTACACCGCCGACGCGGTCAACGCCCCGGGCGGCACCCTGATCAACACCGGCACGTTCGCGACCGTGTCGCAGCCCTTCGCCAATGCCGGCACCCTGGTCACCACCGGCCGCCTCACCGGCGGGCTGGCCAACACCGGATCGGTCCAGGCCGCGGGCGTGCTCGCCGGGCCGGTGAGCAACGCCCCCGGCGCGGTCATCGCGCTCACCGGCCCGACCACCGGCATCACCCGGCTCGCCAACGACGGTGCGTTCGACCTCGGCGGCACCGCCCTCACGGTCGGCTCGCTCACCGGCACCGCGGCCGGCGCCACGCTCGGCAACGGCCAGCTCACGGTCGGCACCGACGGCAGTTCGACCGACTATGCCGGGCAGATCGTCGACGGCGCCAGCCCGACCGGCCTGACCAAGGTCGGCGCCGGCACCCTGACGCTGTCCGGGCTCAGCAGCTTCTCCGGGCCGGTGAGCGTCCAGGGCGGCGCGCTCGCGGTCACCGGCGCCCTGCCCAACGCCGCGCTCAGCCTCGGGTCTGGCAGCCGGCTCACCGGCGAGGGCTGGTTCGGCAGCCTCGGCCTCGGCGCCGGCAGCGTGCTCAGCCCCGGCGCCGGACCGGGCGCCCTCGGGCAGATCCGCGTCGCCGGCAGCCTCACCCTGGCGCCAGGCTCGGTCTACCGGGTCGACGCCACCCCGGACGGCCGCGCCGACCGGGTCGCGGTCGGCGGCTCCGCCACGGTGGCGGGCGCCCGGGTCGAGGCGGTCGCCGGTACCGGCGCCTGGGCCCCGCGCACGCGCTACACCATCCTGACCGCCGCGGGCGGGGTCCAGGGCCGGTTCGCGGGCGTCAGCAGCAGCTTCGCGTTCCTGACCCCGTTCCTCGGCTACGAGCCCGGCGCCGTGACCCTGACGCTGGCGCGCAACGACCTCGACTTCGCCGCCGTCGCCCGGACCCGCAACCAGCGCGCCGCGGCCGGCGCGGTCCAGGCCGGGGCGGTGGGCTCGCCGCTCTACGACGCGGTCGCGACCCTGTCGGCTTCCCAGGCCCGGGCGGCGTTCGCCGGGATGGCCGGCGACGCCCATGCCAGCCTGGCCTCGACCGCCTTCGCCACGGCCGGCCTCACCCGCGAGGCGGTGCTCGACCGGCTGCGCTGGGGCGGCGCCTCGGAGGCGCGCGATGACGGCAGCCTGCCGGCCGCCTACACGGCCGACCGGCCCGGAGAGCCGGTTGAGCCGGTGGCGGTGCCGGCGCGGGTGTTCGACCCGCGGGTCGTGAGCCTGTGGGGCCAGGGGATCGGCAGCCTCGGCCACGTCCGGGCCGACGGCGACGCCGCCGCGCTGTCGCGCCAGAGCGCCGGCTTCGTCCTGGGCGTCGACGCGCGCCTGGATACGCTCGGGATCGGCGGGCTGCGGCTGGGCGTGGCCGGCGGCCATGTCGAGACGACGCTCGCCAGCCCCGGCCAGGTCCAGACCGGGACGCTGGCGAGCACGTTCGGCGGCGTCTACGGCAGCCTGGAGGCGGGCCCGGCGGTGCTGCGGTTCGGGGCGCTGGCGGCCGACGAGCCGGCGCGGCTGCGCCGGGTGGTGGCGTTCCCGGGCCTGACCGACACGCCGACCGCCCGCACCGGCGGGCGCAGCCTCCAGGGCTTCGGCGAGGCCGGCTACCGGGTCGCGCTCGGCGCCGGCTCGGTGCTGGAGCCGTTCGTCGGGGCGGGCGCTGTGGCGCTGGGCCGGGACCGCTTCGCCGAGCAGGGCGGGGTGGCCGCGCTCGCGGGCCCGGCCCGCGGCAGCCTGCTGCCGACCGCGACCGGGGGCGTGCGCGCCGAGGCGCAACTCGATCCGGAGGCGGCGCTGCCGGTGTCGGTGCACGCGCTGGCCGGCTACCGGCGCACCTTCGGCGACGTCGTCCCGGGCGCAGTGCTGGCGTTCCGGGGCACCGGCGCCCGGTTCGTGAGCGCCGGCCTGCCGATCGACCGGGACGCCGTGGTCGCCGAGGCCGGGCTGGCGGTGCTGCTCACCCCGGCCGCCACCTTGGGCGTGTCCTACACCGGCCAGATCGGCGCCCGCGCCCAGGACCACGCCGCCAGGGGCGCGTTCACGGTCAGGTTCTGA
>NZ_JAKSYJ010000173.1 GCF_022829365.1 Methylobacterium sp. J-077 | reverse complement strand
TTATTCCGCCTACAGACCAAGGCACCCGTAGTCACGGGTCGTGCCGGGCGAGCCGATCCGCACTGGGGTGCACAGGTGTGCAGAGAACATCTTCGAGCGTTCCCGAGCAGGCGCGAACGTTGGAGAACGTCGGCGCGGCTTCGGCCTGATGCACCTTGCTTCGATCGGCTTCGGTTTGAGAACGCAGGTCGCGGTGACAGGGGTCCCGGCAGCTTCAGTGCGTGTGGTGTGATACCACCTAGCTTATGGCAAACCGCTAGCAAACTCTCTAGCAACGACTGGCAGCCTGAAGCCTTCAGTGGCTGGGCGTGGCCGCAGCCTTTCCCTGCTGCGCAGACGGCGCGTCGCACGTTGGTGGAGGCACGGCAGGGTACGGTCGGATCCGGCAAGAGGCGGTAGAAGACGGTAGGGGCACGGTAAGCGGGACAGCAGCAGGAAGGGCATCACACCACACGCACTGAGAGTGTGGGCAACTCGTCTTGCAACGTGTGCCAGCTGCTTCACCGTTGTCTACCGTATGAGCCTCTGATCGGCCCCCACAGGGTGGTCCAAGGTTAAAGTTAGTGCGCGGTAGGCCGCTCCACCACGGGTAGCTTGGCCGGCGGAGCTGGTCGGGCGAGCGCAGCCGGCCAAGCGGTGAAGGCTGGCATGAACACTTCTGGTGCC
>NZ_JAKSYJ010000172.1 GCF_022829365.1 Methylobacterium sp. J-077 | reverse complement strand
CCGGGCCGACCATCGGCTTGCACTCGACACGCTCACATCAAACCGGGCCGCCGCTCGATGGAAAGACGCGCCCTCGGTCACGGCCGCTACAACGCGCTCGCGCAGATCGACTGATAAAGGTGATGGCATTGCCGGCTCCTTGACCGGTCAACGCGGCAACCCCGGCTCCGTCGCAACGCCTCCGGGAACAGCTCTAGCGGTGCCGATCTGGAAGGAAGGGGAGTTGCCGAGCACGTACTTCTGGGAGGTCTTGCCTTCGCTCCCGGGCAATCGTGAACACCCGCCATACGTGGACGTGTCCGCTCGCGATCCCGTGGGTATGGGCATGCGACCCGGTACCAGATGCCTGCCATCGACCGCCGCCTTCAGGCTTAGGATGGCCGATGAACACCCGGATGTGGGAGGCGAATGATTCTTTCACGAACGGCTTGGTCAGGAACCAACCCAAGGTCGTTCCGGGGGCGCGTTTCCGCGTCATTCGTGGTCTGATCCCGATACATGTAAGGCATTCAAGGGCCGCCCCTACATCCTTCGGCCCTTTAGAGGCTCCGGTTTCCGACCATCCGGAAGGATCCGGTCCAGGTGTTCATGAACCACCTGGGCGCTAAAGGGCTTGTGGAGGAACACGGCACCGGCGGGAAGGTCCCCCGGTCCGGGCTTCTTCCCACCCGATGCCACCACGATGGAGACGTCCGGCCAGCGTTCGGCAGTCGTTCGCGCTAGTTCGAAGCCATCGGGTCCACCGGGCATCTCAACGTCAGTGAACAATAGGACAATCGCCCCGGCATACTGGTCGAGGAGCCGGATCGCCTCCACGCCGTTCTCCGCCGACAGGGCCCGAAACCCGGCGTCCTCAAGGATTGTCTCCGCGTCCATCCGGATCAGGAGGTCGTCGTCGGCGACCAGGGCATACGGTGTGTCGGGATGGTTCGCCATCCGCATCAAAGCGAGGAATGGCCGAAGGTTCAAATCCACGAGGACGTGGACGTCGCCGTAATTTCAGCGCGCAACCGCGACACCTTCGGCCGCATGCCCGAGATCTTCCGGTTCCGGAAGCGAACGCGCATCGACACGTTAAGCGCCACCGGTTTGCCTTGAATGCGTTGGATGAGAACACAGGGCGAACCGAATGTCGGTTCGCACGACCGAAGCTTCCCAAGACATGAACCAGCTTACCGCCGGTCAACCGCCGACATCCATCGACCTGTCATCGTGCGACCGCGAGCCCATCCACATCCTCGGGGCGGTGCAGCCGTTCGGCTTCCTGCTCGCCGTGTCGCCCGATTGGATCGTCGCCCGGGCCAGCGCGAACGCGCCGGACTGGCTTGGTCAGCCGGTCGACGCGATGCTCGGGCTGCCCCTCGACCAACTCATGGACGGCGAGGCCATCCACGTCCTGCGAGGGCATCTCCAGACGCTTCGCGGACCCGACGCAGTCGACCGGGTGTTCGGGGTGCGTCTGCTGCCGGACAAGCCCCTGTTCGACGTCGCCCTTCACCTCTCAGGCGGTTCCATCGTCATCGAGGCCGAACCCAGCGCGCCCGAGCACCTCAGCGCCGGCAACCTCGTGCGCAGCATGGTCACGCGCCTGCAGCAGACCGCTGGCTTCGAGCCGCTCTGCCGCGAGGCCGCCCGGCAGATGCGGGCGCTGACGGGCTTCGACCGGGTCATGGTCTACCGCTTCTCCCCCGACGGCTCGGGCGAGGTGATCTCGGAGGCCGTGCGATCCGGCCTCGACCGATATCTCGGACTGCACTACCCGGCTTCGGACATCCCGAAGCAGGCAAGAGCTCTCTACGAGCGCAACTGGCTGCGCATCATCGCCGACGTCGATGGGCCCGGCGCCGCGGTGGTGCCTGCGCGCGACCCAGACGGCGAGCCGCTCGACCTGTCGCTCTCCACACTTCGAACGGTCTCGCCGATCCACCTCGAATACCTGCGCAACATGGGCGTGGCCGCCTCACTGTCGGTCTCCATCCTTCGCAACGGCAAGCTCTGGGGGCTGTTCGCCTGCCACCACATGGAAGCCCGGCACATCTCGCTGGAACGTCGCACCGGCTCCGAGCTGTTCGGCCAAATGTTCTCGTGGATTTTGGAAAGCCGGGAGCGCGAGGCCGAGGCCGCCCAGGAGGGCCGGTCACGTGAGATCCACACCCGCCTGATGAGTGCGCTCGCCTCCGGAGGCACCAGCCTGGAGGACCTCTCCGGCTTCCTCGACGAGCTTTCCGGCATCGTGCCCTGCGACGGCATCGGCCTTTGGGTCAACGGCGAGGTCACCCTGCAGGGCGCGACCCCGACGGCGGAGGAGTTCACCGGCCTGGTGCGCTTCCTCAACCGGACCGCCGCGAGCCGACCCTACGCCGCCGACGAGATCGGCCGCGTGCATGAGCCCGGACGCGACTTCACCGAGCGAGCCGCCGGCATGCTCGCCATTCCGGTGTCACGCACCCCACGCGACTTCCTGGTGTTCTTCCGCTCCGAGGTCGCACGCACGGTCACCTGGGCCGGCAACCCCGAGAAGCCTGCCACCCCGGGCCCGAATGGCGTTCGCCTGAGCCCGCGGAAGAGCTTCGAGGCTTGGCGCGAGGTCGTGCACGGGCGTTCGCTCCCCTGGGCCGATGTCGACCTGCGGGCCGCGGAGGCGCTGCGCGTCACGCTGCTGGAGGTCATCCTGAGGCTGACGGATTCGGCAGAGAAGGAACGCAAGGGCGCCCAGGAGCGGCAGGAGCTCCTCATCGCCGAGCTCAACCACCGGGTCCGCAACATCCTCAACCTGATCCGCGGCGTGGTCACCCAGAGCCGGTCGGAGGAACTCAGCGGCAAGGAGTTTGCTGCCCTGGTCGGCAGCCGCATCCAGGCGCTCGCCCGGGCTCACGACCAGATCACCACCGCGAACTGGGGTCCGGGGTCCCTGCGCAACCTCATCCTGCTGGAGGCGGGCGCGTACCTTGGGCCCAAGGCAGACCGCCTCGTCCTCGATGGCACTGACGTGCTCTTGGAGCCACAAGCATTCTCGACCATGGCGCTGGTCATCCACGAGATGATGACGAACTCCGCCAAGTACGGCGCCCTGTGCGACACCCGAGGGCGGGTCGATATCCGTTGGGAGCGCGACGCCCTCGACTACCTCGTCCTGCACTGGCGCGAGAGCGGCGGCCCGGCGGTCCGCGCGCCGACCCGCCGGGGGTTTGGCACCACCATCATCGAGCGCTCCATCCCCTACGAGCTCCAGGGCGAGGCCGACATCCGCTACGACCTCACCGGGGTCGAGGCGCGGTTCACCCTGCCGCCTGCCTTCGTCCAGGCCGCCCCGCCTGTACAAGTGGCTGCCGTGGTTCGCGAAGAGGCTACGGTGCCGTTGCAGTTCGCCGGTACGGCGCTGGTGGTCGAGGACAACATGATCATCGCGCTGGAGGCCGAGGAGGTCCTCACGTCGCTGGGCGCGGATGCCGTCGACATGGCGGCCTCGACCCGGGATGCATTGCGCCTGATCGAGGCATCGCCTCCGGATCGGGCGCTCCTCGACGTCAATCTCGGGTCCGAGACCAGCATACCCGTCGCACGTCGGCTGGCCGAACTCGGCATCCCCTACGCCTTCGCGACCGGCTACGGCGAAAGCTTCAAGATCCCCGCCGACCTCGGAACGGTGCCGGTGGTGAAGAAGCCGTACGATGCCGACGCCCTACGACGCGCGTTCGCTACATGACGCCTTCGGGACGTCGTCCGTACGTTGAGAACGGGGGTGGGACTCGTCCGTTGGTCGAACGTTTCCCACCCGTTCAGGCCGTTGGCCGTGGGAGGGTCAGGTCGAGTTGAGCGCTCTCCATGTCGCGTCCCATCCGGCGGTCGAGGGCGCGCAGCGCCGGCGTGACCGTGACGCCGTGCAGGAGAATGGAGATCAGCACGGTTAGGCCAGCCGTGGACCACAGAAGCTCCGTCCCCTCGAAGGACGCGTGCCCGGTCGCGAACGCGAGGTAGTAGATCGTCCCCAGTCCGCGAATGCCGAAGAAGCTGACGACGGCACGGTCCTCGGCGGATCGACCACTTCCGAGCAGGCCGATCCAGCAGGCCAAAGGGCGGACGATGAGGAGGGCGACCAGCGCGAAGGCGACGGCGGGCCAAGTCAGGTCATGGAGCAGTCCCCCACCGACGAGCACCGCCCCGAACCCGACGAGTAGAACCATCATCAGGAGACGTTCGAGCTCCTCGGCGTAGTCGTGCATCTTGCGATGGTAGTCATGCCCGCGGCTAGAGGAGCGTAGCGCCAAGGCTGACGCGAACACGCCGACGAAGCCGTAGCCGTCGACGACCTGGATGCATCCGTAGGCGATGCAGGTCACGCCCAGCGCCACGAAGCCGTCGCCGGTGCGGGAGAGCTTCGACAGGTTGGGCAGGTGGAACATCAGCCATCCCAGCGCCCGACCGATGACCGCCCCGAGCACAGTGCCGACGGCGATCTTCCAGAGCACGTCGACTGCGAGCCAGTGAGGCCACGACAGACCGGCCAGACTGCCGGTGCCAGCCAGGGCGATGGCGAGGTTCACGAACGGGAAGGCGAGGCCGTCATTGAGGCCCGCCTCGGATGTCAGGGCGAACCGCGGCTCGTCCTCGTGGTCCTCGTCGGGGTGGCCGACCTGGACATCCGACGCCAGGACCGGGTCCGTTGGCGCCAGGGACGACGCCAGAAGAAGCGCCGAGGCAAGTCCAAGCCCGAGAAGGGTAGACCCCAGGGCGGTCAGTGCGAGGATGGTCAGGGGCATGCCGATGCCGAGGAGGCGCCACGTCACCGACCAGCTCAACCAACCGAAGAGGCGGTCGATCTTGAGGCCGGCTCCCATCAGCGAGATCACGACCACGGCCTCGGTTGCATGCTCGATGATGCCTATGTGCGACCCGGGATGGGGGGTGAGGTGCGCCACCGCCGGGATGGTCGATAGGGCCGCGCCGATCCCGACGCAGCAGATGGGAAGCGACAGGGGCAGAGCCCGGAGCACCATCGGCAACCATGCCGTGAGAAGCACCAGGACACCGAACCCGGCGACGACGACGACATAAGTTTCCATATGGATTTAAGCGTTTCTGCAAGCCACGGTTCAATGAATCGAAGCATCCGCGACGATGGCGACGGGTTCGCGTCGACCGTGCCGGTCGGATAAATACAATGGAATGCTACCGACCGCGGATGTCACCATGTCTAGTTCCGCCGGTCCTCCTACTTCCGCGGCTTTCCGTCGTCGTCCAGGGCTACGTAGGTGAAGACCCCTTCGGTGACCTTCTCGGGATCGCCGCCTGTCCGATCCCGGACCCATACCTCGACCCTCACGCCCAACGATGTCTCGCCGTCCTGCTGCAGGGTGCAGTAGCAACTCACCTCGTCGCCGACCGTAATCGGCCGTAGGAAGCGCATCGCGTCGATGCTGACGGTCGCTACGCGTCCCTTGGTCCGCTGGGCGGCGAAGGTTCCGCCCGCGAGGTCCATCTGGGACACCGTCCAGCCGCCGAAGATGGCGCCGGCCGCGTTGGTGTCGCGTGGCATGGCGATAGTGCGCAGGTGTGGGCCATCGGAAATTTTCGGGACCGTGTCGCTCATATCGTATGCCTCGCCCGTGGTTTCGGTCAGGTCGAAAAACGGACAATCGGCGTGAATGGGTTCATGTTCGAGCACCGTTCCCTGATCGCTCCGGGGCCGCCGCGGCCGGGGCATCCTTCGGGGCATCTTGGCCGGATGCGGGGCTGACCGCCCCCGCCGGCATGACGCCGGCGCCGGCCCGTTCGAGTTGCCCGTTGATCGAGGCGATGAGCTCGTCCCAGCTCGCCTCGAACGAAGCGACGGCCTTGGCCTCCAGGGTGGCGGCGACGTCCGCCATGTCGATGCCGAGCCGCTCCAGTTCGTCGAGGACGGCCTCGGTCGCGCTGGCGGGCGCATGGATCTTGTCCGGCCGGATACGGCCATGGTCTCCGCCACGGCACGAAGCGTCGGCTGCGCCATGGTGTTGACCGTCTCGGGCCCAGCGAGCTCGACTGATCGGCCCCCACAGGGTGGTCCAAGGTTAAAGTTAGTGCGCGGTAGGCCGCTCCACCACGGGTAGCTTGGCCGGCGGAGCTGGTCGGGCGAGCGCAGCCGGCCAAGCGGTGAAGGCTGGCATGAACACTTCTGGTGCC
>NZ_JAKSYJ010000163.1 GCF_022829365.1 Methylobacterium sp. J-077 | reverse complement strand
CCAAGTGAACAGCAGGCCTTGGGCGATCCCGTGCCGGCGCGCCACCGAACACACCGACACGCCAGTCTCAAACGCGGCTTCGACGATCCGCGCCTTGTCGTCGAACGACCAGCGCCGCCGCCGTTCGGTATTCTCCAGGAGCTCGACCCGCATCACCCCGACCCGCCGACCTTAACGCCAGCATTAAGGTCAGGCTTCAGCGCAGAGCGCGATGCCCTCGACCGCGGCCCTCACCGGAGGCGTACGACGTGTGGCCCGACGGATGTCTTGGATCACCGCTTCTGCCGGCTTCTTGGCCGGTCCGGATGTCTGCTTCATCTTCGCTCCTCAGGGGCTACGATGAACCAGCCATCCTCCGTTCGTGAAAACTCTCAATCTGTCCCACAGGTGCTGACGTCGGACAGCACCGCGGAGTCCGAGGTTGGCGTGCGCTTAGCATGTGACAGATCATGACAGGGGTGTTGCTGCCCGCCGGTGATCGAACTAGCGCCGAGACCCTCGTCGCTGCACCCAGGTCATCGACGATCGCCGCATGCGATGGCGCCGCATCCGCGCGTTGGTGAGCATATCGGAAGGGGAAAAGACACCGGCTACGGGGCCGACCGGCACGGCTGAGGCCGGAAGGCTCAAGCCAACCAGGCCGGCACCGGCAAGCGCGGCCAGAATGAAGATACGCATGGGGATCCTCCGTGCCTCGGCGCAGGAGGAGCGCATCGGCTATAGGGAAGCTCTGAGGGCCGTTTCCGGTTCAGTAGCCACACCCACCCACGACATCGTCCGCCGCGGTTTCACACTGCGTCCCTTGCCGAGCCTCCAGGACAGACAGCAGGGCGATGCAGCATTCATAGATGTAACTAAAATAAACTTGCACGACCCTTGATTGCATGAGTAATTAGGGTGGCGCTAATCATACGTCACCGAATGGTAATGCAACGCGTGTCGGCCTGGATCGCTATTATCCTGGATTGAGTTTTTAGATGTATGCTGGCGGATACAACCCGCACCTAATCACAATACATCCAGGCCGTGTGCTGATATGCAGGATCGCCGCGCGAAGCTTCGGGTCGAGGCTACCATCGAAGGTCGCGTTGCCTTTCCAGGGGTCGATGCGGGAGTGCGCTGTATCGTGACGAACCATTCACCCGTGGGTGCTTGCCTCGCTTTTCCGCCCGGCCTCGCAGTGCCGCGCTACTTCGAACTCGCGATCGGGCAGGAGCCGATACCTTCAACCGTTCGCATAGTCTGGCGACGAGAGGACTTGGTAGGTGTTGCCTACGCAGCACCCCGATCGGGCGTACCCGACGTCATCCCAGGCTGATTTTGCGAGCGCACGCAGCCAAGAAGCTTCACAGTCTCGCCGTCTTCCGAGCGCCTCCTGAGAGCAATGGCGGTGACGGATCGCCAAGTTCACTCCGTCTTTGAGTGCCCCGCGTTGCGCAACACCCTCCTAGCCCTTCTGGCCATCGTCGTCGTCATGGCCGCTCACGGCGTGGCTAAGGTAGTGCTGCTGCCGTTCCGGGCACTACGCGGCCTGTTCCAGCACAATGCCAAGCCCGCGCGGGTCACGGCGCGCTAACCAGAACCCGGCACCTTACGCGGACGCCGATGAGATAAACGACCTCCCCCGCCAGCTCGTGGTCATATCAGGCGGCGGGGTAGAACCACCCACGATGCCGCTCGTTGCTATGTTATGTCACAGCCGAAGCGACAGCATGACTGCCCTTGCGCCAGAATGCGCCAGCGGCTGGCGTTCAACATCCTACTGGACGAGTTCGCCATCGCGGCTCTGTCCGACGCCGTTGCAATCCTACGTGCAACTGACGATCAGGACGTGACTCACGTCGAGCACGCAATCCGAACCCATCGCATCGGCATTCTGTAACAGCGCGCGATCCTGGGCGCTGCGGGTATCGAGATCGAATGACGACCGCGGCGCCCTTCATCGTGAAGGCGAAAAGGTCCTACGGGACCGTGACCTACAACTGCCAGACGCCGGAATGGGCGCTCAAGAAGCTGCGCGACTTCCAAACCGTAAGCTACGAGGACATCAGCGTCACCGGGCCGAACGGTCATCTGTTAACCGAAGCTGAGCTCGTCGCGATGGTCGAAGGATGCGAAAGCCCGGCAAAGGTGGTCGAGTACGACAGGGCTGATCTCAAATCATGATGTTTGGCGTCCCGCCGGGAAGTTTCGGACCACGGCGCCCTGAGCCTCGGCCACTGCTCTAGATCATCCTACGGCTCGGGCCTGCTTTGCGTTCCGGGCCCTCGCTGGCGAGCAGCACTGGGTCTGGCCGGCCCGCAAGCGGATCTGACCGCGCGACCGGGCTCAAGGGCAATCTATGGCGGAGTTGGGCGCACCAGCATGGCGAGAGCCGTAACTGCGGTCCGGAACGCCCTATCCTGTGGCCCAGATTGACCGTGTAACTTGCTAATCACGGGAGAGGCCGCCACGGCTGCCGCGAGATCGATGGTATGGCCACTGTTGGAGCGATAAGGGCCAGCGTTCGCGTCGCGCATGTAGGCGTCGACCGCGGCGACGATCTCAAGGCTGCTGATCGTACCTGCTTTGCGCAGATCCGCGACGGTCGGGGGCTTGGTGGGCATGCCGTAGAGATAATTGAGGCCAGGGACGCCGCCAGCCCGTGATCAGATCGGGCGGCGGGGCCGAGATGAGAGGGGGAAATCTCAAGCGTCAAAATCGCGGTCTCAGTGCTCCGTCCCCGGCATGTTCGGACGTGGCGCGCCGCCGTGGTCCTTGATGAGGTTGGAGCGTTCCGGGTCGCCTTTCAAATTGGCGACCTGCTTCCGCGCGCCCAAGGCAAGAAAGCCGACACCACCGATCGTGCCGAGCGCCAAAAATAAAAGGGAAATGCCGCTGCCCATGGGACGTACCTTTCGTCGGAAGAACCGCCGAATAAAGTGCGACGGGGAGCATGATGCTGAATAGCAAACCGCGGCTTCGACTGTAGGTTGCGGACTGTATCAAATACGGGGTGCGGCGTCTTCCCTCAAATTCTTCGGGTCGGATCGTCCTAGACTCACGCCACGTTGATCCAAGCCGCTTCTGCCGCGGTGCGGAGTGTGTTGTGTACAATCCCATCCTGTCGTCGATCCTGCTCGCATTCGAGTCCCAACGCGTAATCGAGCTACGCATGGTACGTCTGGCCTGGGGCGGCCACGAGGGCTGAGCCGAGGCGCAATCGATGGTCATCGAGAAGATGCAAGCTGCCACTGAGGCGATGACGACGCTGATGCTCGGCGGTTCGCCTGAGACGGTTATCGCCCGCTACCGTGTGCATGTGGCCTTCAACATCAAGCGGCTGACAGCTGCCTGATCGGAGCACCGGCCGGGCGGCCATATCGTCACGGCTCGCCCGGCCTTGCGCACTTCCCTATCGCCCGTGCTTCGCCAGCACCTCGTTCAGCGCCTCGGTTACCAGCGCCTCGATCGAGTTGCCCGCCCGGCCGTGCTCCGTGACCAGTTCGCGAGAAAGACCGCGTACCTTGGCGATCAAATCCCGGTCGAGCCACACCGTGAACGCCTGCCGGTTCTCCCGGTGATCGCGTAGTTTAGGTGTAGGTTTAAGTGTATCTAAACCTTGAGCTTGAGGTTGAGCTATAGGTGGAGGTGTAGGGTCCAGGATCGGCTGTTCCCCGACCACGAACGAAGCGGACAGGCTGGGCCGCTTAGCCATTCTGCTTCTCCGTCCGCTTGCGCTTCACCTTGATGCCCACCTGCTTCGCCACCCATCGGAACAGAGCATCAATCTCCTCGGCGCCCCTCCCCTCCGGTTCGATCTCCTGGATCGTACTGCCGTCGATCAGGCAGGACTTGTAGCCCTTGCGGTGGCAGATGAACGGTGCGCCGTGCTCGCGGCCGGTGGGGATGCCGCGCGAGACGAACCCCGCGGCAGCCTCCTTCACGTCCTTCTTCGCGCCGCTCACATCCACGTCCGTGAAGATGACGAAGTTCGGCTTGCCCAGCCCCTGAGCCATCGCGTGCGAGGTCGGCACGGCATCCATGTCGGCCAGCGAGGTCCGCGACGGGATCAGCACCAGGTCGGACAGCTCGGCCGCGCGCTTGCCCATGATCTCGGCCTTGCCCGCCGTGTCGATCAGGACCAATTCGGCACCCTGCTTCTCGAACTCGTGCAACGTGGGCTCAAGGAAATCCGGCGTCGTCTCTGGCCGAACCGGAGGACCGTCCATCTGTCGTCGCGTAGACCACATCCGAAGCGTCGCCTGAGGATCGGTATCGACGATCGCCGTCAGGATACCGGCGTGGTGCGCGGCCACCGCCAGATGTGCGGTGAGCGTGGATTTCGTGCTCCCGCCCTTAAGGCCCAAGATTGTGACAACCCGCATCGACTCACCTCCGGCGCGCTTCCTAAACCGTGTAGGTCTAAGGTCCAAAGATACCGTTTAGCTTGACCTCTAGGTGTCCCGTACAGGTGCACCGTTGAAGTTTAGGTGTAGGTTTACCGCGTAGTGCGGTTGCCTTCAGCCTTCTGGTCGCGCAACTTTCGATAAAGCGCATTCTCGAAAGTTTGGCGATGAAGCCGGGCGGTAGCAGGCCACCACATCAGCGGCGCGGGAAGGTCGAGGCCTCGGCGCCGATCGGCACGGCCGTCGCCGTGGTCGAGGAGCCGACCGCCAGCCTGCCGGTCGAGGCGGCCGAACTGGTGCGCTCCTACCAGCAGGCGTCGAAGGCCGACGCGACCGTGCGGGCCTACCGCGGCGACGCGCGGGTCTTCCAGACCTGGTGCGCCCGATATGGGTTCCGGGCTCTGCCGGCCTCGCCGGAGACGGTGGCGGCGTTCGTGGTTTCGGAGGCAGAGGCTGGGCTCTTGGCCTCGACGATCGGCCGGCGGTGCGCGGCGATCACTTATGCCCACAAGCTGGCCGGCTTCGGCGACCCGACCGCCGACGAGGCGGTGCGGGCGACACTGAAGGGCATCCGGCGGCGCGTCGGGGTTGCTCCCACACAGAAAGCGGCCGCGACAGCCGAGATCCTGGCCACGCTGCTCATGCGGACTCCGGACACGCTATCCGGCAAGCGGGACCGTGCGCTGCTAGCGCTGGGGTTCGCCGGGGTGTTCCGTCGATCCGAGCTCGTCGCCCTCGATGTCGCCGACCTGGTCGCGGATCCGGAAGGCCTGCGGGTCCGGGTGCGCCGGTCGAAGACGGACCAAGAGGGCAGGGGCCTGGAGAAGGCGATCCCGCACGGCCGGTTCATCCGGCCAGTTGCGCTGGTGCGGGAATGGCTGGATGCGGCTGGCATCATCGAGGGACCGGTGTTCCGGCCGGTATCGCGGTCGGGCAACCTGCGCAAAACGGACACCGTGTCCGGTTTGCCGCCTCGCCTGACCACGCAAGCCGTAGCCGACATCATCAAGCGCTACTGCGCGGCCGCGGGGCTCGATGCCTCGACGTTCGGGGCTCACAGCCTGCGGGCCGGCTACATCACAACGGCAGCCGAGCGCGGGGCCGATCTCGCGCGGATCATGGATCAATCCGGCCACCGGGATCCGCGGACGGTGGTCGGGTACATCCGCAGGGCGAATGCCTTCAAGGGGCACTCGGGGAGCGGGTTTCTGTAGGTAGATTAGCCGCGCTTCTGGATTTCGCTCTATCCAAACTGTTTAGGAAGCGAGAGTGAGCTCGCCTTCCCGGGCAGCGCGCTCGCCGCCTTCTGACCTAATCCGGTAGCAAGGCTCGCCGGCTCGGTCGTCTGGCATGAGCCGAACCACCTCATAGATGCTATCAACAACGGTACTTTTATTGCCGCCGTAGTTGATCCCAAGCTGCCGAACGCTCTGATCAAGCTTGAATTTATGAGACATAGACCGTCCTCCATGAAGCCGCTCCCAGAGGAACGGCTTCGAAGCTCATTATAGGCAGATAAGCGAGGCTCAAGCAGACTGGAGGTTGCCTGCAGACTGCTTGCCACTGCGCTTGTGTGATTAGGCGTGGAATAAGGACCCCGTTCTCGGGGTGATCGGCGTCCAAACGGGACCCCCAGGACAAGTCATCCACAATGCCTTCCGGCTCGAACGGGAGGCTTGCGCGGGATGTTGGTCGTGGAGACGGTCGCAAAG
>NZ_JAKSYJ010000161.1 GCF_022829365.1 Methylobacterium sp. J-077 | reverse complement strand
TCTGAGCCGATGAAACCGGGTGAATTTGTGTTGAGACCGCTGCATCATTGCCGAACGTCGCAACGACGTGCCGCCTGTCCCCAGGTCGGCGATGCGATCGCCATCGCGGGACGCGGATTGCCGGCTCAATCCAGCCGCGCTCGGCGATCGGACGCACGCCCCACGCCGGCGTAGCGGAAGCCGAGGCGCTCGACATCCTGCACGCGATAGACGTTGCGAAGGTCGACGAGAACCGGCTCGGCCATGGTGGCGCGCAGGCGTTCGAGATCGAGCGCCCGGAACGCGTTCCACTCGGTCACCAGCACCAGGGCGTCGGCGCCCTCCGCGCAGGAATAGGGATCCTCGGCGTAGGCGATGTCGGGCAGGAGCGGGCGGGCCTGTTCCATCCCCTCGGGATCGTAGGCGCGCACGGTGGCGCCGGCATCCTGCAACCCCGCGACGATGGCGAGCGAGGGCGCATCGCGCATGTCGTCGGTGTTGGGCTTGAAGGTGAGGCCGAGCAGCGCGATCGTCTTGCCCCGCACCGAGCCACCGCAGGCCTGGATCACCTTGCGCGCCATCGCGCGCTTCCGCTGGTCGTTGACCGCGACCACGGTCTCGACGATCCGCATCGGCGTGCCAGCGTCCTGCGCGGTCTTCACCAGCGCCAGCGTGTCCTTGGGGAAGCACGAGCCGCCGTAGCCCGGCCCGGCATGGAGGAACTTCGGGCCGATGCGGTTGTCGAGGCCGATCCCGCGGGCGACCTCCTGCACGTCGGCACCGACCCGCTCGCACAGGTCGGCGATCTCGTTGATGAAGGTGATCTTGGTGGCCAGGAACGCGTTGGCGGCGTACTTGGTCAGCTCGGCGGTGCGTCGGCTCGTCACCACGATCGGCGCGGCGTTGAGGTAGAGCGGCCGGTAGACCTCGCGCATCACCGCCTCCGCGCGGGGATCCTCGCTGCCGACCAC
>NZ_JAKSYJ010000160.1 GCF_022829365.1 Methylobacterium sp. J-077 | reverse complement strand
CCACCGCGATCCAGATCGCCAAGCATGTCGGCGCCAAGGTCTTCGCCACTGCGGGCTCGGCCGAGAAGTGCAAGTTCTGCGAGGAGCTCGGGGCCGATGCGGCGATCGACTACAAGCAGGCCGACTTCGCCGAGGAGATCAAGCGCCTGACCGATGGGCGCGGCGTCGACGTGATCCTCGACATGATCGGCGCGAGCTACCTCGCCCGCAATCTCAAGTCGCTGGCGCCGGACGGCCGTCTCGTGATGATCGCACTGATGGGCGGCTACAAGGTCGACGGCCTGAACATCACCCCGATCATGCGCAACCGCCTGACCTTCACGGGGTCGACCCTGCGGCCGCGCCTGAAGGCCGACAAGGCCGCGATTGCCGAGGGCTTGCGCAAGGATGTCTGGCCGGAACTGGATGCCGGGCGGATGCGGTCGGTCACGCACGCGACCTTCCCGCTGGAGCAGGCGCAGAAAGCCCACGAGCTGATGGAATCCAGCACCCACCTCGGCAAGATCCTGCTCACCACCGGCCGCTGACCTCAGCGATCAGCAGGAACCCGCCTCGCCGACGCCGCGTTGGCGGCCGGTAACGAAATCGTGTCGCGCGCGTCGCGTTCGGGCGGGAGGAATTGGAAATGGCCGAGAAACTTAACCCACAGGAGAGCCGTCAGGGCGAACGCGGCAAGCCCGTGCTGTGGGTCTTGGTCGGGAGCCTCGTCTTGCTGGCGATCGCGACCGTCGGCCTGCTAACCTGGAACGGAGCGAATTCGCCGAAGGACTACGCCAGCCAGAGCCAGGACGCGTCGCGCCGTGAAGTGACTGGCTCGGTCAACGGCCAGTCCGCTGTCGCATCGCCGTCGAACAGCACGGCAGTCCCTAGCGGCAACCCGTCCTACCCGCAGCCGGCTCAGCCCAACGCGAACGGCGGCGCGGCGAAGTGATTTTTTGATCTGGGGCGGCGCCCGGCGCTGTCCCCCTAGCGATCAATCCGCGTCGGAGCGTCAGCGGGTCGGAATCGGCGTCGGCCCGCGATAGTCGTAAAAGCCGCGCTTGGCCTTCCGGCCGAGCCAGCCGGCTTCGACATACTTCACCAACAGCGGGCAGGGGCGGTACTTCGAATCGGCCAGCCCCTCGTAGAGCACCTGCATCACCGAGAGGCAGGTATCCAGCCCGATGAAATCCGCCAGTTGCAGCGGGCCCATTGGATGGTTCGCGCCGAGCTTCATAGCGGTGTCGATGGACTCGACTGATCCGACACCCTCGTAGAGCGTGTAAATCGCCTCGTTGATCATCGGCAGCAGGATCCGGTTGACGATGAAGGCCGGAAAATCCTCCGACATCGTCGAGATCTTGCCGAGCTTGGCGATAAATGCCTTGGCCGACTCGTAGGTGGAATCTTCCGTTGCGATGCCGCGGATCAGCTCCACCAGCTGCATCACCGGCACCGGGTTCATGAAGTGGATGCCGATAAACCGCTCCGGCCGGTCCGTCGCCGCAGCGAGCCGGGTGATCGAGATCGACGACGTGTTCGTCGCCACGATCGCGTCGGGACGAAGCGACGCGCAGAGGGTGGAGAAAATTTCGCGTTTGGTCGCCTCGTTCTCGGTGGCGGCCTCAATGACGAGATCGGCGGGCCCGAGATCGGCGAAGCCATGGGCCGGCTTGATGCGTGCCCGAATCTCCCGGCTCTCGCCCTCGCCGATGGTTCCCTTCGAGACGAGTCGCGCAAGCCCGCCGTCGATCGACCCGAGCCCGTTCTCGAGGCGAGCCGAATCGCGGTCGTTCAGCAACACGTCGAGACCGGCGGTGGCGCAGACCTGCGCGATGCCGCTCCCCATCTGGCCCGCGCCGATGATGCCGACCCGCTTGATCTCCATGTCCATCTGTCGACCTGTGCCCCCATACGCACGTTGCTGCGCGACTGCCCGACGGGTGAGCTGCGCCAACGCCGCAGCCCGCACGAGAACGGATCGTCTCAGACTTCTAGACCATTCTTGTTCGCAGAAGGAACCCGCGGATACCCGCGTTGCGACAATGCTCGCCCGGTGAACCTAACCGGGCGCGCGATGCTGTTACTGACCCTTCGCCTTGCCAAGCTCGGTGCGCAGATCCGGCACAACTTGGAATAGGTCACCGACGAGCCCGTAATCCGCGACCTGGAAGATCGGCGCGTCCTCGTCCTTGTTGATCGCGACGATGACCTTCGAATCTTTCATGCCCGCAAGGTGCTGGATCGCCCCGGAGATGCCGACCGCGACGTAGAGGTCCGGCGCCACGACCTTGCCAGTCTGTCCGACCTGCCAGTCGTTCGGCGCGTAGCCGGCATCGACCGCCGCACGCGAGGCACCGACCGCGGCACCCAGGGCATCGGCCAACGGCTCGATCAGTTCGTGGAACTTCTCCGAGGAGCCGAGCGAGCGGCCACCGGACACGATGATCCGGGCCGAGGCCAGTTCCGGCCGGTCGGACTTGGCGATTTCCTCGCCCTTGAAGGTCGAGCCGCCGGCCTCAGGCGCCGCCGCGGAGACGGCCTCGACGGGGGCCGCCGCGCCGCCCTCCTCGGCCGCCTTGAACGCCGCGGTACGGACGGTGATCACGGTCTTGCCGGCGGGGATCTGCACGGTCTGGATGGCGTTGCCGGCGTAGATCGGCCGCTCGAACGTGTCGGGCGCTACGACCTTGATGATGTCGGAGACCTGCGCGACGTCGAGCAGGGCGGCCACCCGCGGCAGCACGTTCTTGCCCGTGGTCGAGGCCGAGGCGATGACGATGTCGTAGGGCCCGGCGATCGACGCTATCAGGGCCGCAACCGGCTCGGCGAGATCGTGATCGTAGACCGAATCCTCGGAATTCAGGACCTTCTCGACGCCGTCGAGCTTGCCCGCCGCCTCGGCCACGGCCTTCGAATTGCTGCCCAGCACGAGGGCGTGGACCGGCGCGCCGATACCCTTGGCGGCGGTCAGCGCCTTCAGCGTGCCGTCCTTGATCTGACCGTTGCCGTGCTCGACGAAGAGGAGAGTCGTCATGTGCGCGTGAACCTCGGTTGCAGCTGGCCGCGCTCGACCGTCTCGACGGGAACGCGGCCCAGCTCCGGAAAAGTTAGATGACGCCGGCTTCGACCTTGAGCTTCTGCACGAGTTCGGCCGCGGACCCGACCTTGACGCCGGCCGATCGTCCCGGCGGTTCGGCAGTCTTCAGAACCTTGAGCCGCGGGGTCACGTCGACGCCGAGGCCTTCGGGTGCCAGCTCTTCGAGCGGCTTCTTCTTGGCCTTCATGATGTTGGGCAAGCTCGCATAGCGCGGCTCGTTCAGACGCAGATCGGTCGTGACGATCGCCGGAAGCTTCAGGCTCACGGTCTGGAGCCCGCCATCTACTTCGCGGGTCACCTCGAGGCTGCCGTCGCCGGCCTCGATCTTGTACGCGAAGGTGCCCTGCGGCCAGCCGAGCAGAGCGCCGAGCATCTGGCCGGTCTGGTTCGAATCGTCGTCGATCGCCTGCTTACCGAGGATCACCAGCTGAGGCGTCTCCTTCTCGACCACGGCCTTCAGGAGCTTGGCCACCGCCAACGGCTCGCAATGCACGTCAGTCTTGACCAGGATCGCCCGGTCGGCGCCCATGGCGAGAGCCGTGCGCAGTGTCTCCTGCGCCTGCTGCGGGCCGATCGACACGGCGACGATTTCGGTGACGGTGCCCTTCTCCTTGAGACGGATCGCCTCCTCGACGGCAATCTCGTCGAAGGGGTTCATCGACATCTTGACGTTGGCGAGCTCGACCCCGGAGCCATCGGCTTTCACGCGGATCTTGACGTTGTAGTCCACCACCCGCTTGACGGGCACCAGCACCTTCATGGCGGTCTCGATCCTTCCCCGGGGATTCTTGTCGTCGGACCCGCCTGGCCCTCACGCGTTCGGCGCTCAGGCTGGGCAGGCACGCAAAGCGCGCGGACCGTAACGGCCACATTTCCGCCTTGTCAACGCGGCGTCCGGAAAAGGCTTTGCCGGAGTGATTTGGTTATCGGGGCCGTGTCGACCGGGCGCGTTTCGGGTCAGCGATTAGCGCCCGGCACCCACAGCACGTCATCGGCTCCGTCGGCATTCGCGGTGCGGCTCGCCACGAACAAGAAATCCGAGAGGCGGTTCAGATATTGCATGGCTTCGGGCGAGACCGCCTCACCCTCCCGGTCGGCGAGGCTCACCGCCAGGCGCTCGGCGCGCCGGCAGATGGTGCGGGCGAGATGTAGAGCTGCCGAGGCTGGCGATCCGCCGGGCAGCACGAAGGATTTCAGCGGCGGGATGGTCGCGTTGAGGGCGTCAATATCGCGCTCCAGGCGCTCTACCTGGCTGGCGACGATTCGCAAGGGCTCGTAGGGCAGGGGCTCCGGGCTCGGCGGGGTGGCAAGGTCGGCGCCGAGATCGAACAGGTCGTTCTGGATCGCCCCAAGCATCGCATCGAGGGGCCCTTCGGTGTGCAGACGGACCATGCCGATGCACGCATTGGTCTCGTCGACGGTGCCGTAGGTCTCGACCCGCAGATCGGCCTTCGACCGGCGCTGCCCATCCGCCAGCGCGGTGGTGCCCTTGTCGCCGGTGCGTGTGTAGATCCGGTTGAGCTTGACCAAGAAACCCGCGCCTCGAAGCGCTCGCCGCCGACCGAATACCGGTCCGGCGTCCACGAGCCCGTGAAAAGCAGGGCGTAGAGCCGTTCCGACCGCGGCGCAATTGGGCGGGTTTAGAACGTGTAGCCGAGCTTGCCGCCGAAATTGGTCAGCCCGCGATTGTTCGCGCAGAGGCCGGCATTCGACATGTGCTCGACCGTGGCCATCACGCTCCAATGCTCGGTCAGGCGATAGCCGAGCGCCGCAGCCTCGCGGAACATCGGCGAGCAGCCCAGCGTGTTGAAGCCGTAGGGCGTCTCAGCCTTGGGTCCGGTATAGCCGTTATGGGCGGCACCGCCGAAGAAGCCATCGAGGAAGACCCGGCGGCCCAGAGTCTCGGGGAAGACTTCGACGGTCCAGGTTGCGCCGAGATAGGCGTAGCTGGTCCGGCCGCCGGTGTTGTAGCTGCCGCCTGCCGTCGGGCGCGGCACGAAGGCCTGCCAGAACGGGTCGGCGCTGATCTGTGGCTTGGCGAACAGGATTTCGCCGTTGACATTGGCCTTGCTGAAGCCCGGAAGTTTGCCCTCGGCACTGCCGGGATCCTGCACGGCACCGCCGATCCGCACCTCCGAGACGATGCTGAGCGGTTGGGCGGGCGCCGCGTAGACCGCTGGCAGCGGAGGCGCATCGGCCGCGAAGGCCGGAAGGATCGCCGCACCGATGATGAGGCTGGCAACGCAGGTGCGGAAGGCGACAATCATGGGGCTCGGCCGGTTAGGCTTGGCGATCTGGCTCCGCCGAGCGTAGCACGGGGGCTGCTTGGGCCGGGGCCAATTCATCCCGCTCCTCCGCGAAAGGCGCGCGGTGCGGCGGCTCGGTCACACTGAGGCGTCGCCCCGAGGAATGGCTGCTGACTCCTGCTGCGATCGGGCAGCGCTCAGGCCGAGCGCCACCAGACGACGCCCATGATGACCAGGATCGCCACGAACTGCAGCAGCACCCGCAGGCGCATCAGCTTCTGCGAGAGGTTGGCGCTGCCGCCCCGCATCATGTTGGCGAGGCCGAACAGTAGGATGACGGCGACCGCCGCGCAGGCAGCGAAGACGAGCAGGTTAGACGACATGACGACGGGGATCCAAACCCGACGGGCACCGTGATCCGGCGCGCCGCCGCTAGACGAGACGATGGGCGTTTGACGCGCCGTCACGGAAAGACCGGTTCGGCGCCTATGGGTGTGTCACGAGGTCGAGATAGGACGCACGCTCAGTTGCGCCGGAGCAGGCGCTCGAAATAGTCGAGTTCCTCCCGCGGCCTTGTAGGGTCGCCGAGCTTGCGCCGCAGCTCTTCCATGATCCGGCGGGCGCGCTGGACGGCAGATTCGTCGGCGGTCGGGACCCGGACGCGGCCGTCGCTCATGTCGCGGCCCTTGGTCGGGCGCCCGAGCGGGTCGTCGTCGCGAGCACCCGCCTGGCCTTGCTGCCCCGGCTGCTGGCCACCCTCCTGCTGGCCTTCGCCCTGGCCCTCGGCCATGTCCTGCATCTGCTGCGCCATGCCCTCGGCGCCCTTCTGGAGTCCTTCGAGCGCGCGACCCTGAGCGTCGACGGCCTCGTCGGCATCGCCTTGCTTCAGGGCGTTCTCGGCCTCGCGCATGGCGTCCTCCGCGTCGGAAAGACCCTGTTCGCCGCGCATGCCGTTTTCCTTCATGCGCTGCTCCAAATCCTCCAGCCGCTGGCGCAGCGCCTGCTGGCGATCGCCGACATTCCCCTGCTCGCCCTGGCCCTGCTGTCCCTGGCCCTGCTGGCCTTGGCCCTGTTGGCCTTGGCCTTTCTGACCCTGACCCTGCTGCCCCTGACTTTGCTTGCCCTGACCCTGCTGTCCGCGGTTGCCCTGCTGCTGACCGCGATTCGACGGCCGTTGCTGGCCGCTGGAGGGTGCCTGCCCGTCCTTGAAGGTCTCGTCGCGGAGGCCCTGCTGCTCGCGCGCCATGGCGTCGAGGTCGCGCATCTGCTTCTGCATCTCGCGGCTGGCCTGATCGGATTTCCCGCCCTTCTCCGCGGTTTGCAGGTTCTCCAAGATGTTGCGCAGCTGTTCCATCAGGCGCTGCGCTTCGGCCGTGTCGCCGCGCTTCATTGCCTCGGCCATGTCCTGGATCATCTTGTCGAGATCTTCGGGCGTGACCGTCTTGGACTGCTGGTTGTTCCGACCGTTGTCGCTCGGATCGCGAGGCTGGCGGCTCTGCTTCTCCGCCATCTGCGACAGAAACTTGTCGAGGGCCTGCTTGAGGTCTTGCGTCAGGCGCTTGATCTCATCGTCGGGGGCGCTGCGCTCGATCGCCTCTTTCAGGCGGTCCTGCGCCTGCCGAAGCTGCTTCTCGGCATCCGACAGGTCGCCGTCCTCGATCTTCAGGGCCATCTCCCACAGGAGATCTGCGACATCGATCAGGTCGGCATCGGTCTTCGCCCGTCGCAGGCGCTCCGTCGCTGTCTTCAAGCCGAGGAAGACCGCGGGCTGCGGCGTGAACAGGTCTGGCGCGACGAGCAGCGCGTCGAGGGCGCCCTGCACCCAGAGACGGTCGGAATCAGGCGCCGTGACGAGGCGGCGGCGATCCTCGGCGAGCGCCCGCGCCAGGGGATCGCGGAACGGCCGGGCCGGGAGCGTGATCTCGGCAGGCGCCGTGCGCCCCTCCTGGCCGGCTTCGTCCTTGACAACAATCTGGTAGCGCACCCGCGCGCCGGACCATGGGCTGTCGGTGAGGTCGACCAGTGTCTTGATGTCGGTCTCGCCCGAGGCGTCGGCCGGCAGCGCCAGGTTGATCCGCGGGATCGGCGCCAGCGAGCGACCGGCTTTCAGAGGTTCGATCACACCCTCGGCGGAACTGATCCCGTAATCGTCCTTGGCGCGATAGGTGAGGTTGAAGGTGCCGCGGCCGTTGACCTCCGGGCCGCCCACAGCGGTCACCTCGGGCGGCCGGTCTGGGATCGCCTCGACGGTCAGGCGCTGGCGCCCGGCCGGGGTGACGATGACCAGCTCGGCGCCGCCGGCGATGCGGTAGCGCTCCTCGCGCAGATCCGGCCGCTCCTCTTGCCCGGGGATTGGGATGAGCCCGGCATTCGGCGTCAGGGTGGTGTTTGCCGCCGCCTTGCCCTGACCGGCGATCCGCACGATCAGCTGCGCGTTGATCGGTGCGCGCAGGTGCTGATCGCTGCCATCCATGGCGATCAGGAGCGGCGGCAGCCTCGTGTAGAGCGGCGGATCGATCCAGCCGTCGACGCGGAAATTCGGCCCCGGGGCGACCGGCTCGTGCCAGTCGAATGCGGCTCCGATCCGCTCGCGCCATTCGGGGCCGGCCACGAACAGGCTGGCGACCGCCGCGACCACGATCCCGGCCCGCAGGGCGTAGGGATCTCGCCGGGTCATGCCGGGGCGCGGCAACCCGACCTTAAGGGAAGCGACCGCTTGGGCGGCCCGGCGCTGATGCAGGGCCCAAAGGGTCCGACTGCCCGGATCCGCGGCGCCGACCGCCAGCGAATCCTGCGCCGCCGAGGCCGGACCGTGGCGCAGGGCCGGATCGCGAGCGGCCGCCTCTCGATCGAGCCTGGCCAGGGCGACCCGGCGATCCGGCCGCGCGAGATGCACCAAGGGCAGGAGCGCGACGACCAGCAGGAGGGCCAGAACGGCGAGGCCGATCTGCCGCCAGAGCGGCGCGAGATCGAGCCACAGGCCGCCCCAGGACAGAACGAGGAACAGCAGCAGGACGCCGAGCCCGCGCCACACCACCGGCCAAGCCTGTTCCCACAGGGAAGCCGCCCGGGCCTGGGCCACGAGCCGGTCGAGGCGAGCGGCAACCGCCTGTCCCGTCCCGGTGCCGGGCGTGCTGTCGAAGCCGTCCCTGTCGTTCACGCCGACCGTTCCGCCTACGCCAAAGGATTAGATCGCAGCCAACCGGGGAGATCCGTGGCTCCGACAACCAGAGGCTAGCATGGTGGGCCGCGCCGGTCGGCGGGTCAAATCGGCGCGATGTTGCGTGCCCTGCCGTTCGCTACGCGGCCGCCTTGGTCGCCACCAACATGTTGCCGCAGGCGAGTTCCGAAAACGCCTCTGGCGGAAGCGCGTTCAGGAACTTCCACCACAGGGGATTCTGCTGATCCATCGCGACCAGGTCGCTAACCGTCATGCACGCGAATTCGTGGCGCAGCCGCGGGTCGGTGAGATGATGGGCGAAGCGTCCAAGGATCCACTGGATCGTGTAAGCCGCCGTCTGGTGGGCGCCCGTAAAAGACATGTCGGTCTTGAAGCCGTTGTCCTCGAAGAGGCTGACCAATCCCTCGCGGGTCGCGTTGAAGTAGTGCGACGGATAGCCATGAACCGGCTGAAGAAACGGCCAATCAATGAAAACTTGGCCGCCCGGCTTGAGCATACGCGCGATTTCCTGGACGACAAGCCAGGGCTTGCGCGTGTGCTCAAGAACAGCGAAACAGCCGATCCCGGCGAGTGTGCCCGATCGGATCGGGTAAAGACAGTTCGGCTCGACGATCAGGTCTGCCGAACGCGAGGGATAAACTTCGAGATAAAGACAGTTCTCGAAGGTGCGTTCGCGATAGCCACAGCCCAGATCGAGAAACAACTCGTCGGGACAAGCTTGAACGAGATTCACGAACATTTCGACTTCGTGATTGGCGCTCTCGGAGTCATAATCGCGTAGATCGAAATGTCGATCCGTAGTGAATATTGGAAACGTTCCGCCGGGATCCCGATCAAATGGCGCTTGTAGAGCGGTTCGGAAGCGCTCGTATTTCGCTCTGCGCGATGTGCGCATGACGACACGTCCTCTCTTTGCGCGCCGAAAAAAGACGCCCCGAGGAGGTGGCTAATCAATGAAGGCTGCTCAGAGCTTGCGTCCCACTTAAAAGACCTGGCGCATCAGTCAGGTCTGTAGGAACCAACGAGTTGGGCTAACACGTGCTTGGTCTGGTGATGTCGACCTTCAGTTATGCGCCTGGATGAAGTTGCGCACCTGCGGGTAGATCTGTGTCTCCCAGCGCTTTCCGGCGAAGACGCCGTAATGGCCGACGCCGGCCTGGAGGTGGTGCGTCCGCATGTACGGGGCGAGCCCGGTACAGAGGTCGTGAGCCGCCATGGTCTGGCCGGGCGCGCAGATGTCGTCGCGCTCGCCTTCCACGGTCATCAGCGCCGTGCGTCGGATCGATCCCAGATCGATCGGCTCGCCGCGATAGCTCAGCTCGTTCTTGGCAAGGGAATAATCCTGGAACACGGTCTTGACCGTCTCCAGGTAGAACTCGGCCGCGAGGTCGAGGACGGCGAAATACTCGTCGTAGAACGTCTCGATCGCCTCGGCCTTGGCCTCCTCGCCGTTGGCCATGTGCCAGAACAAGTCGTTATGGCCCTGGATGTGGCGCTTGGTGTTCATCGACATGAATGCAGAGACCTGCACGAAGCCCGGATAGACCTTGCGGCCGGCACCCTTGTGTCGGGCCGGGACTGTGGCGATCAGGTTCTTCTCGAACCACTCGATCGGCTTCGAGGTCGCGAGCTCGTTCACGCCGGTCGGGTTGATCCGGCAATCCACCGGGCCGGCCATAAGGGTCATGCTGCGCGGGGCCGCGGCGTCCTTGGCTTGCGCCATCGCGGCGACGGCGACGAGCGCCTGCACGGTCGGCTGGCAGACGGCGACCACGTGCGAACCCTCGCCTATGGTCTGAAGGAATTGGATCAGGTGGGCGACGTACTCGTCGAAGCCGAAACGGCCCGCCGACAGGGGGATGTCCCGGGCGTTGTGCCAGTCGGTGATGTACACGTCATGGTCGGGAAGCATCGTGCGCACGGTCGCGCGCAGCAGCGTGGCGAAATGGCCCGACAGCGGCGCGACCATCAGCACCTTGGGCTGCTCGGTGTGGATGTCTTTCTTGAAGTGCAGCAGTGTGCCGAACGGCGTGACCGTGACCGCTTCCTCGCTGACCGGCACGCTCCGGTTACCGACGGTGACCGTGTCGATCCCGTAGGCGGGCCGCGCGAAGGTCAGGCCGGCGCGCATCATCATGCGGGCATTGGCGGACATCCACCGGGCTGGCTCGCTCCAGCGGATCCAGGGCGACCACGCGTCGTTCAACATCCGACCCCAGGCCCGGGTTTGGGCGGCGAGGTCGGTCTGCAGGTCGAACGCATCGTACAACATCGGGCGGGCACTCGCGGGCGCCCGGCCCGGCACGCGGGCGATCGGGACGGCAAACTTGGGCGGATGCCGGGAGGGGAGATGCATCAGCATGGCCGGGCAGGATGGGTCGGCGGCCGTGAGGCCGCAACTGTCCAAAAGGTGGAGGCCCACAGGAAAGCGAGGGTCGTGTCTTTGATGCATCAATTCTAAACGCGGACGGCACCACGCGGTCGGTGCCGGGTCGGGCAGGGTTCCAGTGAAACATCCTGCCCCAGGGGACGGTCTGCCCGCTTCATGAGGCGCGGCGGACGATCGAGCCGGGCTGGCCCTCGGACCGGCGATGCTCGCAGGCGATCTTGAGGTACCGGTCGCCGCCGCCGGGCAGGCCCGCCTGGGCCGCCATGGCCTGCGCGTGCATCAGACACTCCATCGGCGAGTGCGCCGGCGCGATCATGATGTCGAGGGCGGTATCGCGGGAGCAATCCTGCGCCAGCAGGGTACCGGCACAGACCAGGGCAACGGACAGCAATTCGGACATGACGGACCTCGGCATCAATGGATCGAAAGGTCCGCGGGGTGCTCTGGCGTCCGAGCCGCCGCGTTGTCGTTGCCTGGGTGTTTCCTCGCCTGTTCCGAAGATTCAAAGCATGCGGCGTGCCAGCCGCCTCGAATATTGCAAACGACGTTGATGTCGACGAGTCAGTCCCGTGTCGAAAGCCACTGCGTCTCCGGCTCGACCGCCGGGAGAAGAGCCGCGACATCGTCCAGATCGACGACGTAATGGTCGGTGAGCACCTGCCACATCTCCGCCGACGAGCTGACCTGCGGCCGGAGGCCGTCGAGGGCCCGGGCGAGCAGAGCCGCATGGACGAGTTTCGGGCGTGCCAGGAGCGGATCGGCGTTCAGCATCGGTATCGACCCCGTTTCGATGCCGGCACTCTCCGCCTTGTGTGGTTAATGATCGGTTACGAGTCCGTGCGAAACCTTCGCGTCATCTTGAGCCTATCAATTAAAGCCTACGAGCCTGAGACATTCATCGGCCGGCGTTGTTCTGACGTGTCCCCAGCCCGAAAGATTCTTGTCTTCGTGCTCGCCGTGCCGAGAAAGCGTTTCATCGCGGGCCGCAACCGGGGCCGATCGGTCCGGTTCACAAGCCCGACACCATCCCTTATCAGGCGGGAGAGATCGAGACGGTCCCGGCGGAAGGGGGATACGCCGCCCCTCCGCGTTGCGGCGCGGGCTCGTCCGACCGGTATCGCTCTCGAGCCGAACCCGATCGCGTCGCGACCGGGTTCGGCTCCAAGTCCTTGATAGAATGCGCTCGCCGGCGCCGAACCCGGTCTCCACTTCGGCGGCGAGCGCTCCAGGCCTAACGTGCGAGCGGAACATCATGGACGCCACACCTGAAGCGATCGGCCCGGCGCAGGGGCCGGCCACCCGGTTCGTGCTCGCCTCCGGCTCGCCGCGCCGCCTGGCGCTGCTGCAGCAGATCGGCATCGAGCCGGATTCGCTTCTGCCCGCCGACATCGACGAGACGCCGCGCAAGGCCGAGCCGCCGCGCGAGTTGGCCCGGCGCCTCGCACGCACCAAGCTCTCGGCCGCGGAGGCTGCGCTCCACCATCAGGACCGTAAGGTGCCGACTTGGCTCCTCGCGGCCGACACGGTGGTGGCGGTCGGCCGCCGCGTCCTCCCCAAGGCCGAGGGGCCGGACGAGGCCGCCGATTGCCTGCGCCTCCTTTCCGGACGGCCGCATAGGGTGTTCACGGCGATCTGCCTGATGTCGCCGAACGGACGGCGGGAGCGGATCGTCGAGACCCGCGTGCGCTTCAAGCGTCTCTCCGGCCGCGACATCCAGGGCTATCTCGCCTCGGGCGAGTGGCGCGGGAAGGCGGGCGGCTACGCGATCCAGGGCCTGGCCGGCGCTTTCGTGGTGAAGCTGGTCGGCTCGTATAGCGCCGTGGTCGGCCTGCCGCTTTACGAGACCATGAGCCTGCTCGACGGCGAGGGCTATCCGGTCCGGGCCGCCTGGGGCAGCCTCGCATGATGGAGTTGCCTATTCGCCGAGAGCGTCGCCCGGCCTGCCCGATCTGTCGGCGCCCCGAGGTGGAAGAATTCCGCCCATTCTGCTCGCAGCGCTGCGCCGATGTCGATCTCGGCCGCTGGCTGAACGAGCGCTATGCGATTCCCGAGGACCTCGATCCCGACGCGCCACCGCCGGAGCCCGATCCGGAGCGCTGAAATTTTTCCGGCATCCGCGTCACGCCGATGTCACGGCAAGGCTGGACAAGCCCCAAACGCCTGACTATACCCCGCGGCGTCCGGGGCCCACGGTGGCGCGGGCGACGCCCAGGTAGCTCAGTTGGTAGAGCATGCGACTGAAAATCGCAGTGTCGGTGGTTCGATTCCGCCCCTGGGCACCATCCTCCCGCTGAGCGGGAGATGGTGCTGATAAAACCTCTCCGACGCAGCTTTGAGCCTTGCGGCCCGTGACGGCCGATGGTGGGCCTTGAGGTCGATCCAGCGCTCCTAGCGACTCACCGTCGAGCGTGGTGCCGTCCCGATCATCCGCTCCAGAACCTGCAGCTTGAGCGCAGTCCGTCGGCTGGCTGCCCTGTCGATCGTGCCTGGCCACGTCTGCCTGGAATTCCACGGCTCGCAACAGGCCTCGCTCGCAGGCCATTCTGCAGCCACGTACCGATCCCAATCCAGCGACGTTCCTCGCTGAGAGCGTCGGCGCTCGAAAATGCTGATCACCGGCGCAGTCAAATTTTTTGGTATACCAAGCTGGTGGCATCCCAGAACAAGCTTCGCTACGCTGCCGGGCACAGGGCCGGACCCGGCTTGCGGAAAGCCTGAACCCGTACGCCATACGGGCTCGCCCCGGCATACGACAAAGACATAGCTTGGGAGTGGAAGCATGCCGCGCAACATCCTGATCCTGGGAGCCTCGTACGGCTCCCTGCTGGCGACCAAGCTGCTGATGGCCGGGCACAACGTGACGCTGGTCTGCCGCCGGAAGACCGCCGATTTGATCAATCAGGATGGGACCGAAGTCCGCATCAAGCTGCGGGATGAGCCGAACCACCGCGCGATCCAGTCGCGCGACCTGCCCGGCACCCTGGACGCCGCCCCGCCGGAAGAGATCGACCCATCACGCTACGACCTGGTCGGCCTCGCCATGCAGGAGCCGCAATACAACAACCACACGATCCGGGTCCTGATGATCAAGATCGCGGCGGCCAAGCTACCGTGCCTCTCGATCATGAACATGCCACCCCTGCCGTATCTGAAGCGAATTCCGGCCCTGGCCGCGATGGACCTTGAGGACGCCTACACCAATGCCGGCGTCTGGGATCGCTTCGAGCCGGGCCTCGTCTCCCTCTGCTCCCCCGATCCGCAGGCATTCCGTCCGCCGGACGAGGGCGCGAACGTTCTTCATGTCGGACTGCCCACCAACTTCAAGGCCGCGACCTTCGCCGACGAGGCTCACAACCGGCTGCTGCGCGAACTGGAGGCCGATATCGACGCCGTGCGTCTCGACGGCCAAGACGTCCCGGTGAAGCTCAAGGTGTTCGACTCGCTGTTCGTCCCGCTGGCGAAATGGTCGATGCTGCTCACCGGCAACTACCGCTGCATCACCCCCCAGGAGCCGCAATCGATCCGCGACGCGGTGCATGGCGATCTCGCCAAGTCCCGCGCGATCTACGAGCACGTCGACGGCATCGCCCGAAAGCTGGGCGCAGACCCACAGGATCAGGTGCCGTTCGAGAAATACGCCAAGGCCGCCGAGAGCCTGCTCAAGCCGTCCTCGGCCGCCCGGGCGGTGGCGAACGGCACACCGTTCATCGAGCGCGTCGACCTGCTGGTGAAGCTGATCTCGCACCAGCTCGGCACCCCCGATGCCGAGATCGACCGCACGGTCCAGATCGTCGACCGGAAGCTCGATGAGCGGGTGATCGAGGGATGACCGGGCCCAGCGCCGCGCGCGCGAAGCACGTCCGGCGCCACCAGGGCCGCGCGAAGGTTTGCCGGGTACGGTTGTAGCCGGCGCCCGGCCCAGGTAGATGCGCCTGCTCGGACGCGGGCGGCGAGGCGCATGGATGGGCGATGACGTGGCCGCTCTCCTCCTGGCGCTGGCCACCGAGAATGCGGAGTTGCGCGCGCAACTCGCCTCCGCCCAGGACATGCTGATGGAGACGGCGATTGATGCCGGCCATCTGCACGCCCGGATCGAGGCGGTCCAGGCCGAGCGCGACTCCTGGCGGGACGAGGCCGAACGGCTGGCACGACGGAGCGCCGGAACCGGTTGACGGCAGGCAGGACCGACCGGAACATCGCAGCATTCGATGATGGGGCGATCGCGGATCGAGTCCGGACCAGCACCGTCGCAGTGAGTCTGGCGACCGCATCGGCGACTGATCCTGCCCCCCGCGCCGGATTAACGGCTCGATCTCCGCAAAGCGAGCCGGAAGTCCTCGCGCATAAACCGTTACAAACACGCAACGGTTGATCTTATGAGTCTTATTTCCCCTTGAAGTTGTGAAACGATCGACTAGACATGGTTAGATTCCGGTTCGGAACCAAACCTTGCGATGCCCAAATCCAAGCTTTTTGTATACCAGAGTTTCTCGACGGCTTTCCAGGGGGCACTCGACGCGCTCGATGTGATCGGCAACTGGTTCTGGGACGGTGCTTCGGATTTTATCCGAGCCGATATGTTCGTGGCGCTGCTGTTCAATGTCGATCCGGAAGCCGCCGAAGCGGGGCTGCCGCTCGCGGCCTTCGTGGCCGGCATTCATCCGGAAGATCGGGACCGCGTGCTGGCCCTCATCCGTCAGCGCAGCCGCGACGGTGATCTCTACGCGATCGAATACCGAGTCTGCTCAGCTGACGGCATCACCCGGTGGGTGCTCGGCCGGGGCCGCTTCTTGTCCGACCATCGGGGGCAGCCGGTCAGCGGCCGCGGGATCATCGTCGATATCACGGACGTGCGGAAAAGCGCGGGTGCCGCCGGCGCTCTCTACCCGGCCGCGCTCCATGAGGCGGAGCCGCCGCTGGAGCGGGCGGCGGATTTCGCCATGGCGGCCCATCGGGCGATCTGCGAACTGCAGGATCCGGCCCTCAAGGCCCGGGCCGACGCGCTTCTGCTCGACCTGGGACGCAAGCTTGCAGAACAGGAACGGCATACCCGTCGCGCGCAGATGAACTGAGCGGGGTCACGGGCATCAAGCCGGGTCCGAATCAGTCAGGTGCAGGTAGGTTGGGTCGAACTCGGCCGCATGCTGCAGACCCTCCCAGTCGTGAACCGTCAGGCGCCGGCTGCGCAGCGTCACCAATCCGGCGGTCTTGAGGTCACGGATCGTGCGGTTGACATGAACCGGCGTGATCCCGAGGGCATCCGCCAGTTCGGGCTGCGTCATCGGCAGGTCACAGCTCCGGTCGGGAGCGAGACCGACGACGCCCAGACGCGTGATCAGTTCGCAGAAGAGATGGGCCATGCGGGCATAGGCATCCCGGCGACCGGTGTTGAGCATCCACTCGCGAACCAGGGCAGCGTCGATCAGCGTCGCGCGCCACAGGGCGTCACCCAGCCTCGGAAAAGCCCGCAGAAGTGCCCGGACCGCGTCGTGCTGCACGAACCCGATTTTGCACGGGCCGACGGTACCGATGCTGATGTCGAGGACCTTGAGGTGCAGGCTCTGCACGTCCGGCACATCACCGGCGACGTGGTAGGCCATCACCTGACGCTTGCCGGCCTGCGTGGCCTTGTAGGTGCAGGCGATACCTTCGAGCAGGGCGAAGCAGCGCGCGGGCCGGTCTCCCTCGCGCACGATATCCTGATAGGCTTCGAACTGCGCCATCTGCATGGGCAGAGCGTGGAGCGCGGTCCGCTCGTCGTCCGTGAGGGTGAAGAGGGCGATGCTGTCGATCTTGCGAACGAAGGGATGTTTGCTGGTCTGCTGCAGAGATCCCGTCATCGCGCCTCCGCTGGCCGGCGAGCACACGCGGTCTCGCTGCCATCAGCGTTCATACTCGCGGGCTGAGTTGGGCAGGGCATAGCAGCAGGACTTCACCTTAGCCATAGAGGGAAGACTGCCATTCAAAAATCGGAACTGGATAGAGTCTCATTTTGACTGAGATCTCGATTGTAAGCCGCAACACGGATCACCCGCATATGCGTCGGCTAAAAACATCGTAGGGTTGATCGATTATCGATGACATTGCCCTTAGGGGCAGGGCTTTTCTGGTGCCACGAGCAAAAGCGCAATCCGACAAAGATGGTTCGTGCCGATGACATGGCCGGACGCAGCGACGCCGCGTTCCGAGGCTGAGATCGTCGACATCATGTCCGATAGCCTCGATCGTGCGGCCGTCGGTGATGTGAGAAGCGACGGGGGCTGGAAATCTCAGTCCCGTCCGCGCACACACGGCGGACGGCGCGATCGCCGTGCAGCCCCACGGAACCCTTCGATGAACACGGCAGATCTCGCCCCGCACGCCCATCAGGTCCTGCGCGAGGCGACCCTGCCCGAACTGCCGAACCATTACCGCGGCAAGGTCCGGGACAATTACGACCTGCCGGACGGGCGGCGCATCCTGATCACCTCGGACCGGATCAGCGCCTTCGACCGGGCGCTCGCCGCGATCCCGTTCAAGGGGCAGGTGCTCACGCAGACGGCGCGCTACTGGTTCGAGCGCACCGCCGATCTCTGCTCGAACCACGTCCTGGCCTATCCGGACCCGAACGTGGTGGTCGGCCGGCGTCTCGAGATTTTGCCCGTGGAGGTGGTCGTGCGCGGCTACCTCGCGGGCACGACTTCAACCTCGGTGCTCACGCGCTACCGGGCCGGCGAGCGGGAGATGTACGGGCATCGCTTCCCGGACGGGATGCGTCCGAACCAGCGCCTGCCGGAGGCGATCATCACGCCCACGACCAAGGCGTTCGACGGGGGCCATGACGAGCCGCTGACGGAAGCCGAGATCCTGCAGCGCAACCTGCTCAGCCCGGAGCAGTGGCAAACCGTCTCCGAGGCGGCCCTGGCCCTGTTCGCCCGCGGGCAAGACCTGGCAGCCGAGCGCGGGCTGATCCTGGCCGACACGAAATACGAGTTCGGCACCGACCCGGCGGGCCGTATCGTTCTCGCCGACGAGATCCATACCCCGGACAGCAGCCGCTACTGGTTCGCAGAGAGCTACCCCGAACGCTTCGCATCGGGTTCAGCCCCGGAAAGCTTCGACAAGGACTTCGTGCGAAACTGGGTCGTGGCCCGCTGCGATCCCTACAAGGATCCGATCCCCGAGATCCCGGCGGAAATCATCTTGGAGACCGCTGCGGTCTACATCCGCGCTTACGAGACAATCACCGGGGCGCGCTTCATGCTGCCCGACTCGAACGAGGCGCCGCTCGAACGCGTCCACCGTAACATCGCCGTCTACCTGGCGGACAACCCGATCGTCTGAGGGCGGGACGGCACGCGGTGCGCCGTCCCCTCCCATACCGTCAGGCGGCCGCCTTGATCGGGGCCGGGGCGGGCGCATCCATCGCGCGCAGGTAGACGTCGAGCAGCGTCTCGTGCTCGTCGCGCTCGTCCTTGTCCTGCTTGCGGATCTTCAGGATTTCCTTGAGGATCTTGACGTCTAGGCCCTCGCCCTTGGCTTCTGCGAAGATCTCCTTCTTCGCCTCCATCAGGTCCTTGATCTCCTCCTCCAGCCGCTCCACGCGCTCGATGATCGAGCGGATGCGGTCGCCCGCGACGCCCACGGTGTCGGTCATGTCGGTCATGCAAAGCCTCGTCGTATGACGGGCCGTACCCTCGCGGCAGAGGGTAAGCAGGGGGTTAAGGCCGGGCTGCGCCGGCGCCGATCCGCGTCTCGATCCATCCGACGATCGCGTCGGCTACCAGATCGCTGTTCGATTCCAGCATCATCATGTGGCCGTTGCCGTGGATGCCGTGATCGGCCAGCACCAGCCGGTCCGGCTTGGCGCCCGCCTGCGTGAGGAAGGCCGCCGTGCAATCGTCCATGGTAGCCCGGAACGAGGCCTCCGCGGTGACGATCACGGCCGGCACCTTGGCGAGGTTCGGCAGGGCGCGGGCGGGATCCGCCTGCAGCCAGCAGCGGATCCGGTCCGGAGCAGTCGCGCGCTCGGCCTGGACCACGGTCAGGTCGGTCGGGCCGCTCACCGGCGGCTCGAAATGCAGCGGCACCCGGGTGATCCCGTAGGGGCGGGCCCGGGCGTCGCCGACCCGCTCGTACCAATCGGTGCCGCCCTTGAACCGGATGTCGAAGAACGTCGGCCCGTTCGGCTCGACGGCGACATGCGCCTTCACGAGGTCGGGCCGCTGGTCCGAGACCGCCCAGCCGAACACGCCGGCCTGCGAATGGGTCAGGACAATCGCCGGACCGATTTTTTCCAGGAGCGCGATCAGCGCCGGGTCGACCAGCTCCTCGCTCTTTAAGGCGCTCGCGATGTAGGGGACCTGCGAGCGGTAGAACTGATCGAAGGCGGCGTTGCCGCGCAGGCCTGGCCCGCCCGGCCATTGCGTGTGCATCCTTGCCTGCGGGTAGAGCGCCGAGCGTTCCTGCCCGGTGAAGACCGTCTCCAGATCCTCTGCGGGTAGGCGCGCATAGGGGCCGTACGTCTCCGCGTCGCCGCCCGAGCGGCCACGCCCGACCTGATCGACCACGTAGACCGCAAAACCCTTGGCGGCGAAGCGGTCGGCCCAGCCCGGCCGCCCGTCGGGCGTGCCGAGGAAGTTGGTCCCGGTCTGCGCCGTGCCATGGACCATAACCACCGGATAGGGCTGCGTGATCCGCGCCGGGGCGCGGTATTCGACGAACATCTGCCCGAGGGCGGTGGTCCGGCCGTTCGCAGTCTCGTAGCGGCCGTCGACGAAGAAGTAGCCGGAAGGCTGGGTCGGCTTGAACGGCCCGAAATCGTCAGCCTGGGCGAAGCCAACCCCGAGGTAGAACAGCGTCAGCGCGCCGGCAGCGGCTATCTTGAGCATGATATCCTCCCGCGGACGTCTGACGCGTCCGCCTGAGAGTATATCAGCGACAAAATACCAGGCGGTCCACCCGAACTCCCGGTCTGCGGGTTTCAGGCGTGGGCGAAGCGGCGCTTTTTCCCGAGCGCCTCCTCCACGGTGCCCGCGCCGTCGAGATAGCCGTGCACCTTCGGGTTCGGCATGATCAGCGAGCCCACGAAGGCCACCGCCATCAGCACGGTGACGTACCAGAAGAACGTGCTCTCCATGCCGTTGTCCTTGAACCACAGGGCGACGAACTCGGCGGTGCCGCCGAACAGGGCGTTGGCGAGGGCGTAGGATAGGCCGACCCCCAGCGCCCGCACGTTGGTGGGGAACAGCTCGGCTTTCACGATGCCGCTGATGCCCGTGTAGAACGACACCACGGCCAGGCCGAGGGTGATCAGCGCGAAGGCGAGGTAGGGATCCTTGTTGGTCCCCAGAGCCGTCATCAGCGGCACCACCATGAGCGTGCCGAGGCCGCTGTAGAGCAGCATGTTGGTCTTGCGGCCGATCCTGTCGGAGAGCGCGCCGAACAGGGGCTGGATCGCCATGTAGACGAACAGCACCACGGTCATCACCTGCGACGCCGACGTCTTCGGCATGCCGGCGGTGTTGACCAAGTATTTTTGCATGTAGGTCGTGAACGTGTAGAAGCTCAAGGACCCGCCGGCCGTGTAGGCTAGGACGACACAGAACGCTCGCCAGTGCTTGAACAGCTCAGCGAAGGTGCCGGCACTCTCCTTGTCGCCGGCTTCCTTGGTTTCGGCGAGCGAGCGCCGGAGATAGAGAGCCACCACCGCCAGCCCGGCGCCGATGAAGAACGGGATGCGCCAGCCCCAGGCGGATAGCTCCGGCGCGGTCATCACGGTCTGGAGCAGCACTAGGACCAGCGAGGCGAGCAACTGGCCGCCGATCAGCGTGACGTACTGGAACGAAGCGAAGAATCCCCGCTTCCCCTTGATCGCCACCTCGCTCATGTAGGTCGCCGAGGTGCCGTACTCGCCGCCCACCGACAGGCCCTGGAGCATGCGGGCGAGCAGCAGCAGCACCGGCGCCAGGGTGCCGACATGCTCGTAGGTCGGCAGGATGCCGATCAGCAGCGAGCCGAAGCACATCATCAGCACCGACACGACCATCGAGGTCCGGCGTCCGACCCGGTCGGCGATGCGCCCGAACAGCCAGCCGCCCACAGGCCGCATGAAGAAGCCCACCGCGAAGATACCTGCGGTCTGGAGGAGCTGGCTCGTGGAATCGCCCTTCGGGAAGAAGGCGGGCGCGAAGTAGAGCGCGAAGAACGCGTAGCAGTAGAAGTCGTACCACTCGACCAGATTGCCCGAGGACGAGCCGACGATCGCCCAGATCCGACGGCGGCGGTCGGCCGCGCCGTCGGCGGCGCTCGGCGCGATACCGATCGTATCGTCCCTCAAGGCGGACATGGCGTCTCCGTCTCATCACCCGTAGCCGGTAACAGCCGGCCTATTCTTCGATAACCGCGACGTTACAGGCGATGACCGTGATCGCAAGTCCGTGATCGGACTTTGGTCGGGACAGCTGCCGCCTGTGTCATGTCTCATCGGCGTCGATGGCGGCCCGGGACGGAACGGTTTCGCGCGGGACCCCGTTGCGGGCCGGCACGGGTGCCGAGGGCGCCTCAACCACAACGGGACGAAATGCCATGACGCGGATCTTCAGGGACACGGTGGCGGTCGCCATCCTCATCGCCGGCGCGGCGACGGCCTTCGCGCAGGGCGGCCCGGGCGGAGGCGGCGGTCCGGGCGCCGGCGGCCCCGGCGGCGGTGCTGGACCGGCAGGCGGCGGCGGCGCAGGGCCGGGCGGCGCCGGCGGCGGTGGCATGCGCGGCGGTGCCGGCGGAGCCGAGGGCGGCGGGATGCGCGGCGGTGGCGTCGAGCCCGGCGGTCCGGCCTCGCGCGGTGCCGAGGGTCCCGGCCGGCCCGGACCGGCCGGCGGTGCCGACAGGAACGGGCCGGGTGGCAATCCCGGTGCCGCCGAAAGGGGCGGGCGTGACGGCGGCCCGGCCGAGCAGCGCGGCGGTCGCGACGAGACCGGTCCGGGCCAGCGCGGCGATCGAGGCGGGCGTGAAGAGACCGGCCCCGGCCAGCGCGGCGATCGCGGCGCGGCGGGTGATCGCGGCGATCGGGGTGGTCGTGATGGTGCCCGGGGTGCCCGCGCCGGCGGTTCCGCCCGCGGCGCGGTCAACCGGCTCGACACCCGCCAGCGCTCGGAGTTCCGCGGTTCGATCACCCGTCTCGGCGTCTCGCCGCTCCGCGACGTGGCGTTCGGGCTGGCGATCGGCACCGCGATCCCGCGCTCGGTCAGCCTGCACCGTCTGCCGCCGTCGATCGTCGAGATCGTGCCGGAATACGAGGGCTACGATTTCATCCTGGTGCGCGACGACATCGTGATCATCGATCCCGACACCTACGAGATCGTCGACGTGATCCCGGCCTGATCCTGAAGCGGACCGCCGCGCCTCCTCAAGAGGCGGTGCGGCGGTCAGGGAACCCATCGCTACGTTCAAGACAATCCCATGATCCTTCCGGCGCCAGGCGGATCGCGGCAAGACAAGAGCGCAGACTGAAACGTGGAAAGATTTGTCGGGCAGCGGATGCGTTTGGGAGTTTTTTCTGCGACAACTTGACGGTCGATCGATCGTCCAGTGCAGGTGATGCGCGATCCAGTGAGCAGCGATGGGCACCGTTGCATTCTACTGGATGCAGAATGTGCCGGACAGTCGGTCAATCATCGGTTGTTCAGAGGCGTGCATGTCAGGACTGGATATCAAAGCGACTGAACTGACGCGCGTGTCGCGCCCGCGCCTCGGTGTGTCCGGTCGTGCCCTGCTCATGATCCTCGTTGTGGTCTGCGCCGCTTTCGGGGCGAGTTCCGTCTATCTCTACACCACGCAATCCTCAGCCCTCCGGGCCGATCTCAACGCCAACATGTCGAGCCTGAGTGCCGCGTCGGCGCGAAGCGTCGGCAACTGGTTGCGCGGCAAGCTCGAACTGACGCAGTTCATGACCCAGCAGATCGCAGCGGTCGGAGTCGGACCAAAGGCGGACGCCGTGCTCGGTTTGCCGTTGGCGCGCGAGGTCTTCTTCAGCACCTATCTCGGCCGTCCGGATGGCTTCTTCACCGTAATGCCCAAGACCGAACTGCCACCCGGCTACGATCCCCGTGAACGTCCCTGGTACAAGGATGCCCTCTTGGCGGGGCAAGCGGTCTTGACCGAGCCCTACGCCGATGCCGCGACGAACGTCGTCACCATCACCGTGGCGGGTCCGATCCTCGGCGAGAACCGGGCGGTCCTCGGCGTGATCGGCGGCGATTTCGACAGCGCGGCCCTCATCCGAATGATCGCAGAGGTTGCGACAGGCGGCAAAAGCTACGCCTACTTGGTATCGGGCGCCGGCACGGTGCTGGTCCACCCCCGTGCGGATCTGATCGGCAAGCCGCTGTCGAAATTGCTGTCCGGGCCCCTGCCGGAGATCGGCGGCGATTTGGCCGAGACCCGCGAGGGCGACCGGGCGACCTTCACGGTGTTCGCTCGCGTCCCGAACCTGCCGCCGTCGCTCGACTGGTACGTCGCCCTCTCGGTCGACAGCGCCGCTGCGTTGGCCCCGACCACCGCGCTGATGCGGGACTTGGCGACCGCCACCCTCCTGGTGCTGCTCGTCCTTGCGATCGTGGTTGGCCGGCTGATGACGATCACCGTATCGCGTCCGTTAAACCGGCTGGTCGGCGTCCTGCAGCGCATGAGCCAGGGCGAGATCGATGCCGAGATCGCGGAGGCACGGCGCGACGACGAGATCGGCATGGTCGGCCGCGCCGTTGAGGGCATCAAAGCGCTGGTCGCGCGGAAGGCCGCGGAGCAGGCCGAGGCTAAGCGCCTCGCCGATGAGGCTGCGGCGGCCGAGCGCAAGCATGCCATGATTGCGCTGGCGGATGGGTTCGAGCGGGCCGTGGGCGCGATCGTCGGCGTAGTCGCATCCTCGGCGACGCAACTCCAGGGAACCGCCCAGACCCTGACAGCCACCGCAACCCAGGCCGCTGCGCAATCCACCAGCGTCGCGGCGGCGGCCGAGGAGGCGGCCACCAATGTCCGCACCGTTGCCGCCGCCGCCGAACAGCTCGGCAGCAGCGTGCAGGAGATCGCCGGACAGGTCGGAGGCTCCGCGAGCCTCGCGCGAGCCGCCGTCGGCGAGGCGGACCAGACCGGCCGGCTCGTGCAGGAACTCGCTCAGGCGGTGTCCAAGATCGGCGACGCGGTCGGGTTGATCTCCAGCATCGCGGCGCAGACAAACCTGCTGGCGCTGAACGCCACGATCGAGGCGGCGCGCGCCGGCGAGGCGGGACGGGGCTTTGCCGTGGTGGCGTCCGAGGTGAAGGAGCTCGCTGCGCAGACCGCCAGGGCGACCGAAGAGATCACCGGTCACATCGGCCGGATCCAGGGCTCCACCGACCAGGCCGCGCAGGCGATCGGCGGGATCGTGACGCGCATCCGCGACATCAACGACGTGACCAGCGCGGTGGCGGCGGCGGTGGAGGAGCAGGGCGCGGCGACACAGGAGATCGTTCGCAACGTCACGCAGGCGGCGAGCGGCACGGACGAGGTGACGACGAACATCACCGGTGTCGCCGAAGCAGCGGAACAGACCGGTACCGCGGCCCATCAGGTTTTGGACGCAGCTTCCGAACTCTCGCAGCGATCGGCGCAGCTCACAGAGGAAGTCGCCCGCTTCCTGCATACGGTACGGGCTGCCTGATCAGACGGGCCCCGCCTTCGGGACACCGGCTACACGCCCGGCATGCCTGCCTGGAGCCGGCGGCCATTTCTCGAACGATGGCCGCCGGCATTGTCGTTTTCGGAAACTCAGGCTTGGAGAAAAAGTACCTTTTATATTTCTTATAGACAATATTAAATGATCCGATGCGAAAGTTTATACTTGCGCATATCCTTCGAAAAAGTGAGAAATTAATCGTGATTGGCGCAAGATATCGAGTCTGATCCGGAGAAGAATGGACATCTGCGCCTTATGACGCTTCGATTGCGTACGTTCGCGTCAGGGTTGCTGGACGGCGGGGGCCGAAAGCGCCATCCTCACGGTGGCGTGATGTTGATCGTCTCCTGATTCTAGGAAAACCGCGTGTCTGACCTGGGCGGCGAGGCGTTCGAGGCTGCGACCATCCCGCGTCCGCGCCTCGGCGTCGCCGGTCGGGCGACGTTCCTCATCCTTGGAATCGTCTGCGCCGTCTTCGTGGCCTGCTCAGCTTACATCTACGTCGTTCAGGCCGCTGCCCTCCGTGGCAACCTGGCGCACACCATGACGGATCTGAGCGCCTCGGCGGCGCAGAGCGTCGGCAACTGGCTGCGGGGCAAGCTCGATCTGACGCAGCTGATCGCGCAGGAGATCGTTGCCGTGGGGGCCGGCCCGGAGGCGGACCGCGTCCTTGGCGCGCCCATTGCCCGCGAGGCCTTCTTCTTGAGCTCCTTCGGCCGCACGGACGGGTTCTACACCAAGATGCCGAAGGGCGAGATCGCGCCCGGCTACGATCCGCGTCAGCGCCCCTGGTACAAGGGCGCCGAAGCGTTCAAAGGCCTGTTCCTGACGGAGCCGTATGTTGCGGCGAGCACCCATAAAATCACGATTACGTCCGCGGCTCCGGTCTTGGACGAGACCGGAACCTTCCACGGCGCAGTCGGGAGCGACTTCGATTCCGGCGTGCTCGCCCAGATGATCAGCCGGGTGGCCACCGGTGACGGCTACGCCTATCTGGTCACCGGTGCCGGCAAGGTGTTGATTCATCCGCGCGCCGAGCTGATCGGCAAGCCGCTGTCGGATCTGGTGTCCGGGCCGCTGCCGAAGATCGGTGAGCAGGTGACGGAGACCCGGGAGGGCGATCGGGCAACGCTGACGGTCTTCGCCCGGGTGCCCAACCTTCCGGCCTCGCTCGACTGGTACGTCGCCCTCTCGGTCGACAAAGCCGCAGCCCTCGCGCCGGTGGAGCGTCTGGCGCTCCTGCTGGCGGCGGCGACCCTCATAGCGCTGCTGGTGCTCGGCCTCGTAGTCGGCCGGCTGATGACCATCACCGTGTCGCGTCCATTGAACCGCCTCGTCGAGGCGTTGCGGCGCATGAGCCGGGGGGCGATCGATGCCGAGATCGCGGAGGCCCGGCGCAGCGACGAGATCGGCATGGTCGGCCGCGCCGTAGAAGACATCAAGGCGCTGGTCGCGCGGAAGGCAGCCGGGCAGGCCGAGGTGAAACGCTTGGCCGACGCGGCTGCGGCAGCCGAGCGCAAGCGCGCGATGATCGCGCTGGCCGACGATTTCGAGCGGGCGGTGGGCAGCATCGTCGGCACGGTCTCATCGTCGGCGACCGAGCTGGAGGCCACGGCGCAGACCCTGACAGCGAGCGCGACGCAGGCGGCGGCACAATCCACCAGCGTCGCGGCGGCGGCCGAAGAGGCAGCCACCAATGTCCGCACCGTGGCGGCGGCGGCTCAGCAGCTCGGCTCCAGCGTTCAAGAGATCGCCGGGCAGGTCGAGGGCTCGGCGAGCCTCGCCCAGGCCGCGGTCGGCGAGGCGGATCAGACCGGCCAGCTGGTGCATGAGCTGGCCCAGGCGGTCGCCAGAATCGGAGACGCGGTCGGGCTGATCTCCAGCATCGCGGCGCAGACCAACCTGCTGGCGCTGAACGCCACGATCGAGGCCGCGCGCGCCGGCGAGGCCGGCCGCGGCTTCGCTGTGGTCGCCGCCGAGGTGAAGGACTTGGCCGGCCAGACCGCCAGGGCGACCGAAGAGATCACCGGTCTGATCGGCCGCATCCAGGGTTCGACCGATCACGCCACGCAGGCGATCGACGGGATCGTGACGCGCATCCGCTACATCAACGACGTGACCAGCGCGGTGGCGGCGGCGGTTGAGGAGCAGGGTGCGGCGACCCAGGAGATCGTCCGCAATGTCGGCCAGGCGGCGGGCGGCACGGACGAGGTCACCACCAACATCACCGGGGTCGCCGGCGCGGCCGAGCAGACCGGCGCGGCGGCCCATCAGGTGCTGACCGCCGCCTCCGAACTCTCGCGGCAATCGGCCCAGCTCACGCAGGAAGTCGCCGGGTTCCTGCACAATGTGCGGGTCGCCTGAGCCGAAACCGTCACCGCCCGCCGTCGAGCAGCTTCGAGACCACGCGGGCGGTGTAGTCGACCATCGGGACGATGCGGGCATAGTTCAGCCGCGTCGGGCCGATCACCCCGACGACGCCGACGATCTTCTGCGACCCGTCCCGGAACGGTGCCGCGATCAGCGACGAGCCGGACAGCGAGAACAGCTTGTTCTCCGAGCCGATGAAGATCCGCACGCCGTCGCCGCCCTCGGCCCGGGCCAGAAGGTCAATGACGTCCTTCTGCGTCTCCAGGTCGTTGAACAGCAGGCGGATGCGCTCGAGGTCCTCGACGGCGCGCAGGTCGTCGAGCAGGTTCGCCTGGCCGCGCACGATCAGCTGCCGGGCCTCGCTCGGGCCCACCGGGGTCGCCAAGCCGGCATCGACCAGGCGCTCGGTCAACGCGTCGAGCTCCCGCTTCATCGCGGTGCGGCCGGCCTCGATCTCGGCCCGCAGGGTCCCGAGGGTGCGACCGTGCAGGCGCGCGTTGAGGAAATTCGTCGCCTCCTGAAGCGCGCCGGCCGGCAGGCCCGGCGGCAGGTCGACCAGCCGGTTCTCCACGGAGCCGTCATCCGAGACCAGCACCACCAGGGCGCGAGCCGGATCGAGGCGGACGAACTCGATATGCTTGAGGTGCACGTTCGCCTTGGTGGTCAGTACCACGCCGGCGCCGCGCGAGATGCCCGACAGCATGGTCGAAGCCGCGGCCAGAGCCGAATCGAAGGTGTGTCCTGAGGCGGCGGCGCGCATCTCCGCCTCGATCCGGGCCTGCTCCTCCTGGCCGACATCGCCGAGTTCGAGCATGGCGTCGACGAAGAAGCGCAGGCCGAGCTCGGTCGGCAGGCGGCCGGCCGAGGTGTGCGGCGCGAAGATCAGGCCGGAATGCTCCAGATCCGCCATGACGTTGCGGATCGAGGCCGGCGACAGCGCCATGGGAAGGATGCGCGCGAGGTTGCGCGATCCCACAGGCTCGCCGGTGGTGAGATAGCTCTCGACGATCTGCCGGAAGATCTCGCGGGCGCGGTCGTTGAGGGCGGCGAGAGCCTGCATCGAAGGGTCTAGCGGAAAGGGGGTGTTCGGGTCGGTCACGCGGTCATCCTGTCGTGTGATCATGTCCGCCCGGTGTCCGGGGATCAATCCGTACGGCGATGCTTGCCCGCGCCGGCCCGGCGGCCTAAGAGCCCGGCCCTCACTCTCTCACCGGAAAGGGCCCGCCATGAGGCCTTCGAAGCGCGCCGCCGACGAGCTGCGGCCCGTCACCCTGGAGCGCGCGGTCTCGCGCTATGCCGAGGGCTCGTGCCTGGTCAGCTTCGGCAACACCCGCGTGCTCTGCACCGCCTCCCTGGAGGAGCGCGGGCCACCCTGGCTGCGCGGCTCCGGCAAGGGCTGGGTCACGGCCGAGTATGCCATGCTGCCGCGCGCCACGCACGACCGGACCCGGCGCGAGATCAACTCGGGCAAGCCCTCCGGCCGCACCCAGGAGATCCAGCGGCTGATCGGCCGCTCGCTCCGGGCGGTGACGAATCTCCCGGCCATGGGCGAGCGCCAGATCACGGTGGATTGCGACGTGATCCAGGCCGATGGCGGCACCCGCACCGCCGCGATCACGGGGGCCTGGGTGGCGCTCTACGAGTGCTTTGCCTGGATGCGCACCCGCTCGATCATCTCGGTGGACCCGCTGCGCGATCATGTCGCCGCGGTGTCCTGCGGCCTGTACAAGAACACGCCGGTGCTCGACCTCGACTATGCCGAGGATTCGGCGGCCGAGACCGACGCCAACTTCGTGCTGACCGGCCGGGGCGGCATCGTGGAGGTGCAGGGCACCGCCGAGATGGAGCCGTTCACCGAAGCGCAGCTCCTCGAATTGCTGCGGCTGGCCCGCGCCGGCACGGACCGGCTGGTGGCGCTTCAGAAGGAGGCGATCGCGTGAGTCGCAGGTTGACCGGCAAGGTGGTGATCGCCACCCACAATGCGGGCAAGCTCACGGAGATGCGCGAGCTTCTGGCGCCGTTCGGGATCGAGGCAGTCTCGGCCGGCGAGCTTGGTCTGCCGGAGCCCGACGAGACCGGCACGATGTTCTCCGAGAACGCCGCCATCAAGGCGCATGCCGCCGCGAAGGCGACGGCGCTTCCGGCCTTCGCGGATGATTCCGGCCTCTGCGTCGCTGCGCTCGACGGGGCGCCGGGGATCTTCTCCGCCCGCTGGGCCGGGCCGGCCAAGGACTTTTCCGGCGCGATGACGCGGATCTTTTCGGAACTGGAGCAGCGTCAGGCGAGCGACTGGACGGCGCATTTCGTCTCCGCCCTCGTGCTCGCCTGGCCGGACGGCCATACCGCGCTGTTCGAGGGCCGCGTGTTCGGCACCCTCGTTCCGCCGCGCGGCGATGCCGGCTTCGGCTACGATCCGATCTTCCGGCCGGATGGACATGCCCGCACCTTCGGCGAGATGAGCGCCGAGGAGAAGCACGGGGTCGATTGGCAGACGGGGGAGGGGCTGTCGCACCGCGCCCGGGCCTTCGTGCTCCTGAGCCGCGCCTGCCTGGCGCCGGCATCCTGATTGCCAAACCGGGCCGGCACTCTCACATCCGGGCGATCATGAGTTCCACCGGCCCGGACCATCCGACCCGCGACGCGGGCTTCGGGATCTACCTGCACTGGCCCTTCTGCGCCGCGAAGTGCCCGTATTGCGACTTCAACAGCCATGTCCGGCATGGTGGCGTGGATCAGCCACGCTTCCTCGACGCTTTCCGGGCCGAGATCGCTCACAATGCCGCCCGCACCCCGGGCCGCACCGTCACCAGCATCTTCCTCGGCGGCGGCACGCCCTCGCTGATGGATCCCGCGACGGTGGCGGGCCTGCTCGACGCGGTTGCCGGCCACTGGTCGATGGCGCCCGACGCCGAGATCACCCTGGAGGCCAACCCGTCGAGCGTCGAGGCCAGCCGCTTCCGTGGCTACCGCGCCGCCGGGGTGAACCGGGTTTCCCTCGGCGTGCAGGCTTTCGACGACGCTTCCCTCAAAAAACTCGGCCGGCTGCACAATGCCGCGGAGGCGTTTGCTGCTATCGGGATCGCGCAGGCCGTGTTCGCGCGGACCTCTTTCGACCTCATCTATGCCCGGCCCGACCAGACGCCTGATCTGTGGCGATCCGAGTTGACCGAAGCGCTGGCGCGGGCCGCCGAGCATCTGTCGCTCTACCAGCTGACCATCGAGCCCGGCACGCCGTTCCATGGCCTCGCCGCTGCCGGCAAGCTGGTGACGCCGGACGACGAGACCGGCCGCATCCTCTACGACGTGACCCAGGAGCTCTGCGGACGGGCGGGCCTGCCCTCCTACGAGATCTCCAACCACGCCCGACCGGGCGCGGAGTCCCGCCACAACCTGCTCTACTGGCGCTATGGCGAATATGCCGGCATCGGCCCCGGGGCGCATGGCCGGCTGGTGACGCCGGAGGGTCGGCTCGGCACCGTCACCGAGCGCGGCCCGGAGGCCTGGCTGGCGCGGGTCGAGCGCGAAGGCCACGGCATCGTCGAGACCGAGACGCTCTCGGCCGCCGACCAGGCCGACGAGTTTCTCGTGATGGGCCTGCGGCTCGCCGAGGGGATCGACCCCGAGCGCTACGCCACCCTGAAAGGCCGGCCGCTCAACGGCAACCGCATCGGCATGCTGGTCGGCGACGGCCTGCTGCACCGCCTGCCCAATGGGCGCATCGCCGCCACGCCCCGCGGGGCACCTGTCCTCAATGCTCTCGTGGGCGAGTTGGCCGCTTGATTAGGTTCCCGGCTTCGCCAGGACGCGCGGCGCAGGGCTGACCAGGGTCGCGGCGTTGTTGCGGATCTCGTAGACCGCCAGGGCCCGCTCGCTCAATCCCTCTGGGCGGAACCGGAAGGTCCCGTCTGTGCCGGCGAAGCCGGACGCGTTGGTCAGCGTCGTCTCGGCGAAGCGCTGGGAGCCGTATTGGCGGGACAGCGCCGCCGATAGCATCACGGCGTCGTAGGCGAGCGAGGCGACCCGCGGCGGCACCGAACCGAACCGGGCCTGGTAGCGGCCGCTGAAGTTGGAAAAACCGTTCCGGTCCGGCGAGGCGAAGCGTCCGCCCTGGAGCGCCGGCAGGGCGTACAGGGCCGGCTCGTTCCACAGGGCGGTGCCGATCGGCCTGACCCGGGCGGGGTTGTAGCCGGCCTTGGTCAGGGACGCAGCCACCGCCGGCATGGCCTCCGCGGTCTCCGGGATGAACAAAGTGTCGGCCGTGGCGCCGGCGCCGGTGATTACCCGGGCCAGCCGCTCGATCGCCGGCCCCGGCGCGCCGGCCGGATAGCGCTCGACCGCCGCCACCCGGGCGCCCTTGCGGGCCACCGCCTCGCGAAATTCGGCCTCGACCGCATTGCCGTAGGCGGTCTCCGGGATCAGAGCCGCAAAGGAGCGCTTTCCGTCGGCGACGGATTGGTCGACGATCCGGTCGACTTCCGGCTGCGGCAGGAAGCTCAGGAGATAGACACCCCGGGCCGCGACAGACTCGTCCGTCGAGAACCCGATCACCGGCTTGCCTGCGGCCTTGGCGGGCAGGGCGGCGGCCTGGACGTTGGCGGCGAAGACGGGGCCGAGCACGATATCGGCGCCTTGCTTCAGGGCCTCTTGGGTCACGTCCCGGGCGCCGTCCGGGCTGCCACGGTCGTCCTCGACCAGGATCGTCAGGTCCGGCTGCTGCCCGTCGTCATAGGCAAGCTGTGCGGCATTGCGCATCGCGCTGCCGACCGCCACACCGGTGCCGGTGAGCGGCAGGACCAGCGCGACCTTCACGGTCCCCGAACCGATGCGGTTGCCGCCCGAGGCGGCCGGAGTCAGCGGAGCGACCGGGGCGCCCGCCGGATTCGCCGGGGCGACATCCAGCGGCACGTCTGCCGGCGGCGACAGCTCGGCCCGTGCTGGAGGCGCACGCCGGGACGCGCTTGAACCGCCGAGTCCAAGGCAGCCGCCCAGCGTCAGCGACAGGGCGCCAAGGGCGGCGGTCAGGACGGCGACGCGCGCGAGACGGTCCCGCCGACACTTCGGACGCGCCATGGCGCGGTCTCCTTCGGGCAGGCATGAACAACCTGACCGGGCAATTTTCAAATGTAAACGCACCGGTGCCGACTTGCCCCCGGTCTCGACGTGCGGCCGCGACGCGGGGCGAGGAGTGTGGCAAGATCGCCCACGATGACACGTCGATTCGATGACCCGGGGCCCCCGATTTCAAGCAAATTCACGCCCCAAAAGCCTAGCGCCGACCGTCCGCGGAACACCACCTTCACGGCCTTCGGGCTGGCCAGCGAGACCGAGCCGCTGTCGCCGGGGCTGCACATCGTGGCGACGCCGATCGGCAACTTGCGCGACATCACCATCCGGGCACTCGCGACCCTGGCGGCGGCCGACGCCGTCCTGGCCGAGGACACCCGCGTGACCCGGACGCTGCTGGCGCATTACGGCATCACGACGCCGCTGCTCGCCTATCACGAGCACTCGAACGAGACCGTGCGCGACAGGATGGTGGCGCGGCTGCAGGCCGGGGAGGCCCTGGCCCTGGTCTCGGATGCCGGCACGCCGCTCGTTTCCGATCCCGGCTACAAGCTCGTCCAGGCGGCGATCGAGGCCGGGATCGCGATCACGCCGGTACCCGGGCCGTCGGCGGTGATGACCGCCCTGGTGGCGGCGGGCCTGCCGACGGACCGGTTCTTCTTCGAGGGGTTCCTGCCCCAGAAGGCCGGTGCCCGGCGCAACCGGCTCGAAGCCCTGATCCAGGTCCCGGGCACGCTGGTGCTGTTCGAGTCGCCCCATCGCCTGCCGGAGATGCTGGCCGATGCCGCCGCCGTGCTCGGCGCCGACCGTCCGGCCGCGGTGACCCGGGAGCTGACCAAATTCTACGAGACGATCCGCCGGGACACGTTGGGCTCCTTGAGCGAACGCTTCGGCCAGGAAGGCGCCCCGAAGGGCGAGATCGTCGTGATCATCGGCGCCGCGATCACGCCGGACCGCCCGGCGGAGGGGGACGCCGCCCTCGACGGGTTGATCCGTACCGCGCTCGAACGGCATTCGATCAAGGATGCGGCGAGCCTCGTCGCGGACGAGACCGGGCAGCCGCGTCGAACCATCTACGCCCGGGCGCTGGTGCTGGCCCGGGACAGCCAGGGTTGAACGGAACCGTGCCGGACCAAGCCTTGCGGCGTCGCGCCGCCTATTTGCGCGGACACCATGCCGAATGGATGGCGATGGCGGCGCTGCTGCTGAAGGGCTACTGGCCGATCGGGCGCCGGGTGAGCTTTGCCGGGGGCGAGATCGACCTGATCGTCCGCCGGGCGCGCACCATCGTGTTCGTCGAGGTGAAAGCGCGATCCAGCCTGGATGATGCCCGCACGGCGATCGACGCGGCCAAGCGGCGGCGCTTCTCCCGCGCCGTACGGGCCTGGGTCGGGCGCAATCCCTGGTGCACCGGGATGACACTGCGGGCTGACGCGGTGTTCGTCGGCCCCGGTGAATGGCCGGCGCATCTGCCGGAGGTCTTCACCATTGAGGGGCTGTAGGGGATTCGTTCAGCCCCGAGCGGCGCGGATCGCGCCGATCAGCGTGCGCTTGAGATCAGCCTGGCTGAACGGCTTCTGGACTACGGGCCGGTCGCGGAACGGCTCACGGATGCCCGCTCCGCCATAACCCGTGGAAAACACGAGCGGCAGGTCGCGCTGCACGATCGCCTCGGCGACCGGGTAGATCGGCTCACCGGCGACGTTCACGTCCAGGATCGCGATCTCGAACGTCTCCTGGGACGCCATTTCGAGGGCGGTCGACAGGCGCGCGGCCGGGCCGACCACGGCGCAGCCGAAGTCGAGCAGCATGTCCTCGAGCAGCATAGAGATCGCGGCTTCGTCTTCGACGACGAGCACGCGGACGCCGGTCAGGATGTCATCGTTGGGGTCAGCAGTCACGCCGGGCCGTCTTCCCTTCGATCGCCCCCGTACCGGGGATCTTGCCGTGCCATTGGTTCGCCTCGCGAGCCGCAAGAGCGGCGCTTGGAGGCGCCGAAGCGGCTTTGCCAGGCGGTCCGCGAGATCACCCGTGGCGTCGCCCGGAATACCGGACGTGTCAAGCGTTCCCTTGCCGTTCCCGGGGCCATGACCGCATTGATGTTAACCGGCGATACATTTTTGTCGGCTTCCGGGCCATGACGGTGCGATGCCTTGGCTCAGTCGTCCTTGAACGACACCTTGGCGCCGCGGGTCACGTGCGCCGCCAGGTCGCGGGCGTTCCAGTTGGTGAGCCGGATGCAGCCGTGGGACTCGGTCTTGCCGACCTTCTCGGGCTCGGGCGTGCCGTGGATCCCGTAGCTCGGGATCGCGAGATCGATCCAGACCAGCCCGACCGGATTGTTCGGCCCCGGCTTGATCGAGAACTTCTGCTTGGTCTTAACGCCCTTGAACGCGTATTTCGGATTGTAGGTGTAGTCCGGGTCGAAGGCGACGCCCTTGACCTTGGTGTCGCCGCTCGGCGCCGGCTTCTCGGTGCTGCCGATCGAGGCCGGGTAATAGCCGAGCAGCTTGCCGTCGGCCCCGAAGGCGCGCACGTCGCGGCTCGACTTGTCCACCTCGATCCGCTCGACCTTGGGCTCCTGCGGCAGGTCCTTGCCCTTCGGCTTGTTCGTGCCCATCGGGTCCACCGCCGCCACAAGGATCGACGTGCCGGCCTTGTCGAGGGGCTTGTCCGGGTTGAGCGCGCTGACGAGGTCCCGGCTCATGTGGAACCGCTCGGCCAGCATCTCACGCGGGTTGGTGTAGCTGAGGGCCTTGAGGTCGGCCTGCGCCTCCATCTTGGGCGGGATCTTGTCCACGTAGGGACCGGAGGCGTCCGCCTCGGTGATCGCGTAGTCCGACACGGCCGGCTTGTCGCTCGTGGCCTGGAGCTTGTCCCAGATTTCGGGCGTCAGGTCCTGGGTGGCGGGCAGGCCCTGCGCCACCGCGAAGGCCGAGAGCGCGCGCTGGTAATTCTCGCCCTTCAGGCCATCGATCGCGCCCGGAAAGAACCGCGCCCGGTCGAGCAGGACCTGCGCCTTCACGATGAGCGGATCGGGCTTGTCGTCGGATTTCTTGGCGTCGCGCGCCTTCTTGGCGGATGTCTTGGCCTCCGGCTTCTTCTGATCAGCCTTGTCGGCCTCCGGCACCTTGAAAGTCGCGGTGTTGATCGCCTCGGCAGTGAGGGCCGGCGCCTTGTCGGGCTGCGCCGACGCTCCCGGTGCCGTGAGGCTCATCGCCAGCAGAGCCGCGCAAACCGGCCGCGTGGTTCTCTGCATCATCGCCGTCAAAATCTCCGGGAGCGGGCGCGCTCCGGTCGCACAAGCATCGAGCCGGCTTGAACGTTCCGCTGCCACGGCCGCCCTACTCGCACAGCCGATGGCCGGCGTTGCGCTCGCGGTCGTCGAGGTGGAAATGGTTGGCATGGGCGGCGTTGCTGCCGGGGCCCAGAACCGTGCGGAAGAACCCGCAGGCCTTGCCGCGGACGGATGTCAAGAACTCCTCCTCCTCGGACCCCGCCGGCATCGCCTTGACCGCAATGCTCGGGTGCCCCGCGAAGGCAAAACCCATCACGTCGACGGCCGCCGCGAAGGCGTGCTCGCTCAGCTTGGCGTCGACATCGTGGTTCTGGCCCCGGCAGACATAGGTCCCGCCGAGGTCAAGCCCGGTGAGCGGATGCTTGAGCGTCCGATCCGCCACGACCTGCACCTCGGTGGCCCAGCGGGCGAAGGATTCGGCCACTTGGCAGGTGAGGGTCGCGCCGCCCGGCAGCGCGATGTCGTCGGCGAGCTTCGTCACTTTCAGCGGCAGCGGAGCCGTGCACTGGCCCTCGGCGATGGCCGGCAGCGGCTCGAAGGCGACGCCGAGGCGCCTGAGGCGTGCGCGGCAGGCGGTGTCGTCGGGCGGTGCGACCTTGAGGGCCAGGGCCGCCTCGCCGGAGAGTTCGGCCGGCCGCTCCGGCGGGGTCGGGGGCGGCGTCGGGATCTCCGGCTTTTGCGCCTCCGGAGCGGGATCCTTGGCGGGCGTCGTCAGTTCCGCCGGTCGGACCGGTGGTGTCGGCATCGCGGGTTCGGATGTCGGGGCCGGCTTCTGCTCCGCCGGTTGGGCCGGCTTCAGCTCGCTCGGCCGCTCCGGCGGAAGCGGGGGCGGCACCGGGACGGCCGGAGCCTCGGCTGCCAAGCCGGGGGAAGATGCCAGCGCCCAGAGGCCGAGGCCGAGGGTGCTTCGGGCCAGAAAGATCGTCGGTCGGCGGAGCGGCATGGATCCTCGAAGCGCGGGCGCGGGCCGTGTGGAAACGAACGGAACCGCATTCGGATCGCTCCAATCCGGTTGACGGGGCTACCGAAGGAGCCTCTGTCTTCCCTCAAGCGGCCGCGGATACCCTCTCGCGGCCCGAACCACCCGCCGGACCCACACACCACCGAGGACCGAATGCCGGATGTCGCCGATGCCGGGCTCCCGAGCCTGCCGCAGGACAACCCCTTCCGCGACGCGCAGTGGAGCACGCCCTACGGCCTGCCGCCGTTCGAGCGCATACAGCCGGAGCATTACCTGCCGGCTTTCGACGCCGCGCTCGCTGCCCACGATGCCGAGATCCAGGGTATCGCCTCCGACACGGCGCCCGCGACCTTTGCCAACACCGTCGCGGCGATGGAGCGGGCGGGCCAAGCCCTCGAACGGGTGGCCGGCGTTTTCTACAATCTGACCGGCAGCCACACGAATCCGGATCTGCAGGCGATCGAGCGGACGATCGGCCCAAAACTCTCCCGGCACGGCAGCGCCATCTACCTGAACCCGCAGCTCTGGGCACGGATCTCGGCGGTCGATGCCGGGGCGGAGGGCCTTGGGCCGGAGGAACGCCGGGTGCTCGACCGCTACCGCATCCGGTTCCGCCGCGCGGGCGCCGATCTCGCGCCGGCCGACAAGGCGCGCATCGCCGAGATTGCCGCCCGGATGTCGGAACTCGGCACCCAGTTCAGCCAGAATCTGCTGGCCGACGAGAGCAGCTTCACCCTGCCGCTGACCAGAGAGGACGATCTGGCCGGCCTGCCGCCGTTCCTGCGTGCCGCCGCCGAGAGCGCGGCCCGGGAGCGCGGGCTCGAGGGCCATGTCATCACCCTGTCGCGCTCGCTGATCGAGCCGTTCCTGGTGTGCTCGACCCGGCGCGACCTGCGCGAGAAGGCTTACGCGGCCTGGACCCGGCGCGGCGAGAATGGCGGCGCCACCGACAACCGGGCGATCATCGTCGAGATGGTCGGGCTGCGCGCCGAGCACGCGCGGCTGCTGGGCTTCGACAGCTTCGCGCATTTCAAGCTCGACGACACGATGGCGGCGAACCCCGACGCCGCCATGGACCTGCTGCGCGATGTCTGGACACCGGCCCGGGCGCGGGCCGGCGAGGAGCGCGAGCGACTTCAGGCGCTGGTCCAGCAGGAGGGCCACAACTTCGCGCTCCAGGCGCATGATTGGCGCCATTACACCGAGAAGCTGCGGCGGGCCGAGCACAACCTCGACGAGAGCGAGGTCAAGGCGTACCTGCCCCTCGACCGGATGATCCAGGCGGCCTTCGACACGGCTTCGCGTCTGTTCGGGCTGACCTTCGAGGAACTGTTTGACGTGCCGCGCTACCACCCGGACGTGCGCGTCTGGCGGGTCGGCAACCCGGACGGGTCCGAGGTCGGTCTGTTCCTGGGCGATTACTTTGCCCGGTCCTCGAAGCGCTCCGGCGCCTGGATGAGCGCGTTCCGCTCGCAGGAGCGTCTGAACGGCACGGTCACGCCGGTGATCGTCAACGTGATGAACTTCGCCAAGGCACCCGCCGGCGAGAGCGCGCTGCTGTCCTTCGACGACGCCCGCACCCTGTTCCACGAATTCGGGCACGCCCTGCACGGGCTCCTCTCGGACGTGACCTACCCGCTGCTCTCCGGAACATCGGTATCGCGCGACTTCGTCGAGTTGCCGTCGCAGCTCTACGAGCACTGGCTGGAGCAGCCGGAAGTGCTGAAGGCCCATGCCCGCCACCACCGGACCGGCGAGCCGATGCCCGACGCCCTGCTGCGCAAGCTGCTCGCGGCCCGCACCTTCAACCAGGGCTTCGCCACGGTGGAATACACCGCCTCGGCGATCGTCGACATGACGCTCCACCTCTCGTCGGGCGGCGAATCCGGCCTCGATGTGCCGGCCTTCGAGGCCGACGCCCTGCAGCGGATCGGCATGCCGGCCGAAATCAGCATGCGCCACCGGACGCCGCACTTCGCCCATATCTTCTCGGGCGACGGCTATGCCGCCGGCTATTACAGCTATCTCTGGTCCGAGGTACTGGACGCCGACGCTTTCGACGCCTTCCGGGAGGCCGGCGACATCTTCGATCCGGAGACGGCGAAGCGCCTGCGCACCTTCGTGTACGGCGCCGGCAACCTGCGCGATCCGCGCGACGCCTACACGGCCTTCCGCGGCCGCATGCCAAGCATCGCGCCGCTGCTGAAGAAGCGGGGGCTTGCCGCCTGACGCGAGGATGGCCGGTAAGGGTTTCGTAAACAAACGTCCTTAACGAACGCTTGCAGAGAATCCCTGCAGGCGGAGTTGGGGGCGATGACGAAGAGTGATGCCAAGCCGGCCCTCTCTCCGGAGGAACTGCTCAAGGCCGTCGTGGCCGGCAAGGCGGAGCCGAAGGCCGATCCCGTCGCCGCGCCGGTGGCGCCGCGCTTCGCGATGCCGTCGCTCGCCGGGATCGACCTGCGGCGCTACGCAATCCCGGGTGCCGCCCTCGCGGTCGGGCTGGTGCTCGGGGCCGGCGTCGCGGCCCGTTCCGGGTCCGGTGGCGTGCCGAGCGATGCCGTCGTGGCGCTGAGCGCCACTGTTGATGCCGGCCGGACCGAGACCGCCCGGCTCGGTGCCGATATCGCCCAGCTCCATCAGGTACTCGCCGACCTGCGCGCCGCCACAGACACCGCCCGCAAGGAGGCCGGCAGCCGCAGCAGCGCGCTGGGCGAACGGCTGGCGCAGTTCGACAAGAACCTGAATGCCAAGACCGCCGCCCTGGGCGAGCGCCTCGAGCAAGTCGAGCGCGAGCAGAGCGGCCGGATCGCCAACCTGGCCACCCAGCTCGAGCGGCGCACCGCATCGCTGGCGATTGTGAAGGCCGAGCCGACCCAAACCGGGAGCCTCGCCGAGACGCGCAGCGTCGACGCGAAGGTCACCGAAGCGAAGGCGACTGATCTGAAGAGTGCAGAGGCGAAGGTAGCGGACGCGAAGCCGAAGCCCGTCGCGGCGGACAAGCCGCCGGTGATCGACGGCTGGGCGGTCCGCGATGTCTACGACGGCGCTGCCGTCTTGGAGAACCGTCGGCGGCGCATCGTCGAGGTCGGTCCGGGCGACGTACTACCGGGTGTCGGACGGGTCGAGGGCGTCGAGCGCCGCGGCCGGGAATGGGTCGTGGTGACCCGCCAGGGCCTTGTGACGCCCCAGCCCTGGTAAGCGACCGGAGGGCTCAGCGACCGTGGAAGGTGGCCATGGCAAGTTCGTCATTGGCGGTTGGGAAGCGCGGCTCGATCGTCAACGGATCGGCCATCACGGCGGCGCGTTCGGCCCGCCGGCGACCGTGGCGCAGGGCCCGGGTCTGGGCGGCGCGGGTCGGATGCAGGATCGCGGCGAGGAGCGCCTGGCCCTCGAACGCGCTGTCCAAATTCTTGGCTTCGAAGACGGGCATGGCCGGCCTGCATGAGTGCGGCCCGGTCATCCGCCGATGGCGCTGGCCCGGATCGCATCCCGAATAACGGGGATCGCGTGGAGGGGTTCCGCCGAGCTTGCGCGGCGAAACCACATTTTTACGATCGTTCAGGAGCGGCCCGAAAACAGTGCGGCCGCACACATGCCTCCAATCCTCGATGCACCTCGAAAGGTGATTCGCACATTCGGGACGATGGTCGCGTCAGATGAACTGGTTGAGCCCCGGGATCGAGCCGATGATCGGCCCCATCGCGTCCTCGCCGACCTTCTCGCGGCCGAAGGCGAACAGCTCCTGACCGAGCGGCTGCATTTGGCCCATGGGCACGCCGGCCGCCATCAGTTTCTGGCCGAGCGCCATGACGCCGCCACCGCCCATCATCCCGCCCAGCATGCCCATCAAGCCGCCGCCGCCGCCCTCGCCGGCATTCGATTCGGCCACCAGCGATTCGGAGCCGGGCAACGCGGCCAGAAGCTGATTGACCTCGGTCTCGGGACCCTCCTTCTGCAGGAAGGCGAGGATGTGCCCGATGGCCGTCTGTGCGGTCGCGGCGTCGAGCCCGGTGCGGGCGGTGACGCGGGCGAGCAATTCTTCCATGACGCTGATCTCTTCGGAACGTTTCCAGACGTCCTTCGACTCTGAGGCGCCGGAAATCAAGCGCGCGTCCCGACTTCCCTGGGAAACCGTGCCGCTGAGCCCGAGAGGCGCCGGTCTGCGCAATCAGAGATCCAACTTTGCCGGCTCGCGGCGCGCAATGGCCTCGTAGGCGGCGAAGCAGGACCGGTTTAAGGTCCGAACTGGGTAGCCGACGGTGCGGCGATTCTGGCCGCCGCCGTTCGGCCTCACCGGCGGATCGACCGCACATGCATTGGGAGACACGGGTGAGCGATCTGAAGACCCTGCGCGGCCTTTCCGGCCTCAGCCCGGAGCCCGCGAGCCTGAAGAAGGCCGCGCTCATCCTCATCGACATCCAGAACACCTATCGCGACGGGGTTCTGCGCCTGTCCGGTGTCGAACCGGCGGTTGCGCAGGCCAAGATCCTGCTGCGGCGGGCGCGGGAGGCCGAAACGCCGGTGTTCCATATCCAGCACAATGCCGGGCCTGGCTCACCCTACGACCTCACGGCCGCGAGCGGGCAGATCTCCGAGGAGGTGGCGCCGCTGGACGGCGAGGCGGTGATCACCAAGGCCTTCCCCAGCGCCTTCGTGGGCACGGACCTGGAGGATCGGCTCAAGCGCGCTGGCGTGACCGACCTGATCCTGGCTGGCTTCATGACCCACATGTGCGTGAATTCGACGGCCCGCTCGGCCTTCAACCTCGGCTTCCAGCCCACCGTGATCGCCTCCGCAACCGCGACGCGGGATCTCCCGGCGCCGGACGGCTCGGTGGTGTCGGCGGCGCAGCTCCAGGCGGCCAGCCTCGCGGCTTTGGGCGACCTGTTCGCTGTCGTTGCCCGGGATGTCGACGCCGTTCGGCATTGAGGTCTGAGCCCGCAGCGGGACGACCGCCGCCGCGGTCAGGTGTGCATTGCACCATGAGGCGGCCGGCGGCGGAACATCGTTAGCGGCCATGCGGTTCGGATCCGAAAAGACGGAGTGCCGAACCATGCGCATCGAGAACGTCGCCGACCTCATCGCCGAGACCCTCCAGGAGGCGGGCGTCGCCCGCATCTACGGAGTGGTCGGCGATAGTCTGAACGGGATCACCGAGGCGTTGCGCGCGCGCGGGCGGATCGACTGGATCCACACCCGCCACGAGGAGGCGGCGGCCTTCGCGGCGAGCGCCGAGGCGCAGGTCACCGGCAAGCTCGCTGTCTGCGCCGGCTCCTGCGGCCCCGGTAACCTGCACCTGATTAACGGCCTCTACGACGCGCATCGCAGCCGGACCCCGGTCCTGGCGATCGCTGCCCAGATCCCCTCCGCCGAGATCGGCTCGGGCTATTTCCAGGAGACGCGGCCGACCGAGCTGTTTCGCGAGTGCAGCCATTATTGCGAGCTGGTCTCCGACCCGTCGCAGATGCCGTTCGTGCTGGAGAACGCGATCCGCGCCGCCGTGGGGGAGGGGGGCGTCGCCGTCATCGTCATCCCGGGCGACGTGGCGTTGCGCGACGCGCCCAAGCGCGCGCTCGCCCCCCATGCCGGGCTGATCCCGGCCAAGCCCGTGGTGCGCCCGGCCGATTCCGAGCTCGACGCCCTGGCAGCCCTGCTCAACGCCGGCAAGCGCGTAACTTTGCTGTGCGGGCGCGGCTGCGCGGGCGCGCATTCCGAGCTGCTGCAGCTCGCCGAGGCGCTCAAGAGCCCGATCGTCCACGCGCTCGGCGGCAAGGAATATGTCGAGTTCGACAATCCCTACGATGTCGGGATGACCGGCCTGATCGGCTACGCGTCCGGCTACGCCGCCATGATGGCCTGCGACACCCTGCTGATGCTGGGCACCGGCTTTCCCTACAAGCAGTTCTACCCGCAGGACGCCAAGATCGCCCAGGTCGACCTGCGCCCGTCGGAGCTCGGCCGCCGCTGCCGGATCGAGCACGGGCTGGTCGGCGATGTCGGGGCGACGATCCGGGCGCTCTTGCCGCGCCTGAAGCCCAAGGCCGACCGGTCGTTCCTGGATGCCAGCTTGAAGCACTACGCCAAGGCCCGTGCCGGCCTCGACGAGCTCGCCACCGGCAAGGCCGGCGGCCCGCTCCACCCGCAATATCTGGCGAAGACGATCAGCGAGGCGGCCGCGGACGACGCGATCTTCACCGCCGATGTCGGCACGCCGACGATCTGGGCGGCGCGCTACCTGGCGATGAACGGCAAGCGCCGTCTGCTCGGCTCCTGGGTCCACGGCTCCATGGCCAACGCCCTGTCGCACGGCATCGGCGCCCAGGCCGCGGAGCCGAACCGGCAGGTGATCGCGCTCTGCGGCGACGGCGGCTTCGCCATGCTGATGGGCGATTTCCTGACGCTCCGACAGCACCGCCTGCCGCTGAAGGTCGTGGTGTTCAACAACGGCACCCTCGGCTTCGTCGAGCTGGAGATGAAGGCTGCGGGCTATCTCGAGACCGGCGTCGCCCTCGACAATCCGGACTTCGCCGCGATGTCCCGGGCGGCCGGCATCTTTGCGATTCGGGTCGAGGACCCGGCCGATCTGCCGGCCGCCATGGGCGAGTTCCTCGCCTTCGACGGCCCCTCGCTGCTGGATGTCCGCACCGCCCGCAACGAGCTGTCGATGCCGCCCAAGATCGACGGGCAGCAGGTGAAGGGTTTCAGCCTCTATGTGCTGCGAGCTGTCATGGATGGGCGCGGTGACGCAGTTCTCGACCTCGCCAAAACCAACCTCATCCGGTAGACCTCACAGGATAATCTAGACCCGTTCCAGACCGCTGGGGCGGGCGATCCTGGGAGGTTCCGGACCATGCGGGTCGGCCTGTTCGTGCCGTGCTACGTCGACGCCTTCGAGCCGGAAGTCGGGATCGCCACGCTGGAACTGCTGGAGCGGGTCGGCTGCACCGTCGAATACCCGTTCGACCAGACCTGCTGCGGCCAGCCCATGGCCAATACCGGCTGCCACGCCGAGGCCGCCGCCACCGAGGCCCTGTTCGTCAAGAATTTTTCGGGCTTCGACTACGTGGTGGCGCCTTCTGGCTCCTGCGTGCATCAGGTGCGCGAGCACCTGACCGCGATCCCACAGACGGACGCGGTCAAGAAGGTCCGGGCCAGCACCTACGAGCTGGTCGAGTTCCTGCACGACGTGCTCAAGATCGAGGCGCTGCCCTGGGCCGAGTTCCCGCACAAGGTCGCCTATCACGGCAATTGCAACGCGCTGCGCGGCATCCACCACGCCCGGCCGTCCGAGATCGTGAAGCCGTACTTCTCCAAGCCCCTCGACCTGCTCCGCCTGGTGAAGGGCGTCGAGCTGGTGGACCTCGCCCGGCCCGACGAGTGCTGCGGCTTCGGCGGCACCTTCTCAGTGTTCGAGCCCGCGGTCTCGGCCAAGATGGGCTACGACAAGGTCGCCGATCAGAACCGGGCCGGGGCCGAATACGTGGTCTCGGCGGATTCCTCGTGCCTGATGCACCAGAAGGGCTGCGCCGAGCGTCTCGGGCTGCCGCTCCGCTACATCCACATCGCGCAAGTGCTGAACGGAGCAACCGCATGAGCGTCGAGGATCTGAACCCGCGCGCCCGCGACGGCGTCATCCACCCCGAGGTCCGCGCCGGCGACGACGAGAGCGAGCGCGGCCAGGATGGCGGCCGCCTCCAGCACGCCGAGGCCGCCACCAAGCCGATCCGGGCACCGCAGACCCGCGAGGCGCAGCCCCGGGGCGCCAAGATCCGCGGCGACAGGCCGATCGACCAGGCCGAGGCTGCCGAGCGCTTCCTCGCCGCGCCGCTCCACCAGGCCGCCCATGACGAGCGCCTGTGGGATCTACGCAAGAAGCGCGATGCCTCGGCCCACGGCATCCCAGAATGGGAGGAGCTGCGCGAGCTGGCCTCCGCCATCAAGGCGCACACGCTTACGCATCTCGACCAGTATCTCGAGCAGTTCGAGGCCGCTGCGAAGGCCAACGGTGTGCAGGTCCATTGGGCCGCGGACGGCGCCGACCACAACCGCATCGTCCTGGAGATCCTGCGCAGCCGCGGCGCCAAGACCCTGGTGAAGTCGAAATCGATGCTCACCGAGGAATGCGGTTTCCGCCACCACATGGCGGCCAACGGCATCGAGATCATCGAGACCGATCTCGGCGAGCGCATCCAGCAGCTCGACAACGAGGAGCCGAGCCACATCGTGGCCCCGGCGGTCCACAAGACTCGGATGGATGTGGCCGAAGTCTTCGCCAAGACGCTCGGCACCGACCCGGACAACGACGACGCCCACTATCTCGCCGAGAGCCAGCGCGAGACGACCCGGCCTTACATCCTGAAGGCCGATGCCGGCATGACCGGCTGCAATTTCGCCATCGCGGAGACCGGCACGGTCGTCACCTGCACCAACGAGGGCAATGCCGATCTCTCCGGCAATGTCCCGCCGCTGCAGATCCACTCGATCGGCATCGAGAAGATCATCCCGAAGGTCGAGCATCTCGGGGTGTTCATCCGGCTGCTGTCGCGATCGGCGCTGGGCTCGCCGATCACCCAGTACACCTCGCATTTCCGCGGCCCCCGCAAGGGCACCGAGATGCACATGGTGCTGGTCGATAACGGACGCTCGGCCCGGCTCGGGCTGGAGGAGTTCTGGACCTCGCTGAAATGCATCCGCTGCGGCGCCTGCATGAACACCTGCCCGGTCTACCGGCGCTCCGGCGGCCTCTCCTACGGGGCGACCTATTCGGGGCCGATCGGGCTGATCATCGACCCGACCTTCAACAAGCGGAAATACTCGACCCTGCCGTTCTCCTCGACGATGAACGGGTCCTGCACCAACGTCTGCCCGGTGAAGATCAACATCCACGAGCAGATCTTCGCCTGGCGGAAGGTGCTGGTCGAGGAACATCACATCCCGGCGCTCAAGCAGGGCATGATGAAGGCCGCGGGCGCGGTCCTGTCCCGGCCCGCCGCCTACCGGGCGGCGATCGGCGCGGCGGATTCGGCGCTCAAGGTGCTGCCGCGTTTCGCCGTCTACAACCCGCTCAACACCTGGGGGAAGAAGCGCGAGATGCCCGACGCGCCGCGCCAGACCTTCCACGCCTGGTACAAGCAGAACCGGATGCAGAAGCCGGCAAAGGACGCGGCCCCGAAGGACACCGGCCAATGAGCGCGCGCGACGGGATCCTCGCGGCGCTCAAGGCGAACCGTCCGGCGGGCGATTACCCGTTGCCGGTTGTGCCGTCCTTCACGCCGCTCGTCGGCGACGATCTGTTCGAAGAATTCGGCGAGCGGCTGAAAAAGATGGGCGGCCGGATCGCCGATGGCCGCACCGGCGAGCCGCTGGCGGGCGTGCGCGAGCGGCTGGCCGAGGCCAAGGTGATCGCATCTGCCGTCCCGGAGATCGACGGTAACCGCGACCTGCGGGCGGTGCGCTATCCGCAGGAGGTCGAGGATGTCGACGTGGCGGTGGTGCGCGCGGTTTTCGGCATCGCCGAGACCGGCTCGGTGCTGTTCACCGAGGGCGAGCTGATCGTGAACGCGGTCGCCTACCTCGCCCAACACCTGATCGTGCTACTCGATCCCGCCGACATCCTGCCCAACGTGCAGGCCGCCTACAAGCGCCCGGAATTCGGCCGCTCGGCCTACGCGGTGCTGCACACCGGACCCTCGGCCACTGCCGATATCGAGGGTGTGCTGATCCATGGAGCGCAGGGGGTTCGCTCGCTCACGGTATTGCTGCTGCCGCGCTGACCGGGAACCGCGATCGGGCGCGCCGCTTGCTTGGGCAGCGATCATCTCGTCGCCCGGCAAGGAGATCCGATGCGCTATACCCTCGGTTGCAGTCTGTCCTACAATATACTCTCGGACACGACCTTCATCTTCAACCTGGAAGTCGCTAAGCTGAGAAGCGTGGAGATCCTCAGCGAGAGCCTGGTGCTCACGCCGAACCTGAAGCGTGACCTCTACACCACCCCGGACCTGCTCAACCGCTATCTCGGCGTCAACGTGCCGATGGGCCAGTTCGCGCTGGAGTACAACGCGGAGGTGGACCTGACCGTCCACCGGGCCGACCCGGCGACCATCAACGAGACGCCGATCGGGGTGCTCCCCCTCGACATCCTGCCGTTCCTGCTGCCGAGCCGGTTCGTTTCCTCCGACCGGCTGACGCCCTTCGCGCAGGCCGAATTCGGCGCGCTGCCCAAGGGCCACAGCCGCGTGAACGAGATCTGCAATTGGATCCACGACCACATCACCTACCAGCCCGGCACCAGCGACGGCGAGACCACGGCGGACGAGTCGCTGCTGAAGCGAGCCGGCGTCTGCCGCGACTTCGCGCATATCGGCACGGCGTTCTGCCGGGCGCTCGGGATCCCGGCGCGGTTCGTCAGCTGTTACGCCCACGGTCTCGTGCCGAGCGACTTTCACGCGGTGTTCGAGGCCTATCTCGACGGGCGCTGGTGGCTGTTCGACGCGACCCGCCAGGCCGATCTCGACGGGCTGGTGCGCATCGGCGTCGGCCGTGACGCCGCCGAGATCGCCTTCTCGACGCCGTTCGGCAACATGCAGCCGGTCAACCAGCAGGTCCGGATCCAGCGCTCGGACGGGCAGGGCAGCCCGATGCCTCGCACGGTCGACGCGATCTCCACCGAGGTCCCGGCGCCGAACGCAGGCGCCGCCTGACCGGACAGCCGCACCGGATCACGCTATCCTGTGATCCTCGGAAGCAGATACGGGGTGAAACCGCATGGCCTACCGCCACGTCGTCGGCCCCCGCACCCACGTCTTCGCCGACCTCGCCACCCTGATGGCCAAGGCGACGCCGGTTCGCTCCGGCGACCGGCTCGCCGGCGTCGCGGCGGAATCCGCCGAGGAGAACGCGGCGGCACGCTGGTGCCTCGCCGAGGTGCCGCTGTCCGAGATCCTGGCCCGGCCGCTGATCCCCTACGAGCAGGACGACGTCACCCGGCTGATCCTCGACACGCACGACGCCGCTGCGTTCAGAGAAATCACGCATCTGACGGTCGGCGATTTCCGCGAGTTCCTGCTGACGGCCACCCCGGAGGTGCTCACCCGGATCGCCCCGGGCGTCACGCCCGAGATCGCCGCGGCCGTGTCAAAAATCATGCGCAACCAGGACCTGATCTCGGTGGCGCGCAAGGCCCGTGTGGTCACCCGCTTCCGCAACACGATCGGCCTGGCCGGGACGCTCGCGGTCCGGCTGCAGCCCAACCACCCCACCGACGATCCGAAGGGCATCACCGCTGCGATCCTTGATGGGCTCACGCTGGGCTGCGGCGACGCGGTGATCGGCATCAATCCCGCCTCTGATTCCGTCCAGGCGCTCGGCGACCTGCTCCAGCTCCTCGACGGGCTGATCCAGAAGCACGCCATCCCGACGCAGGCCTGCGTGCTCACCCACGTCACCACCACCCTCGCGGCGATGGAGCGGGGGCTGCCGGTCGATCTCGTGTTCCAGTCGATCGCCGGCACCGAGAAGGCGAACGCCGGCTTCGGGGTGACGCTGGACCTGCTCAGGGAAGCCCACGAGGCGGCCCTGGCGCTCAAGCGCGGTCCGCTCGGCGACAACTGCATGTATTTCGAGACCGGACAGGGCTCCGCACTCTCGGCCGATGCCCATCACGGCATCGACCAGCAGACCCTGGAGGCCCGCGCCTACGCGGTCGCCCGGCCGTTCCGGCCGCTCTTGGTCAACACCGTCGTGGGCTTCATCGGGCCGGAATACCTCTACGACGGCAAGGAGATCATCCGGGCCGGGCTGGAGGACCATTTCTGCGGCAAGCTGATGGGCGTGCCGCTCGGCGTCGACGTCTGCTACACCAACCACGCCGAGGCCGATCAGGACGACATGGACACGCTGCTGACGCTGCTCGGGGCGGCCGGCTGCACCTACATCATGGGCGTCCCGGGGGCCGACGACGTGATGCTCAACTACCAATCCACGTCGTTCCACGATTCCCTCTACCTGCGCGAGGTGCTGGGCCTGAAGCGCGCCCCCGAATTCGAGGCGTGGCTGCACGGGATCGGCCTGACCGACGAGGCCGGCGTCCTGGTGCCGGGATCGGGTGCCCCGCTCCTGGCCGCCGCACCGGACCTCGCCGCGTGAGCGACACCCGGGAGATCTGGGCGCGGCTCGCCGGGCTGACGCCGGCCCGGATCGGTCTCGGCCGCGCCGGCAGCGGATTACCGACCCGGGAGGTGCTGCGCTTCGGCCTCGACCACGCTCAGGCCCGGGACGCCGTGCACGCGCCGATGGATGCGGAGGCGCTGGCCGGCGCCATCGCGAATCTCGGCTTTACGACGATCCCCGTCGCCTCGCAGGCCCCCGACCGGGCGACCTATCTGCGCCGCCCCGATCTCGGCCGCCGGCTCGACCCGGCGGATCTTTCGAAACTGCAGGCCGCAGCCGAGGCCGCCGATCTCGCCCTGGTTGTGGCCGACGGGCTCTCGGCCCGAGCCGTGCACGAGAACGCGGCGCCGCTGATCGACGCGTTCAAGCCCCTGGCGGAGAAGGCCGGCTGGCACGTCGCCCCGGTGGTGATCGCCCGTCAGGCCCGTGTGGCGCTCGGCGACGCGATCGGCGAGGCCCTGGAGGTTCGGGCAGTGGCGGTGCTGATCGGCGAGCGGCCCGGCCTGTCCTCGCCCGACAGCCTCGGCATCTATCTGACCTTCGGTCCCAGGATCGGCCGCTCGGATGCGGAGCGCAACTGCATCTCGAACGTGCGGATGGCTGGCCTCACCCATGCGCGCGCCGCGTTCAAGCTGCACTGGCTGCTCGCCCGTGCGCTCACCCTCGGCCTCAGCGGCGTGACGCTGAAGGATGAGAGCGACCGCGCCCTCGAGGCCGGCGTCGCGTCACAAGCGTTGCCGGGTTCCACCACCGGCTGAGAGCGTTGCGCGCACCTTCGCGGCCCGGCGATCCGGGGCCGCCCCGGCTCGGGCCGCCAAAAACCAGCCCCTGTACAGGGCGGCCCGCAAATTGTTGGGTGAAGGATTATCCTTAACCTAATCTCGCGCGGCAATCGACCCGAAGCGTGGCTGTGGCGGGGTCGCAACACCGTAAAACGATCCCGGGTCTGCCCCGAGACCTGCCCGCAAACGCCGCGATCCCGCCATAGTCCGAGCCCACCTCAGCATCCGCGGTAAACGGCAAGTTCGACAACGATTTACCGTTTCGAAACGAGGATTTCCCGAGCACGCGGACGGCCCTCCCGGCGCATCGCGAACGGCGACGCGCCGCGGTCTCCTGCACCCTCGGGACTGGCGGCGCGAAGGCTTGGTTCGGGTTGATGGACACGCGTTTGAACGACAAGTCGAAGCTGCCCAGCCGTCACGTCACGGAGGGTCCGGACCGTGCCCCGCATCGCTCCTATCTCTACGCGATGGGCCTGACCCGGGAGCAGATCCACCAGCCGCTGGTGGGTGTCGCCTCCTGCTGGAACGAGGCCGCCCCCTGCAACATCTCGTTGATGCGCCAGGCGCAGGCGGTGAAGAAGGGCGTCGCCGCCGCCCACGGCACCCCACGCGAATTCTGCACCATCACAGTCACCGACGGCATCGCCATGGGCCATGGCGGCATGCGCGCCTCGCTGCCGTCCCGGGAGGTCATCGCCGACTCGGTCGAGCTGACCATGCGCGGCCACGCTTACGACGCCTTGGTTGGCCTGGCCGGCTGCGACAAGTCGCTGCCCGGCATGATGATGGCGATGGTGCGCCTCAACGTCCCGTCGATCTTCATCTACGGCGGCTCGATCCTGCCCGGCTCGTTCCGCGGCAAGCCGGTCACCGTGCAGGACCTGTTCGAGGCGGTGGGCAAGGTCGCGGTCGGCGACATGAGCCTGGAAGACCTCGACGAGCTCGAGCAGGTCGCCTGCCCGTCGGCCGGCGCCTGCGGCGCGCAGTTCACCGCCAACACCATGGCGACCGTCTCCGAGGCGATCGGCCTGGCGCTGCCCTACTCGGCCGGCGCTCCGGCGCCCTACGAAATCCGGGACAAGTTCTGCGCCACCGCCGGCGAGAAGGTGATGGAGCTGCTCGCCAAGCAGATCCGCCCGCGCGACATCGTCACCCGCAAGGCGCTGGAAAACGCCGCCACCGTGGTCGCTGCCTCCGGCGGCTCGACCAACGCGGCCCTGCACCTGCCGGCCATCGCCCATGAATGCGGGATCGAATTCACGCTGTTCGACGTCGCCGAGATCTTCCGCCGGACGCCGTACATCGCCGATCTCAAGCCCGGCGGCCGCTACGTCGCCAAGGACATGTTCGAGGTCGGCGGCATCCCGCTGCTGATGAAGACCCTGCTCGACCACGGCTTCATGCACGGCGACTGCCTGACGGTCACCGGCCGCACCATCGCGGAGAACATGGACCGGGTGACCTGGAACCCGGACCAGGACGTGGTCTACCCGGCCAACCGCCCGATCACCCCCACCGGCGGCGTCGTCGGCCTTAAGGGCAACCTCGCTCCTGAGGGCGCGATCGTGAAGGTCGCCGGCATGCCGGCCGAGAAACAGGTCTTCACCGGCCCGGCCCGGGTGTTCGACGGCGAGGAGGCCTGCTTCGAGGCGGTGCAGTCGCGGACGTACAAGGAGGGCGACGTGCTCGTGATCCGCTACGAGGGTCCGCGCGGCGGCCCCGGCATGCGCGAGATGCTGTCCACCACCGCGGCCCTCTACGGCCAAGGCATGGGCGACAAGGTCGCGCTGATCACGGACGGGCGCTTCTCCGGTGCGACCCGCGGCTTCTGCGTCGGCCATGTCGGCCCCGAGGCGGCGGTGGGCGGCCCGATCGGCCTGATCCAAGACGGCGACATCATCACCCTGGACGCGATCCAGGGCACGCTCAGCGTCGCGCTATCCGACGAGGAGTTCGCCGAGCGCCGCAAGGCCTGGGCGCCCCGGACCAACACGGCGACCTCCGGCTATCTGTGGAAATACGCGCAGGGCGTCGGCCCAGCACTGTACGGCGCCGTCACCCATCCTGGGGGCGCCAAGGAGATGGAGAGCTATGCGGACGTCTAGGACTGACCTCAGCCGGCGCAGGGCGCCGGCCGGGGCCGATCCCGGTCGGTCCCGCTTCCTCGGCCAGATCGCGGCGGCGGCCGGCGTCCTGGTCCTGCTTGCCCTGCCCACCGATGCCCCCCGGGCGCTCGACGCCAGCGTTCGCACGCCGGTGCAGGTGCCGGTGGCGGACAAGAGCTACCGCTCGGCCAAGGACGCGCTGCGCGCCGGCGTGCGCGAGTACAATGCCGGCGACAAGCAGGGCGCCGCCCGCGCCCTCGAATACGCCGCCGGCCAGGGTCATGCGCTGGCGCTGTGGAAGCTCGGCCGGATGTACGCTGAGGGCGACGGCGTGCCCCATGACGACCTGAAGGCGTTCGAGTTCTTCTCCCGGATCGCGGATGCTAGCACCGACGATGGCCCGGATCCGCAGAATTCCGCGGTGACCGGCAGCGCGTTCACGGCGCTCGGCACCTATTTCCTGGAGGGGATCAAGGGCACCTACGTGCGTCCGAACCCTGAGCGCGCCTACGATATGTTCAACTACGCGGCGTCGTATTACGGCGAGCCGAACGCGCAGTACAACCTCGCCCGCCTCTACCTCGACGGCACCGGCGTCGAGGCCGATCCCCGGCAGGCGGCGCGCTGGTTCAACTTGGCGGCGGAGAAGGGCCATCACCCGGCTCAGGCGCTCCTTGGCGACATGCTCCTGAACGGGCTGGGCGGCGTGCCGATCCAGCGCGTGAAGGGCCTGATGTGGCTGTCTCTGGCCCGCGAGGGTGCCGAGGGCCGCAAGGACGACTGGATCGTGGCGCTCTACGACAAGAACTGGGCGGCCGCCAACGAGGACGACCGAGCCGAGGCCCAGAGCCAGCTCCAGACCGTCGGATCGATCCGGCGGCGGCACTGAAGCCTGATGCGGAAAAGTGGATTCCGGTTTTCCGAAATCATCATGCGATAAGAAAGAGCAGGACCCTGCCGCTGTTTCCGGAAAACAGCGGCAGGTTCTGAAGCCGCCGCCGTGCGGGCTCAGCCCTTCTTGGCGTCTTGCGCGGCCTTGAACGAGGGGCGCGCCAGGATCTCGGCGACATAAGCCGAAAGCTTCGGCCAGCGGCCGGCATCGACCTGCGCGTCGGCCAAGTGAAAATTGTAGAAGCCGGTGGTGATCGAGATGTCGGCGATGCTGAACGCGTCGCCGACGAGGTATGGCCCCGAGATCTGCCGCTCCAGATAGTCGAACAGCGGCGGCAGGTCCTTGTCGAGGGCTTTGGCGACAGCAGCGTCGTCGGTGGGCTGGCCCATCATATTGGGTTTCAGGACCTGCTCGACGAACGGCACGACGAGCTTCGCGAACAGCTCGGTGTCACCGAACTTGTCGAACCAGACCGCGCGGCCGAGCGCCTGCGGGTCCGCCGGGACCAGGGCCGGGGTCGGATGCTTGCGCTCCAGATACCAGAGGATCGCCGAGGAATCCGCCAGCTTGAATCCGCCATCCTCGATGGCCGGAATCTTTCCAAGGGGGCTGGCCGCCTGGAAGTCCTGGTCCGGTGCGTGGAACATCACCGGCCTATGCTCGTAGGGCACGTTCTTCTCGGTGAGCGCGACCAGGACCTTGCGGACGTAGGGCGAATAACCGGTACCGTAGACGATCATTGGAACTCCATCGGGGACGGGACCGCCGGATGTCGATCCGCCGATCCATAGCGGTGGAGATAGGGCCGATTGTCGGCCTGCCGACCGGGCCACCCTCAGTGATTTACGATCAGGTTACGGAGCTCACCAAGCCGGGGCGGCGATTGCCGTGACGAAGGAGGGCCGGTCGAGAGTCAGGGTGACCCAGCCTGCCAACTTCGGCCAGCGCGCGGCGTCGACTTCGACCTGACCGAGCCGGAGATTGTGGAACGGGGCCGCGACCGCGATGTCGGCGATCCCGAACGCGCTCTCGACCAGGAACGGTCCGGAGATCTGCGATTCCAGGTAATCGAACAGCGGCGGCAGATCCGTGTCGATCGCCTGCTGCGCCAGCGCCTCGTCGCCCGGCACCTTCAACAGCCGCGGCTTCAGGAAGCGCTCCGTGAACACGACCGAGAGCTGACGGTTGAATTCGACCTCGCCGAACTTCTCGAACCAGCGGGCGCGGGCGGCGTCTTCGGGGTCGGCCGGGATGAGCGCGGGAAGCGGCGACTGGCGCTCGAGATAGTCGAGGATCGCGCTTGAATCGGCCAGCCGAAAACCGCCATTGTCGATTGCTGGGATCTTGCCCAGGGGGCTCGCGGTCCGGAAACCCGGATCCTCCGCCTGTGGGGCCACCGGACGATGCTCGTACCGGATACGCTTCTCGGCCAGAGCCACGAGGACCTTGCGCACGAAGGGCGAAATGCTGCTGCCATAGACGATCATGATCGAATCCCCCGAAAAATCGGTGGATTCCTAGACCCGATGCCGATCGCGCTGCAATCGGCGGCGTGCGTCTAAGCCTTTGATCTTCCATAGTTGCTTGCGCAGCGCTGAGATTGACTTCGTCGGCGCGCGCTTTGGCAATCGCTTACAGGGAAGAAGCCGATTTCAGCTTCTCGAAGCGCTTGAGCAGACGATCCCGCTTCAGTCGGGACAGGCGATCGATCCAGAAGACGCCGTCGAGCTGATCGATCTCATGCTGGACGACGGCAGCGAAAAAGCCTTCCGCCTCCTCCTGGTGGGTCGATCCGTCGAGGTCGCGAAAGCCGAACCGGATGCGGGCTGGCCGGGTGATCCGCTCGCGCACGCCCGGCATGCTGACGCTGCCCTCGTCGTGGGTCTCCGTGTCGGGGGAGGCCCAGAGGATTTCCGGGTTCACGTAGAGGCGCAGATCCTCATCCGGCGACAGCCGGATCACCATGACGCGCTCGGAGATGCCGATATGCGGTGCCGTCAGGCCGATGGCGCTCGCGGCCATGAGCGTGTCCGACACATCGTCCACAACGGCTTTCAGATCGGGCCCGAACGCATCGGTCGGGGCGGCCGGAAGTGAGAGCCGAGAATCAGGGAACAGGACGAGGGGGCGGGCCGGCATGGTTGGTTAGTCCGTTTGCGACGCTGCGCGCCTATCGGATCCGCTGGTGAAACGACCGTTGTGTACACCGACCGCCCTATGGTGGACACGAAGGCCCTGGACGGGGCGCCACGGTTCACGCCCCGGGAGCGCGCTCTACCCCGCCGTCAGCTCCACCGTGACCGGCACATGGTCGGACGGCTTGTCCAAACCGCGCAGGTGCTTCTGTACGGCGGCCGAGACCAGACGGTCGGCGGCCTGGGGTGAGAGCAGCAGGTGGTCGATGCGGATGCCGGCATTCCGCTGCCAGCAGCCAGCTTGGTAATCCCAGAAGGTGTAGAGCCCGTCGCGCGGGTCGCAGGCGCGCAGGCCGTCGGTGTAGCCCTCGGCCAGGAGCGCGCGGAACGCCGCCCGGGTGCTGGGCAGGAACAGCGCGTCCGAGCGCCACGCCTCCGGGTCGGCCGCGTCGGCGGGTTCGGGGATGACGTTGTAATCGCCCGCCAGCACCACGGCATTCTCGTCCGCCATGAGGGCGCGCGCGTGGCGCTGCAGCCGTTCCATGAAGGCGAGCTTGTAGGGGTATTTCGGGCTGTCCACCGGGTTGCCGTTCGGCAGGTAGATCGAGGCCACCCGCACCGGCTTGGTGTCGGCGCCGGAGATCAGGGCCTCGATGTAGCGGGACTGCTCGTCGGTTTCGTCGCCCGGCAGGCCGCGCTGAATCTCGCTCATCGCGAGCGGCGCACGCACCAGCAGGGCCACGCCGTTATAGGCCTTCTGGCCAAGGGTCTCGACCGCGTAGCCGGCGCCCTCGACCTCGGCGCGGGGGAACGCCTCGTCCTGGCACTTCAACTCCTGCAGGCAGACCACGTCGGGCTTCGCCTCGTCGAGGAAGCCGAGCAGATGCGGCAGCCGCTGCTTGATCGAGTTGACGTTCCAGGTGGTGATCCGCATCGCCTCGCTTCCGATGGTCGCCTGGCCGTCATCCGCGCTTCGCGGCGCGCTGACAAGGCCACCACCGCGCAAGATTGGGGCGGTATGGGCGCCGGGATGACGATGGAGTGGTTCGAGCCGGTGATGGCGTACTGCGAGCGGACCGGGCCGGATTTCTGGGCCGAGCCGGTCAATGCGGCGTCGAACGTTGCCTTCCTGCTGGCCGCCGCCGCCTCGGCGCGTCGGGCCCGCGCTGCGGAGCCGCCGGATCGCGCCTGCCTGGGGCTGGCCGGTTTGATCGCTCTGGTCGGGATCGGCTCATTCCTGTTCCACACGCTGGCGGTGACCTGGGCGATGTATGCCGACATCCTGCCGATCACGCTGTTCATCGTCGCCTATCTGGCGCTGGCGCTGCACCGGTTCCTGAAGCTGCCCCGCCTTCGGGTCGAGGCGGCCACCGCGGGCTTCGTCCTGTTCAGTTTCACGCTGGTGCCGACCCTCGACGGTCTGACCGGCTCGGACATCTCCGCCGTCACCAACGGTTCGATCGACTACTTGCCCGCCGTGCTGGCGTTGTTCACCGTGGCGGCGCTCGATCGTCCCGAGACGCGCTTCGTCGGCACCGGCCGGCGACTCATGATCGTGGGCGTGCTGTTCCTCATTTCGCTGACCGCGCGCACCGTCGACCGGGCCGCCTGCGCGGTGCTGCCGACCGGCACGCATGCGTTGTGGCACCTCCTCAACGCCCTGGTGCTCTACGCCCTCGTTGCTACGGCGATCCGGCACCGCGCTGTCGCGGGCTGAGCCGGCCTGCGGTTTTCTTGCGGGCCGGACGGAATTCTTGCAGAGATGCGGCGCATCGGAGACCCGGTTTCCTGCGGGCGCCCGGCACGGAAGGAATCATGACAGTGAGCTACCGCATCGGCGTCGCCGGGCTCGGCACCGTCGGCGCGTCCGTCGTCCGGATGATCGCCCGCCGCCGTGACACCCTGAGCGCTTCGGGCCTCGACATCCGCGTCGCCGCCGTTTCGTCGCGCGACCGGGGCCGCGACCGCGGGCTCGATCTCGCCGGGGTGACTTGGTTCGACGATCCGGTGTCGCTCGCCCGCTCGGAAGAGGTCGATTGCGTCGTCGAACTGATCGGCGGCGCCGAGGGACCAGCCAAAGAGGTGGTCGAGGCGGCGCTCCAGGCCGGCAAGACTGTGGTGACCGCCAACAAGGCCCTGCTTGCTCGCCACGGCGCAGCGCTGGCGGCGCTGGCCGAGGCCAACGGCGTGGCGCTCGCCTACGAGGCGGCGGTGGCCGGCGGCATCCCGGTGATCAAGACCCTGCGCGAGGGCCTGCCCGGCAACGCCGTCGCCCGCGTCTACGGAATCCTCAACGGCACCTGCAACTACATCCTCAGCCGCATGGAGCGCGAGGGCTTGACCTTCGAGGCCTGCCTCAGGGATGCGCAGACCCTGGGCTATGCCGAGGCCGATCCGACCTTCGACGTCGAGGGCTTCGACACCGCGCACAAGCTCGCGATCCTGACGAGCCTCGCCTACGGCACCGCCATCGATGTCGATGGCGTATCGGTGGAGGGCATCTCCCGGGTGCAGCCCCTCGATCTGCGCATGGCCGACGAGCTCGGCTACCGGATCAAGCTGCTCGGCGTCGCCCAGGCCTCGGAGGCTGGGATCGAGCAGCGCGTCCACCCGACCATGGTGCCGAAATCCTCCGCCATCGCCCAGGTGATGGGCGTGACCAACGCGGTCACCATCGATGCCGACGCCGTCGGCGAGCTGACCCTGATCGGCCCCGGCGCCGGCGGCGAGGCGACCGCCTCCGCGGTGGTCGCCGACATCGCCGACGTCGCCCGTGGCATCGTGCGCCCGACCTTCGGGGTGCCGGCCGCCGCGATGCGCGCCAGCGAGCGGGTCGAGATGCAGCGCCACGAGGGCGGCTACTACATTCGCCTCACCGTGCATGACCGGCCCGGCGTCGCCGCGGGCGTCGCGCAGCGGATGGCCGAGCGGGAGATTTCCCTGGAAAGCATCCTGCAGCGCCGGACCGAGAGCGCTGGGTCCGATCCGCGCGGGCGCTCGGGCCGGCCGGTGCCACTGGTTCTGATCACCTATGCAGCCACCGAGGGCACGATTCGCGCGGCCCTCGACGCGATCGACGCCGACGGCCTGTTGGCCGAACCGCCGCAGGTGATCCGCATCGAGCGGGAATAAGAGTGCATCAAATGGGCAAAGTGCCTAAATCTTGATGCAAGATAAGTGATAATGTTACGCCTCGTGTAGGTTGACCGGTGCCGGTCGACGATCAAGACGGGATCCGACTCCAAGATCGGGCCCGGACACAGGTTAGGAAACGATGGCCGTGGCCCCCAAGTCCGAACCGCGTGGCGTCCCGCGCACGCTCGCCCTTGAACTCGCCCGCGTTACGGAGCGGGCCGCCATCGCGGCGGCGCGGCTTCGCGGCAAGGGCGACGAGAAGGCCGCCGACCAAGCGGCCGTGGACGCGATGCGCGACGAGCTCAACAGCCTGCCGATCCGCGGGACCGTGGTGATCGGCGAGGGCGAGCGGGACGAGGCGCCGATGCTGTTCATCGGCGAGCAACTCGGGCAGGGCGAGGGGCCGGAGGTCGACATCGCGGTCGATCCCCTGGAGGGCACGACGCTCTGCGCCAAGGATATGCCCGGGGCCATCGCCGTGATGGCCATGGCCGAGCGCGGCTCGCTGCTGGCCGCCCCGGACGTCTACATGCAGAAGATCGCGATCGGCCCGGGCTACAAGCCGGGTCTGGTCGATCTCGACGCCAGCCCCGCCGACAACATCGCGGCGCTCGCCCGGGCCAAGGGCGTCGAGCCCGACCAGATCACGGCGCTGATCCTCGACCGTCCGCGCCACGCAGCCCTGGTCGCCGAGGTGCGCGCGGCCGGCGCCGCGGTCCGGCTGATCTCGGACGGTGACATCGCCGGCATCATCTTCACGGCGAGCCCGGCCGAAACCGGCATCGACATCTATCTCGGCACCGGCGCCGCGCCCGAGGGGGTTTTAGCCGCCGCGGCGATGCGGTGTATCGGCGGCCAGATGCAGGGGCGGCTGATCCTCGACACGCCGGAGCGCCGCCGCCGGGCCGCCGAGATGGGCATCGACGACCTCCACAGGAAATACGATCTGGTCGATCTCGCCAGCGGCGACGTGATCGTGGCCGCCACCGGCGTCACCGACGGCGCGCTGCTGCGCGGCGTCCGGTTCCGGCCCGACCGCATCCAGACCGAGACGGTGGTCTATCGCTCGGAGGCCGGCACGGTCCGGCGGATCCTGGGGGAGCACCGCCGCGGCCTCGCCTGACGGCGCCCCCAAGTCCCGAACAGGATCAGTTCAGGACGACGACCTTCGAGCCGACATTCACCCGGCTGAACAGGTCGATCGCGTCCTGGTTGATCATCCGGATGCAGCCCGAGGACACGCTCTTGCCGATCGAGAACGGCTCAAGGGTGCCGTGGATGCGGAACAGCGTGTCCTTGTTGCCCTGCCACAGATACATGGCGCGCGCGCCGAGCGGGTTGCGCAGGCCGCCTTCGACGCCGAGCCCGCTCTGGAGCTTGTCGACCTCGCTGGCGAGCTTCGGGCTGCGGGCGATCATCTCCTTGGGCGGGTACCAATCCGGCCAGGCCTGCTTGGAATTGACCGTGGCGGTCCCGGACCACGAAAAACCCTGCTTGCCGACACCGACCCCGTAGCGGCGGGCGCGACCGCCGGTCTCGACCAGGGTGAGCTGGTGGGCGCGCGGATCGACGATGATCGTGCCGGGCTCGTAGGGGCCGTTATAGGCGATCTCCTGCCGGAGGAAGGCGGGGCTCATCTTCTTGTAGTTGAAGGCCTGGACCGGGAACACGTCGTCCTGAATCGGCCCATACGCCTTGGCGTAGTCGATCGGCCCGTCATCGGGGGTGCGCAGCACGGCTTTCGCCTTGGCGGCCTCGATCGGCGAGAGACCCTCGGCCGGCGGCGCTCCGGCGGCCCGGCGCGGCGGCGCGGTCGGGTCGTCGTAGTCCGGCGCGTAGACCGGAGCGGATTGCGGCGCGTAGACCGGGGCCGCCTGCGACGTCGGGGCTGCCTGCGGCGCGGAGCGGACCACCGGGGGGCGGCCGGTATAGGGCAGGTAACGGTCGCCGCGGCGCACGTAGAAGGCGCCGTTCTGGTCCTGGTAGAGCTGGCCGTCATCGCCGAGCCCGTCGATACCGGATTCGGCCACCGGGCCGCGGCCCTGAGCGTGGGCTGTCGAGGCGAGCGCGAGGACGGTGAAGCCGGCCAGGACGAGGCGGCGGATCGGGGCGGACATGGTTCGGATTTCCCTGGATGGCGCGGCGTCACCGAACTCGTGCGGCGGCGCGCGATCGAGCAGGCCAACACGAATACAAGGCCAGGCTCATTCCAAGCCTTAGCAAAGATCGCGCGGTACCGCCAAGTTGCGCGAGTCCCCTATGGTCGAAGTCTGATGTCTCGGCCGGTACTTCTCTTCGCCTGTGTTGCGTTCCTGCCTCAACCGACGATCCGCCCATTTACCCTGCCACGCGATCACGCGGGACGGTCCCGGTTCCCGGACGAAACGGCCTTGCGCCGATCCTCAACGCAGAGTTGATGTCCCCCACCGGCATCCCCGCCGGACGAGGGTTTTTGGGCCGTGCGCGCGAGACTATTTCTGAGCGCTACCATCCTGGCCGCCAGCCTGGTTCTCGGCCCTACGGCCGAGGCGCGTCGCGATGCGACGCCCGAGCCGCCCAAGGTCGCGGAGCCGGTCGGAACCTGGACCTCGGGCAAGCAGCCCGAGCGCGATTGCAGCCGCGCCCGCCGCAAGTTCTGGCTGCCCGAAGAAGGCTGGATCGTCCGCAGCGTGTTGTCGTGCCGGTGAGCGGTCGACGCTGACGCGCGGGGTTTCAGCATCCGCCCGTTTCAGCGGCAGGGTTGCCTTGATCGATGGCATTCCTGCCGTGAGCCGGAGCCAGTTCTGAGAAACGACGGGCTTTCTCGGAATCTGGTCGACGGATTTGTCCCGTCAACCTCCTCATCTCAAGACCTCCCCCTCGCCGCATTCGCGATGATGGCGCAAGCTCATGCGCGCGCCCCCTCGAACGTCACGCGACTGAGACCGCAGGTGCGGACAGGCGGTCCGCCCTGCTGTGGCGGGCGGAAACCGTCGTCGCCGATCCGCGACGCTCAAGAAAACCTGGCACGCATGCTGCATTGCCGAACCATGCCGCGCCTGCTGCGGCGGCGGAGCAACGACGCTCCAAAACAGCGGACGGTGTGAGTCCGGATCCCCGGCATGAGCGACCGCGTGACGGTTCGCCTCTCTCAAGACGAGCACCAGCTATGGCGAGCTTCAAGACGGTGATGAAGTCGGGGCACCCCCCGACGCTGTTCGCGGCATTCCTCTATTTCGATTTCTGCTTCGCCATCTGGGTCCTGAATGGCGCCATGGGCCCGTTCATCACCGAGACCTACAAGCTGACCCCCGCCCAGACCGGGTTCATGATCTCGCTGCCGATCCTCGCAGGAGCGTTGATGCGCTTCCCGCTCGGCGTTCTTGCTCAGTATATCGGCCGCAAGAACGCCGCGATCACGGAGATGAGCGTGATCATGCTGGCGATGGCCTACGGATACTTCGTGGTCTCGTCCTACAACGATGTGCTCGCCATGGGCGTGCTGCTCGGCATCGCCGGCGCCTCCTTCGGCGTGGCGTTGTCCCTCGGCTCGGGCTGGTTCCCGCCGGAGCACAAGGGCCTGGCGATGGGCATCGCGGGCGCCGGCAACTCGGGCACCGTGCTCGCCGTGCTGTTCGCCCCGCCGCTGGCGCAGGCCTATGGCTGGCAGACCACCTACGCCTTCGCAGGTCTGGTGATGCTGATCCCGCTCGCGGTCATGATCGTGTTCGCCAAGGAGCCGCCGGACAATGCCCACCAGTCGTTCAGGGATCACATCTCCTGCCTGTTCACCAAGGACGGCTGGGCGTTCTCGCTGATCTACGTGATCACCTTCGGCGGCTTCGTCGGCCTGTCGAACTTCCTGCCGACCTTCTTCTACGAGCAGTTCTCGGTCACGAAGGTCGAGGCCGGGCGGCTGACCATGCTGGCCGCCTTCATGGGCTCGGGTATCCGCATCGTCGGCGGCTACTTCGCCGACCGGATGGGCGGGATCGCGGTCCTGTCGGTCGTGCTGCTCGCGGCGATCGCCACCTTCCTGTCGCTGATGGCGACGCCCTCGCTCGCGGTGACCACCCTCCTGTTCATGCTCTGCTTCGCGGCGCTCGGCGCCGGCAACGGCGCGCTGTTCCAGCTCGTGCCCCTGCGCTGGCCGAGCAACACCGCGGTCGCCGGCTCGATGATCGGCGAGGTCGGGGCGCTGGGCGGCGCGATCCTGCCGAACGTCATGGGTCTGTCGAAGCAGTATACCGGCTCGTTCTCCACCGGCTTCATCGGCTACGCGGTGTTCACCGCCGCCGTGCTCGGCTGCCTGATGCTGTGGCAGCGCAAATGGGTCGGCAGCTGGGTCGGTCCCCGCGGCAAGGCGCTGGGCACCGAGACGGAGACCGGGCAGCTCCGGCCGGCGACGGTCTGAACGCCATACCGACGATCGATCAGAAAAACCGAACGGGAGCCACGAGGCTCCCGTTTTGCGTTTCACGGAGGCGATTGAATTCCTGCCGATCCCCTCGACGCACGGTTGCCTTCCGGCTTAAGAGGCGTTTGAATAACGAATACCAAAGAGCGTCCGTCCCCGCGACGAGGCGCCGGGCGACCGCGAAACGCGGCATCGTCAGTGTGGAGGAATGGTCGATGCTGAAGCGCATGAGCGCCACCCATGGCGTGCTCGGCCTGCTCTGCGTGATGTATTTCATCACCTATCTGGACCGGGTGAACGTCGCCACGGCCGGTGCCGAGATCATCCGCGAATTCGGCATGTCGAAGACCGATTTCGGCCTGATCCTCTCGGCTTTCGCCTACCCGTACGCGATTTTCCAGGTGATCGGCGGCTCGGTCGGCGACAAGTTCGGCGCCCGGCGCACGCTCTTGGTCTGCGGCATGATCTGGGCCTCGGCGACGATCCTGACCGGCCTGGTCGGCGGCCTGATCAGCCTGTTCCTGGCCCGCGTGCTGCTCGGCTTCGGCGAGGGCGCGACCTTCCCGACCGCGACCCGGGCGATGCAGAACTGGACGGCGCCGGGCAAGCGCGGCTTCGCGCAGGGCATCACCCACGCCTTCGCCCGGCTCGGCAACGCGGTGGCGCCGCCGATCGTGGCCTTCCTGATGATCCATTTCGGCTGGCGGACCAGCTTCGTGATCCTGGGCGGGGTCAGCCTCGTCTGGGTGGTGATCTGGTACCTGTACTTTCGTGACGACCCGTCCGACCACCCGACCATCACGCCTCGGGAACTCGAGGCCCTGCCGCCGCCGCGCAAGGTCGGAGCGAAGCAATCGGTGCCGTGGGGCGCACTGACCCGGCGGATGCTGCCGGTGACGGTCACGTATTTCTGCTACGGCTGGACCCTGTGGCTGTTCCTCGGCTGGCTGCCGAGCTTCTTCAAGGAGAATTACGGGCTCGATCTCAAGAACTCGGCCCTGTTCGCCTCGGGGGTCTTCTTCGCGGGCGTCGTCGGCGATACGGTCGGCGGCATGCTGAGCGACTCGATCCTCCACCGCACCGGCAACGTGAAGCTCGCCCGCCTGTCGGTGATCGTGATCGGCTTCCTGGGCTCGGCCGCGAGCCTGGCCGGGGTGTTCCTCACCCGCGACCTGACCCTTGTGGCCCTGCTGCTCTCCTCCGGGTTCTTCTTCGCCGAACTGGTGATCGGGCCGATCTGGTCGGTGCCGATGGACATCGCGCCGAAATATGCCGGCACCGCCAGCGGCCTGATGAACACTGGCTCGGCAGTGGCCGCGATCGTCTCGCCAATCGTGTTCGGCCTCATCGTCGATCTGACCGGGAGCTGGACGCTGCCCTTCGTCGGCTCGGTCGGCCTGTGCCTGCTCGGCGCCGCCCTGGCCTTCACCATGCATCCCGAGCGCGAGTTCGTGGAGCCCGCCACCGGGCCGGTCGGCCCGGTGGCGACCGTGCCGGCCGGGGAGTAGCGCCGCGATGGCGGAACAGACGGGACGTTCGGGGCCGCTCGCTGGCATGCGGGTGATCGAGCTGGCGCATATCATGGCCGGCCCGGTCTGCGGGCTGATGCTTGCCGACATGGGCGCGGAGGTGATCAAGGTCGAGAAGATGGACGGCGACGACACCCGCCGCACCGTCCCGCCGGCGCTGGAGGGCGAGAGCGCCGCCTACATGATGATGAACCGCGGCAAGCGCGGGCTCAGCCTCGACCTGAAGAGCCCGGACGGCGTCGCGGTGCTGCGCCGCCTGCTCGGGAATGCCGACGCGCTGATCGAGAATTACCGCGGCGGCACCATGGAGCGGCTGGGCATCGGCTACGAGACCCTGCGGCAGGAATTTCCGGCGCTGGTCTATTGCTCGCTCTCGGGCTTCGGCCGCACCGGCCCCTATGCCGACCGGGCCGGGTTCGACCTGGTCGCGCAGGGCATGAGCGGGCTGATGTCGGTGACCGGGGAGGGGCCGGGCCGGCCGCCGATGAAGTGCGGTCCGCCGGTGACCGACATCACCGCCGGGATCCTGGCCGCCATGGGCGTGCTCGCGGCCTATTCGCACCGACTCCGGACCGGGAAGGGCCAGGCGGTCGACACGTCGCTGTTCGAGGCCGGGATCACCCACACCTACTGGCAATCGGCCATCGCCATGGCGACCGGGATCGCCCCGGGGCCGATGGGCTCGGCCCATCCGCTGAACGCCCCCTACGAGGCGTTCGAGACGGCGGACGGCTGGATCACCATCGGGGCGGCCAACCAGACCAACTGGCTGCGGATGCTCAAGGCGATCGACGCGGAGGCTTTGGCCGAGGATCCGCGCTTCGCCCTCAACCGCGACCGCATGGCCAACCGCCACGACCTCTCCGCCACCCTGGCGCCCGTCTTCAAGGCGGAAACCTCGGAGATCTGGCTGGCCCGTCTTGAAGCCGGCGGCGTCCCGGCGGGCCCCGTGCTCGACGTCAACGCCATGCACCGGGACCCGCAGGCGCTCGCCCGCGAGATGGTCGTGGAGGTCGAGCACAGCCGGGTCGGCCGGATGAAGACGCTCGGTCTGCCGGTGAAGTTTTCGGACACGCCCGGCCGGGTCCACGGCCCGGCGCCGTTGCTCGGCGAGCATTCCCGGGCGATCCTGGCGGAGGCTGGCTACACCGCCTCTGAGATCGACGGCCTGATCGACCGGGGCGTCGTCCGCGAGACCGTGGCTTGAGCCCGATACCGGGAGGATCTGCGATGAGTGCCAAGCCCGCCACCGACGAGCTGCTGTTCACCACCGACGAGGCCGGGATCGCCCGGATCGTCCTCAACCGGCCGCAGGCTCGCAACGCGCTGACCTTCGCGATGTACCAGGGCCTGATCACCTGCTGCGAGGCGATCGCTGCCAACCCGGCCTTGAAGGCGCTGATCATCACCGGCGCCGGCGACAAGGCCTTCGCGGCCGGCACCGACATCGCCCAGTTCCGCAGCTTCGAGACCGCCGAGGATGCGCTGGGCTACGAGCGGTTCATGGACCGGGTGCTCGGCGCCCTGGAGCGGCTGCGCGTGCCGACCATCGCGGCGATCGCGGGGGCCTGCACCGGTGGCGGTGCGGCCATCGCGGCCGCCTGCGACCTGCGGATCGCCACGCGCGACGCCCGGTTCGGCTTCCCGATCGCCCGAACGCTGGGCAATTGCCTCAGCCAGGGCAATCTCAAGCGCCTCTCCGGGCTGATCGGCCCGGCCCGGGTCAAGGACATCCTCTTCACCGCCCGTCTGGTCGGCGCGGAAGAAGCGCTCGCCATCGGCCTGGTCGGCGAGGTCGTGGACGACCGCGCGGCCCTGACTGAGCGAGTCGACGTCCTGGCCGAGCTGCTCGCCGGCCACGCGCCGCTGACCATGCAGGCCACCAAGGAGGGCCTGCGCCGCCTCGCCGAGGAGGAGCCCACCGCCGATGGCGCCCCTCATCCGGGCGACGACCTGATCCTCCTCTGCTACATGAGCCAGGATTTTCGCGAGGGGATGGAGGCGTTTCTCGGCAAGCGCACGCCGGCCTGGACGGGGCGCTAGAAACCCTCGCTCACCTCGGCTCCTGGCACACATCGACCCAAACCGCCCTGGCCAGCTCGGCCATGCGATCCGGCGCGATGCGCACGGCGCTGCGGGTGCTGCCGGCGGCGGGGACGACCTCGTCGAAGGCCTTGAGCGAGACGTCGCAATAGACCGGCAACGGCGCGATCAGCCCGAATGGGCAGACCCCGCCGACCGGATGCCCGGTGATCGCCTCGACCTCGCCGAGATCGAGCATCCGGACCTTGGCGCCGAACATCGCCTTGGCCTTGCGGTTGTCGAGCCGCGCATCGCCCCGTGTCACCACCAGGGCGACCTGGTCGCCGATGCGGATCGACAGCGTCTTGGCGATCTGGGCGGGCGCGACCCCGTGGCCGGCGGCGGCCTCCGCCACGGTCGCCGTGCTGGTGGCCAGTTCGATCACCGCGATGTCGGGCGCCTTCTCGGCGAAGAATGCGCGGACCGATTCGAGGCTCATGAAAGATGTCCTCCCAACAAAACGGGCCGCGACGGCGACGGCCGGCAGATCAGGGACGCATCCCGGTGAAATCGACGCCTCGTTCATAGATGAGGCGCGGGATACCGCAAAAGTGCCCTGCGGCTCCGGGCAGACGGTCCCGAGCCGATCTCCGTCGCCGAACCGCGAAGAGACTATCTTTTACCGCCGCCTGGGCGCAGGATCGCCCGATCATCGGAAAAGCGGCCACAGGCTCCGGTGACTGAGGACGGCATGTCCCCGCCTGTGCTCGGCGGCCGGACACATGGCAGATCTCCTCGTATTCCCGATCGCGTCGTCCAGCGCGGCGGCGACCTATCAGGCCTACCGGTTCTCATCGAACGGCAGCGTCCGCTCGACCGTCCCGGTGGATGCCCTGAACGACGACGCGGCCGAGCGTCACGCCGTCACCCTGCTCGACGGGCACCGGATCGAGCTCTGGGCCCGCGGGCGCTTCATCGCGCACGTCAAACCGTAGGGAAACGCTGCCCGGACCGCGCCGATACGTCACCCTCACCGACAAGAAGGATCGACAGCATGGCCACCGAGAAGCAGCGCGGCAATCGCGAAACCAAGAAGCCGAAGAAGGCCGTGCCGAAGATGAACGCGGCGGCCCCGTCGCAGAAGAACACCGTCTCCGCGGCGGTGAAGAAGTCCGAGGGGCGGTGAGTTCGATCGGATCGCGCCGCGCGACGTTCGCGGAGCGCGCGTTGCGCCGGCTTGCTTTGCTTCGTTCACAATGAATGGCGGCAGCGCGCTCTGCGGGCCATCCAAACCTTTCCATGCGTTCTGAGGGTTTGCGGTTTTTCTGATCGGTTGCCCCGTCGACATCAGAGAACACGCGTGCAGGCGCCGTCACCGACAGGCCTGCGCCCCGGCATGAGACGCAACTCCCCTCTCCCGTGCGGGAGAGGGACAGGGTGA
>NZ_JAKSYJ010000147.1 GCF_022829365.1 Methylobacterium sp. J-077 | reverse complement strand
AACTCGTCACCCGCCACCTCGCCGTCAGCCACGATGACGTTGGCTGCGGCCGAGATCCCAGCCTGCATCAGCGCTTCGTCGCCGGCATAGGCCGTGACGGTCCGACCGAAGCGGGTCAGCAGATCCTTGAGGGCGTTCATCACGATCCAATCGTTTTTCAGACAGCAGCCCTACAGCAGCGCAAGCGACATGCTACGACGCCTGCCTGGGCTTGCTTTTCAAGCAGGGCTCGCGTTTGGCAGCTTCGAATGACCCAGCTGGCAGAGCTACAGAATGATCCCGCATTCCGACAGGCGATGTTGGCCGTGCGGGGCGCTTCCAGCACCCTTTGCGGACGAGAGGTGACTGAGGCAGAAACTCAGTTCCTCGTGGGCATTGTGCTGGCCACCTTCGCGAATGCCGGTAACCTGAACGAGCCGAGCGTCAGTCATCTCGCGCGCTTCTCTGGCAAGCTAGGGGCGAGCGAGACCGTCGATAGCCTGACTCAGCACTGAGCATCGAGAGATACCCCGC
>NZ_JAKSYJ010000145.1 GCF_022829365.1 Methylobacterium sp. J-077 | reverse complement strand
TTGGTTGCGGGGACAGGATTTGAACCTGTGACCTTCAGGTTATGAGCCTGACGAGCTACCGGGCTGCTCCACCCCGCGCCAAGGTTGTTCGGCTGGTCCGGGCTGGCGTTGCGCGTTGTGGCGCGGTCCGGGGCCGTAGCGTGTGTCGTGTCGAGGGATCGTGTTGTCTTGCGATGTGCGGGTCTGGCGGCGACCGACTCTCCCGTGCCTTGAGGCACAGTAGCATGGGCGCTGGCGTGTTTAACGGCCGAGTTCGAGATGGGAGCGGGTTCTTGGCACGCCGCTCGAGCGACCAGACCGGCGCATCGCAATTGTTTTCGGACCTGGCCTTCGCAGGGTGCTGCGACGGCGGGGGTCCGGTTCGGCCAGCATGCAGCTGTCTGCTGCGGGTCTTTCTGCGACCGTGTCGGGGTGGTCGTCAGCCTAGCGGCTGCCGGTCACGCACGGACACGGATCACGG
>NZ_JAKSYJ010000142.1 GCF_022829365.1 Methylobacterium sp. J-077 | reverse complement strand
GGGGGAGGGAGATGCGCGCATCCCTGTCGCCATTCCGGGTCGACCGTTCGGCACGATCGACCAATGACCGGATCGTTTTCCCCCACACCGCGACGTCGTTTCACCTTCGAAACGCCCATCGCCGCAAACACCTCGGCCAAGATCCGTTGGCCCGCCGGGGCAAGTCTGCTTAGGTGTCGAAGCAAGCGACGCGATCAGCCGACAGTCGGGCGGGAACCACGAAGGGCGATGGACGAGCTTTTCGAGATGGACGACGATCCCGAGGTGCCGGACGGCGGCTTCGTGCGCAAGCTGCCGATCATCAACCGGCGCGGCCTCCACGCCCGCGCCTCGGCGAAGTTCGTGCAGACCGTGGAACGGTTCGACGCTGCGGTGACCGTCACCCGGGCCGGCGAGACCGTGGGCGGGCGCTCGATCATGGGCCTGCTGACGCTGGGCGCCGCCATGGGGACCCGCATCGCCGTCACGGCTGTGGGCCCGGACGCGCAGGCCTGCCTCGACGGCATCGAGGCCCTGCTGGCGAACCGCTTCGGCGAGGACGAGTAGGCCCGTTCAGGTCGCCTGGCCGGGCCAGGTGCACAGATCCGAGACCGGGCAGCACGTGCAGGCAGGCTTGCGGGCCGTGCAGGTGTCGCGCCCGTGCCGGAACAGCCAGATATGGGCGCCGTCCTTGAACCGCTCCGGCACCGCCAGGGCGAGGCCGTCGGCCACAGCGTCCACCGTGGCGCCGGACGCCAGCGGAATCCGGTTCGAGACCCGGAACACGTGGGTGTCGACTGCGATCACCGGCTCGTGGAACGCGAAGTTCGCCGTCACCTCGGCGCTCTTGCGGCCGATGCCGGGCAGGCGGCGCATCTCCACCGAACTGCGCGGCACCGCGCCGCCGAACGTCTCGATCAAGGCCGCCGACAGCTTGACGATGTTGCGCGCCTTGGACGGCCCGAGCCCCACCGGCCGGACGATGGCGGTGATCTCTGCCTCGCCCAGATCCAGCATCCCGGCCGGGTCCTTCACCCGGGCGAACAGCGCTTCGGCGATCCGCGCCACCGTGGGTCCGGTGGATTGCGCCGAGAGCAGCACGGTCACAAGCAGCCGGAACGGATCGGTGTCGTCGAACCCCGCCTTCGGGTCCGGATCGGCCTCGGCCAGGCGCGCCATCACGGCCCCGACCCGCTCGGCCGCGCCGGGCGGTGAGGTCGTCGCGGGGGCTTTCAACCGGCGGGGTGCGGGCCGGAGGCCGTGGAGTGTGTCGCGCGCCATGCGGACCAGCTAGGGCCGTGGCGGGCGGCCCGACACGCGGCGGATTGACGGCCCCGCTCAGCCCCGCACCCGACGCCAGGCCACCGGGCCGGCGCCGAGGTTGAGTAGGCCGGCCGCGATCGCATCGACCCGGCGCAGCAGAGCCAGCCGCAGCGCGCCGCTCCAAGCGGAGGGGCGGCCGGCCATCCCGATCCGAGAAGGCTCGGCCGGTACGGCGACGGCCGGCACGCGGTCTTCGAAGACCGGAACGGCGACGGCCGGGGCCGCCCAGCCCTCGGGCCGCACGCCGAGCACATTGTGCGCTGGGATCGACCGCGACTGGCGGGGGCGATCCGCCGCGCGGGCGGGAACCTCGGCCGCACCGGCGAACCGGACCGGATGGCTGAGGGCCGCCAGGCGGGTACGGATCGCCCGATCCACCGCTGCGGCGGCTTCGCCGTCGAGCAGGATGCGCGCAGCGGGAACAATCCCCGCCTCCCGGCTCCAGGCCAGGACCAGTGGCGGGCGCGGCCGGTCCGACGCCATCGGCTCGGCCGGCGTCTCGAAAAGGCCGCCCTGTATCACGGTGAAGCGTCGCGCCATCGCCTGTCCCGATCCCTCGACCAACCGTCCCATTCCGGGACGCGGGGGCGCCCCGGAGGCGCCGTTCGGGTCGATGGCTTCAAGGACGGTGCCGCCGGGCAGCTCAGCCCCCCGGGATCGCCAGCGGGTTGTCGGTGAGCGCCTTGGCGTCGGGCGCGTCCACCCGTGGGCGGCCCAGGAACGCGTCCCACAGGCGCTGGACGAAGGCCGGGTCGAGGTCGCGCAGGATCAGCACGAGCCTTGAGGTGTGGTCGGGGTCGGGCCAGGCCGGCAGGGTCAGGGGGGCGTGGAACACGTGCTGGACCCCGTGGACCACGATCGGGTGCTCCGGGTCGTCGGCCAGCGCCACGATGCCCTTGAGCCGGAGCAGCTTCGGCCCGTGGCCGGAGCGGAGCAGATCCATGAACATCTCGAAGGCCGGGCGCGGCACCGGCGCCGCGCTGGTCAGGCACACGGCCCGGATCGCCGCATCGTGGCGGTTCACGTCGCCGGGGTGGTGGTGCTCCGACAGGGCCGCGTCGCCGAGCCAGGCGCGCACGTCGGCGCCCTTGCCGTCGAGGCCGAACAGCCCGCCGAGCAGATCATCGGCCGGCGCGTCCGGGGAAAAAATCGGCGCCGCCGGGTTGAGGGCGGCGAGACGCGCGCGGATGCCGGCGGTGTCGCCCGCCAGATCCGCCTTGGTCAGGACGATCCGGTCGGCCACCGCGGCCTGCCGCACGGCCTCCGGGTGGGCGTCGAGGGAGGCGGCGCCGGTCATGGCATCGACCACCGTCACCACCGCCTGCAGCCGGTATCGGAGAACGAGGTAGGGGTGGTAGATCAGCGCGTGCAGGATCGGCGCCGGGTCGGCGAGCCCGGTGGTCTCGATCACCACACGGCGGAACGGCTTGATCCGGCCGTTGTCGCGCTTGCGCAGCAGGTCTTCCAGGGTGGCGATCAGGTCGCCGCGCACGGTGCAGCACAGGCAGCCGGCGCCGAGCAGGACCATATCCTCGTCGATGGTCTCGATCAGCAGGTGGTCGAGGCCGATCTCGCCGAACTCGTTGACGATCACCACCGTGTCGGCGAGCGCAGGGTCGCGCAGCAGACGGTTCAGCAGCGTGGTCTTGCCGGCCCCCAGGAAGCCGGTGAGCACGGTCAGCGGGATCGGCTCCGGTCGGCGCGGATCCGGAGCAGGCGAGGCGGTCAGGGACATGGCCGTCGAGATGGGGGTTTTTGCCGCCCGGAGCAACGCGCCGGAGCGCGATGCCGGCAGGCCGTTACTCCTCGGCGGCTGCCTTCTTCCCCTGAGTCTTCTTCACCTCGGCCTTCCTGGCCTCGGGCTTGGCCGGCGCCTTGTGGGCGGCGGGCTTCGACAGACCCTTGCCGGGCTTGGCTTCCGGCATGCCGGGCGTTTCGACGGATGTGTAGGCGCTGGCGCCGTGCGGCAAGCCGTGGGCCGGCTTGGCCGCGAGCTTCGGAGCCGGCTTGGCCGCTGCCTTCGCGGCATTGGCCGCCTTGGCTTGTTCCAACCGTACCTCGCGGGCCTGCTTGGCGGCCTGCAGCGCCGCCTCGCGCTTGGCCTTGGCGGCTTCGAGCTTGGCGGCCCGGGTGTTGGCGGCGGCCGTCTTCTGGGCGTTCTCCTGGGCCTCCAGGATCTGCTGGCCCTCGGCCGGGTTGCGGCCGATCCAGACCGCGATCGGCTGGAGCGGCGCCCGGGGCGGCAGCGTCCGGGCACGCAAAGCGGGGCTGGAGAAGGCGGCCATCGCGAGCGCCGGGGAATTCGCCACCGAGCCGCCGATCAGCTGCGCCGCCGAGCCGGGGGCGCTGACCGCGCCGGCGCCGTCGTCGATCGGTGGCGGCTTCTTGCCGCCGCAGACGTAGGGGCGGATATCCGGGGGCCCGCCGAGGGGCGAGGCCGGCAGGGCGTCGAGGGTCGGGCTGGTCCAGCCGGCGCTCTGGGCGAAGGCGTAGTCGAACAGGTCGGCGGCCTTCACGTCGCGCTCGCGGGGGCTCGGCTGGCCCATCACGATGGTGATGACCCGGCGGCCGTTGCGCGAGGCGGTCGCCACCACGTTGAAGCCGCCCGAGCAGATGAAGCCGGTCTTCATGCCGTCGGCGCCGGGATAACGCCCGAGCAGGCCGTTGTGGTTGGCCATGACGGCCCGGCCGAACTGGATCGCCGAGATCGAGAACAGGTCGTGGGAATCCGGGAAGTCGCGGATCAGCGCCCGGGCCAGCACCGCCATGTCGCGGGCGGAGGTCCACTGGTGCGGGTCGGGCAGGCCGTTGGGGTTGGTCCAGCGGCTGTCGCGCATGCCGATCCGCTGCGCGGTCTCGTTCATCAGATCGGCGAAGTTCTCGATCGAGCCGCCCAGCGTCTCGCCGATCGCGTAGGCGATGTCGTTGGCCGACTTGACCATGATGATCTTGAGGGCGTTGTCGAGGGTGAGCTGCGTGCCCGGCCTGAAGCCCATCTTGGAGGGCGGCTCGGAGGCCGCCGCCGCCGAGATCGTGATCATCGAATCGAGCGAGACCTTGCCCTGCCGCACCAGATCCAGGGCGACGTAGGTGGTCATCAGCTTGGTGATCGAGGCCGGATACCAGGGATCGGTCGGGGCCTGCGCGTAGATCACCTTGCCGGAATCGACATCGACCACGAGGATCGGCGAGGTCACCGCGTTGGCGGCCTGGATCCCGATCAGGCTCGTGCCGAGTAGACCCGTCAACGCCGCGAATCCGACGGTCACGCGCCGGAGGAGAGAAGAGGACATTCGAGCCCGACTCGTCAGAGGATCGCCACGGTCGGCGCCGCGAGGCGCCTTTCTTCCGGCCGGCCGGCCGGGATTCGCGCAGCCCGGACCGCCGGGGGCGGTCGCCGTGCTGCATCACGGCATGAACGTCTCCACCGTGGCAAGAGCAAGGCGAGACACAACCGCGGGGCTGCGCCGCCTGGTTGTCGGTGGTCCACGGGCCGCGGGCCGCTTATGTGCGGGTTGGCGGTCAGGCGGAACGGTTTCGGGAACAGCGGTGGCTTACGCGGTCAAGGAGATCTTCCACACCCTTCAGGGGGAGGGCGCCCAGGCGGGACGCGCGGCGGTGTTCTGCCGATTCGCCGGCTGCAACCTCTGGTCCGGGCGCGAGGCCGATCGCGCCGCGGCGGCCTGTCGCTTCTGCGACACCGATTTCGTCGGGATGGACGGGGAGGGCGGCGGCCGCTTCGCCGACGCGGCGACCCTGGCCGCTGCCATCGCCCGAACCTGGGGCGGCGGGCCGGAGAGCCGCTACGTGGTGTTCACCGGCGGCGAGCCCCTGCTCCAGCTCGACACGCCCCTGATCGAGGCCGTGCACGGGCACGGCTTCGAGATCGCCATCGAGACCAACGGCACCCTGCCGGCGCCCCCGGGCATCGACTGGATCTGCGTCAGCCCCAAGGGCGCCAATCCCCTGGCGCAGACGAGCGGCCACGAATTGAAACTGGTCTATCCCCAAACTGACGCCGACCCGGCGGATTTCGTCGGCCTCGCCTTCCGGCACCGCTTCCTCCAGCCGATGGACGGCCCGGGGCAGGGCGCCAGCACCCAGGCCGCCATCGCCTATTGCCGCCAGGACGCCCGCTGGCGCCTGTCGCTGCAGACGCACAAGATGATCGGGATTCCGTGAGGGGCGGCCGGACGCACCTTGCCCTCCCCCTCTGCGAGCTCAGACGTTCACGCATCCGCGTCGAACACCGCCGCTTGAGACGGAGCGCGACCGGCTCCCTCTCCCGTGCGGGAGAGGGCTGGGGTGAGGGATGCGACGTCTCCGGAAAGACCTGACCCCTCACCCTGTCCCTCTCCCGAACGGGAGAGGGGACCCGCGCTCCATCCTGCATCCGCGCTGCCCACACCAGATACGTGAATCCGGTAGCCCGTGCGGGGGAGGAAGCACGCGTGTCGTCAACGGAAGGGCCATCTCATCGCCCCCGCCCTTTCCATCCCGCGAAAAATCGGGAACGATCCCCGCCGCCTTCCCACCCCTGGACCGGTGCCCGTGAGTCTGGACGATCCATCGCCGCTCGCCCGCGCCGCACCGGAGGGCGTCTGGCCGATCGATCCGGACGAGCGGGTCACGAGCCTGCCCGGGCGCCAGCACTGGCGGTTCCAGGCGGGGCGGCCGGTCGCGGCCGAGGTCGCGGGCGTCGCGATCCCCGCGGACGATGCCCGGATCGCCCATCTGGGCATCCGCCGGGACCGGCAGGGCCGTCCGTTCCCGGCCGCCTTCGCGTACGCGCCCGAGACCGGCGCGCGCCTGGGGCCGCCGGTCCCGGCGCCGGCCCCGGACATCCTCGATATCGATCTCGCGAGCGCGACGGAGGTGCCGCTGCCGAGCGGCGTGCCGGCGCTGGTCCGGGCCGGACATCCGGCAGCGCTCTACCTGTTCCAGGAGAATCTGGGCGCATTCGAGGGCTGGGACGGCCGAAGGTTCGCCGGCCTCGGGCGGCTGCCCCCCGATCCGGTGGGATCCGGCCTCACGGCGGGCCGCAGGGGCATCGCCTACGCCACCGCCGAGACGCTGATCAGCCTGAATCTGCCCCAGCTCGGAGCCCGCCTCGTCCATGCCGAGGCCCGGGCACCGGGCCTGCGCTTCCTGTCGGCCCCCGGCTGGCGCCGCGGCGACCGCCTCGCCCTCGGCGAGCGCGGCGGACGCCTCGTCCTCTGCCGGGCAGACGCCGGATCGAACGCCCTCGACCTGCGCGATCTCGGCCGCCCCGCCCCGGAGGCTGATTTCACCGGCCCCTGGACCAACCGCCTGGGCGACTGTTTCTGGACAGGCCCGGACGGGTTCGTCGCCTGCCGGACCCTCGGCGACGAGACCCGGGTCACCCCCTGGCCGGGGGGCTTCGCGCCGATCGTCGCCCAGGCGCCGTGGCGCGACCGCGCCGACCTGCACCACCAGCTCGGCATGAGGGACGGCTGCTATCACCTCGCCGCGCTGGCGCCGGATCCGGCCCTGAACCGCCTCGACGGGCCGCATCTCGCCGCCGGACCCTGTACCTATGCCGGCGCCGAGCGGTTCGACGTGCCGTGGCAGGCCGCCGAGGAGGTTCTCAATCTCGGCGCCCATGCCGGCGACCTGCTGGTACCCCTTCTGGCGCTGGCCCGCGATACGATCCTGCTCGCCCTCGACATTCCCGGTCCGCGCGGCGGTTTTCTGCGCGGCGCGAGCCTGCCGGCGCCGGTGACAGGCCATGTGCTCCACCACGCTCACGGGGCCGGCCTGCGCCGGCTGCCGGTGGGTCTCGCGGTGTCGCGGATCGGCGACGCGCGGGCGCTGCTGCACGACGGCGTGCTCTACCTGTGGAGCCGGTCCGAATGCCGCTGCCACGCCCTGCGGCTGCGCGCGGCATGAGCGCGCTCGTGCGGGCCGTGCTGGGCCTCGTTCTCCTGCTCGGCGGGCGCGCCTGGGCCGAGGCGCCGGTGCGGCAGGTGTTCCTGGTGCAGGATTCCGGCTGGATGGAGCCGTTCCTCACCGCGGAGGGCTCTCAGTTCCGGCCGCTGGTCGAGGCCCTGGTGGCGGCGGCCCGGATCCCGGGGGCCGAGATCGCCGTGGCGACCTTCGACCAGGACGGACAGGTCCCAGGCCGGCCCTCGCCGCGGATCCTGTACGAGGGCGCCTATGAGGCCGCGCGGGTCCGTTCGGCGATCGCCTCGATCGACCTGCCGCGCAAGGCCGGCAGCGCCGCCTATGCCGATGCCGATTCCAACGGCGCTCTGCTCGGCGCGATCCGCACCGGCCTGCGCGGCCGGGACGGGGTGATCTGGATGGTCACCAACAACAAGAACAGCCCGGGCAACAGCGCCGAGGTCGAACGCAACACCGCCGCCTTCTACACGGCGCTGCGCGAGTCCGATGCGATCAGCCGGATCGTCGCCTACCCGGTGCGGATGCCCCTGAAAGGGCGCAACTTCTCCGAGGGCGGCTTCGTCATCTACGGCATCGGCTACGGCGCGGCCGGCGGCCGGGCGCTCGACGCCGCCCTGGCGTCGCCGGGCCTGAAGGCCCTGTTCAGCCATCCGCCCGTGAGCCTGAAGCCGGTGCTCGCCGGCGGCTTGACCCTGCGCTTCGACCGGCTCGACGCTGGTGGGCTGCAGGCCGGCCTGGAGAACGGCGTGCTGGTGGTGAGCGGGGCCGACGCCACCGTCGGTACGGCGCTGCGTCTCGCAGCTTATCTGCGGAACGGGCTCTACCCGCAGCGGGTCGCCGCGGCCCGGCTGGCCCTGAGCTGGAACGAGGTCGGCACCGAGGCCGGGCTGGCGCAGGCGGCGGTCTCGCCCGCGGAGATCGCCGACTTGGGCCCCCAGGCCGAGAGCGGGCCGCTCGCCGTGGTGCTGACCCTGCCGCCGATCCCGCGCCCCACCGGCCTCGCCGGCCTGTTCTCCGACGGGCGCACCGTGGATGGAACGCTCACCCTGCGGCTGGCGGACTTGCGCCTGGCGCTGGATCCGGCCTTCCTGGATCGCGTGCGGCCGATCTTCGGCAGCGGATTGTTGTCCGGGGACCAGATGAGCGGGGCGGCTGGGGATGCGCGCGCGGTGGAAGGCCGGTTGCCCGGCCTGTTCCGCGATTATCGCGGCGTCTCGGAAGCCTCGGTAAGCCTACCGGTGCGGATCGAGGCGGCGTTCTCGCCCTGGCCGCTGATCGCCGCCGCCTCCGGCGCCCTGGCGCTGGCCGGCGCGGCCGGTCTCGGGGGCCTCGCGCTCGCCCGGGCGCGGGTGCAGACCGTGATGCTCGGCGCCGTCCCGAAGCGGGTCAGCCTGCGGCCCTACCGCACCCAGACCCTGCGCGCCCCTGACGGCAGCCGCTGGCACGTGCGGGCGGGGCTATGGGGGCCGGCCCGCGCCACCCGATTGCAGGAGCCCGGACCCGGCGCATGATTTTTTTGTATGTTGACGGCGTGGGGACTGCTGGGATCGTGTGCGTCCAGGCCCGGACGGGCCAGGATTTCACCATCCCCACCCCGCAGAACCCGGCCCCGCAGGCGGAGCCGCTGCCGACGCCGCCTGCGCAATCCACCACCGGGGCGAACCCGTTCAGCACCCTGGAACGGGGGCCGACCACCACCGAACTCGCCCTTGGCGCCGCCGCCCTGGTGGTGCTGGCCGTGCTGTTCCTGTTCGTCCGCCAAGGGGTGCGCGCCCACCTGATCAACCGCCGCGCCACGCTCGACGCCGCCGACGGCGCGAGCTGGATGCTGTTCTCGGCGCTGATGCTCACCGCCGCGATCCTGGTGAGCGCCACAATCGGCCGGCTGTGGCAGGCCTGGGCCGGGCTGGCGGCCGGCTTCGCCCTCTGCCTCGTGCTGTTCGGCGCCGCCCTGGTGCTGTTCCTGCGTGCACCCGACCGGAGGCGCTGAGACCATGGCTGACGCCCGGCCCGCCTCCGAGACCGAGACACTTCTAAAAGTCCGTCCGACCGTGTTCGTGGCGCTGGGCGGCACCGGCATGGAGGTGCTGCTGCGCCTGCGCCGCCGCATCCTCCAGGCCGATTGGAACGGGACGCGGATCAGCGCCCTCGACCAGTTCCCGGCCGCGTCCTTCCTGTATTTCGACACCGACACCCTTGAGGCCCGCGAGGCTGGCCGGGCGGCGGTCACCGACGCGCTCTCGGCCAAGGTCGCGTTCCGCGAGGGCGAGACCCTGCAGAAGGCGGTCAACCTCGCCCGCTACCAGGCCGAGCGGCGCAGCTATCCGCATATCGATTCCTGGCTTCCCGCCCGGGACCTGTCCCGCATCGATGCCTCGAAGGGCGCCGGGCAGATCCGCGCCATCGCCCGGCTGCTGTTCTTCGACGAGGTGCGCAACTTTCAGGACCGGCTCACCGCCAAGGCCGGCGCGGTGCTGGCCAACGTCTCGAACGAGGCGCAGCTGCGGGCGCTGGGCCTCGACACCGCCACGGACCTGCGCGTCGTCGTCGTGGCCTCGGTGGCCGGCGGCACCGGCTCCGGGGCGGTGATCGATGCCGGCTACGCGATTTCGTCGCTGGAGACGCCCAAGCGCCCCGACGCGGTCGATCTCTTCCTGGTCCTGCCCTCGGGCTATGTCGGCGCCAACAAGGACCGGGTCTTCGCCAACGGCGTCGCGACCCTGTCCGAGCTCGAATACGCCATGCGCGGCAATCCGGAGCCGCCCTATGTCGAGAGCTGGGGCGACCATGCCCGGGTCGCCCGCGGGGTCGAGCGGCCGTTCAGCGACGTCTACCTGTTCGACACCCAGAACCTCGCCGACCAGCGCACCGCGTCCATCGGCGACCTCTACGACATGATGGCCGACGTGCTGTTCGAGGATTTCGGCAATTCCGAATTCTCCGGCCGCAAGCGCTCGACGGGGGTCAACCAGACCCAGCACAAGATGCGCAAATGGGCGCCGCCGAGCCCGGACCGCGCCGGCCGCGCCGCCCTGTTCTCGCTGAACTACTCGGCCCTCGGCCAGGCCGTGCTCGCCACCCGCGGCAGCCTCGAATTCGAGGCGCACGCCGCCCGGGCGGGCCTGGGTATGGTGGAGGCGTTCTTCGGCGTCGCCCGGGGGCAGGGCGAGCGCCACATCCCCACGGTCGAGGAGCGCGACCGCTTCGGCGCCGACCGCCTCGCCCTGCGCTTCTCCGCCTTCGAGGCCTTCCCGAAGGTGCTGCGGCCGGCGCCCCCCGGCATCCCCGAATACGACCTCGTCGGCACCCTGCTGCAGCGGGCGGACGGCTCCTCGATCCAGGAATCGGTGGCGCTCGGTGTCGAGGAGGCGGTGGACGCGATCAGGACAGAGATCGCCAGCCCCCGGGACTGGGCGCCGAACCTGCGCAAGGAGGCCGAGCGCCTGCGCGACGACATCCTGGGCCGCACCGGCTCGGGCGCCGCCTACGGCCCCCGCGGCGCCGAGGTGCTGGACGTGCGCGCCAAGCTCGAGGCGGCCTGGCTCTCCGACACGGACGGCGCGCTGCCGGCCGCGCTTTACCGCCTCCTCGACGACCAAGAGCGCGGCGGCCTCGACTACGCCCGGGCGCTGATCGAGAGCGTGAAGGACCTGATCGAGGCCGATGGCGGCGCGCTGGCCCGCCTCACCGCCGCCGCCGACACTTATGCCCGGCTCGCCGACGAGATGCTGGCCGAGCATTTTTCCGCCTCGCTCAGCCGGCTCGACCAGGTCCGCCCCGGCCTGATCTTCTCGCACCGGCGCGACGCCGAGCGTTACCTGGAGCAAGCCCGGGAGGATCTGCGCGGCGCCTGCGTCCTGCGCATCCGCTCAGTGGCCGCCCGCGAGGCGGCCGAGCTGCTGCGCCGGGTCTCGGCCAGGCTCGGCACCCGGACCGGGCGCGACCCGGAGACCGGCGCCGCCCGCTACGACGGCCTGCTCGGCGCTCTGAACCAGGGCCACGCGGATGTCGGCCGGCTGATGCGCGACTTGCGCCTCGACATCGCCGAGATCCGCAACGCCATCGAGCGCCCCTCGGGCGGCACCTTCCTGGTCCTGCCCTCGGGCGACCTGCCCGAAGAAATCGTCGTCGCGCCCGCCGAGCGGCTCGCCTGGGCGCGCGAGGCGTTCCAGGCCTATGGCGGCTCGCGCGCGATCTTCGCCCTGCTGCGCGAGGAGGAGACCCGGGCCGACCTGCTCAACGCCGTGCGCGACATAGCCCGGCGCCGGCTCGGGCCGCACCGCGCCCGCATCCCCTCGGCGCTGGACGCGCTCCGCGAATTGCCCCCCGCCAAGCAGCGCGAGACCCTGGAGCTGATGCTGCTGCGCTGCATGCCGTGGATCTACGCGCGGTTCGACGCCTTCAGCCCGGGGGGCGATCAGTTCAAGACGATCCTGGCGGTTGAAGGCTCCCGCGCCTTCCAGGCCGAGTTCGGTCCGATCCTGCGGGCGAGCCTGCCGCCCGTGCTGGGCGCCGGCGAGATCGGCTTCCTGGAATCGAGCCAGCGCGGCCGAATCGTCTGCTACTGCGAATTGTCCGGCGTGCCGCTCGACGTGCTTGGACCCCTGCGGCGCGACTGGCGCAATGCCTACGCGCAGGAGCTCGACCGCCTCGACGCGATCCCGCTCCACAATCACAAGGATTATCTCCGCTTCCCGGACCCGGTCGCCCCCTCGGCCGAGGAATCGGATGCTTTGCGCGAGACCCTGTCGCTGTTCCTGCGCGCCGCCTGCCTCGGCCTGCTCCAGCGCGCGCCCGAGACCGGGCTGTGGCGCTTCGCCTTCGAGCCGGGCGACTGGCGCAGCGTCGGCTCGGAGCGGACCCTGCGGCGCAAGCTGTTCGACCGGGTCCAGCGCGCGGCGATCGCGGCCCAGCTCGCCGAGGCCGAGGCCGCCCTGTCGCCGGTCCAGAACCTGGCGATGGCGGCGCTGTTCGCGTGGACCGCCAAGCGCGCCTACGCGCCCCGGCGCGAGACCGTGAACTTCGACGCCGAGGCCCGGATCGGCGGGGTCGGGAACGCGGTGGCGGATGCGCTGAGCCGCCGCTGGCGCCAGGGCGCCGTCGAGGCCGGCGGCCTGCCGGTCGATCCGGACCGGCTGCTCGACGCGCTCCTCGCCCGCATCGAGGACTGGACCCGGCCGATCCCGGGCAGCCTCGCCGACGTGCCCGCCGAGGAGGCCAACCGCGACCCGGCCGACCCACCGGCCCTGCGCGCCGTGGACAAGCGCGTCATCGAGCCGTCAGCCTTCACGACCGAGGCCCTGCTCCGCCTCGCCAACCCGGCCGCGCCCGTCCCGCCGCCACCGCCCCCAGCCGCTCTGTTCTACGTCTACCGGGACACGGTCGAAGGCCCGTTTTCGCTCGCCGAACTCGTGGCCCAGGCTCGCGCCGGCACCCTGAGCGCGGCCAACCAGATCCATCCGCAGGGCGGAGCCTGGATCGCGGCCGGCGACCACCCGGCGCTGGCCCGCCTGCTGGCGCCACCGCCTCCGCCGCCGCCGGCTCGCTGAGGCTGCACTCGGTTGACGATGGCGGCCGACGGCTTTTCGCCGGTCACCCCGTCATTGCGAGCGTAGCGGAGCAACCCAGTGTGGCGCCACATCTTGAGATCGCGCGCTGCCCCGGGTTGCTCCGCTACGCTCGCAATGACGGCGGTGGCGCTAACCCCCCATCGCCAAAATCTGCGCCCGCGCCGCCCGGATCGCCGAGCGGGCGAAACGGCCATCGGCCAGCGCCGGATTGGGCTCGCCACCGGCCAGCACCATGCGCCGGAGCGCGGTGAGCGCCGGATCGCCCCAGGCATCGAGCAGGTGGCCGAAGGCGGCGTGGCGGTCGGCATCGAAGCCGGCCCGGCGGCCCATCGCGTCCTGGGCGGGGTGGGCCGGATGCAGGGCCGCGCAGGGTACCAGCCCGGCGGGGATCGGCGCGGTCGCGGCATGCGTCCGGCCGAGCCGCAGGAGTTTCGGCAGGATGTGGCTGTGCGGCCCGGGGGCGCTCGTACCGCCGGCCGGCGGGATCGGCGTGTAGACCTCGATCCGGCCGAAGCGGGCCAGGAACACCCGGTGGGGGCTCGCCGCGACCAGCATCGACCCGATCGAATTGCCGGGCTCGAGAATCGACTGGCCGGAGGCACCCCGCACGACAGCGATCAGGCCGGGATCGGCTACGCGCACGCAGGCATCGACCGCCTTGAGCCCGAGACCGAGATCGAACAGGATCGCGCCGCGATCCTGCACCCGGACAGCGTCCGCGTCGGGCCCGAGCTCGGTCAGAACGGCCCGGCGGCCCATGGCGCAGGCCGCTTCGGGCAGGCACAGGGCGACCGCCTGGCTCCATCCGCCCGTGAAGCCGGTCTCGTAGGCGAACGGCACCAGCTCCGGCGTCGCGGTCAGCGCGACCGCGCCTCGCGGCGTCGCCAGACCGATCCGCCCGCCCGCGCGAATCTCCACCGGCTCGGCCGCGTCCCGGGCGAAGGCCGCCACGGCCCCGTAGGCGCCGAGGCTCCAGGCACAAGCCGGGTCGGCGAGTTGGTCGCGCAGCAGGGACTCCACCGATCCACCCGTCATCGGCGCCCCATAACCTGAAGCATCATCCTCGCGAAAACCGCCCGGGCCAACATCCCCGCAGGGAGCACGCCTTGACACGGCCGGCGAATGACCGGAAGTCGCGGGTCGATCATCGAGGTTGTTCTCGGCGCGGCGGGCGTGACGCCCGGGATGACCGGGGCGGAGATATCCGCGGGGAGGGACGCGCTGGCATGGACGTGATCGAGACCGAAATCCCGGACGTGAAGCGCATCAAGCTGAAGCGCTTCGGCGACACGCGCGGCTGGTTCTCCGAGACGTTCCGAGCCGACGTGATGGCCCGGGCCGGGATCACCACCCCATTCGTGCAGGACAACCAGTCGTTCTCGGCCCCGCAGGGCACGATCCGCGGCCTGCATTTCCAGATCGCCCCGCAGGCCCAGGCCAAGCTGATCCGCGTGCTCCAGGGCGCGATCCTCGACGTGGCGGTGGATATCCGCAGCGGCTCGCCGACCTTCGGCACATACGTCGCGGTGACCCTGGACGCCGAGAACGGCGAGCAGCTTTACATCCCGCACGGCTTCGCCCACGGCTTCTGCACCCTGACCCCGGACGTCATGGTCGCCTACAAGGTCGACGCCTATTACAGCCCCGAGCACGACCGGGCCTTGGCCTGGGACGATCCCGAGATCGGGATCCCGTGGCCGGTCTCGGGCGAGGCCGCGATCCTGTCCGACAAGGATCGCCGCGCGCCCCGGCTCGCCGCGCTCGGCCAGGTGTTCTGAACAGCATTCTGAACCGGTGTTTCCGGCCGCCTTGCGGCCGGGCCGTATTTTCGTCACGCCGGGCGGTCTTTAGCTGCCCGCAGCCCATGTCTTGACGCGATTGATCCGAAGGGGACCCACCATGCGCATTCTGGTGACCGGAGGCTGCGGCTTCATCGGCTCGGCGCTGGTGCTGCACCTCGTCAACGATCTCGGCCACGAGGTCTGCACCCTCGACGCGATGACTTACGCGGCCAACCCGATTTCCTTGGCGTCCCTGGCCGAGAACCCGCGTCATCGCCTGGTCGAGGCCGATATCTGCGACCGCGCCGCCGTGCAGGCCGCCATCGCCGACTTCAAGCCGCAGGCGGTGATGCATCTGGCCGCCGAGAGCCATGTCGACCGCTCGATCACCGATCCGGGCGCCTTCGTGCGCACCAACGTCATCGGCACCCAGACCATGCTGGACGGGGCTCGGGGCTATTACGAGACCCTGCCGGAGGCGGACAAGAAGACATTCCGGTTCCTGCACGTCTCGACCGACGAGGTCTACGGCTCGCTGCCCCCGGGCGCGTTCTTCACCGAGGACAGCCGCTACGATCCGCGCTCGCCCTATTCGGCATCCAAGGCAGCCTCCGACCACCTGGCGCGGGCCTGGCACGAGACCTACGGGCTTCCGGTGCTGGTGACCAACTGCTCGAACAATTACGGGCCGCGGCACTTCCCGGAAAAACTGATCCCGCTGATGATCCTCAACGCCCTCGAGGGCAAGAAGCTGCCGGTCTACGGCGACGGGCTGAACGAGCGCGACTGGATCCATGTCGAGGACCACGCCAAGGGCCTGGTCGCCGTGCTGGAGCGCGGCCGGGTCGGCAACACCTACCTGCTCGGCGGCCGAGCCGTGCGCAACAACCTCGCGGTGGTGAAGGCTTTGTGCGCGGCCTTCGACCGGCTGCGGTCGGAGCACGGGCCCCACGAGCAGCTGATCAGCTTCGTCGCCGACCGGCCCGGCCATGACCGGCGCTACGCCATCGATTGCACCAAGGCCGAGACCGAGCTCGGCTGGCGGCCGCAGAAGACCTTCGAGCAGGCCCTGGAAGAGACCGTGGCCTGGTATCTCGACAACGCGAGCTGGTGGCGCCCGATCCGCGAGGGCCGCTACACCGGCGAGCGCCTGGGGCTGACCCGCTGATGGACATCCTGGTCCTCGGCGGCGGCGGGCAGGTCGGCACCGAGCTGCAGACCCTGGCCTGGCCGGACGGCGTGTCGGTGCACGCGCCGAGCCGCGCGGAGCTGGACATCACCGACCCGGGCGCCGTCGCCCGGACCTTGGAGGCGCGCGATTATCGGGCGGTGATCAACACAGCCGCCTACACGGCGGTCGACAAGGCCGAGTCCGACGTGGTCGAGGCCTGGCGCCTGAACGCCCTCGCGCCGGCAATCCTGGCGGCCGCGACGGCCGCCAAAAGAATCCCGCTCGTGCATGTATCGACGGACTACGTCTTCGCGGGCACCAAGCCCGACGGCGCCTATGCGCCGGACGACCCGATCGACCCGCAGAGCGTCTACGGCGCCAGCAAGGCCGCGGGCGAACTCGCCGTGCGCAGTGCCAACCCGCGCCACGCGATCGTGCGCACCGCCTGGGTGGTGAGCCCGCACCGGGGCAATTTCGTCAAGACGATGCTGCGCCTCGCCGGCGAGCGCGACGCCCTGACGGTGGTGAACGACCAGCACGGCTGCCCGACCTCCGCCTCCGACCTCGCCGCCGCCCTGGCGGTGATCGCCCGGCGGCTGGCCGAGGATCCGTCCGCGCCCACCGGAACGTTCCACTGCGTCAATGCCGGCGCCACCACCTGGCACGGCTTCGCCGAGGCGATCGTGGCCGGGGCCGCCCGGCGCGGCGGCCGGTCGATCCCGGTCACCGGCATCCCGACCTCGGCCTATCCGATACCGGCCAAGCGGCCGGCCAATTCGCGCCTGTCCACCGACAGCCTGACGGCGGCCTACGGCCTCGCGCCCCGGCCCTGGCAGGCGGCGCTCGACGACATCCTGGACCGGCTCGTCGGGCCGGTTTCAGAGGGAGCTTCCAAGCCATGAAGGGCATCGTTCTGGCCGGCGGATCCGGCACGCGGCTGCATCCGGCCACGCTGTCGATCAACAAGCAGCTGCTGCCGGTCTACGACAAGCCGATGATCTACTATCCGATCTCGGTTCTGATGCTCGCCGGCATCCGCGAGATCCTGATCATCTCCTCGCCGGAGCACCTCGACAATTACAAGCGCCTGTTCGGCACCGGCGAGCAGTTCGGCCTGCAATTCACCTACGCGGTGCAGCCGCGGCCGGAGGGCCTCGCCCAGGCCTTCGTGATCGGGCGCGACTTCGTCGGCAGCGACGACGTGGCGCTGATCCTCGGCGACAACCTGTTCTTCGGCGCCGGCATGGGCGAGCTGCTTGCGCAGGCGCGGGCGCGCAAGGACGGCGCGACCGTGTTCGCCTACCATGTCGACAATCCGCAGGCCTACGGCGTGGTCAGCCTCGACAAGACCGGACGCGCGACCAAGATCGTCGAAAAGCCGGCGAAGCCCGAATCCACCTGGGCGGTGACCGGCCTGTACTTCTACGACAATCAGGTGCTCGACATCGCCGCCGCCGTGAAGCCGTCGGCCCGGGGCGAGCTGGAGATCACCAGCGTCAACGAGGCCTATCTCGAGCGCGGCCAGCTCTACGTGGAGCGGATGTCGCGCGGCTATGCCTGGCTCGACACCGGGACGCATGACAGCCTGCTGGAGGCCAGCGAGTTCGTCCGCACCCTGCAGAACCGTCAGGGCCTCCAGGTGGCCTGCCTGGAGGAGATCGCGTTCCTCCAGGGCTTCATCACCCGCGATCAGCTCGTTGCCCGCGGCGAGATGTTCGCCAAGACCAATTACGGCCAGAACCTGCTCCGCCTCGCCCGCGAGAGCGAGGACGAACTCGCGTTGCGGTGAGGGCACGGGGCTGGCCCCAGGTAGGATGTGTCGGGTGCGGCGACGATCCTTGGAGATCGCTGCCTTTCGAACATCGAAATAGGGCCGGCGTCGACGCGATACCCCTGTCGTTATGACATCAGGACGGCGTCGATTCCGTGCTCGGCGAGCAGCTTCACGGCTTTCCGGTCAAACGATGCGAATGATTCGGCGCCCAGCCGTCGGCCGTCGAAGGCGATCACGCCGTCCGCGAAGTCTCCGCGCGCTTCCAGCAAGGCGAGCCCCGCTTCGACCGCGGGACGATCGAAGACCACGTTTCGTGTCGCAATGACTTGCCGGATCGCCCGCCCGATCTGGGTTCAGGCGGCGCCATAACGGCGTTCCATCACCCAAGCCATCTCACGCAGGACGTGCACGCTGATCGCGACGCGATCGGCGGTCTTCAAAGCCTCGATCACGATGTCTTGCTGGTCCGCGTCATCGGGGGTGACGAAGCGCAGCAGCAGGTTCGTGTCAGCCGTGAGTTTCATTCCTCGCCAGCGCCGGCGGCAGCACCCGCTTCGGCGATGGCGTCGTTGATATCCTCGATCGAGAGCTTCGCGCCGTTTGTTGTCCCATCAAAGACAGTGTGCAGGGTCTCCCATGACCCCTGCGCCCGATCGGCTTTGAGTTCCGCTCGCCCATCCGGCAGCAGATCAAGCCTGATCTTATCACCGGGTTCGATGCCGAGATGCTTCAGCACGTCCTTTCGAAAGGTGACTTGGCCGCGTCCCGTCAGGGTCAGCGTCGCCATGTTGAGGCCTCCGAGCCGTGACTCGACGGTAAGATACAGGGGCCTTACTCTCAAGCGTGACGCGGAGTCGGGCCGCGGCCCAGCCGCTACTTCGGGCTGCAGCCGATGCAGATGCCCTGGGAGATCTTGTCGTCCTGGATTTGCTCGCGGGTGCGGTCGCGACGGTCGTCCGGGGTCGCGGCGCCGGCGCCGGAAGACGGAGGCATGGTGCGCCCGACCGTCGAGGTGTGCGGCGCCGTGACCGTCGAGGTCGGTCCTCCGCCGGTTCCGGTCTGAGACTGCGCCGAGGCGGCCGTCGCGGCCAGCATCGGCAGCAGGGCCGAGAGGCCGAGGAACGTGATCGTGCGGGTCATCTGTCCGGATCTCCTTGATCGGACCTAACGCGAGCGTGACCGCCCGGTTCGCGCGACCTGAGCGAACTCTCCCTTTGTTCGCCTTTGCAGACCGAGCCCGGCGCCGTATCAGGGGCCGCCCGACCCCGATCCCGTGTCGAAACCCCGGAGCCGCCGCGACGATGCGCGACCCCAACGCGATCGACTTCTGGCGCGGCTTCGCCCTGGTGACGATCTTCATCAACCACGTCCCGGGCAACACCTTCGAGCGCTACACCTTCTCGCAATACGGCATCTCGGACGCCGCCGAACTGTTCGTGTTCCTGGCGGGCTGGTCGATCGGCATCGCCACCCGCGGGCGCGACGGGCAACCGGAACCGGCCGGCCGGAGCGTGGTGCGGCTGCTCGCCCGCACCGTCGAGGTCTACCGGGCGCAGCTCACCGTCATGCTGCTGGCGCTGGCGATCATCGCCGGATCGGCGCTGCTGCTCGACAACCCGCTGATCCTCGAATGGCACAATGCCGGCGGCTTCTTCGCGGACCCGATCCAGTCGGTCTGCGGCATGGCGCTGATGACCTACCAGCTCGGCTTCTTCAACATCCTGCCGCTCTACGTGGTGCTGATCGGCATCGCGCCGATCTTCGTGCTGGTCGGCCGCTTCAGCCTGCTGGCGGCTTTGGCCCTGTCCGGGGGCGTCTACCTCGCAAGCCTCGTGTTCGAATGGAACGTACCGTCCTGGCCCGGGGAGGGCGATTGGTTCTTCGATCCGCTCTGCTGGCAGGTGCTGCTGGTGCTGGGCTTCGTGCTCCAGGGCTGGAACCTGCGCTCCGACACCCTGCGCCGCTGGGCGCGAAGACTGTTTCCGGTGGGGCTCGCCATCGTCGTCCTCGGGATCGTGCTGGCCGTGACGGGTCTCCGGCCGGATCCGCTGATGGTTCCCGAGCCGCGGCTGCTGTTCACGTTCGAGAAGACCTACCTGACACCGGCACGGCTTCTTCATTTCCTGGGGGTATTGCTCGCCTTCGCGCCCCTCTACGCAATCCTGGCTCCCCGAATCGGCGTGGTCGGTGGCTATCTGACCGGGCTGGGCCGGAACTCCCTGGCGGTCTTCTCCATGGGCTCGATCCTGAGTCTGATCGGGCAGCTCGTGCGTTTCCAGACCGGCGGCGGCGTGCTGGTCGATATACTGGTCGCCGGAAGCGGCTTGGTCGGTCTGGGGTTCACCGCATGGTTCGTCGAATGGCGCGCCCGCACCAAGTCATCCCGAGTTCGCGCGTGACGCCGGCACGCGCATCCGGGACCCGCTGGGCGCTGGCCGCCCTGATCCTGGCCGGTCTCCTGCCGGCGGCGGCGGCGGAGCAGCCGGCGGATCCGGGCGCGGGCGACCAGCCCGGCCTGTCTCAGGAATGCCGGGTCCCGGGTGCGCAGCTCTACACCATGGCCAAGCTGCGCGCGGTCCAGGCCGCACTCAGCGCGAACCGCACCCTCAAGATCCTGGCGATCGGCGGCAGCGCCGCGCCGGGCGCCTCGGCCTCCTATCCGGCCAAGCTCGAAGCCGCCCTCGAACACGCCCTCCCGAAGACCGACGTGACCATCGACCATCGCGGCCTGCCGGGGGAGATCGCCTCGGGGGCATCCGAGCGCCTGCGCACGATGGTGGCGGAGGCGGAGCCCGATCTCGTGGTCTGGCAGGTCGGCACCCATGACGCCATCGCCCGGGTCGATGCCGACGCCTTCGCGAGTGCGCTCAGCGAGGCCGTGGCCTGGATCCGCTCGCACGGGATCGACGTGGTGCTGGTCGACCCGATCTACACTGCCAGCATGGCCGCCGATGTCGACTACAACCGGATCGTCGACGCGGTCCGCACCGTGGCAGCTCAACAGGAGGTGCCGCTGGTGCGGCGCTACGAAGCCCTGCACTACCTGTCGAGTCGCAGCGACAAGGGCGAGGGGCACATGCTCGGCCGCCAGTTCCGGCTCAACGATCTCGGCCTGCGCTGCATGGCCGAGCACGTGGCGCTGACCATCGCCACCTCGCTCGCGCGGACCGAGGCGGAGCCGGATCCGAAGCTCGCGCCGGCCGCGCCACCCTTAACCGAGCCGCAACGCGCCCCGGGCTAGACCGGAAAACCCGAGACCGTCCTCCTGCGGTCACTGGCGTATCGACCCGGATATTGGATCCCGGACGCTGCTCCAGCGGGTTTGACGGGACATCATCTGTTTCCGAGCCGGCGGCGGCCGTTCGGGATGATGCTCCAAAGCCCGGCGCGGAGCGCGTAGTGTCAGCGACAGCCCTCCCAGCCTTCGGCAAGCTCGCCGCCGCCGGCCAGCGCCTCCAGGCCTTGAGCAGAGGCCCGGCGCGGGCCGCGCTCACGGTCTTCGCGATCCGGGTCGGCGCGGCCGGCTTCGCCTACGCGGCCCAGGTGCTCGCCGCCCGGCTGATGGGCTGGGACGCCTACGGGGTGTTCGCCGCCGTCTGGGTCTGGACCGCGATGCTCGGCCATACCCTGACGCTCGGCCTGTCGCAGGGCGCCTGCCGGTTCGTTCCGACCGACCAGGCGCGCGGCGATCTCGACCTGGCCCGGGGCTATATCCGGGCCGGTGCGCTGGTCACCGGCGGGGCGGCGCTCAGCGTCGCCGGCCTCGGTGCAGCCCTGCTGCGGCTGGAGCCGGGCCTGTTCGCGGCCGCCTACCGGGCGCCGATCGCGGTCGCGCTCGGCGTGATGCCGCTCTTCGCGCTGCAGGACTATCTCGAAGGCGTGGCGCGCAGCCAGAACTGGGTCGGGCTCGCCATCGCGCCGCCCTACCTTCTGCGCCAGAGCCTGATGATGGTCTGCATGGTCGGGGCCGTCCTGCTCGGGGCGCCGCCCCGGGCCGAGGTCGCGATGGCCTGCATGCTGATCGCCGCCGCCATCGCCACCGCGCTGCAGGCCGGCTTGCTCCTGGCGCGGCTGCGGGCGAATCTGCCGCCGGGGCCGCAGCGCTACCAGTGGCGGACCTGGCTCGGCACCAGCCTGCCGATCGCCGGGATCGACCTCGCCAATGCCGGTTTCACCTTCGTCGACGTGATCGTGCTCGGCGCCCTGGTGAGCCCGGCCGAGCTCGGCCTGTATTTCGCCGCGACCCGGATCCAGCAATTCGTGGTGTTCGTGCACTTCGCCGCCAGCGCGGCGACGCTCCAGCGCTACAGCGCCGCCCACGCCCGGGCCGATCGCCCCCTGCTCGCCGACCTCGTGCGCCGCCAGGGCCGGCTGACCGCGGGGGCCACCGCTCTCGTCGGCTGCGGGATCGTCGCGCTCAGCCCCGTGCTGCTGGCGATGTTCGGCCCCGGCCTCGGCTCCAGCGTGCCGATCCTGGCGGTGCTGGTCGCCGGCAGCGTCGCGGCGAGCCTGTTCGGACCTGGCGAAGACCTCCTGACCATGCTGGGCGGCGAACGGCTCTGCGCCGGCATCACCGCCTTCATGCTGATCGTCGCGGGCGCCCTGTGCTGGGCGCTGATCCCGCCTTTCGGAACCTTGGGTGCCGCCCTGGCGGTGGCGCTGGCGACGATCATGCGTGCCGGCCTGCTCGCCCGCACCGCCGGGCGCCTGCACGGGCTGCCGACCCCGATCTGGTCCGCGGGAGCGATCCGATGAGTGTTCCGGTTCACGCGCCGCCCAACGTGGTCGCCGGCCTGTCGGTCTCCGTCGGCCCCGCGCCGGATCCGGCAGCCTGGGACGCGCTGTTCGCATCCAGCGCCGCTCCGCATCCGCATTACGCGCGTCGCGTGATCGACGCGCATCGAGCCGCCGGGCTGCTGCCCGCGGACCTGCGCTTCGTCACGATCCGCAGCGGCGGCGATCTCGTCGCGCTCCTGCCCGTCACCCTGCGGCGCGACCTCACCGGACTCGGCAGCCGGGTGGCGCGGCCGTTCCTGTCGCCGCTGGTGACCGCCACCGCGCCCCTGGTGATCGACGGGTCCGGGCGCGCCGCGGCGGCGGAAGCCCTGGTCGCCAGCCTGGAGGAATGCGGCCGGGCCTGGCGCTGGCCGCTCTTGCCGACCGGTGACGGCGCGGTGCCGGAGATGCTGGCCGCGATGCGGGCGCGCGGCTGGGCGATCGGGACGGTCTCGGCATTCGAGCGCCCGGTGATGGAGCGCCGGGCCGATCACGACGCGTTTCTGGCCGGACACCCGAACCGATCCCGGTTCAAGGATCTGCGCCGCCGCGCCCGCCGCCTCGCGGAGTTCGGCACGGTCGCGCATGTCAGCGCCGCGGGCGGCCCGGAGTTGGCCCGGCTGGTAACGGATTTCCTCGCCCTCGAGCAGAAGGGCTGGAAGGGTCAGGCCGGCACCGCCATGGCCTGCCGGGCGGACATGGCCGCGCTCGCCCGCGCCCTGTTCGCCGACGCGCCCGGCCCGGTCGGTGTCCGGGCCGACGCCCTGACCCTCGACGGGCGGCCGATCGCGGTCAGCCTCGCCCTGGTCGGCGGCGGCACCGCGACCCTACTCAAGATCGCCTACGACGAGGACCTGCGCAGCCACGCCCCTGGCCTGCTGCTGGAGGCGGAGATCGTGCGCGCCTGCCACGAGACCGGTTTCGCGGACACACTCGATTCGGCGACCCTCGACGGCTCGGCCCTGGAGAGCCTCTACCGCGAGCGAACCCCGGTGGCCGAGATCATCGCCCTGCCGCCGGGGGATCGCACCCTGTCCCTGGACCGGCGCCTGCGCCTCGCCCGGTTCGAGCACGAGGCGCGTGCCGCGGCCAAGCGGGCTCTGCGGCGGCGCTAAAGAGCGTCCCTACCGGCTTCGGTACGGCCCCTCGCCCTCGACCCGGTCGTAGACGCCGTGCCCGGTCCGAGCCCGATAGGCGCGGCCGGCGATCTCCCCGGGGGTGGGCGGCGTGCCGGGCTGGGCGAAGCTCGTCTCCGGGCGATAGGCCGGCCCCCAGCCGATCTCCTCGTCGCCCGCCGGATCCTTGCCGGGGAAGCCAGTGGCATAGCCGACGCTCTGCGCGCAGGCCGGGGCCGCGGCCAGCCCGAGCAGGGCCGCGAGGGTGAAGCGGAGCGTGGTCTTTGCGGGCATCGATCGTCTCGTCCGATGGTCGATCCGCCGGGCGGATCCTCTGACGGGGAAACGCCGGTCCACACCGCGCGTTCTCGGAGGCGCATCCGTGTCGCGGGCGAGCCCCCGAAAAGCCGGTCCGGACGACGTCGCAGTACGGAGGCCCGGGTCGCCATGGAGGATTGGAAGGCGGGTTTCCGGGCCGAGTTGCGGGCGATCGAGATCGCCACCGCCGATGCGGCGGCATCGGTACTGCCGGATCTGCTGCGGCGCCTGCGCCATCACCAGGCCGGGCTCGGAGGCCCCGCGCTCCTGACGCTCTACCGCCGCTGGCGGATCCGGCGCCTCGCCCGGGCGGTGGCGGATGCGCGCTGGCAGGTGGAGCAGGGTCGCCTGGCGCGATCGGGCGGGCTCGATCCGCGGCGGTGAGAGACGGATTCAGGCGGCGACCGGCCGGCGCGCACCCAGCCTCCGGGCTTCCCGAGACGCGCCGGCCGCGCCGCCGGGCCGGTCGTTCTGCTCGGGCGTCGGTGCCGGCAGGCGCACCAGGACGACGGTGCCGACCGTTTCCTCGGAGCGGATCCGCAGGGACCCGCCATGCAGCTCGACCATCGAGCGGGTGATCGCGAGCCCGAGCCCCGACCCCTTGTGGCTGCGAGTCATCTGCGCCTCGACCTGGGTGAACGGCCGGCCGAGCCGGGCGAGGTCGGCGCGGGGGATGCCGATACCGCTATCCTCGACGAACAGGTGGGTGCTGGCCCCCGCGCGCCGGACCCGCACCGCGACGCGGCCGCCGGCCGGCGTGAACTTCACGGCGTTCTGCACGAGGTTGGTCAGGATCTGCTGCATCGCGCTCGGATCGGCGAGCAGGTCGATCCCGGGCTGCACGTCGAGGCCGAGGGTTATTCCCTTCTCACGGGCGGCCGCCTCGACCAGCCCGAGCGCGGCGGTGACGGCAGCCTCGGCCGGGATCGCCCGCGGGTTCAGCCGCACCCGGCGCGCCTCGAGCCGGGCCATGTTGAGGATGTCGTCGATCATCGAGAGCAGGTGCGAGCCGCTCTCGCGGATGTCGCGGCAATACTCGGTGTAGCGCGGGGTGCCGAGCGGGCCGAGGACCGCGTTCTCCATCACGTCGGCGAAGCCGATGATCGCGTTGAGCGGCGTGCGCAGCTCGTGGCTCATATTGGCCAGGAACTCGGACTTGGCCTGGCTGGCGGCCTCGGCGGCGGCTTTCTGGTCGAGATAGCGCTCGGCCAGGTCGGCGAGCTGCTGGGTCTGGAGTTCGAGGGTGCGGCGGGAGCGCTTGAGGTCCTTGACCGTCTCGATCAGCTCGCGCTCCGAGGCCTGGAGCTGTTCCTGGTGGCGCTTCAGGCTGGTGATGTCGGTGCCGACCGAGACATAGCCGCCATCCTTGGTGCGGCGCTCGCTGATCTGGAGCCAGCGGCCGTCGGTGAGCTCGGCCTCGAAGGTCCGGGCGGCCATGCCCGGGAGGGCGAGGCCGGCCTCCGGGGATTCGCGCCGGACCTGGGGCAGCACGCCCCGGCCCATCACGTCGCTGTAGTTGCGGCCCGATTGCGCGTCCTCGGGGCTGAGGGCGTGGAGGTGGCGGAACTTCGAATTGCACAGCACCAGCCGGTTGCCGGTATCCCAGAGGACGAAGGCCTCCGAGATCGCCTCGACGGCGTCGCGCAGGCGCATGTCGGAGGCCGCGTTGGTCTCCTCCAGGGCGCGCTGCTCGGTGATGTCGGTGGCGATGCCGACGAGGTGGCGCCCGCCATCGGTGGCGTCGGGCATGACCTCGGCCCGGGCGCGCAGCCAGACATAGGCGCCGTCGGCCCCACGCATCCGGAAGGCGTGGTCGATGCAGGTCTGGGCGGCGGCCAGCCCCCGGGCGAGGCTGTAGAGGTCGCCGTCGTCGGGATGGACCAGGGCGTTCACCGCCCCGAAGGAGAGATACTCGTGCTGCCGCTGGTAGCCCAGCAGCGCGTACATCGAGTCGGACCAGTAGATCCGGCCCCGGGCGATATCCCAGTCCCACAGCCCGCAGGCGCCGCGGCGCAGGGCGGTCTCCAGGCGGCCGCGGATCTGCTCGCCGGCGCGGTCGGCCCGGGTCGCCTGTCGGCTCTGCAGCCCGTAGGCGAGGCCGACGCCGACGATCACCAGGATCGCGGCCCCGACCAGGACGATCTGGTCCCGGGCCCGGGCGCTCCAGCCACGCATCAGCGGCTCGATCGGCTGCAGCACCGCGACCTGTCCGGCCCCGTCGGGCAGGCTGTGGATGGCGGCCAGCACGCTCTCGCCGCCGGGCAAGTCGAGGGCCATGGCGCCGGCGCGCTCGCCGAGGCCGGAGAGCGGCTCGCTGTCGCCTAGCACCTGGGCCAGGGTCGTCGCGTTGGCGGGAAGGGGCGGGTGTGCGGCGGCGATGCGGGTGTCGGGCCGCAGCAGCAGGAGGCGCCGGCCCGGATGCCGCTCGCTCTCCGGCATCAGGGCGCGCAGGTCTGACGCTCGGCCGGCGGCCGGCGTGATCGCCCGGGCGGCCAGTCGGGCGAAACCCTCGACCTCGGCCTTGGCTCCGGCCAGGATCTCGGCCCGCTGACCCTGGATGTGGAGCGCCGCGAGACCGACCAGGCAAGCGAGGAACACCGCCAGGATGCCCGGCACGGCGTAGCGCAGCCACCGCTCGACCAGACCGAGCCGCGGATCCCGGACGCGCATCGGCCAGGAAACGGCGAGACTCGATTCCGCACGCGCGGAGAAGGAAGCGGAAGCCGCCTCCGGCATGGCCGAACCTCACCCGTGGGAGTTGCGATCGGTTCGCCGCGTCTCGCGCCCCCCGAATCTGACTGAATACAATCACCTTCAGGGGGCGCTTGTCCACGGGTTTTTTACCATTCGGTCTTGACGCAACCCGTGCGTTACGACTCGGCAACAGAATCGTTTTCTACCGCAAGTTCAGTATGTTAGCCGCCTCCCAGGCTGCGCGCGACGATGTCCGCCGAGTCCCGGGACAGGCCCGGGATCGCCTTGATCCCATTAAGCATTTCGCCGGCTTTGGCGGCCCGCGATTTTTCCAGCCGACGCCAGGATCCGAAGGCCGTCAGGAGACGTGCTGCAACCTGTGGGTTGGTCGAATCGAGGGTCGCGACCGCGTCGGCGATGAGCGAAAAACCGGCTCCGTCGAGCCGCGCGAACTGCGTCGGGTTGCCGAACGCGAAGCTCCCGACCAGCGCGCGCACCCGATTCGGGTTGGTCATGGTGAAGGCCGGGTGGGCCTTCAGCCGGGCGATTCGCTCCAGGGTGCCGGGTTCGGGGATCTGAGCCTGGATCGCGAACCACTTGTCGAGGACGAGCGGTTCGTCGGCGAATCGCTCTGCGAAGGCCGCGAGCGCGTCCTCCCGGGCCGGGCCCGGGATCAGCGCCAGGGTGCCGAGCGCCGCCAGCCGATCGGTCATGTTGGTGGCGTTCGCCAAGCGTTCCGCCGCGCGCGCCGCCCCGGCCTCCGGGTCACCGGCCGCGATCAGGTCGAGGGCGGCGTTGCGCAGGGACCGTCGCCCGGCCGAGGCCGCGTCGGGGCTGTAGGCCGCGCCGTCGGCCGGGGCGAGGGCCGCGTCGAGGCTTTCCAGCCGCGGTCGCAGGGCACGGCCCAAGCGCGCCCGCAGGTCGAACCGGGCGCGGTGGATCGCGTCGGGATCGACGTCGGCGGGCACGGCGTCGGCGGCCTCGCCCTCGCTCGGCAGGGCCAGGACCAGAGCGGCGAAGGCCGGGTCGGCGAGCGCCTCGCCGTCGAGGAACCGCCCCAGCGCCTCCGCGAAGGCGTCGGCCCGGGCGGGATCGGGATCCAGGATCAGCCGCAGGGCGACGTCCTGCGCCGCCTGCCAGCGGTTGAACGGGTCGCTGTCCTGCGCGAGCAGCCGCATGCGCTGGGCGTCGGTGAGATCGAAATCGAGCCGCACCGGAGCCGAGAAGTCGCGCAGCAGCGAGGGCACCGGCTCCTCGGTGACGTGCTCGAACACGATCTCGGTCTCGGCGCTGTCGAGGACGTAGACCCCGTCCCGCACATCCGGGCAGGTGGCGTGCGCGAGCGGCCCGTCGGCGCCGACGAGGCCGAGCGCCACCGGGATCACCAGGGGCGGCGCGTCCTGTCCGCCCTCGCCGGGCAGTCTCTGGGCGAGGCGCAGGGTGCAGCGGGCGGCCTGCTGATCGTACGCCATGGTGACGGACAGGCGCGGCGTGCCGGGCCGCTCGTACCAGCGGGCGAAGGCCGAGAGATCGCGCCCGCTCACCGCCGCGAAGGCGGCCAAGAACTCCTCGACGGTGGCGGCGCGGCCGTCATTGTCGGCGAAGTAGCGGTCCATGCCGGCCCGGAACGCTTCCGGGCCGATCAGCGTCCGCAGCATCCGGACGATCTCGGCGCCCTTCTCGTAGACCGTCGCCGTGTAGAAGTTGTTGATCTCGGCATAGGCCCGCGGCCGGACCGGGTGGCGCAGGGGGCCGGCATCCTCGGGGAACTGACGCGCCCGCAGGGAGCGGACCTCGGCGATCCGATGGACCGGCCGGGAGCGCATGTCGGAGGAGAATTCCTGATCGCGGAAGACCGTCAGCCCTTCCTTGAGGCAGAGCTGGAACCAGTCCCGGCAGGTGACCCGGTTGCCCGACCAATTGTGGAAATACTCGTGGGCGATGATCGCCTCGATCGCCGCGTAATCCCCATCGGTCGCGGTCTCCGGGCTCGCCAGAACGTACTTATCGTTGAAGATGTTGAGGCCCTTGTTCTCCATGGCGCCCATGTTGAAGTCGGACACGGCGACGACATTGAACACGTCGAGATCGTAGGGACGGCCGAAGGCGGTCTCGTCCCATTTCATCGAGCGGATCACGGCGTCGAGGGCGTAGTCGGCGCGGGCCTCCTTGCCGGGCTCGACATAGACCGCGCAGGTGACGGTGCGTCCCTCCATCGTGGTGAAACGGGTCTCCACCTGGCCGAGCCGGCCGCCGACCAGGGCGAACAAATAGGCGGGCTTCGGGTGCGGGTCGTGCCACACGGCGAAGTGCCGGTCGCCCTCGGCCGGACCGGACTCGACCAGGTTGCCGTTGCCGAGCAGCACCGGCGCCGCGGCCCGGTCCGCCTCGATGCGGGTGGTGTAGACCGCCATGACGTCGGGACGGTCGAGGAAATAGGTGATCCGCCGGAAGCCGTCGGCCTCGCACTGGGTGCAATAGACCTCGCTGGAGCGATAGAGACCCATCAGCTTGGTGTTGGCGGTCGGATCGACCTCGGTGACGAGGCGCAGGCTGAACGGCTGCTGCGGCGGGGCGTGGAGGCTGAGGCCCGACGGCGTCGCCGTGTAGGCATCCGCCGCTAGCTCTGTGTCGTCGAGGGCGACCGAGACCAGACGGAGATCATCGCCATCGAGATGCAGCGGCGCCCCCGCGCGGCCGGCCGGGTTCGAGCGCAAAGACAGGGTCGCATCGATCCGGGTGGCATGCGGGTCGAGGCGGATGTCGAGATCGACGCGGTCGATCAGGTAGTCGCTCGGCCGGTATTCCTCCAGGCGGATCAGCGGCGGCGTCTCGGTGCGCATTCGGCTCTCTCTCCGGATCGGGTTCGGGCCCGTTCTGGTCCCTCGCGGGGCCGGGCGCAACGCGGTCCGGGAGGCCAAGCGCTTACGCCAGACCGACGCGGCGGCCGATCTCGTCCACCACCGGCTCGCCGTCTTCCTTGACGAACGCTCCCTGCTGCACCGGCAGCAGGTCCAGCACGTCCTCGGAGGGCCGGCACAGGCGGACGCCCCTGGGGCTGACCACGAGCGGCCGGTTCAGCAGGACCGGATGCGCCGCGACGGCGTCGAGCAGTTGGTCGTCGCTCAGCGCTGGATCGGCGAGGCCGAGCTCGGCGTAGGGCGTGCCTTTTTCGCGCAACGCCGCGCGCACCGATAGGCCGGCCCGGGCCAGGAGTTGCTTGAGCAGCGCCCGCGCGGGCGGGGTCTTGAGGTACTCGATCACGTGCGGCTCGATACCGGCGTTGCGGATCATCGCGAGGGTGTTGCGCGAGGTCCCGCAATCCGGGTTGTGATAGATCACCACGTCGAAGGCGCGATCAGGCATGGTCCACGTCTTTTGCGTAGGAGCCGCAGGCCGACAGGGCGGCAAGCGCCGGGGCGCAGACCTCCGAATGTCCCTGGCAGCAATCCGTCATGAGAAATGCGATCAGGCCGGACAGGACCGGGTAGGCGGCGCTGTAGATGATCGAGCGCCCCGCCCGGCGCGACCCGATCAGCCCGGCCTGTTGCAGCTCCTTCAGGTGGAAGGAGATGGTCGAGGCGGACACCCCGATGGCATGGGCCAGCGCCCCTGAGGCCATCCCGTCCGGCCCGGCCTTCACCAGCGCCCGGAGCGTCCGCAGCCGGTGCTCCTGGCCCAGCGCCATGAAGGCCGCGAGGGCTTGCGGTTCATCCATTTTCGTTTCAACATTCAAACGATCGTTCGAACATACGAGAAAGCGTCCCCGTGGACAAGCCCGAGCAGCCCTTCGCCGACGGCATCCCGCATGTCAGCCGGTCGCATTTCGTGGTGCCGGATGCAGCGCAGCTCGCAGCGGCGCGGCCGTTCGCGCACGCGCCGCGCTTCCTGATCCTGTACGGCTCGCTGCGCGCGCGCTCGTTCAGCCGGTTCCTGGCCCACGAGGCGGCGCGCCTCCTCGAGGCCATGGGCGGGGAGGTCCGGATCTACGACGCTTACGGCCTGCCGCTGCCCGACGACGCCACCGCCGACCACCCGAAGGTGCAGGAGCTACGTGCGCTCTCGCTGTGGTCGGAGGGGCAGGTCTGGGTCTCCCCGGAGCGGCACGGCACCCTCACCGGCGTGATGAAGAGCCAGATCGACTGGCTGCCGCTCAGCGAGGGCTCGGTGCGGCCGACGCAAGGGCGCACCCTGGCGGTGATGCAGGTCTCGGGCGGCTCGCAGAGCTTCAACGCGGTCAACAGCCTGCGCCTGCTCGGCCGCTGGATGCGGATGATCACCATCCCCAACCAATCCTCGGTGCCGATGGCCTACAAGGAATTCGACGCTGACGGACGGATGAGGCCGGGGCCGCTCTACGAGCGCGTGGTCGATGTCTGCGAGGAGCTGATGAAGTTCACGCTGCTGACACGCGAGCGGGCAGAATATCTCGTCGACCGCTACAGCGAGCGCAAGGAGCGGGCGCCGGAGCGGCTGCGGGACGTAGCGGCGGATATCGGCATCGGGACGCCATGACCGGCTCGGGCGGCCTACTCGGCCGGGGAGGCGCGCTCTAGCTAGGACAGCGACCGGCTCTGCCGGCCAAAACCGATTCCGCAGAGGGCGTCGCATCGGCCCTCGCTCCGACAGAGGGATAGCCGCCCGATGGAATACTTGCACACCATGGTCCGAGTGGCCGATCTCGACCGGGCGCTCGCCTTCTACGTCGACACCTTCGGTTTGAAGGAGGTCCGCCGCGTCGAGAACGAGAAGGGCCGCTTCACCCTGGTCTTCCTGGCCGCTCCCGGGGATGTCGAGCGGGCGCAGGCGAGCAAGTCGCCGCTGGTCGAGCTGACCTACAACTGGGACCCGGAGACCTATTCGGGCGGGCGCAATTTCGGGCACCTCGCCTACCAAGTCGACGACATCTACGCCTTCTGCGCCCGGCTCAAGGACAGGGGCGTGACCATCAACCGTCCGCCCCGCGACGGCTACATGGCCTTCGTGAAGTCGCCGGACGGGATCTCCATCGAGATCCTGCAGAAGGGCGGCGCCAAGGAGCCGCAGGAGCCGTGGGTCTCCATGGAGAACACCGGCAGCTGGTAATCGAAAAGCTCGACGCGACGCGCTCGCTGACGCCGAACCGGCTTCCACGTCGGCTGCGGGCGCTTCGGCGCCCTTGACCCGGACGGCGGCGCGGGCGCATCTGCCCGCGGATCAGCCGGCCGGGCGGCCGCTCCGGGTGCATCAGCATCCGGGGAGGAAAGTCCGGGCTCCATGGAGAGACGGTGCCGGATAACGTCCGGCGGGGGCGACCCCAGGGACAGTGCCACAGAGAGCAGACCGCCCCGGACACGTCCGGGGTCAGGGTGAAAGGGTGCGGTAAGAGCGCACCGCGGACGCGGCAACGCGGACGGCACGGCAAACCCCACCGGGAGCAAGACCGAATAGGGGCGGCGCGCCCTTCGCGAGAAGGGCAGGCCCGCTCTCCAGGCCAGTCGCCCGGGTTGGTTGCTCGAGGCGGTCGGCAACGACCGTCCCAGAGGAATGGCCGCCACGTCGGCGCGCGCGAGCGCTCCGGCCTTACAGAACCCGGCTTACAGGCCGGCTGATCCAACCCCCTGAACCCGCGCCGCCGTGGGGCGCGCCCGAGCCTCGACCCGCTCCGGCCAGGGCCAAAAATTCGCGCCGGGCAAAAACCTTCGGTTAACCGTGCCGGGGTCAGATCCGTCGGCTCGCCAGCGCCAGGCTCGCGCGTTGACGATCCTCCGAGGCCCATGATACCCGGCATCCTCCCGTCAACGGCGTGTATCGGATCGCCGGGCGTCACCTGCACAGGTGCAGGTCCCGTCCGTGCGCGGCGTTTCGCGCGCTCTGCATCCGGTGCCGTTCCCGTCACGCGCGCCGCGCTCGCGCGGCCCGGCACAGGGCACCATGAGACGCACGAGCCGCACCCGCGCCGGACTTCCCGGATCGCGCAGAAACCCCGACTGTCCCTGCACCGGCCCGGCGAGGCGCGCATGATTCGGCGCCGCCCCCCGGCCGAGGTCGCGGCCGCCGCGCGCTGCGATGGCCCCGGCTCCGCGCAGCCCCACGTGCCGGTGCTCCTCGACGAGGTCGTCGCGTCGCTCAAGCTCGACGGCGGCCTGGCCGTCGACGGCACCTTCGGGGCCGGCGGCTACACCCGCGCGCTGCTGGCGGCCGATCCGGCCCTGCGGATGATCGCCATCGACCGCGATCCGGAAGCGATCGCCAACGGCCAGACGCTGGTCGCCGAGGCCGGCGGACGCCTGCGCCTCGTGCCCGGCCGGTTCGGCGATCTCGACGCGTTGCTCGGCGAGGCCGGCGAGGCCAAGGCCGACCGGATCGTCCTCGATATCGGCGTCTCGTCGATGCAGCTCGATGCGCCGGAGCGGGGTTTCTCGTTCCGCAACGACGGCCCCCTCGACATGCGCATGGGCAATGACGGCCCGAGCGCCGCCGACCTCGTCAACGAGGCCGACGAGACCGCGCTCGCCGACATCATCTATCATTACGGCGAGGAGCGGCGCTCGCGGGCCGTGGCCCGGACCATCCACGAGGCCCGCCGCCGCGGCCGGATCGAGACCACGGCTCAGCTCGCCGAGCTGGTCGCCAGCGTCGTCTGGGCCGAGCCCGGCAGCCACATCCACCCGGCGACCCGGACCTTCCAGGGCCTGCGGATCGCCGTGAACGACGAGCTCGGCGAATTGGTCCGCGCGCTCCACGCCGCCGAGCGGGTCCTGGCCCCGGGCGGGCGGCTCGCCGTGGTGACGTTCCATTCCTTGGAAGACCGGATCGTCAAGCAGTTCTTCGCGGCCCGCAGCGGCCGCTCCGCCCAGGGCTCGCGTCATCTCCCGGGCGGCCCGGCCGAGACGATCCGCAGCTTCCGCCTGGTCACTAAGGGTCCGGTCCTGCCGGGCGAGGCCGAGATTGCGCGCAATCCGCGCGCCCGCTCGGCCAAGCTCCGGGCCGCCGAGCGCACCGAATCCGAGACGCCCGAACCGCTCGCCGCGCTCCACGCGCTGGCGAGCCTGCCAGACGCCGCCCGCGGGGGCCATCGCCGATGATCCGCCTGCTGAACCTCCTGGCGGTCGCCGGCCTCGTGGCCTCGGCGATCTACGCCTACTCGATCAAGTACGACACGCTCTACCAGGGCGGGCAGGTCTCCAAGCTGCAGACCGCGCTGCACAAGGAGCGGCAGGCGATCGCAGTGCTGCGCGCCGAGTGGCAGCTCCTGACCCGGCCGGACCGGCTGCAGGCGGCGGTGGACAAGCACCTCGCCCTGGAGCCGATCGGGACCAGTCATCTGGCCCGCCTGTCGGACCTGCCGGCCCGCCCCGAGCGCGGCGACGAGATCGGCCGGCTGCTGGCCGCGACGGCGACGCCCAAGGACAAGGGCACGGCCGAGCCGCGCACAACCGGCGCGATCACTCGCACCGTCACCACGACCCGCACCCCGAATACCGCTTCGAGGTAATCACCCGTGTCCGAAGACGCCGACCACACCCAAGACGCGGCAGCCGAGGTGCGAATCTCGGAGCACCAAGTCTCGGAACACCAAGTCTCGGAGCCCAACGCACCGGAGCACGACGCGGCGCACTACGCCGTGTCCGAGCACGATGCGGCCGCGCTCGAAGCCGCCGCCCGGGCGCTGAACCCGGACCGGCGCGCCGCCCGCGCCAAGGCGTTCGTGCGCAGCATGTTCCGGCTCGCCATCGAGCGCTCGCACATGCGCGTCGCCCTGGTCGGGCTGGTCTTCGTCGGGGTATTCGGGACGATCTCGGCCAAGCTCCTGATGATGGCCGTGTTCGGCGATCCGCCCAGCCAGGAGCACCGGGTCGCGGCCGCGTCCTCGACCGCGTTCCGGCCCGACATCGTCGACCGCAACGGCGAGATCCTGGCCACCGACATCCGCACCGTCTCGGTCTTCGCCGAGCCCGGCAACATCTACGACAAGGACGAGGCGGTGGAGCTGCTCACCGCGGTCCTGCCGGAACTCAACGCCTCGGAGCTGCGCGCCAAGCTGTCCTCGCGCAAGGACAAGAAGGGCGCGGGCTTCGTCTGGGTGAAGCGCGAGCTGACGCCGAAGCAGCAGGCCGAGGTCCACCGGCTCGGCATCCCGGGCATCGGCTTCCTGCCCGACCACAAGCGGGTCTACCCGAACGGCACCGCCGCCGCCCACATCCTGGGCGCGACCAACCTCGACGGCGTCGGCATCGCCGGCATGGAGAAGTACATCGATTCCACCGGCCTGCAGGCGCTGAACAGCTTCGGGCTGGTCAACAAGCAGGCCGACCTCAAGCCGGTGCAGCTCTCCATCGACCTGCGCGCCCAGTTCGCCGTGCGCGACGAGCTGGCCTGGGGCATCGACCACTTCAAGGCCAAGGCCGGCGCCTCGATGATCCTCGACGTCAAGACCGGCGAGGTCATCGCCCTGGTCTCGATGCCGGATTTCGACCCGAACGACCCGAAGGACGCGCTCTCGCCCGACCGCATCAACCGGATGAATGTCGGCGTCTACGAGATGGGCTCGACCTTCAAGGCGATGACGCTGGCCATGGCCCTCGATTCCGGCAAGTACAACGTCAACTCGACCTTCGACACCCGCGGTGGCGTGCTGAACTGGGGCCGCCAGAAGATCCACGAGTATCACGGCACCAACCGGCTCATCACGATGCCGGAGGTGTTCACCCACTCGTCCAACATCGGCTCGGCCAAGATGGCTCTGGGCGTGGGCGTGCCCGGCCACAAGGCGTTCCTGAAGAAGATGGGCCTGCTCGACCGGCTGCGCACCGAGCTGCCGGAGAGCGCGGCCCCGATCGTCCCGTCCCGCTGGAGCGAGATCAACACCATCACCATCGCGTTCGGCCACGGCATCGCGGTGGCGCCGATCCAGGCCGCGGCCGCCGTGGCGGCGATCGCCAACGGCGGCGACCTGATCACCCCGACGTTCCTCAAGGCGAACCCCGACGACAAGGCGCGGTCCACGCACGTCCTGTCCGGCCAGACCTCCGAGGCGATGCGCTACATCATGCGCCTGAACGCCGCCGAGGGCTCGGCCAAGAAGGCGGCGATCCCGTACTACTTCGTCGGCGGCAAGACCGGCACGGCCGAGAAGGTGATCGGCGGGCGCTACATCCACAACCGCCTGTTCACCACCTTCATGGCGGCAGCGCCGATGAACGATCCCAAGTACCTGTTCGTGACGATCATGGACGAGCCGCAGGGGCTGCCGGAATCGGGCGGCTATGCCACCGCGGCGTGGAACTCCGGCGTCGTCACCGGCAAGGTGATCGAGCGGGTCGCCCCGATCCTCGGCCTGCCACCGCAATTCGAGCCGCCGGTGCGGCCATTCCCCCAGATGGTCAAGCTCAACGCCTACCACATCAATCAGCTGGGCGGCCCGTGAGCAGCCGCCTCGCCGAGCTCTTCCCGGAGGCCGCCGGCCCGGCCGCCGACCTCATGGTCTCGACGGTGACCGCCGACAGCCGGAAGGTCGTCCCGGGCGGCGTGTTCGTCGCCGTGCCGGGCACCCAGGCCGATGGCCGCCGGTTTGCCGCGCAGGCCGCCGGACGCGGTGCCATCGCGGTGGCCGGGGAGGGCGAGCGCCCCGCCGACCTGCCCGAGGCGGTCGCCTGGATCGCCGTACCGGATGCCCGCCGGGCTCTGGCGCTCGCCGCCGCGCGGCTGGCCGGTGCGCAGCCCGGGGCCGTGGTCGCGGTCACCGGCACGGCCGGGAAAAGCTCGGTCGCCGATTTCGTGCGCCAGATCCTGGCCCGGCTTGGCCGCGACGCCGCGAGCCTCGGCACCGTCGGGATCGTCACCAATCGCGGCGCGGAATACGGCTCGCTCACCACCCCCGACCCGGTGACGCTGCACCAGACCCTGGCCCGGCTCGCCCGCGACGGCGTCACCGAGCTTGCCATGGAGGCGTCTTCTCATGGGATCGAGCAGCGCCGCCTCGACGGTGTGCGGCTCACCGCGGCAGGCTTCACCAATCTCGGCCGCGACCATCTCGATTACCACGCGAGCATCGAGGAATACCTCGCGGCCAAGCTGCGCCTGTTCACCGACCTCCTGCCGGAAAGCTGCCCGGCGATCGTCAACGCCGATGGCGCCTATGCCGATCGGGTGATCGCGGCAGCCGAAGGCGCCGGGCGGCCGGTTCGCACGGTCGGGCGCGCGGGATCGGAGATCCGTCTCGTCTCGGCAAAGACCGAGGGCTTCGCGCAAGCCGTGACGCTGCAGCATGACGGCGTGACCCGGACGGTGCGTCTTCCCCTGGTCGGCGATTTCCAGGTCGCGAACGCCCTGGTGGCGGCCGGCCTGGCGCTCGCGACACCGGCCGGTGCCGCCGATCCGGCGGGTGTGTTCGCGGCCCTCGACGATCTCACCGGCGTGCCGGGCCGCATGGAGCGGGTCGGCGAGGCGCGGGGGGGCCTGTGCCTCGTGGATTACGCCCACAAGCCCGAGGCGCTGGAGAGCGTGCTGACCACCCTGCGGCCATTCGCGTCCGGACGCCTCGTGGTGGTGTTCGGCTGCGGCGGCGACCGCGACCGGGGCAAGCGCCCGCTCATGGGTGCCATCGCCGCGCGCCTGGCCGATGGCGTCATCGTCACCGACGACAATCCGCGCACCGAGGAGCCTGCGGCGATCCGCCGGGCGATCCTCGAAGCCGCTGCGAAGGCTGAGGAAATCGGTGACCGCGCCGCGGCGATCCGCGAAGCGGTGCGGCGCCTCGGACCGGGCGACGTGCTGGTCGTGGCCGGCAAAGGCCATGAAACCGGCCAGATCGTGGGAGATCGCACCCTGCCGTTCTCGGACCACGAGGTCCTGCGCGCCGCCATCGCCGAGGCGGTGCGCTGATGGCGCGGCCGGATGGTGACCGGGGGCTGACCGTGACCGCACTCTGGACCCGAGACGACTTGGAGGCCGCCACCGGCGGGCGCCTGATCGGCGAGGGCCGCCCGATCGGCGGCGCCTCGATCGACACCCGCACGCTCCAGCCGGGCGACCTGTTCTTCGCCATCAAGGGCGAGGCCCGCGACGGCCACGACTTCGTCGCCGTCGCGCTCGGGCGCGGCGCCGGCGCCGCCGTGGTGAGCGAGGCCCGGGCGGCGGACCTCGCGGCGTTCGGCCCGGTGCTGGCGGTTCCGGAGCTGGGCGCCGATCCGGTCCTGACCGCGATGACCCGCCTAGGGAAAGCCGCAAGGGCGCGCACGGACGCCCAGATCGTGGCGGTGACCGGCTCGGTCGGCAAGACCGGGACCAAGGAGGCCCTGCGGCACGTGCTGAGCCAGCAAGGCGAGACCCACGCCTCCGCGGCCTCCTACAACAACCACTGGGGCGTGCCCCTGACGCTCGCCCGGATGCCGCAAGCCACCCACTACGGCGTGTTCGAGATCGGCATGAACCACCCGGCCGAGATCGTGCCGCTGACCGCCCAGGTCCGCCCCGATATCGCGCTGATCACCACGGTCGAGCCGGTGCATATCGAGCATTTCGCCTCGGTTTCGGCGATTGCCGACGCCAAGGGCGAAATCTTTTCCGGCCTCGAGCCCGGTGGCGTCGCGATCATCAACCGCGACGGCGCGCATTTCGAGCGCCTGCTTGCCCATGCGCACGCCTCCCGCGCCGGCCGGGTGATCAGCTTCGGCGAGCACCCGGAGGCCGATGTGCGCGCGCAAAAAATCGTGCTGCGCCCCGACCTGTCGGTGGTCGACGCCGTGGTGATGGGCCAGCCCGTCACCTACAAGCTCGGTACCGCGGGGCGGCACGCGGCCTTGAACTCCCTCGGCGTGATGGCGGTGATCCATGCGCTCGGCGCCGATCTCGCCGAGGCGGCCCTGTCGCTGGCCGGGTTGAGCCCGCCGGTCGGTCGCGGCGAGCGCACCGCCCTGGAGATCGAAGGCGGCACCGCCTACCTGGTCGACGAGAGCTACAACGCCAACCCGGCCTCGGTCCGGGCCGCGATCGCGACGCTCGCCGGCATCGAGACCGGCCCGCGTGGCCGCCGCATCGCGGTGCTAGGCGACATGCTGGAACTCGGCGGTGCCGCCGCCGACCTGCATCGCGGCCTCGCCGAGGCGATCGAGGCCGCCCGGATCGACCTCGTCTTCGCCTCCGGTCCGCTGATGCGCAACCTGTTCGAGGCGCTGCCGGTGAGCCGCCGCGGCGGCGTCGCCGACACCGCCGCCGACCTGATCGAGCCGCTGACCCGCAACCTCCGGTCCGGCGACGCCGTGATGGTCAAGGGATCGAACGGCAGCCGCATGGGGCGGATTGTCGAGGTCCTGAAAGCCCGCTACGCGGTCGACCCGGCGCGGCGCGGACTGGCCGCCGCCCCGTGATCCGCCTCATGATCGGTACGCCCGAGCGTTCGCGACGATCGGTGCCGCCCCCCGAAACCCGCGCCTGAACAAAAGGGGCCGAGCGCCCGGATGCTGTACCTTCTCTCGGAACTGAGCGGCACGTTCTCGCCGTTCAACGTCTTCCGCTACATCACCTTCCGCACCGGCGGCGCGCTGTTCACGGCGGGCCTGTTCGTGTTCTGGTTCGGGCCGTGGATCATCTCCCTGCTGCGCCTGCGCCAGGGCAAGGGCCAGCCGATCCGCGAGGACGGGCCGCAGACCCACCTGCTGACCAAGCGCGGCACGCCAACCATGGGCGGGCTGATGATCCTGGCGGGCGCCGTGGTGGCGATCCTGCTCTGGGCCAACCCCCGCAACCACTACGTCTGGGTGACCCTGACCGTCACCCTCGGCTTCGGGGCGATCGGCTTCTACGACGACTACCTCAAGGTCACGAAGCAGTCGCACAAGGGCTTTTCCGGCAAGTTCCGGCTGTCGCTGGAGGCGCTGATCGCCATCGCGGCCTGCACGATCATCTCGATCTACTCGCCGGTGGCGCTGCAGAACCAGCTCGCCTTCCCGGTGTTCAAGGACGCGCTGCTGAACCTCGGCTGGTTCTACGCCCTGTTCGGGGCCTTCGTGATCGTCGGCGCCGGTAATTCCGTGAACATGACCGACGGCCTCGACGGGCTCGCCATCGTGCCGGTGATGATCGCCTGCGGCACGTTCGGGATCATCGCGTATCTCGTCGGCAACTCGTTCACTGCGAGCTACCTCCAAGTGAACTACGTCCGTGACACCGGCGAGCTCGCCGTGGTCTGCGGCGCCGTGATCGGGGCCGGCCTCGGCTTCCTGTGGTTCAACGCGCCGCCGGCGCAGATCTTCATGGGCGATACCGGCTCCCTGGCGCTGGGTGGCCTGCTCGGCACCATCGCGGTGGCGACCAAGCACGAGATCGTCCTGGCGATCGTCGGCGGCCTGTTCGTGCTGGAGATGATGTCGGTGATCATCCAGGTCGCGTCGTTCAAGCTCACCGGCAAGCGCGTCTTCCGGATGGCGCCGATCCACCACCATTTCGAGCAGAAGGGCTGGAAGGAGCCGCAGGTCGTGATCCGATTCTGGATCATCGCGGTGATCCTGGCGCTCGCGGGCCTCGCGACCCTGAAGCTGCGCTGAGAAACTGTGTTAGACTGTATTCCACTATGGCCGATCCCAAACGGGCCCTCATCCTGAGGTGCGGCCGCGAAGCGGGCGCCTCGAAGGAGCCCCCCAGCCGGCCGCGTGATCCCTGGAGGGCTCCGTCAAAGCCCGCTGGCGCGGGCACCTCGGGATGAGGGGGTTGGGTGGGATCGGCGATGTTCCCACGTTGAATTGAGTTTCGCATGACACCCGTCACCGTCTTCGCGGGCCAGAAGGTCGCCCTGTTCGGGCTCGGCGGCTCGGGGCTGGCCACGGCCAACGCGCTGAAGGCCGGCGGTGCCGAGGTGATCGCCTGGGACGACAACGCCGACAGCGTCGCGCGTGCCGAAGCGGCGGGGATCGGCACCCAGGACCTGCGCGAGGCCGCGTGGCCCGGCTTCGCGGCCTTGGTGCTCAGCCCCGGCGTCCCCCTGACTCATCCGGAACCGCACTGGACCGTCCGGCTCGCCCGCGAGGCCGGCACCGAGATCATCGGCGATATCGAGCTGTTCTGCCGGGAGCGCCGGGCGCGGGCGCCCGGGGCGCCGTTCGTGGCGATCACCGGCACCAACGGCAAGTCGACCACCACGGCTTTGATCGCCCACGTGCTCGCCCAAGCCGGGCGCGACGTGCAGATGGGCGGCAATATCGGCACCGCGATCCTGTCGCTGGAGCCGCCGGACGCGGCCCGCATCCACGTGATCGAGATGTCGTCGTTCCAGATCGACCTGACCCCGGGCCTCGATGCGATGGTCGGCGTGCTGATGAACATCACGTCGGACCACCTCGACCGCCACGGCACCATGGAGCAATACGCCGCCATCAAGGAGCGCCTGATCAGTGGCGCCGGTCTGGCGGTGGTCGGCATCGACGACGGCCCGAGCCGGGCCATCGCCGAGCGGCGTACGGGCGACCTCGTGCGGATCCACGTGCCCAGCGGCGACGCGCTCAGCACCGACGCCCTGACCGTGCGCGACGGCCTCGTCCGCGATCCCGACGGCACGGCTCTCGCCGACGTCAACGGCATCGGCTCGCTGCGCGGCGCCCACAACTGGCAGAACGCCGCCGTGGCGGTGGCGGTCGCCCGAGCCCTCGGCCTCAGCGGCGAAGAAATCCAGGCCGGGCTGTCGTCGTTCCCGGGCCTGCCGCACCGGATGGAGGAGGTCGGGCGGCGCGGATCGGTGCTGTTCGTCAACGATTCCAAGGCGACCAACGCAGATTCCACCGAGAAGGCGCTCACGGCCTTCCGGGACATCCACTGGATCCTCGGCGGCAAAGCCAAGGAGGGCGGGATCTTCCCGCTGGTGCCGTATTTCCAGCGGGTCGCCCACGCCTACCTGATCGGCGCAGCCTCGGATGCCTTCGCGGCGACGCTCGAAGGCGTGGTGCCCTACACCCGCTGCGAGACCCTGGAGGTCGCGGTCCCCAAGGCCGCCGAGAACGCCGCCGCCTCCGGTGCACCGGAGCCGGTGGTGCTGCTCTCGCCGGCCTGCGCCTCCTACGACCAGTTCCGCAATTTCGAGATCCGCGGCGACCGTTTCCGTGAACTGGTGCAGGCGCTGCCTTGAGGGCGTCGATCAGGGTTTCAAAAGGTTCGGACCTTTTGCGGGTGCAGGGCGGAGCCCGGCAAGAGAGCTTCGCTCTGTGCCCTCAGGGGCTCCGCCCCCGAACCCCGCCAAAGGGCTGAGCCCTTTGGAAACCCGATACCGGCCGCTCAGCGCGCCAGCACCTTGGCGGCATCCCGGGTGGTCGCCACCGCCTGCGAGACGTCGGCCACCGATTGCGCGATTGCCCCGATATTGCCGGTGATCGCCGCGACCGCCCCGGCGGCGCTCTGCATGCTCTCGGCGAGGTCGCGGGTCACCGCGCTCTGCTCCTCGATCGCCGCCGCGGTGGACACCACGGTCTCGCGCATCACCGAGACCGAGGACCCGATCGAGCCCAAAGCCACTACGACTTCCTGCGAGACCTGCTGGACGCTGGCGATCTCGCTGTTGATCTGGCCGGTGGCGCGGGCTGCCTGGTCGGCGAGTGCCTTCACCTCGGAGGCGACCACCGCGAACCCGCGTCCGGCCTCGCCGGCGCGCGCCGCCTCGATGGTGGCGTTGAGCGCCAGCAGGTTGATCTGACCGGCGATGTTCTGGATCAGGCCGACGATGCTGGACATCGCCGTCGCGCTGTCGGCGAGCCGCTTGGTGTGGCCGTCGGCCTCTTGCACGCAGGCATAGGCGGTGTCGGTGGCGCCCTGCGAGCGGACGATGCTCTGGGACATCTCGGCAACGGAAGCGGCGAGTTCCTCGGCCGCCGCCGCCACGGTCTGGACGTTGCCGGACGTCGAATCCGCGGCCGACGCAGCCAGCCGGGCGGCATCGGTGGAATGCAGGACCGCGTGCTCGATCGCGCCGAACTTGCTGTCGATCAGGGTCCGCAGGTCGGCCAGCAGGCGGACCTGCTCGGTGATGTCGGTGGCGAACTTCACGACCTTGTAGGGCCGTCCGGCGGCGTCGAGGATCGGGTTGTAGGAGGCCTGGATCCAGACCTCGCGCCCATCCTTGCCGAGGCGCCGGAACTGCGCGGCTTGGTAGGTGCCGTTGCGCAGAGCCGCCCAGAAGGCGCGATACGCCTCGCTGTCCCGGTAGCTGGGCTCCACGAACAGGCTGTGGTGCTGACCGACGACCTCGTCGCGCCCATAGCCCATCACGGCGAGGAAATTGTCGTTGGCCTCGATCACCATGCCGTCGAGGTCGAAGGCGATCACCGCCTGCACCTTGTGGATCGCCGCGATCTGGCCGGTGCGGTCGGCCTCCTCGGTGCGCTGTCGGGTGATGTCGGTGGCGAACTTCACCACCTTGTAGGGCCGCCCCCGGGCATCGAGCATCGGGTTGTAGGACGCCTCGATCCAGATCGCGCGGCCGCCGCGTCCGACCCGCCGGAACTGGCCCGTCTCGAACGTGCCGCCGCGCAGGCGCTCCCAGAACGCCTTATAGTCCGGGGAATCGCGGTAGCCCGGGTCGACGAACAGGCTGTGGTGCTGCCCGACGATCTCCGGCAGGGTGTAGCCGACCGCGTCGAGAAAGTTGCCGTTCGCCGATAGGATTCGGCCGTCGAGATCGAACTCGATCATCCCCTGGACGCGGTCGAGGGCGGCCAGCTTGGCCTGCGCTTCACGGACCTTCAGAGCAGCGAACATGGCGGGTCGGCTTCTGCTGTGCGGATCGGGGCTGACAAAGCGACGCCCTGGACGGGCCACTTTCCGATCCTGGTGGGGATGCACGCCAGAGTTGCATGTCGAGAATTAACATTCGATGACATCATTCAAAGTACAGATTAGGCGAATACGGTAATTCCTCTCGCTGCCAGCGCCGCCGGCTCGCGCGCAGGCCGGCCGGCCATAAGGCTCCGTTTACCATTCCCCCACAGGATCTGGCCCGACCCACGCGGACCGGCCTCCGCGCGGCCTGGAGTTCGGTGCCCGGCATGATCTCACGCGCGGAACGCACACCGCTGACCGACTGGTGGTGGACGGTGGACCGCGGGTTGCTCGCGGCGCTGTTCGCGCTGATGGTGGCCGGCCTGGTCTTCCTGATGGGCGGCGGCCCGCCGGTCGCCGAGCGCATCGGCCTGCCGACCTTCTACTTCCTCAACCGGCAGGCGCTCTATCTCGCGCCGACCATCCTGCTGATCTGCGCGGTGTCGTTCCTGTCCCTGCGCGGGGTTCGGAGACTGGCGCTGGTCACCTGGGTCTGCGGCGTCGCGCTCTGCCTGCTGGCCGGCAAGTTCGGCCCGGAGATCAAGGGCGCGCATCGCTGGATCCAGTTCGGACCGATCGGCCTGCAGCCGTCGGAATTCGTCAAGCCGGCCTTCGTGGTCGTGGCTGCCTGGGCCTTCTCGGAGGGCGCGCAGCGCCGCGACATGCCGGGCGGCTTCCTGGCGATGCTGCTCCTGCCGGTCACCATCGTGCCGCTGCTGCTCCAGCCGGATTTCGGCCAGACCATGCTGATCACCATGGTCTGGTGCGCGCTGTTCTTCGTCGCCGGCCTGCACCTGATCTGGGTGGCGCTGCTCGGCGTGCTCGGGCTCGGCGGCGTGTTCGCGGCCTACCTGTTCTTCCACCACGTCCGCGAGCGCTTCAACAAGTTCCTCGACCGGGATTCCGGCGGCGGCTTCCAGGACTTCTGGTCGCGGGAATCGTTCCGCTCGGGCGGCTGGTTCGGCACCGGCCCGGGGGAGGGGGTGGCCAAGCGGCACCTTCCGGACGCACATACCGACTTCATCTTCTCCGTCACCGGCGAGGAATTCGGCGTGATCGTCTGCCTGTGCCTCGTGGGCCTGTTCGCCTTCATCGTGCTGCGCGGCCTCAAGCTGGCGCGGCGCACCGACGACACCTTCTCACGGCTGGCGATCACCGGCCTGACTACCCTGTTCGGGCTCCAGGCCTGCATCAACATGGCGGTGAACACCCAGCTGATGCCGGCCAAGGGCATGACCCTGCCGTTCGTGTCCTTCGGCGGCTCGTCGATGATCTCGCTGGCGCTCGGCACCGGCTTCCTGGTCGCCCTGACCCGCAAGCGCCCGCGCACCGTCCTGCTCAGCCAGAAGCCCCCCGGCACCGCCTCGGCCACCGTCGCCGGAGTGATGCGGTGACGGTCTTCACCCCCACGATCCTGCTCTGCGCGGGCGGCACCGGCGGCCACCTGTTCCCAGCCGAGAGCCTCGCCCACGCGCTCCGCGCCCGCGGCATCCGGGTGGCGCTCGCCACCGACGCCCGGGTCGACGCGATCGCGAGCGAGTTCCCGGCCTCCGAGGTGGTCACCATCGCCTCGGCGACGCCGTCGGGCCGCTCGCCGCTGAAACGGGCCAGCGCCGTGCTGACGCTTGGCCGCGGCTTCGGCGTCGCCGCCAGGGAGATCCGGCGGATCAACCCGGCCGCGATCGTCGGCTTCGGCGGCTACCCGACCGTGCCCCCGGTGCTCGCCGGCCAGATCCTGCGGGTTCCGACGGTGCTGCACGAGCAGAACGCCGTGATGGGCCGGGCCAACGCCTTCCTGGCGCGCGGCGCGCGGACCATCGCCACCGGCTTCAAGGATGTCCGCGGCGTCCCCGACAAGGCGCGCGCGCCTCGCATCCACACCGGCAACCCACTCCGTCCGGCGGTTATCGAGGCGGCCAAGACCCCGTATCCCGCGTTTGGCGACGGCGACGTCCTGCGGCTCCTGGTGTTCGGCGGCAGCCAGGGCGCGCGGGTCATGGGCGAGGTCGTGCCAGAGGCGATCGAGCGCCTACCCGCCGACCTGCGGCGGCGCCTGCACCTCGTCCAGCAGGTCCGGCCCGAGGATCTGACCGCGGTCCAGAACCGCTACCTCGCCCTGGGGCTCGCCGGGCTCGAGGCGGCGCCGTTCTTCAAGGACCTGCCGGCTCGCATGGCCGCGAGCCACCTCGTGGTCTCGCGATCGGGCGCCTCGACGGTGTCGGAGCTCGCCGCGATCGGCCGGCCGTCGATCCTGGTGCCGCTGCCCGGCTCCCTCGACCAGGACCAGGCTGCCAACGCCGCGACCCTCGAGGCGATCGGCGCGGCGCTGGCCCTGAAGCAGACCACCTTCACGCCGGATCGCCTCGCGGCCGAGCTGGTGGCCTGCTTCGAGACGCCGGCAAAATTGACCGCGGCGGCCGATGCGGCCAGAAGCGCGGGCATCCACGACGCCGCTGAGCGGTTGGCCGAGGTCGTCATCCAGACGGCCAGCCGCGGGTAGCAATGGGGTTTCCAAGGGGCTCAGCCCTTTGGCGGGGTGTCGGGGCGGAGCCCTGATGCGTCGGGCAAAGCCCGACAGCAGGGCTCCGCCCTGCACCCGCAAAAGGTCCCAGACCTTTTGAAACCATGACGTTACGGAAGGTACGACGACAGATGAAGCTGCCCGACAAGCTCGGTCCCATCCACTTCATCGGCATCGGCGGCATCGGCATGTCCGGCATCGCCGAGGTGATGAGCAACCTCGGCTACACGGTCCAGGGCTCCGACGCCTCGGACAACGCCAATGTCCGCCGGCTCGCCGAGAAGGGAATCCGCACCTTCGTCGGCCACCAGGCCGAGAACGTCGACGCCGCCGCCCTGGTGGTGGTCTCGACCGCGATCCGCCGGGACAACCCGGAGCTCCAGGCCGCCCGCGAGCGCCGGCTGCCGGTGGTCCGGCGCGCCGAGATGCTGGCCGAGTTGATGCGCTTCAAGTCCTGCGTCGCCATCGCGGGCACCCACGGCAAGACCACCACGACCTCGCTGGTCGCGACCCTGCTCGACGCCGGCAGCCTCGACCCGACCGTGATCAACGGCGGCATCATCAACGCCTACGGCACCAACGCCCGGATGGGCGAGGGCGACTGGATGGTGGTGGAGGCCGACGAATCCGACGGCACCTTCCTCAAGCTGCCGGCCGACGTCGCCATCGTCACCAACATCGACCCCGAGCATCTCGACCATTTCGGCTCCTTCGAGGCGGTGAAGGACGCGTTCCGGCGCTTCATCGACAACATCCCGTTCTACGGCTTCGCGGTGATGTGCACCGACCACCCGGTGGTGCAGGACATGGTCGGCCATATCGAGGACCGGCGGATCATCACCTACGGCGAGAACCCCCAGGCCGACGTGCGCCTGCTCGACGTGGACCTGAAGGGCGGCCAGAGCCGCTTCCGGGTGATGATCCGCGACCGGCGCCCGGGCTTCCGCATGGAGATGGAGGATCTCGTCCTGCCGATGCCCGGCAAGCACAACGCGCTCAACGCCACCGCGGCGCTCGCCGTCGCCAACGAGCTCGGCGTCTCGCACGACGCGATCCGCCGGGCGCTCGCGGGCTTCGGCGGGGTCAAGCGCCGGTTCACCCGCACCGGCGAGTGGAACGGCGCCACGATCTTCGACGATTACGGACACCATCCGGTGGAGATCAAGGCGGTGCTCAAGGCCGCCCGGGCTTCGACCGACGGCAACGTCATCGCGGTGGTGCAGCCGCACCGCTACACACGGCTCGCCTCGCTGTTCGACGATTTCTGCACCTGCTTCAACGACGCGGACACCGTGATCGTGGCCCCGGTCTACACGGCCGGCGAGGCGCCGATCGAGGGCGCCGACCGGGACGCCCTGGTCTCCGGCCTGCGCTCCCGCGGTCACCGCGACGCCCGCCTCCTCGACCGGCCGGAAGAGCTGGCCGGCATCGTCGCCGAGCTCGCCAAGCCCAGCGACTACGTCGTGTGCCTGGGCGCCGGCACCATCACGCAGTGGGCCTACGCGCTCCCGGGCGAACTCGCCGCGCGGGGGAAGTGAGGGGGTGGGCGTGGATCAGACCGATTCCGGCAAGAGGTCTTCGACGGCGACGTCGAGCGCCCGTGCAAGCCGTTCGTAGACGGCGGGATCGGCCGTGCCCGCGCCCGTTTCCAGATCGGCGACCTGCAACTCCGGCACCGCGCCGTCGCGTGCCAGAGCGGCAACCGTCATTCCCCGCCGGGCGCGCCAGAACGCCAGGGGACTCGGTGCCGCGCGCAGGGTGTCGAGATCGGCCTCGTCCAAAAGTTCTTCATGGCCGACGCTCAAGCGCCTCTGCGACTCGTCGATGACGCGCGCGTCGAGCGAGTCCTCCGCCAGCTCGCGCAGCCGCTCGAATTCCGCCTCCGGCAAGATCACGATGGCCTCTCCGGAGGGCGTCCGGGTTCTGACGATCGTCACGGGCGGTATCCTAGCCGGAGATCGAGCCGCGCGGGCCGACGGCGTGAACAATGATCCGATCCACCTCGATCGTGAAGACCGCGCGCCAATCCCCGACGCGCAATCGGTACCGATCGCCCGCGCCCCTGAGGGCCTTCACGTTGTTGGCGAGGCTATCCGGCTCCTGCGCATGGAGGCGCAGCTTCTGCCGGATCAGGTCTTCGGTCGGCTTCGGCTTCGGCATCCGGCTGAGGCTGCGGGCGGCCGCACGGGTGAAGACCAGGCTTCTGCCGGTATCATTGCCCATCCCGCCGTGATTCCCTCGAGCGAGCCGGTTGATCCGGTCCAAAGCTTAGCATGACCGCATCGCTTCACGACCGTATCCGCGCCGCCGCGCCTGCCCTGCGCGGGCGCCTGCTCGCGGACCAGCCGCTCGCCGACCTCACCTGGTTCCGGGTCGGCGGCCCGGCGGAGATCCTGTTCACCCCGGCCGACGAGGAGGATCTCGCGCTCTTGCTCGCCGCCCTGGAGCCCGACGTGCCGGTCACGGTGATCGGCCTCGGCTCCAACCTGATCGTCCGCGACGGCGGGGTGCCGGGCGTGGTGGTGCGCCTCGGCGGCAAGGCGTTCGGCGGAATCGCGGTCGACGGGGAGACTCTGCAGGTCGGCACCGCCGTGCCGGACGTGCGGCTGGCCAAGGCAGCGGCCGAAGCCGGGCTCGACGGGCTCGCGTTCTACCGGGGCATCCCGGGCTCGATCGGCGGCGCCCTGCGGATGAACGCCGGCGCCCATGGCGGCGAGACCACCGACGTGCTGGTCGAGGCGCACGGGATCGACCGCCGGGGTGCGTTGCATCGGTTCAGCCACGCCGAGATGGGCTTTTCCTACCGTCATTCCGACGCCCCCGAGGATGTGATCTTCACCCGCGCCCTGTTCCGCGGAAAGCCCGGCGATCACGTCGCGATCGAGGCCGAAATGGAGCGGGTCACCGCCGCCCGCGAGGCCGCGCAGCCGATCCGCGAGCGGACCGGCGGCTCGACCTTCGCCAACCCGGAGGGCGGCAAAGCCTGGCAGCTGATTGACGCCTCCGGCTGCCGGGGCCTGACCCGGGGCGGTGCCCAGGTCTCGCCGATGCACTGCAATTTCCTGATCAACATCGGCGGCGCCACCGCCGCCGATATCGAAGGGCTGGGCGAGGAGGTCCGGCGCCGGGTGCGGGAGACCAGCGGCGTCGCGCTGCGCTGGGAGATCCGGCGGATCGGCGTGCCCGCGATCGAGAGCTGAGATCGAGGCGCGAAAGGGACGGATGTTACGCTACGCGGTGATCATTGCGCCGGTAGGCGTCACCGGCTCAGCCTACGTCCCCGTTCGAGACTGACCTTTCCGAGGAGCCCACCATGTCCAAGAACGTCGCCGTCCTGATGGGCGGCTCCTCCGCCGAGCGCGAAGTCTCGCTCAGTTCCGGCAAGGCCTGCGCGGACGCTCTCGAAGGGGAGGGGTATCGGGTCACCCGGGTCGATGTCGGGCCCGACATCGCTTCGGTGCTCACCGCCCTGCGGCCGGACGCGGCCTTCAACGCCCTGCACGGCCCGGACGGGGAGGACGGCACGATCCAGGGCCTCCTGGAGATCCTCAAGATCCCCTACACCCATTCGGGCGTGCTCGCCTCGGCGCTCGCCATGAACAAGGTGCGGGCGAAGACGGTCCTGCACGCCGCCGGCGTCGACGTGCCGGCGGGCCGGATCGTTAACCGCTTCGAGGCCGCGAAAAACCACCCCTTGCCCCCGCCTTACGTGGTCAAGCCGATCTCCGAGGGCTCGTCGATGGGCGTCATCATCGTGCGCGACGGCCGGTCGCACCCGCCCCAGATCCTGGCCTCGGAGGACTGGACGTTCGGCGAGCAAGTCCTTGCAGAACCTTACATAGCTGGTCGCGAGCTCACCTGCGGGGTGATGGGCGACAAGGCCCTCGGCGTGATCGAGGTGAAGGCCGCGACGGGGGACTGGTACGACTACGACGCCAAGTACGCCCCGGGGGGGTCGGTCCACGTGCTGCCGGCCGAACTTAAACCAAATGTTTACCAGCGTGTCCAAGAACTGTCGTTAACGGCGCATCAAGCACTGGGCTGCCGGGGCGTCAGCCGTGCCGACCTTCGCTACGACGACACACCGGGTGGAACCGGTCTGCTCGTGGTGCTGGAGGTCAACACGCAACCCGGCATGACCCAGACAAGCCTTGTGCCGGATATGGCGGCCCATGCGGGCCTGAGTTTCGGTGAGCTCGTCCGATGGATGGTGGAGGACGCTTCTCTGAATCGCTGAGCGGCGGTGACGCTGCCGGGCACAGCCTTCCCGCGCGCCTCGTCGGCGCCGCGCTGGACCGGCTGACCGGACGCGCGCCCGCCCGCTCCCTCTCGGTGCGCCGGTCCCGCAAGGGCCAGCTTCTGACCGAGCGCTTGCCGCGGGGTGTCGGCACGGTAGGCCTCTCCATATCTCTCGCCGCCGTGGCGCTCGCCGGCTTCGTGGCGAGCGGGCGCTACGAGTCCTTCGTGACCGAGCAGGGCCGGCCTCTCGATATCGTCGCCCGGGTCTTCGGATTCGGCGTCGAGCGGGTGACCATCTCGGGCATCTCGCGGATGTACGAGCGTGAGGTCCTGGCCGCGGCCGGCATCGACTGGCGCTCCTCCGTCCCGTTCCTGGATGTGGTCGCGGTCCGCGAAAAGCTGCTGGCCGTGCCCCTGATCGCCCAGGCCTCGGTCCGCAAGATCTATCCGAACGAGATCGCCATCACCCAGGTCGAGCGCGAACCCGCCGCCCTCTGGCAGAAGAACGGCGAGATCAACGTGATCGCCGCCGACGGCACCGTGATCGACGCCATGCGCGACGACCGCTACGCCAGCCTGCCCCTGGTGGTCGGCGAGGACGCCAACACCAAGCTTCCGGAATATCTCGCTCTCATCGCCGCCGCCGGGCCGCTCTCCGAGCGGATCAAGGCCGGCACCTACGTCTCGGGCCGGCGCTGGACGCTCAAGCTCGACGGTGTCGACGTGCGCCTGCCCGAGCTAGACCCGGCCGCGGCGCTCGCCCGCCTGGTGCGGTTCGAGCGCGAGGCCGGCCTGCTCGAGAAGGACATCATCGCGGTGGACCTGCGCATGCCGGACCGCCTGGTGGTGCGCCTGACCGAAGAGGCCGCCGCCGCGCGCGCGGAAGCCCAGAAGGCGAAGAAGAAGGGCGCAGCCAGCTGATGCCCGTCCTGTCGATCTCCGCCCGTCCCGTCTTCTGCGTCCGGTAGTGTCAATGCACAGCCAACACGGCCTCACGCCGCGCCTGAAGCCGCTCTCGGCCCGACGCTCGACCACCCTGTCGGTGCTCGACATCGGCACCAGCAAGGTCGTCTGCCTCATCGCCGAGCTGCAGCCCGCCGAGGCGCTCTCGACCCTGCGCGGCCGGACGCACCTCGCCCGCATCATCGGCATCGGCCATCAGCGCTCCCTGGGGCTGAAGGGCGGGGCGATCGTCGATCTGGCCGCCGCCGAGGGCGCGATCCGCCAGGCGGTGCACGCCGCCGAGCGGATGGCCAAGGTCGAGGTCCAGTCGGTCATCGTCAACATGTCCGGCGGACGGCTCGCCTCGCAGCATTTCCAGGCCCGGGTGAACGTCCGCTCGGGCACCGTCACCGGCAGCGATGTCGAGCGGGTACTGGAGACGGCGAGCGCCCACGGCGTCAGCCCCGGCCGGGCCGTGCTGCACGCGCTGCCCACCGGCTACGCGCTGGACGGGCAGGGCGCGGTCATCGACCCGTCGGGCATGATCGGCGAGGCCCTCGGGGTCGACCTGCACGTGGTCACCAGCGAGCTCGCCGCCGCCCGCAACGTCATGCTGGCGGTGGAGCATTGCCATCTCGGGGTCGAGGCGGTGATCGCGACGCCCTACGCCGCCGGGCTATCCGCCCTGGTCGACGACGAGGCCGAGATGGGCGTCTGCGTCGTCGACATGGGCGGCGGCACCACCAGCGTCGGGGTGTTCTCGGGCGGCCACCTCGTCCACGTGGACGCGGTGGCGGTCGGCGGCCACCACGTCACCATGGACATCGCCCGGGGCCTCTCCACCCGCATGGCCGCGGCCGAGCGGCTGAAGACCCTCTACGGCTCGGCCCTCTCCACCCCCTCCGACGAGCGCGACATGATCGCCGTGCACGGGGTCGGCGAGGACGAGAGCGAGGCCCCGTCTCACATCCCGCGCTCCCAGCTGGTGCGAATCATCAAGCCGCGGGTCGAGGAGGTGGTCGAGCTGGTCCGCGACCGCCTGCGCGACGCCGGCTTCGCCGCCCAGGCCGGGCGGCGGGTGGTGCTCACCGGCGGCGCCAGCCAGCTCGTCGGCCTGCCGGAGGTCGCCCGGCGGGTCCTGCAGGGCCAGGTCCGGATCGGCCGGCCGCTCGGGATCCGCGGCCTGCCCGAGGCGGCCAAGGGTCCGGCCTTCTCGGCCGCCGTCGGCCTGCTGGTCTACCCGCAGGTGGCGCATGCCGAGCACTTCGAGCCGCGGGGGCACGGCGCCTTCGCGGCCACCGGATCCGACCGGTACATCAGCCGGGTCGGGCGCTGGATCCGGGACAGCTTCTAGGTTTCACCGCCGCCCTCACGGGCGGGGGATCGAAAAAATATCGGCGCCGCAGCGCCGCACGGAAAGCAGAGTAAGCGAGAGGCTCGACACCATGGCCATTACCCTCCAGGCGCCGGACATCCGGGAACTCAAGCCCCGCATCACCGTCTTCGGTGTCGGCGGCGCAGGCGGCAACGCCGTCAACAACATGATCGAGTCGGGCCTGCTCGGCTGCGAATTCGTGGTCGCCAACACCGACGCGCAGGCGCTCACCTCCTCGAAGGCGGAGCGGGTCATCCAGATGGGCCTGGGCGTCACCCAGGGCCTCGGCGCCGGCTCCCACCCGGAGGTCGGCTCGGCCGCCGCCGACGAGGTGATCGACGAGATCCGGGACCAGCTCTCGGGCGCCCACATGTGCTTCATCACTGCCGGCATGGGCGGCGGCACCGGCACTGGCGCCGCGCCGGTCATCGCCCGCACCGCCCGCGACATGGGCATCCTGACGGTCGGCGTCGTCACCAAGCCGTTCCAGTTCGAGGGCGTGCGCCGCATGCGCACGGCCGAGTCCGGCATCCAGGAGCTGCAGGCCGCCGTCGACACCCTGATCGTGATCCCGAACCAGAACCTGTTCCGGGTCGCCAACGAGAAGACCACCTTCGCCGACGCCTTCGCGATGGCCGACCAGGTGCTCTACTCGGGCGTCGCCTGCATCACCGACCTGATGGTCAAGGAAGGCCTGATCAACCTCGACTTCGCCGACGTCCGGGCGATCATGCGCGGCATGGGCAAGGCCATGATGGGCACCGGCGAAGCGTCCGGGGAGAAGCGCGCCAACCGCGCCGCCGAGGCCGCCATCGCCAACCCGCTCCTCGACGACGTCTCCATGAAGGGCGCCCGCGGCCTGCTGATCTCGATCACCGGTGGCTCGGACCTGACCCTGTACGAGCTCGACGAGGCCGCCACCCGCATCCGCGAGGAAGTCGATCAGGACGCCAACATCATCCTGGGCGCCACCTTCGACGAGAGCCTCGACGGCATCATCCGCGTGTCGGTGGTCGCCACCGGCATCGAGCCGCTGCTGATCTCGGCCAACTCGACCAACAACCCGGCGATCGCCGAGACCGAGCAGCGCATCGCCGAGGTGGCCGAGCGCCTGCGGGCCGAGGCGCGGGCCCGCGCGACCTCGCCGGTGCCGAGCATCCGCACGGACTCGATCGCCCAGGCTCCCGCGCAGAACCCGGCGCCGGCCGCCCCGCAGCCGGCCCCCGAGGCGCGGACCGAGACCCGGTTCGAGGCTCCCGCGCCGGTCGCCCGTGACGAGGTCGTCCTCGCTCCGGCCCAGCCGCGAGCCGCCGCGCCGTTCGTCCCGGCCCCCGCCCCGCAGCAGGCCGAGCCCGCGCCGCAATTCCAGGCCGGCCCGTTCGTCCCGCCGCGTCCGGCCGCCCCGGCCGCCGCGCCGCTCGCCCGCGCCCCGCGCATGCCGCAGATCCACGAGCTGCCGCCGATCGCCCAGAACCAGATCCTGGCGAATCGGGCCGCCGAGGAGGTGGCTCCGGAATCCAAGCGGACCTCGCTGCTGCGCCGTCTCGCCACCGTCGGCTTCGGCGGCCGGCGCGACGAGATGGAGGGCCTCCCCGCCCAGCGGGCCGCGGCTCCGGTCGCGCCGCAGCCCCATGTCGCCCAGCCGCAGCACTTGGTTCAGCCGCAGCACCTGGCCCAGCCGCATATTCCGCAGGCCCCGCGCGCTCCGGTCCCGCAGGCGCCGCAGTACCGGCCGGCCCAGGGCGGCCTCGATGCCCAGGGCCGCGTCGCGCCGCAGTCGCGGATGATGGACGACGACCAGCTCGAGATCCCGGCGTTCCTCCGCCGCCAGGCGAACTGAACGGCCGAGACCGAAAGGCGACACTGCAGGAGCCGGCGGGACACCGCCGGCTCTTCGCGCTGCAACGACGCAACCCTTGGTTGCCGAAGCTGAGGACGGGAGTCACAGCAGAGTTAACGTTTGTGACGCTATCCCCAGGTGCGTGATGCATCCACGCCACAGAACGACCACCTGTTAGCCACGCATTAACCAAGCTTTAAGCCTTTGTGCTATCACGTTTTTAGCGGCTCCAAGCAGCAAGCGTGTCTGTAACAGAGCGTAAGAATCCGTGATTTGGCTGCCCTGTGCGGTGCAGCTATAGACACTCGCAGACCAATGAGACGCGCTGCAGGACACAACCTGATAGCGCGGGTAGGGGCTTCAAGCAGCGGACGGATCGGACAGTTTCCTCACCATCCCTGGTCGGGATGGCGGGACCTGATCGTTGCCGGGGGCTAATGAATGCGAACGCATAAACAGACGACCCTGAAGGGGCCGGTAACGCTCTCGGGAGTCGGGGTCCATTCCGGGAACCCGGCCGAGATCACGATCCGCCCCGCTCCCGCCAATCACGGCGTCGCGTTTCTTCGAACCAGCACCACCCACGGCAACGACCGCCTGATCAAGGCCCATCACGCCCTCGTCTCCGCCACCGAGCTCTGCACCGTCATCGGTGATGTCGAGACCGGTGCCGTCGCCACCATCGAGCATCTGATGTCGGCCCTCTACGGACTGGGCGTCGACAATGCCCTGGTCGAGATCGACGGGCCGGAGATGCCGATCCTTGACGGGTCCGCCCTCCAATTCGTTCACGCCATCGACGCGGTCGGGATCGCCTCCTGCGGCACGCCGCGCCGCTGGCTGAAGGTTCTGCGCCACGTCCGCATCGAGACCGGTCGCGCCTTCGCCGAGTTGCGCCCGATCGACCGGGGCTTCCGTCTCGACGTGGAGATCGATTTCGACAGCCCGGTGATCGGCCGCTCGCGCAAGGCGATGGATTTGTCGCCTGCCTCCTACCGCCGCGAGATCGCCGGCGCCCGCACCTTCGGGATGATGAAGGACGTGGAGCGCTACTGGAAGGCCGGTTTCGCGCTGGGGGCCTCGCTCGAGAACACCGTCGCGGTCGGCGAGACCGCCGTGGTCAACCCCGAGGGCCTGCGCTTCCCGGACGAATTCGTCCGTCACAAGATCCTCGACGCGGTCGGCGACCTCGCGCTGGCCGGCCTGCCGATCCAGGGCGCCTACCGCTCCTATTGTGGCGGCCACCGCATGAATGTCGGCGTGCTTTCCGCCCTGTTTGCCGACCGGTCCAACTACGCCATCGTCGAGGCGCAGGGCTCGCGCCGCGAGGCTGTGCTCTCGGAACTCGGCGTCGGCCTCGGCATCGCCGCCTTCGCGGGCGATCTCTGACCGCCAATCTGTGACCCGCGGGACACAGCCGGCAACCGATACGGCCTGCCGCAGCGCTGCCGCTTTCGTGCCCGAATCGAACGTCACGGTTTAACGGTCCGTGAACGACGGGCACGGCCCGGTCGGGCCGGATCCACTCACGCGATGGCACGACGGCGCAAGACGTGCGCCGGTTCCGGGGAAGAGCGCCAGATGCCTGTCACCATTCGTCATCGCCGAGCGGCAGCCTTCATGGCGCCCCTCGTGGCCGTTCTCGGCCTGGGCCTCGGTGGCTGCGACTTCGACCCGACCAATCTCTTCGCCGAGAAGTACAAACCCGAGGTCGTGCCGGATGTCCCGGCGGACAAGCTCTACAGCGAGGGCTTGGCCAAGCTGCAGGACAGCGACTACGAGGGTGCCGTCAAGAAGTTCGACAATCTCGACAAGCAGTACCAGTACTCCGAGTGGTCTCGGAAGGCGCTGCTGATGACGGCCTACGCGAATTACGAAGGCCAGAAATACGACGACGCGATCAGCGCGGCGAAGCGGTATCTGCAGCGCCACCCGGCCAGCAAGGATGCCGCCTACGCGCAGTACCTGATGGCGATGTCGAACTACAAGCAGATCCCGGACGTGACCCGCGACCAGGACCGGTCCGAGAAAGCGCTGGTCGCCCTGCAGGAGCTGGTCCAGAAGTATCCGACGTCCGAGTATTCGGCCGACGCGCGATCGAAGATCCAGATCACCCGCGACCAGCTCGCCGGCAAGGAGATGGAGGTGGGTCGCTTCTACCTGGAGCGGCGCAACTTCCCGGCCGCAATCAACCGCTTCCGCGACGTGGTGGCCAAGTACCAGACCACCCGGCACGCGGAAGAGGCACTCGAGCGCCTGACCGAGGCGTACTGGGCGCTGGGCATCACCCAAGAGGCGCAGAACTCCGCGGCGGTGCTGGGACACAACTTCCCCGACAGCCCCTGGTACAAGGACGCGCACGCGCTCCTGGCCACGGGCGGCGTCGAGCCGCGCGAGGAGAAGACCTCGTTCCTCTCCAAGATCTACCGGACCGTGACGGGCAAGACCGCCTCAGCCGAGTGAGGATCGCGTGGGCCGCGGCCCGCATGACGACGCCCCAAGGCCCGGAGCCGACGCTCCGGGCCTTTGTCGTCCGCGCAGCCCCGCGGCACTGGGGATGGCGGCCGACGCATTTTGGGGGTGAATCCCTGCCGCAGCGGCCTTATGTCTGCGGTCCCATCCTCAGGAATCTCGTCGCCGCATGCTGGCGCAGCTCGCGATCCGCGACATCGTTCTGATCGACAGGCTCGAACTGAATTTCCGGGCGGGGCTGAGCGTCCTGACCGGAGAGACGGGGGCGGGCAAGTCGATCCTGCTCGACGCCTTCGCCCTCGCGCTCGGCGGCCGCGGCGACGGCCGACTCGTGCGCCACGGCGAGCCGCAGGGGGGCGTCACCGCGGTGTTCGACCTGCCCCTGGACCATCCGGCGCGCCACATCGCGGCCGAGGCCGAGATCGACACCGAGGGCGACCTGATCCTGCGCCGGACCCAGATGGCGGACGGCCGCACCCGCGCCTTCGTCAACGACCAGCCGGTGGGCGTGCAGGTCCTGCGGGCGATCGGCGCCGCCCTGGTCGAGATCCACGGCCAGCACGACGACCGCGCCCTGTCCGATCCGGCCTCGCACCGGGCGATCCTCGACGCCTTCGGGGGCCTGCAGACCCAGCTGACGAAGGTGGCCGCGGCGGCCAAGGCCGTGCGCGCTGCGCGTACCGAACTCGCCGAGCACCGCGCCCGGATCGAAGCGGCCCGCAAGGAGGCCGACTTCCTGCGCCATGCCGTCGAGGAACTCGCCGCCCTGGCGCCCCAGCCCGGGGAGGAAGCCCAACTCGCCGAGCGCCGCAGCGTCATGCAGCAATCCGAGAAGGTCGCGCGCGAGCTGAACGAGGCGCTGGACGCGGTCGGCGGCCCGCATTCGGGCGTGCCGCATCTCTCGGCCGCCCTGCGCAAGCTGGAGCGCCGGGCCGGGCAGCTTCCGGCGCTGATCGATCCCTGCGTCAATGCCTTGGACGCCGCCATGGTCGCCCTCGACGAGGCGCGCGCGGTGCTGGACGCGGCCGTGGCCGAGACCGAATTCGACCCACGCGACCTGGAGCGCGCGGAAGAGCGGCTGTTCGCGCTGCGAGCGGCGTCCCGGAAATACGACGTCCCGGCTGACGACCTCGCCGCCCTGGCGGAGCGCTATGCCGGCGAGGTCGCGACCCTCGATGCCGGCGAGGCCGCCCTCGAAGGCCTTGAGCAGGCCAGGGCAAAGGCCGAGGCGCACTACGCGGAAGCGGCGGAAAAACTCAGCGCCGGGCGCCGCCGGGCGGCCAAGCAGCTCGACGCGGCGGTGAAGGCCGAGCTGCCGCCGCTGAAACTGGAGCGCGCCCGCTTCATCACCGAGATCGTCACCGATCCGGAGGCGCGCGATCCGGCCGGCATCGACCGCGTCGAGTTCTGGGCGCAGACCAATCCCGGCACGAAGCCGGGCCCGATGATGAAGGTCGCCTCGGGCGGCGAGTTATCGCGCTTCATGCTGGCCCTGAAGGTCGTGCTCGCCGACAAGGGCTCGGCCCCGACCCTGATCTTCGACGAGATCGACACCGGCGTCGGCGGCGCGGTAGCCGACGCGATCGGCCTGCGCCTCGCCCGGCTCGCCGCCACCGTGCAGGTGGTGGCGGTGACCCACGCGCCCCAGGTCGCGGCCCGGGCGAGCACCCATTTCCTGATCGCCAAGGCCCCCGTAAAGGGCGCCGGCCGGGTCGCGACCCGGGTGGCGAGCCTGCCGGTGGCGGAGCGCCGCGAGGAGATCGCCCGGATGTTGGCGGGCGCCACCGTCACCGACGAGGCCCGTGCGGCGGCGGCCCGGCTGCTCCAGGGCGCGGATGCGTGAACGTGCATCAACCTTAACCGTTGATTGCACGTAAGCTTTCATTAACCATTCCTGACGAGACTGAACCCATCCCGGTGCCGTGGTCAGGAGCGCGCGGTTAATGGGCGGGAGGAAAACATGAAGCCGTCAATCGTCGCGTCCGACGGGCGCCCGCACATGGGTCGATCGATCAAGCAGGCGATCGACACGCAGCAGCTCGGGCTGACGCTTCGCACAGTCTACGAGGGCAGCGTCGACACCCAGCCGATCACCGACACCCACGTGGAACTGCTCCTGCGCCTGCGCCAGAAGGAGCGGGAGCTGCGTCGGGCGGGATAGGTCCGCCGTCTGAGGCGCAGCATCCCGGAATCAGTATCCGTTTCAGCGAAGCGTGTTTCAGACGCAGCGCCCCGGGCGCTACCAGCGCCGCGAACCGGGCCGCCGGCGGTACTCCGCCGCCCGGATCTGCGTCAGGATCCGATCGAGATCGACCAGGAGTTCGGCCTCCTCGACGTGCGCCTGTGCGACGGCTTCGGCATCGGTGCCGAAGCGCTGGCGCGCCTGCGCCAAGGTCAGCGCGCGCTCCACGGCCTCGCGATCGGCATGCAGGGCGAGCCATGCGGCATCCGGACCTGCCGCGTCGGGACCTTCCTCTGCCTCGGTCCCCTGGTCAGCCACGATCCGAACACCTTCCTGGCGCTGCGGGCGGCATCGTCCGCCGATCATCGCGCGCCACCGCCAGACTTGAACGCGCGAGCGCCCCAAACCGTGCCCTTGGCCCTGCGACGCGGTGTCATGCCGATGTCATCTGCCTGTCGTAACGCCCGGCCCATCGGGCGGCCGGCGCCGGGTCTCTTGGAAGACTGGCCGCACAGCTCTGCCGCGGGCATGGGCTTGCCGGCAGGGAGGCGCAGGCTTTCGCCCGACGGCAACGGAGATACCCTTGAGACCCTTCGCTTACGCGCTCGCCGTCGGCCTCGCGACGGTTCAGCTGGCGTCCGCCGCGCTCGCCGCCGACATCACGGGAGCCGGTGCCACGTTCCCGTTCCCGGTCTACTCCAAGTGGGCCGAAGCCTATCGCAAGGAGACCGGCTCGGGACTGAACTACCAGTCGATCGGCTCCGGCGGCGGCATCAAGCAGATCCAGGCCAAGACCGTCGATTTCGGCGCCACCGACGCGCCGCTCAAGGGTGAGCAGCTGGCCAAGGACGGCCTCGTCCAGTTCCCGACCGTGATGGGCGGCGTCGTGCCGGTGGTGAACATCGCCGGCCTCGAGCCCGGCAAGCTGAAGCTCACCGGTGACATCCTGGCGGACATCTACGCCGGCAAGATCTCGAAGTGGACCGATCCGCGGATCGCGAAGCTCAACGAGGGCGTGAAGCTCCCCGACGCCACCATCACCCCGGTCTACCGGTCCGATGCCTCGGGCACGACCAATATCTTCACCACTTACCTGTCCCAGGCCTCCGAGACCTGGAAGAAGGACTACGGCGCGGCGACCACGATCTCCTGGCCGGTCGGGCAGGGCGGCAAGGGCAACGAGGGCGTGACCGCCACCGTCAAGCAGGTGCCGAACGCCATCGGCTACGTCGAATCCGCCTACGCCAAGCAGAACAAGCTCGCCTACACTCTGTTGCAGAACAAGGCCGGCAAGTATCCGCAGCCGGAAGACAAGGCTTTCCAGGCCGCCGCCGCCAGCGCCGACTGGAAGTCGGCTCCGGGCTTCGGCATCTCGCTGACCAACCAGCCGGGCGACGACGCGTGGCCGATCACGGCGGCGACCTTCATCCTGGTCCACAAGGAACCCGCCGACACCGCCAAGGCCGCGGATACGCTGAAATTCTTCGATTGGGCCTACAAGAACGGCGACAAGCTCGCCTCCGACCTCGACTACGTGCCGCTGCCGGACAACGTCGTCGCTCTGATCCACGAAGAGTGGAAGTCTGTGAAGGGCAAGGACGGTAAGCCCGTCTTCAACATGTGAGTGAGACGGGGAGGGGGTGTGTCGCCCCCTCCCTCGCGTCGCGGACCGCACCGCGCTACCACGTCCCCCTTCATAGAGAATCGCGGATGCCCGCTTTGACCGAGACGATTGCCCTCGCACGACCCCGCGCCGCCGCCGCGCGCAAAGGGCCGAGCCGGAGCCTCGACACCCTGTTCCGGGTCTGCTCCTATGGTGCGGCACTGTTCGTACTCGTCGTACTCGCCGGGATCCTGGGATCGATCCTCTATGGCGGCTGGCCGGCCTTCCGCGAATTCGGATTCGCGTTCCTCACCTCCAGCGCCTGGAATGTCGGGACCGAGCAGTACGGCTCGCTGGTCGCCGTCATCGGGACCGTGGCTTCGGCCACCCTGGCGCTCCTGATCGGCGTGCCGGTCTCACTGGGGATCGCCGTCTATCTCACGCAGCTCTGCCCGGGTTGGGCCCGCAAGCCGGTGGCGATGACCATCGAGTTGCTCGCCGCGGTGCCGAGCATCATCTACGGCATGTGGGGCCTGTTCGTGTTCGCGCCGCTCTTCGCGCGCTTCGTCCAGATCCCGGTGTCGAACATCGTCGAGGGCATGCCGATCGTCGGGACGCTGTTCTACGCCCGGGTACCCTCCGGCGTCGGCGTGTTCACCGCCGGCATCATCCTGGCGATCATGATCGTGCCGTTCATCGCGTCGATCGCCCGGGACATGCTCGACCAGATCCCCACCGTGCTGCGCGAGAGCGCCTACGGGATCGGCTGCACCACCTGGGAGGTGGTCCGCCACGTGCTGGTTCCGCAGGCCTCCGTCTCGATCATCGGGGCGATCATGCTCGGCCTTGGGCGGGCACTCGGCGAGACCATGGCGGTGACCTTCGTGATCGGCAACGCCAACCGCCTGTCGGCCTCGATCTTCGACCCGAGCTCGACCATCGCGTCGCGCATCGCCAACGAGTTCAACGAGGCGGATGGCCTCCAGCTCAACGCCCTGATGGCCCTGGGCTGCATCCTGTTCGTCATCACCTTCGTGGTGCTCATCATCGCCCGGTTGCTGACGCGCCGCGTCAAGGCTGCCTGAGGAGGGCTCACGATGGACGCGTCCAACCCCATGACCCTCTCCGACTCGGCGCCCCGGCGGACCGGCCGCGTCCGCTCCAGCCGACGGATCGCCGACCGGGTGCTGCGCACCGCCTGCCTGGTCGCCACGATCGTCGGCGCCGTGGTACTCGGCTCGATCCTGCTGATGCTGATCATTCAGGGCGTGCGCGGCTTCACCCCCGCCATGTTCATGCATCCGACGCCGGGGCCCGGCTCCGAGGGCGGCGGCATCGCCAACGCGATCCTGGGCAGCCTCGTGCTCACCGGCATCGGCATCACGATCGCGACGCCGATCGGCGTCATGGCCGGGACCTACCTCGCCGAGTACGGCCGGTTCTCCAAGATCGCCGGGCTGATCCGCTTCCTCAACGACATCCTGCTGTCGGCGCCCTCAATCCTGATCGGCCTGTTCGTCTACACCCTGATGGTGCGGCCGATGGGGACCTATTCCGGGTGGGCCGGCGGCGTGGCGCTCGCGATCATTGCCGTGCCGGTGATCGTTCGCACCACCGAGGACATGATGCGCCTGGTACCGGGCACCCTGCGCGAAGCCGGGGCGGCGCTCGGCGCACCGCCCTCGACGGTGATCATGAGCGTCACTTGGCGCGCGGCCTCGGCCGGCATCGTCACCGGGATCATCCTGGCGCTGGCCCGCATCGCCGGCGAGACCGCGCCGCTCCTGTTCACGGCGCTCAACAACAATTCCTGGTTCTCGCCCGATCTGATGGGCGGCGTCGCGAACCTGCCGGTGATGATCTACCAGTTCGCGCTCTCGCCCTACCCGAACTGGCAGAGCCTCGCCTGGGCCGGGGCGCTCCTGATCACGGCGACGATCCTGGTGCTGTCGATCATCGCCCGTCTCGTCATCAAGCCGCAGATGTCGCGCTAGACGTCTGATTTTGCATCCTCCCGAAAGCCGGAAGCCACCTTTCGGAAGGATGCGTAAAGACCCTTCTCGAGGACACGACGATGAACGCCGCCTCCGCGATCCCCACGGTCGATCTCACCCGCAACCACGCCAACGAGGGCGGTGCGGTCCGCATCGCCGTGAAGGGCCTGAATTTCTACTACGGCAGCTTCCACGGGTTGAAGAACGTCGACATCAACTTCCACGACCGGCAAGTCACGGCTCTGATCGGACCGTCCGGCTGCGGCAAGTCCACCTTGCTGCGCTGCTTCAACCGGATCTACAGCCTCTACCCGGAGCAGCGGGCGGAGGGGCAGATCCTGCTCGACGGCCAGAACGTGCTCGACCCCTCCGTCGACCTCAACGAATTGCGCTCGCGCATCGGCATGGTGTTCCAGAAGCCGACGCCGTTCCCGATGTCGATCTACGACAACGTCGCCTTCGGCCTGCGCCTTTACGAGAAGCTGCCGAAATCCGAACTCGACGGGCGGGTCGAGCAGGCGCTGCGCAAGGCCGCCCTCTGGGACGAGGTCAAGGACAAGCTGCGCCAGGCCGGCACCGGGCTCTCGGGCGGCCAGCAGCAGCGCCTGTGCATCGCCCGCACCGTGGCTCAGAGCCCGGAGGTGATCCTGTTCGACGAGCCGACCTCTGCGCTCGACCCGATCTCCACCGGCCGCATCGAGGAACTGATCGAGCAGCTGCGCGACGAATTCACCATCGTGATCGTCACCCACAACATGCAGCAGGCGGCGCGCATCTCGCAGTTTACCGCCTTCATGTATCTCGGTGAACTGATCGAGTTCGGCCCGACCAACCGGATGTTCATGAATCCTGTCGAGCAACGCACGCAGGATTACATCACCGGCCGGTTCGGATAAGCATTCGCGGTAGAGTACAGTACCGTTCCGGCGCGCATGCGTATGCCGCGCACAAGACTTAGAGCCGCACCCGATCGCAAGACGGCCGGGTGCGGCTCCCAGACATAGCGTTGATCCGGGAACATCGGCTTCGTTCAGCCGGTTCTGTAGCGTGTTGGGTTTGGGACGCTGATCCTCGACTCTCCGTTACATCTTCCAGATTGCGCCAGGGATTGGGTATCGGGGAACGCGTCTCGGTATCCTCGCTCGGAGCGGCGAGTTTCCGCCAAACCTCGCGGATCAAGGTTTGCGGGACGCCATCGAAGGATCCACAATGCCCGGCCATATCGTCAGCTCCTACGACACCGACCTGGATGACCTCCGCCGCTCGATTTCCGAGATGGGCGGCGTGGCCGAGAAGATGGCCGCCGAGGCGACCGATGCCCTGGTCCGCCGGGACGATACCCTCGCCCAGGCGGTGATCCTCGCCGACAAGCGCCTCGACGCGCTCCAGCGGGACATTGAGGAGCGGGCGGTTCTGCTCATTGCCCGGCGCCAGCCGCTGGCGATCGACCTGCGCGAGACCATCTCGGCGATCCGCGTCTCCGGCGATCTCGAGCGGATCGGCGACCTCGCCAAGAACGTCGCCAAACGCGTCGTCGCGATCTCCGATCAGGCGCCCGCCCAGAAGATCGTGCTCGGCGTGCGCCACATGAGCGACCTCGCTGAGGCGCAGCTCAAGGACATCCTCGACGCCTACGCCAGCCGCGACGTCAAGGCGGCCTACGATGTCTGGGAGCGGGACGGCGAGATCGACGCGCTGTACAACTCGCTGTTCCGTGAGCTCCTGACCTACATGATGGAGGATCCGCGCAACATCTCGTTCTGCACGCATCTGCTGTTCTGCGCCAAGAACGTCGAGCGGATCGGCGACCACACCACCAACATCGCCGAGACGATCCACTACCTCGCCACCGGTGAGACGCTGGCCGGCGAGCGGCCGAAGAACGATGCGTCGAACTACGCGACGGTCGGCCCCTCCGCCACGGCTCCGTGACACGCGGATCGCGATGCCTCCGGGCAGCGCGTAATCCTGCCTGTGGGGCAGAGGCAGATTGAGGGCGCGGGCGGCTTGAGGGATCGCGGCATCCGCCGCACCATCGGCCCGCTTGCGCCTTCCGGCGCGGGCGAGCCGTCCGGTACCGTCTACGGAACAGGTCATCGAACGTGAGCATGCAAGTCCTGATCGTCGAGGACGAGGAGGCCCTGACCACCCTGCTGCGCTATAACCTGGAGGCCGAGGGCTTCCTGGTGGATTCGGCCACGCGCGGCGACGACGCGGAGCTGCTTCTGGCCGAGCGCACGCCCGATCTGGTCCTGCTCGACTGGATGCTGCCCGGTCTCTCGGGGATCGAGCTGTGCCGCCGCATCCGGGCCCGGCGCGAGACCGAGCGGCTGCCGGTGATCATGCTCACCGCCCGCGGCGAGGAGGGCGACCGGGTCCGCGGCCTCGGGACCGGCGCCGACGATTACATCGTCAAGCCGTTCTCGGTCCCGGAGCTGCTCGCCCGGGTGCGGGCGCTCCTGCGCCGGGCCAAGCCCTCCCATGTGGCGGATCGGCTGGCCGCGGGCGACATCGAGCTCGACCGCACCGGCCACCGGGTCCGGCGCGCCGGCGAGGAGCTCCATCTCGGCCCGACCGAGTTCCGGCTGCTCGAATTTCTGATGTTGGCGCCCGGCCGGGTCTTCTCCCGCGAGCAGCTCCTCGACGGAGTCTGGGGCCACGACGTCTATATCGACGAGCGCACCGTGGACGTGCATGTCGGGCGACTGCGCAAGGCGCTCAACGCGCCGCGGCAGGCCGACCCGATCCGCACGGTCCGGGGCTCGGGCTACGCCTTCGACGAGACGTTTTCGCTGGAAGCCTGAGCCTCAGCGAGAAGAAGCTGGCGGCCCCGCTTAGCGGGCCAGCGCCGCGCTCCTGTCCGCCGCAGCCGGCACCGTCTCAAGGGCGGCCAGCACCGTTCCTTCAGTCAGGATCTGCGGCAGCACCCGGGGCTCCCCGGTGCCGGCGTAGAGCAAGTATAGCGGCACGCCGCTGCGCCCGTGCATTTCCAACAGGCGGGTGATCTCGGGGTTCTGGTTGGTCCAGTCGCCCTTCAGGTAGGTCACGCCCCGATCCTTCATCAAGGCTCGGACGGCCTTTGTGGACAGCGAGGTCGTCTCGTTGACCGCGCAGGTGATGCACCAGGCGGCGGTCATGTTGACGAAGACCGGGCGGTGCTGGTTCAGCAGGGCGTCGAGGCGCGCCTGGGTGAACGGCTCGACGCCGTCGGCGGCGGCCTGGGTGGGGGCTGCGGCCCGGTCGCGGTCGAGGGTCAGCGTCAATGCGGCGATCCCCACGATCGTCAGCAACGCGAACCCCCGGACGATCCGACCAAGCCGCGGGGCCGTGGCGCACCCCTGCTCCCAGGCCCAGGCGGCAAAGCCCACCAGCACGAGGCCGATCAGCGCCGCAAGCAGCCCCTGCGGGCCGACCTGCTGGGCCAGGACCCAGATCAGCCATGCCACCGTGGCGTAGACCGGGAAGGCCAGGACCTGCTTCAGGGTCTCCATCCAGGCCCCCGGGCGTGGCAGCGCCCGCAGGGCCGGCGGCCACAGGGTGAGCGCCAGGAAGGGTACGGCGAGGCCGAGCCCGAGGCTCGCGAACACCGCCAGCGCGACACCGGCGCTCTGGGTCAGGGCGAAGCCCACCGCAGAGCCCATGAACGGCGCCGTGCAGGGCGTCGCCACCAGGGTCGCGAGCACGCCCGTGAAGAACGAGCCGCTGAGCCCCGATCGCCGGGCGAGGCCGTCACCGAAGCCGGCGAGCCGACCGCCGAGATGGAATACCCCCGACAGGCTCAAGCCCATCGCAAGCAGCAGATAGGCGAGCCCGGCGACCACGGCCGGCGACTGCAACTGGAAACCCCAGCCGATCGCCGCCCCACCGCCCTTGAGGGCGAGCAGCAGACCGGCGAGGCCGAGGAAGCTCGCAAGCACGCCTGCCGTGTAGGCGAGGCCGTGCAGGCGCACGCGCGCCGCACTCTCGCCGGCATGCCGCACGAGGCCGAGCACCTTGATCGACAGGACGGGAAAGACGCAGGGCATCAGGTTGAGAATCAGGCCGCCCAGGAAGGCCAGACCCGCCGCGGTCGCCAGGGTCAGCGCGTCGAAAGCAGGGGCGGCCGGCGGCGCAGCCAAGGCCTCAGGTGCAGCCGCCGGAGCCGGCGGCACCGGCTCGTCCCCATATGCGAAGGCGAGGCGATGGGTACCGGCCCCGGTCGCCTCCTCAAGGGTCAGCACGCCCGGCAGGGCAGCTGGTGCCGGCTCGGCCGGGTTGCTCCGGGCGAGGGTGAGATGCAGACCGGATGCGTCGACCGTCAGCACCTGTGCGGCGGCATTGTCGATCGCGGTCTCGGAATAGGGGAAGAAGGCCACGCCCTTGATCGTCTCAGGCTTGAGGCCGGTGGCGGCGAAGTCGAGCTGCAGGGTGTCGCCCTGGCTAGACAGTCGCAGCGGCCAGAGCGCCGGGGCCGGCAGGGCCGCCCGGGCGCGCTCGAACAGGGCTGCAAGGCCGGCATCCGGCCGGGGCTCGCCCACCGGCAGGGTCAGGGCGAGGTCGGCAGAGCCCGGCACGCACTCGGTCTCGCAGACCAGGTAGGTCAGCTTGGCCTGGATCTGCACCGGATCGGCCGGATCGAGGCTCGGCGGCGGCGTCACCGGCACGAGCAGCGTGACCTCGCCCTCGTAACCGTAATTCATCAGCGTCGCGATCGCGATGCGCTCGGGGGCCGGCCACTGGATCGCGCCCGCGTTGAAGCCCGCCGGCAAGGTCCAGGTCACCTCCGGCGGGAGCCCGGAATCGCCCGGATTGCGCCAGTAGACGTGCCAGCCCGGCTTCACCTGCATTCGCACCGCCAGCGTGAACGGCTGCGCGCCCGCCACCGCGACGGGCTCTGCGACGAGGCTCGCCCGCACCAGATCGGGCGGCGTGCGGAAGCCCTGCGCCAATGCGGCCGACAGGCTCGCGGCGAGCATCAGGAGCAGGAAGGCGAGGCGGCGGATCATGCTGTCCCTTCGCGCGCGGTGCGGTCGCGGTTTCACCCGGGGGTCTGCGGGACCGGCGCGGGCTTTTCCGGGACCGGGCGACTTATAGCGCGGGGGTCCGCCCTCTGTCCTCCGCTCAGCGCGGTAAGGCCCAGACCATGACGCCGCTGGGGTCGCTCAGCGGGGCTCGAACAGGATGAGGTAGAGGAACGCCCGCCGCTGATCCGCCCGCAGATGGGCCAGCCGGTTGACCGCCGACCGGGCCGTCTGAAGCGCCGCCCGCGCATCGGTTTGAAGGAAGGAGAGGGACGGATCGTAGTCGGCAGCGTGCCGCCGGTCCTGCAATTCCGAAACGGCCCCGGCAATCGTGATGACGTGACCACCAAATCTACCGGGCGGCTCATACCGCCTCGTCGGCCGCTTCCGTCAGGATCGCGTGAAACAAGCCGTAGTAGGCTTTCGAGAAGGTACGGCGCAGATCGGCCTGCCGCAAAGAGCCGCGACCAATTTGGAGAAGAAGCGCATCCGCCTGGCTGAACAGATGCTCGGGATTAATCAGCGCCAAGTTCGTCGAGTTCGCGCTGCTCGGCATATTCGACGACGACGCGCAGCGTCTCGCCGGCCTTCTGTAGGGCTTTGCGGATAGCCAAGCCGGCATCAAGCAGCTTGTCGCCGTCAAGCTGGTCAATGGCGTTGTCGGAGACGATCAGCTGGACGCGCCGAACGTCCTCGCCGTCCGACCCTTCCATGTCGCCGAGGCGGACAGCCTGCACTAGGTCGCTGCCGAAGGACGCATTGGCGGCTTTTTTCGCGACCTCGGCGAGATCCGGAGACCGCCGGGGCATGATCTAGCACTTCCTGCAAATCGAGCCGGCCGATCCGCCTTCTGCGACGATGAACGCGCGGTTCGCTCAGTCTGTCGCGCCAGCCTCAACGGCACAAGCGCATGGACCGAAGTCGCTCACAGACCTGCTCCCCCGGCGATCACTCCATCAGCGGCGCCGTGGCGCGCTCCAGCCACTCGCGGGATCCGGCATCGAGGAGCGGTGCCAGGGTGTCACGCACCCGGGCGTGATAGGCGTCGATCCAGGTCCGCTCCTCCGGTGCGAGCAGGTCGGGGCGGATCAGGCGCCGGTCGTAGGGGGCCAGCGTCAGGGTCTCGAAGCCGACCATCGGGCGCTCGCCGCCGGGGATCGCGCGCGGCTCGACCAGAACGAGATTCTCGATCCGGATGCCGTAGGTGCCGGGCGCGTAGTAGCCCGGCTCGTTCGACAGGATCATGCCCGGCTCCAGCGCCACGGTCCCGGTCTTGGCGATGCGCTGCGGCCCCTCGTGCACCGACAGGAACGCGCCGACGCCGTGGCCGGTGCCGTGGTCGAAATCGAGACCCGCCTGCCAGAGCGGGGCGCGGGCGAAGGCGTCGATCTGGGCGCCGGTGGTGCCCTTCGGGAACACCGCCCGGGCGATGGCGATGTGACCCTTCAGCACCCGGGTGAAGCGGTCGGACATCTCGGCGCTTGGTTCGCCGACCGCGACCGTGCGGGTGATGTCGGTGGTGCCGTCCGGGTATTGCGCACCGGAATCGATCAAAAACAGCTCGCCGAAGCGCACGACCCGATCGCTAGCGCGGGTGACCCGGTAATGGACGATCGCGCCGTTGGGACCGGAGCCCGAGATCGTCGGGAACGACACGTCGCGCAGGTCGCCGCCGGCCGCGCGGAAATCCTCCAGGGCTTCGACCGCGGCGATCTCGCTCAGGCCGCCCGCGGTAGCGGCGCCATCGAGCCAGGCCAGGAAGCGCACCACGCTGGCGCCGTCGCGGGTATGGGCGGCGCGGGCGCCGGCGATCTCGGCGGCGTTCTTGACCGCCTTCATGCCAGTGATCGGGTCCTTGCCGATATCGGCAGTCCCGCCCGCGGCCTCGATCTTCTCCTTCAGGGCGACGGCGCCCGTGGCGGCATCGACCCGGACGCGCACGCCGCTGAAGGAGCCGAGCCCGTCATCGAGGTCCGCCCGCGTCAGGATCTCGGCCACCGGCGCCAGCGCCGTCCGCAAAGCCGGATCGACCTTGGGTGAGACCAAGAACAGCCGGGCGCGCCCTTCGCGCGGCAGGATCGCGTAGCCCAGCGCCAGGGGGGTATGGCCGACATCGGAGCCGCGCAGGTTGAACGCCCAGGCGAGGTTGTGCGGGTCCGAGATCACCAGGGCGTCGCAGCCGCCCGCGGCCAGGGCCGCGCGCACGCGGTTGAGTTTTTCAGCGACCGCCTCGCCCGCGAACGCCTCGGGATGGATCACCACCGGCCCGACGGGCGGCTTCGGGCGGCCGGCCCAGACGGCGTCGACGAGGTTCGGCACCGCCTGCACCGACCCGCCCGCCTTGACGGCGGCCCGTTCCAGGCGGGCGACGCCGTCCGCCGTGTGCAGCCAGGGATCGTAGCCGAGCACCTGATCGCGCTTGAGATTAGCACCGATCCAGGCTTCGGCGGTGGATTCGGCCAGCGGCACCACGGTGACCACGCCGGTATCGACCTGCTCGGGCGCCTGCAACGTGTAGCGGCCGTCGACGATCAGAGCCGCGGATTCGCCGAGGATCACCGCGGTTCCGGCCGAACCGGTGAAGCCGGTAAGCCACGCGAGGCGTTCCGCGTCGGCGGGCACGTATTCCGATTGGTGCTCGTCGGCGCGAGGCACGACGAAGCCGTCGAGAGCGGTCTCGCGCAGGGCCGCGCGCAACGCTTCGATCCGCTCGGCGCCCTTGCGGTGGCTCGGATCGTCGAAGGTCTGGAACCGGTGGCGGGGCCGGGGCGGGCTGATCTCTGTCATGGACCGAGCCTATCGCCCACCGGTCCATGGCCGCAACCGCATTGGATTTGTCATGAGATCCGTGGACGAAGCCATAACCTATGGTTTAGCCTCGTGCGCAATCTTATCACGCCAATTCTTTGCCCTATCTCTCCAGTCATGCCACGCCGCGTCTTCTACCGGATCAGCGACAGACCCGACGGCCTCTTCGACGCCATCACCACGATCGAGCCGGACACGGTGATCCGGCGCGACGGTTTCGGCTCGCTCGCGGAGGCTGAGGAGTGGGTCGATGGCCTGCGCGTCCTGATGGCCGCTTTGGGCGCGCCGGTGGCGCAGGCGGACGGTGCTTCTAGCCCCGCCGTCGAGACGGCGCCGGAGGATGCGCCTCGATCTGGGCAGTTGCGGACTGCGCGATAGCACGCCTTCCGCCGGTCAGGCGTCCGCCCTCGGCAGATCCCGGATACGGCTCGACGGCACGGCGTCCTGGCTCTCCGGTTAGGCGGCCCGGGCGGGCGGAGCCGCCGGATAGGGGCAGCCGTCTTCCGGCCGGCCCCCGGCCGGTGCGCCCTCAGCGAGCGGATCGTGGCGCGGCGTCCGACTCATGCGCGGCCCGACTTCCGGCTCAGCGCCCGGGCCGCTTCGCCGCACCGCCGCGGGCCAGAACCAGGGCGACCCAGCCCTCGATCAGGCCGTGGCGCACCAGATGGAAACCCTGGTGGCGATAGGTCGAGAGCACGCCCGCCACATCGCGTTCGATCAGCCCGGACAGCACCAGCACTCCGGCTGGCGCGACCACACGGGAGAGGGTCGGGGCGAGGCGACGCAGGGGCCGCGCGAGGATGTTGGCGAAGACGAGATCGAAGTGCCGAGGCCTGTCCGCGAGCCGATGACGCACCCCGGGCCCCTCGTAGAGCTTGAGGTAGGGACCGAGGCCGTTGAGACGCGCGTTTTCCCGGGCGGTGCGCACCGCCTCGCCATCGAGGTCGCCGGCCACCACCGGCTGCCGCAGGGCCTTGGCGGCGGCGAAGGCGAGGATCCCGGTCCCGGTGCCCACGTCCAGGACATGCGCCGGACGCCGCCGCTTCAGCTCGGAGACCAGCGCCCGCAGGCAGCCGAGGGTAGTGCCGTGATGGCCGGTGCCGAAGGCCAGGGCGGCCTCGATCTCGATCGGCAGGTCGTTGCCGCGCACCGAGTCGCGATCATGCGAGCCGTGCACGAGGAAGCGGCCGGCCCGGACCGGCTTCAGCCCCTCCAGCGAAGCGCGGACCCAGTCCTGCTGCTCGACGGTGCGGAACTCGGCCACGTCCGCCTCATCCCCGATCACCGGGCGGATCAGTTCGCGGATGTAATCCTCGTCCGGCGCGTCGGCGAAGTAGGCTTCCAACCGCCAGGTGCAGCCGTCCGCATCCTCGAACGCCGCGACGGCGGTCTCGGTGGGATCGAACATCTCGCCCAGCAAATCCGTCATCGCCCGGGCCGAACGCTCGTCGGTCGTGAGGCGCAGGACGTGAGTCGGGCGGTGGGGCGGCAGACCTTCCAGCATGGTGTCGGGCTGTAGCGCCCGGGCGCGCCACATCACAGGGGCCAGGCGAAAAAATCGCACCCCGTCCGGCGGATTGGCGCCGCGCCCGGCATTCGTATGAATGCGCGGCGGACCCACGACCAAGATTGCTGATTTGTTGCTACTCAGTCACATCTGACATTCGGCATGTTCAAAACCACGCAAATCAGTTTCCGCATGCGATTTCTGAGACTACAACAGTCTCGGCTTCCCCAAGGCCAGACCCTCAACTCAGGCGCGCCGCTCTTCGTGATCCGGCGCGCCCGTTTTGATCGACGACAGCGCAGCCATGAACGCGTCCCTTATCGTCAGCGTCGCCGTCGCGCTCACCACGGCTATCCTGGCCACCTTGTGGGCCACCGTGATCGCGTCCGGAATGGCGTCGGTGCTGGAGACCGAGACGCCAGAGCCGCGCGACATTCGGACTTGGTGAGGCCAGATACATCCCGGATTCGCAGCGGAATCCGCCCAGGAATGCGGCAGTGTGTCTGCCGGTTAACCACAGAATCCACCGATTGCCTGCGGAACCGGCGCCACGAGCCGGCGTTTTTGCCGGCTTTCGCGAGCGGCGTCATTGAGCAAGGTGCGTACAGCGTGACCAAGTCCAGGCGTTCCGAACCGCGCGGCCCCGTCGTCGTCAACGACGGGGCCGTCCGTCCTCCACCACGCGAACGGCTCTTCGGCGGGCCGGCGCCGGATGGCCCACTCCCCGGCCATCTCCTGGTCCTGCTCAGCCAGCTGCATCGGGCGGAAGCCGCGCCGCGGGAGCGCCGGGAGACGCCGCACAGCTGAGCGCACCACGCCTTTCCCCGTGTGCAGGCCCTCCAAGGTGTCCTGCGCGGCGCTTGGCCAGCAGGGTCGTCGGCCCTATGGTTCCCGGCGCACCCGACCAGACGACGGGTCGCGACTGGGGATGCCCGAGCCGATGCGACTCACCCGACGGATCTGGACCCTGCTCGCGGTCTTGGCCCTCGTCCCGGCGGCCGGGCCGAGCCGGGCGGCCGATCCGGTCGTCGTCTTCGCGGCGGCCAGCCTGAAGAACGCGCTCGACGACGCGACGACCGGCTGGACGAAGGAGACCGGCAAGATCGCCCGGATCTCGTATGCGGGCTCGAACGCCCTGGCCAAGCAGATCGAGGCGGGGGCGCCGGCCGACCTGTTCATCTCGGCCGACCAGGCCTGGATGGATTATGCGGAGAAGGCCGGCAGTCTGAAGGCCGGCTCGCGTATCGACCTCCTGCGCAACGCGCTGGTGCTGATCGCCCCCGGCCCCAAGAATACTGCCTCGGATCCGCAGATCGCCCTGGCGCCGGATCTCGGCACGACGCTCAGCCGGATCCTTGGCGGCGGCAAGCTGGCGATGGCGACGATCGACGCTGTCCCGGCCGGCAAGTACGGCAAGGCCGCCCTGGAGAAGCTCGGCGCGTGGGAGGCCGTGAAGGGGCAGGTCGCCCAGGCCGAGAACGTCCGAGCCGCCCTGCTGCTGGTCGCCCGCGGCGAGGCGCCCCTGGGCATCGTCTACGCCACGGACGCGGCCGCCGAGCCGGGCGTCCACGTGGTCGCGACCTTCCCGTCCGACAGCCACCCGCCGATCGTCTATCCGGCGGCCCTCCTCAAGGATTCGGCCAACCCGGATGGCGCCGCCCTGCTGACCTATCTGCGCGGCCCGGCGGCCAGACGCTTCTTCGAGCGCCAAGGTTTTGCGGTGATCGGAACACCCGGCGCCAGCCAGTAGCCCCGCGCACCCGGCCTTGCTCGGCCTGCCCCCCGACGCCTGGACGGCCGTCGCCCTGAGCTTGCGGGTGGCGAGCGTGGCGACGCTCGCCAGCCTGCTTCCAGGGCTCGCTGTGGCGTGGCTGCTGGCGCGGCGCCGATTCCCCGGCCGCGCGCTCCTCGACGGGCTGGTCCATCTGCCGCTGATCCTGCCGCCGGTGGTGACCGGCTACCTGCTGCTGCTGGCGCTCGGCCGGCGCGGCTTCCTCGGCGGCGCGCTCGCGGAGATCGGCATCGTCTTCGCCTTCCGCTGGACCGGGGCGGCCCTGGCCTGTGCGGTGATGGGCTTCCCCCTGATGGTGCGGGCGATGCGGCTGTCGATCGAGGCGGTCGATCCCAAGCTCGAACAGGCGGCCGGCACCCTTGGGGCTGGCCCGCTCGCCGTGTTCCTGACCGTCACGCTGCCGCTCAGCCTGCCGGGCTGCATCGCGGGCGCCGTGCTGGCGTTTGCCAAAGCGATGGGCGAGTTCGGGGCGACGATCACCTTCGTGTCCAACATCCCCGGGGAGACCCAGACCCTGCCGTCGGCGATCTACACGCTGACCCAGGTCCCGGGCGGGGAGGGGCCGGCCCTGCGCCTGACTCTGATCTCGGTCGCGCTGTCGGTGACGGCCCTGCTGGTCTCGGAGTTCCTGGCGTCCCGCGCCGCGCGACGGCTTCGGGCGGCCTGAATGGCGGAACGACTGAGTTCCCCTCAGCGGGATCGCCCATCACGCATAGGCGTAGGGTCCGCCCCGCTCCAGCGCCTGCCGGTAGGCCGGGCGGGCATGGATCCGCGCGAGCCAAGCCGTGACCCGCGGCCCGGCGCCGGTTCCGCGGGCCGCGAAGGCTTCCAGCGGAAAGCTCATCATGATGTCGGCGGCGGTGAAGTCCGCGCCGCAGACATACGGCCGGTCGGCGAGTTCCGATTCCCAGAACGCCGCGTGCCGCCACAGGTCGGGATCGACGAAGTTCTTGAGCACGTTGTCGGCGACCCGGCGAACCAGAGGCCGCACAGCCCAGGGGCTTTGCGGGGCCAAGCGTGCGAAGACCAGCTTGAGCAGCAGCGGCGGCATCGCCGAGCCCTCGGCGTAGTGCAGCCAGTAGGTGTAGCGCGCGCGCTCGGGCGTTCCCGGGGCGGGGACCAGTTCGCCGCCGGCCCGGTCGGTCAGGTAGGCGACGATGGCGCCGGTCTCGGCCACCACGATCCCGTCCTCGGTGATGACCGGCGCCTTGCCCAGCGGGTGGATGGCCACGAGTTCCGGGGGCGCCCGCAGGGTCCGCTTGTCGCGTTCGTAGCGCTTCACCGTATAGGGCAGTCCGAGCTCTTCCAGCAGCCACAGCACGCGCTGCGAGCGGCTGTTCTCGAGATGGTGGACCGTGATCATCGTGCGCGCTCCGTGGCGGGTGCCGACGCGCATCGCCGCCTCCCGTGCCACCGGGGGCGAATCGCGTGAGCATTGAGATCGACGTACAGCTTCGGCGCGGCGCCTTCACCCTGGAGGCGGCGTTCGAGGCCGGGCCGGGACTGACCGCCCTGTTCGGCCGCTCGGGATCCGGCAAGACGACGCTGATCGACCTGATCGCCGGGCTGGCCAGGCCGGATCGCGGCCGGATCGTCGCCGACGGCGCGACGTTGGTGGACACCGCGGCGAAAATCTTCCTCCCGCCCCACCGGCGGCGGGTCGGGGTGGTGTTCCAGGATGCAAGGCTGTTCCCGCATCTCAGCGTGCGGACCAATCTCGGCTACGGCCGCGTCTTCGGGCGCCGGCCCGCCGACCCGGCCGGTTTCGCCGCGGTGACCGGGATGCTCGGGATCGGCCACCTCCTCGACCGAAGACCCGTGGGCCTGTCAGGGGGCGAGCGCCAGCGGGTGGCGATCGGGCGGGCGCTGCTCGCCAGGCCGCGCCTGCTGCTGATGGACGAACCGCTGGCGGCCCTCGACGAGGCCCGGAAGGCCGAGATCCTCCCCTATATCGAGCGCCTGCGCGACGAGGCCGGCGTGCCGATCGTCTATGTCAGCCATGCGGTCGTCGAGGTGGCCCGGCTAGCCACCACCGTGATCGTGCTGGAGGCTGGGCGCGTGGCCGCCTCCGGACCCGCCGAGGCGATCCTGCGCCGGGCCGACCTCGTGCCGGTCCACGAGGCCGAGGCGGGTGCGCTCCTCGACATGGTCGTGGCCGGGACCGATCCGGAGACCGGGTTGACCCGGCTGGCGGGCCAGGCGGGACAGTTGCTGGTGCCGGGACTGGGCGCGCGTCCGCCCGGGGCGCGGCTGCGCGTGCGGATCCCGGCCCGCGACGTGCTGGTAGCGATCGAGCGTCCCCGAGGCCTCAGCGCGCGCAACATCCTGCCCGGCCAGGTCGTGACCCTGACCCCGAACGGTACCCAGGTCGCGGTGGAGATCGACTGCAACGGCGCCGTATTGGCCGCGCGCGTCACCGCGGCCGCGGTCCGCGAACTGGGCCTCGCGCCGGGGCGTCTCGTTCACGTCGTGATCAAGAGCGCCGCCTTCGATCCATCGGGGATCGGAACCGCGCGACCGGCGGTGGACATCTGAACCCTGGGTATTCGGCCCGAAACACAGGAATTCGGGCGATGAATACAACCTTTGATTAGAATATCGATGCGACCATGGGTTGTGCCGCGGCCGAGGCGGCGTGCATTCCGGAGGGCGTTTCGATGGGCTGGCTCCAGGTGCTTCGGCGAAACGGACGCTCCGGACTGGCCTGCCGGAGCGGCAGCTCGGCGGTCGAATTCGCCCTCGTCGCGCCGGTCGTCTTGATGCTGTTTGCCGGGATCACGGCCTTCGGCATCTGCCTGGGCGCCGCCCACAACCTCCGCCAGATCGCCGCCGAAGCGGCCCGCGCCTCGATCGCGGGCGTCACCGATACCGAGCGCGCGACCCTGGCGCAGACCATGGTGACCCGCAGCCTGAGCAGCGGCGCGATGTTTCGGCCGAACAGCATCAAGGTCCTGGTCGGCACCGATCCGAACGATGCCACGATGTACATTGTCACCGTCACCCTGGACGCCAATACGCTGGGAATCAACGTCTTCTCCAAGCTGATCCCGATGCTGCCGACCGTCCTGAGCAGCAGCATCAGCGTTCGGAAGGGCGGGCTGTGACCGGGTGGCGGGCCATATTCCGGGCGCGGCGCTTCGGCCGAGACCGCGGCGGCAACGTGGTGATCCTGGTGGCGCTCGGCAGCTCTCTGCTGATGGGCGCCGGCGCGGTCGGGATCGACCTGGGCCAAGTTTTCCAGGCCCGGCGCAAGGCGCAAGGTGCGGCCGACATCGCCGCGATGCTCGCGGCGGTCGACCCGACCAAGGCGGACACGGTCGCGCGGCAATCCCTCGTCGCTAACGGCTACGACCCGACGCGGGCGACGGTGGCGACCGGCGGCTACGATGCCAGTGCCGCCAACGTCGCCCCGGGCAGTCGCTTCAACCCTGGCGCGAGTCCCGCGAACGCCGTGCGGGTCGGCCTGTCGACCACGGTGCCGGTCACCTTCGGCCGGGCGATCGGATTGCCCGGGACCGTGCCGATCCGCGTCAGCGGCACCGCCGCCAGCGCGCAATTCGCGGCCTTCACCATCGGCTCGGGCACAGCGGCCTTGAGCGGCGGCATTGCCAACGCCGTGCTCGGAGCATTGCTCGGCGCCAAGCTGTCGCTGGGCGTGAGCGACTACAACGCGCTGGCCAGCACCAATGTCGACGGCCTGCGCGTCCTCGACGCGCTGGCGGCAAGCCTCAACCTGCAGGCGGCGAACTACACCGACATCGTCCAGGCGAATGCCAGCGTCGGCCAGCTGTTGATGGCGATGCGAGTCGCCGCACAGGGCAATTCCGCCGCGGTCACGGCCCTCTCGAGCATCCTCAATGCGCTGCCGAATGCCGGCAACCTCGTGTCGGTCGGGCAGGTCGACGCCCTGGGCGATGCGGCGGCGCTGGCCCCCGCGCGTGGCCTGGCCGGCCCGTCGCTGGACCTGATGGACCTCGTGGCCGCCACCGCGTCCCTGGCCAACGGGCAGAATCAGGTGGCGATCGATCTCAGCGCTACGGTGCCGGGGCTGCTCTCAACGCGCCTCACTTTGGCGATCGGCGAACGCCGCCGCAGTTCCGGCTGGGTCCGGCCGGGAAGCCCGAACGCAACGGTGCAGACCGCCCAGACCCGGTTGCTGATCGAGGCCACGATCTCGGCCCCGCTCGGGCTCGGGACCGTTTCTGTGCCGATCTACGCCGAGGTCGCCTCCGCACAGGCGACGCTGCGCACGCTCACCTGCTCGGGGGCCAGCGGAGGGCGCCAGGCCACCATCGATGCGCAGACCGGACTCGCGACCCTGGCGATCGCGGCGGTGAACCGCGCCGCGATCAACGGCGGCGGCACCAGCCCGGACCTGTCCCAGCCGGCCGTGCTGATCGCGCTACCCTTGATCAACATCTCCGGCCGGACGGTGACCACGATCGGCACGAATACGCAGACGCTCACCTTCACGGATGCCGACATCGCCAACCACACCGTGCACACGGTGTCGTCGACCAATATCGCGCAGTCGTTGACCGGCAGCCTGCTGGGCAATCTCAGCTTGAACCTGAACGGCTTCGGCCTGACTTCACTGCTTCAGACCTCGCTTGCCACGACGCTGAGCCTCGCCGCCGCACCCCTCGACCTGGTGCTCAATGCGGTTCTGCAGAGCCTCGGCCTGCGCATCGGCTATGCGGATGTCGCGATGGACGGCACCCTCTGCAGCCAAGCCGTGCTGGTGCAGTGAGCCGGCGATTCGGCGTCAGGTCGGATCGCTCCAGAGCCGTGCCCGATCGCCTTGCGATCGGGCACGGCTCTGAGGCCTTCCTTTAACGCGCTCGCTAACGCCAAGCCGGTATCCGCTTCGGCGGCGAGCGCTCGAAGCTGCGCGGCGCAGGCCTCTGGGCGCTCAATGAGCGCGCCGGGCTCCGATGCCGGCGGGCGTCTTGGCGATACTCTGTCCGAGGCGCAGCAGCAGCATGTCGACGATGAGCTGCAACTCCGAATCCGCGACGCCTCCGAGCGCATCGCGGCACTCGATGGCCCGATCGATCGCCACCGAGAGCGCGTCGAGCGGCTCGACAGGCGCAGGCATTTCCGGCTCGTCCTCGCGCCGATTGTCGGTCACGTCGATGATGAGGCCGTGCCCGGTCCGCCGGTTCGACCCGCCCGCCGGCACGCGGCCGCGGTCGAGGACCCACCGGACCTGACCGGCCGGCGAGAGCGTGCGGTACTCGGCCACGAACAGGCCTCCGCGCTCGCAGATCGCCTGGAAGTGCCTGACCACGGCCGGCCGGTCCTCGGGATGGATGCAGGATCTGGCGATCTCCAGGGGGATCGGCCGACCGGCGAGACCGGGATCGCCCGCCAGCACGTCGGCGGCGCCGGAATCCAGGATGCAGCGATCGGAACGGGGCGACCACGACCACGCACCGATGACGCCGGACGCGTCGAGGGCTGCCGACAGATCGACCGGCAGACCGCGCGTGCGCTTGATCGCGTCGACAACCATGGGCGATCTCCGAAACCGGCGTGCCCCTCGCACGCATCTTTCGCAGCCATACAACCCATGATGGAATTAAGAGGTGGTTAACTCAACAGTGCAACCTGGATTCTATGCAGGTCATTCTACTGATGGATCGAGATAATTCCGATCGACCGGCCGACGGCTCGCGATTTTCTAACGGACCCGCCAACGCGTACCGGTTGTACTGTCCGGCGAGCCCGTCAGCCGATCTGCGTGATCAGCGTGAATGCGCCGAACAGCAGCACCGCACCAACGACCACCGCGAGCAGGATCAGCGCGGCCCGCGATTCTTGAATGTCCGGCGCCATGATCCTCCCCAACGTCCTGCCCGTTCCAACGGTTCGCGGTCCGTACGTCTTTGAACGCCAGAGTTGCACCGATCGGCCCGGCTGTCGACGGCGCGGCGCAGGATCGGGCGACACGAAAGCTTTGGCTGATCAGGCGCATCTTTTGGCTGGTTTCGCGGCGCCGACCTATGGATTGTCCGGCACGATGCCTCGGCATTCCAGGGAGCGGCCAATGCGGAGCGATGTCGAGTTCTGTTCGGAGGAGCGGACCTTGCGCGGTTGGCTCTACCGGCCGGACGTGCGGGCGGACGCATCGGCGGCCGTGGTGATGGCCCACGGCTTCTCGGCGGTCAAAGAACAGTATCTCGACCGCTACGCCGAGGTCTTCCAGGCGGCGGGTCTCGGCGTTCTCGTCTACGATCACGCCCATTTCGGTGCCAGCGAGGGACTGCCCCGGCAGGAGGTCGATCCCGTATCGCAGAAGCGCGGATATCGGGACGCGATCAGCTTCGCGGAGACGATCCCGTGGATCGATCACACGCGCATCGGGATCTGGGGCACCAGCTACAGCGGCGGCCACGTGATCGAGGTGGCGGCGATCGACCGCCGGGTCCGCTGCGTGGTCGCACAGGTGCCGTCTATCAGCGGCTCGCTCTCGGCGCGGCGCAGGACCCGCTCCGATCTCGTGCCGGCCCAGCTCCGCCGGTTCGAGGCCGACCGCGCCGCGCGCTTCCGCGGCGAGGAACCGGCCCTGCTGCCGGCGGTGTCGGACGACCCGCTCCAGTCCTGCGCGATGCCGGGACCGGACGGTCACGCCTTCTTCACCGGCACGCGCGCCTTTGCACCGAGCTGGCGAAACGAAGTGACGCTGCGCAGTGCCGAACTGTCCCGCGAGAACGAGGCGGGGGTGCATATCGCCCGGATCAGCCCGACGCCGCTGCTGATGATCGTGGCCGAAGACGACGTCCTGACCGCCGCCGACCTGTGCCTGGAGGCCTATCAGCGCGCCCTGCCGCCCAAGGATCTCGTGATGGTGCCGGGCGGCCATTTCGACCCCTATCTCCGGAACTTCGACCGCACCAGCAAAGCCGCCCGTGATTTTTTCGTGGTTCATCTCGGCGCGGGCGCGGCGGTCTGACGACGCGGCCGTGTTCGGTCCCGCCTCCTTCCGCGGCCCGAAAGTGGTCTGCGTCGGCCGCGACTATCCGGATGGCGGGATCGTCGGCCCGCATTGTCACGCGCGTGCGCAACTGATCTACGCCACAGCGGGCGTGATGGAGATCCGCGCGGCTGGGAGTCTGTGGCTCGTGCCCCCGCAGCGGGCGCTTTGGGTGGGAGCCGGCGTCGATCACGCCCTGCACGCCCGCGGCGCGGTCTCGCTTCGGACCCTCTACGTCGCCGACCACGCCGTGTCGGCGGCCCTGCCGGACGTGCCGACCAGCCTCGCGGTGACCCCACTCCTGCGCGAGCTGATCCTCCGGGCAATCCAATGCGCCGGGGAGACCGACGAGGACGGCCGGCAAGGCCGCCTGTTCGATGTCCTGATCGACGAGGTCGCCGCGCTTCCACACTGCCCGCTCCGCTTGTCGATGCCGAGCGACCCGCGGCTTCGGCGCGTTTGCGAGGCCGTCCTGGCGAATCCGGCAGACCGCCGAGACATGGCGGCACTCGCCCGAATCGCCGGCGCCTCGCCGCGGACGCTGGCCCGGCTGGCCGAGCGGGATCTCGGGCTGCCATTCTCGGTCTGGCGGCAACAGGCGCGTATCCTGGCCGCGCTCCCCGTCCTGGTCGGAGGCGGGTCGGTGACGGAGGCGGCCTTCGCGCTGGGCTACGACAGCCCGAGCGCCTTCGCGTCCATGTTCCGCCGGATGGTCGGTGCGGCGCCGGCCACTCACCGGGCGCGAGAGGCCGATCCAGCGCGGCGGTGACCGCGGATGCCGCGGGCTCGTCCGCCGCAAAGACCATTCCCGTTGACTCGGCTTGTCCCCACGCGCATCTCTGTACCGATCGGTACAAAGATGCGAGGATACGCCCCATGTCGGACCGCCCGCCCTATCCGCCCTTCACTGACGAAAAAGCCGCCCAAAAAGCCCGCATGGCCGAGGATGCCTGGAACGGGCGTGATCCCGAACGGGTCTCGCTCGCCTACACGGCCGACAGCGTCTGGCGGAACCGCAGCGAATTCCTGTCGGGCCGCGAGGCCATCGTCGCGTTCCTCCAGCGCAAATGGGCGCACGAGCGCGAGTACCGGCTGATCAAGGAACTCTGGACCTGCGGCGGCGACCGGATCGCCGTGCGCTTCGCCTACGAGTGGCACGATGCGGCCGGGCAGTGGTTCCGCTCGTACGGCAACGAGAACTGGGAATTCGATGCGCACGGGCTGATGCGCCGCCGGATCGCCAGCATCAACGACCTGCCGATCGCCGCCGCCGACCGGAAATTTCATTGGCCGCTGGGCCGGCGCCCCGACGATCATCCGGGCCTGAGCGATCTTGGCCTTTAAAGCATCGTCCCGAAAGGTGGTCGCCGGCTTTCGGAGACAGACGATGCGAATCAACGAGGTGCCAGCCGCGGTGACGGGGCGGGCCGAGACGCTGCCGGCGCTCGCGGAGGTGTTTCGCGAGCACGGCTACGCGGGCGCCAGCCTGGCGCTGATCAGCACGGCCACGGGCCTGGGCAAGGGCAGCCTGTATCACCTGTTCCCAGGCGGCAAGGCCGAGATGGCGGCCTGCGTGCTCGAAGATATCGATACCTGGTTCGAGACCAACCTGTACCGCCCGCTGCGCGAACAGGATTCGCCCGAGACGGCAATCTCGGACATGTTCGATGCGGTCGAAAGCTACTTCCGGTCCGGGCGGCGGGTCTGCCTGGTCGGAGTCCTGGCGCTCGGAACGAGCCGCGACCTGTTCGCCGAGGCGGTGCGGGGCTACTTCGCGCGCTGGGTCTCCGCCCTGGCCTATGCCCTGCGGCGCGTAGGGGGCGATGGTCCGGAGGGTACTGCGTTGGCAGAAGAAACCGTCGCGCAGATTCAGGGGGCGATCGTGCTGGCGCGGGCGCTCGACGAGCCGGCGCTCTTCACCCGCGCCCTGGCCGCGCTGCGATCGCGGATCGCGACCGCAGCGGGCTGAAGTCCAGCCTCAAGCGGCGGTGCGGCTCTCGACCATCCGGGCCAGGAAGGCACTGCCGATCGGGATGATGGAATCGTCGAAATTGTAGCTGGCGTTGTGCAGGCTCGGCCCGGGATTGGAACCGAGCCAGACATAGGCGGCCGGCACCGCCTGGGCCATGTCGGCGAAATCCTCGCTGCCCATCTTGGGAACGGCGTTCGGCTCGACATTCTCGGGCCCGAGCAGCTCGGTCGCCACCGCGGTCGCAGCCGCCGCCTGCTCGGGGGCGTTCTCCAAGACCGAGAACACATCCTGGATGTCGACCGCGATCTCGGCGCCGTAGGCGGCCGCGAACCCGGCGGCGAGCTCGCGCATGCGGGCGCCCGCCAGCGCCCGGATCTCCTTGTCGAAGGTGCGGATCGTGCCGGCCAGATGCGCCGTCTCGGGGATGACGTTGTAGGCCGTGCCCGCCGTGATCCGGGTGATCGACAGAACGATCGACTTCAGCGGGTCGACATTGCGCGAGACGATCGACTGGAGCGCCTGGGCGAGGCTTGTGGCGATGATGATCGGGTCGTTGCCCGCATGCGGCTGAGCGGCGTGGGCGCCGCGACCGCGGATGCGGATGTCGAAGAAGTCGGCCGCCGCCATGACCGGCCCGGGGCGCAGCTTGATCCGCCCGTGGCCGCCGCCCGGCTGGTTGTGCAGGCCGTAGATCTCGTCGCAGGGGAATTTCTCGAACAGGCCGTCCTTGAGCATCGCCCGGGCGCCGCCGCGGCCCTCCTCGGCGGGCTGGAACACGAACACCGCCGTGCCGTCGAAATCGCGGGTCTCGGCGAGATAGCGCGCGGCGCCGATCAGCATTGTGGTGTGGCCGTCATGGCCGCAGGCGTGCATCTTGCCCGCATAGGTCGAGCGATAGGGGAGGTTGGTCTCCTCCTCGATCGGCAGGGCGTCCATGTCGGCGCGCAGGCCGATCCGGCGGCCGTTGTCGGTGCGGCCCTTCAGGAGCCCGACCACCCCGGTACCGCCGATGCCGCGATGCACCTCGCAGCCGAACTGTTCCAGCAGTTCGGCGACGATGCCGGACGTGCGAACCTCCTCGAAGCCCAGCTCCGGATGGGCGTGGAGGTCCCGGCGCATGGCCGTCAGTTCGTCGGCATAGGTCTTGATGTGGTCGATCGGGCTCATGTGTTCGGGCTCTCGGGGGCAGGTCGTGCGGGTTCTGCCGCACCGTCGCAGGCTCCGGGCGCGCGGACCTCGTCCGTCCGCCGAAACGGCGTCAGCGTGTCGAGGGCGTCCACCGCCTCGGCGACGTGGGCGCGCTCCCGCTGCAAGTAATCGGCCACCGCGCGGCGGAAGGCCGGGTCGGCGATGTCGTGGGCGGAGTGCATCAGCACCGGCTTGTAGCCGCGGGCGAGCTTGTGCTCCCCCTGCGCCCCGGCCTCGACCCGCTTCAGGCCGCGGGCGATCGCGAACTCGATCGCCTGATAGTAGCAGACCTCGAAATGCAGGAACGGATGGTCCTCGACGCAGCCCCAGTTGCGCCCGTAGAGCGCCGTGTCGCCGATCAGGTTGATCGCCCCGGCGATGTAGGCGCCGTCCCGTTTCGCCATGATCAGCAACACCCGGTCGGCCATGCGCTCGGACAGGAGCGAGAAGAACCGGCGGTTGAGGTAGGGCCGCCCCCATTTGCGCGCGCCCGTGTCCATGTAGAAGGCGTAGAACGCGTCCCAATGGGCCTCGGTGATGGCGGCGCCGGTCAAGTGTTCGACGGTGATCCCGGGCGCGAGCGCATCGCGGCGCTCCTTGCGGATGTTTTTTCTTTTTCGGGACGCGAGGGCGTCGAGGAAATCGTCGAAGCGCGCGTAGCCGGCATTCTCCCAGTGAAACTGCTGGTCGGTCCGCTGCAGGAAGCCCGCGGCCCCGGCCCGGTCCCATTCCGCCTCGCGCATGAAGGTCACGTGGATCGAGGACGCCTTGGTCTCGCCCCGCAGCGCCCGCAGGCCGGCGACCAAACCGGCTGTAGCCTCGTCCGGATCGGCGCCCGGGGCGATCAGGAAGCGCGGGCCGGTGACGGGCGTGAACGGCACGCTCACCTGCAGCTTCGGATAATAGGAGCCGCCGACCCGCTCGTAGGCGTCGGCCCAGCCGTGATCGAATACGTACTCGCCCTGGCTGTGCGACTTCAGATAACAGGGCGCAACGCCGAGCAGCGCGCCGTCGCGCTCCACCGCCACGTGGAGCGGCAGCCAGCCGGTCTTGCGCGCGACACAGCCGGAATCCTCCAGGGCAGACAGGAAGGCGTGCGAGACGAACGGGTTGTGGGTCTCGTCGCCCGCCGCCAGGGTCTCGGAGGAGAAGGCGCAGGCATCCCAGGCCACTGCGCCGATCTCCTTCAAGCCAGTCATCGCCCGCACGGTGAGCGTGGGGGTCTCCGGCGCCGGCCCGGGTGCTTGCTTCATGGGTCCAATCTAGCCGGGGCAGCCGGAGGGGCAAGCGGGCGGATGCGCGCGGCTGCCTGGCGCCCTTGTCAGATGGGCGACGGCGTCACGTGAGACGCCCCGACGCTAGGGTCGCCACGGCCGTTGAACGTCGACGTCAGCGTGCAAGCCCGGACGGGGGGGTTCCCGTCATCCGGCGCTCCGAGGCCTCCAGGGCAGCGGCGAACCGGGCCTCGCTGACCGTGTATTGATGCGACAGGTTCACTAGGCTGAGGATGATCCAGACGCTCCCGAGCACGCTGGCGACCACCACACCGAGCAGCACGTAGATCGTCCGGGTGTTGCGGCGCAATTCGACCGACAGGTCTTGAGCGAGTTCGCGGTTGCCCTGAGAGAAAGCATCCCTCGAGGCAACCAGCTCATTGTGCATCTCGCTGATGACGTGGGTGGCATTGTACAGCAGCAGCAGGTGGACGACGAAGTCGTCGTCCGTCGTGGTGTTGAGAGCGGCCGCAACGCGCACGGCGAGCTGCCGCTCCCAAGGCAGGAGTTCCCGGCCGTGAACCGTCCGGTAGAACCGCTCGAGGTTGTTCACGGACGGAAGGCCTCGCGCCAAGCCGTGTGGAAGTTGCGCCGCAGGCGCCGACCCTCGACACGAAGGCGCATTGGCGCGGTGGTCGCCAGGTCGAGCCAAGTCGTGTGCTGGATCCGCAGCGCCTCGATCAGGCGCTCGCCGATCCGCTCGATCTCGGTGGCGCGGAAATTCGGCTGCGCCCGCAGTTGCCGCACCACGTCGGAGGCCTCCAGATAGTCGAAGTTGGTCGCCTGGGCGGTGTTCTTGGCCAGGATCGCCCGGTCGGCTTCGAGCAGCAGCGGCCGCAGTTCCCGGAGGACGTCCAGGGCGGTGGGATCGACGGCGCCAGCGGCAACGACCACGCAGAGGCGGATCTTCTCCTCGCGGCAGCTCTCGACGATGATCTCGGTGCTGCGCCGGGTCGTTTCGGTGTCGCCGGCCGGGAAGTCGACCACGACGAACCGCTCGGCGGCGTCGGACACGCGCTCGATCAGGTCCTGGACCAGGGTCGGGTCGACGCGGCCGGTGGAATCCTCCGCGCGCAGGCGCTGCCGGAAGCACGACACGCCCGGGCGGCGCGGCACGAAGTTCTGGCTGCCCGGATCGGTCTCGCGCATCAGCGCCGTGTGGAAGTGCCGGTTGGCCGGGTCGGTGTCGACCGCCAGGACCGGGCCGACCTCGGCGGCGAGATCGGCGATCTGCAGGGCGATGGTCGTCTTGCCGACGCCGCCCTTGCCGCCCAGGCACAGGATTAGGACCTTCGTGTTCCCCGGGCCGAGGAGATCCTGTTGGATGTCCTGAAGCTCGGACGGGGTGTACCAGGCCGGAACCTTGAGCTGCGTGGCATCGGTCATGAAAAGTCTCCTTGGCTTGAAGGGCACAGGGCGGCGTCCACGCGTGCGTCGCTGCGGCGCGCGGAGACGGTCCTGCAGGGGTGTCAGGGTTGGCGTCGTCGGTCCGGGCCCGGCCAGAGCGTATGAGAGGCGGACATCCCAGCGCATCCCGCCGCCGTTCGGCAGGCGGTGCTCAGGTCCTGTGATGGCGCCCGGACGCCGATGACGCGGCTTCGCGCACGAGGACAGGGGACTCTCAAGCAGCCGATCCGATCGCGCGCCGGCCGTCGACGGTATCGGCCGCCTCGATCCGCGGTCCGCCGCAAAGCCGCAGCCGGATGATGTTCCACCGGGGCATCACGCCGTGCAGGTCGGGAGCCGAAATGTTCGCCCTCTTCACACCTTGGACTCCGTTGCCGGCCCGGTGCCGCGGCGGGACCGCGTCCGTTGTTCGTCTTGCCGGGGTCGCGCAGGGCAGAGAGTTCGCCCAGCTCCACACGGGAGGCAAGCCTATAAGCAACGATGTTGAGAGCTTATCCGCAATTATGCTCGCAGAACATAAGAATCGTTTCCGAAAAATTTTTGCAAAAAAGCGGTTTTTCGACCAAGTTCTGAACCTATTGGCCGATAGATCTAGATAATTACTACAGGTCAATCGATCGAGATCGCGTCAAAGACGAATAATCGTCAATGCGATTGCAAGTTCAGCCGAGTCGTCGGAGCGACAGGGCTCATGCCGCCGGCTGTCGAGGAAGAGCCCCGTGCCGACCGGACGCGATGCGGCCTGCGATGGCGATGGCGATGGACATCCGAACGCGGACCGCCTCGGGTCGACCTGAGAAGGGCTCTCGCGCCGCGCCTCATCGCCCGTATGCGGACGGAACCCGGAACAGGTCTTTCATCCCGACTCCGAATCCCGACCCATGACGCAACCGGTCATCGCCCAAGTTGCGCGCGCAATCCACAGCGTTAACCTTCCACCCATATTCGTTAACAAACCATTGGCGGGGATCCTATTAATCTATCTAAATAGACCGGTAACCACGGTGTCTTCATGCACCGGCGAGGCTCCGATGCTGACATTCAAGAGTAAGCGAACACCCGTCGGATACGCTCTCGCCGCGGCCGGAGCGGTCAGCCTCTCGGCCACCGGGGAGGCCGAGGCCCACGTCAAGTGGTTCTGCGCCTACGACGTCGCCGGGCAACCGCAGGGCCTCGAACAGGTGCTCTGCACGAATTTCGAAGGGCTGACCGTGCTCGCCCTGGTCTGCCTGATGTTCGGCTGCCTCGCCGAAGGAACGCCACTCGGCGGCGCCCTGCTCAACGCCCTCGACCGCGTGACCACCCGGATCCGGACCGATACCGAGCTGCTGGTCCGCGCGACCCTCGGCTTCTTCTTCGTGTCGCTCTGGGAACTCGGCGGCATCATCCTGACCCCGGAACTCAAGACCGATGTCGCCTGGATCCCGTGGTTCCAGCTCGCGCTGGCCGCCTGCCTGATCTGGCGGCGCACCATGCCGCTCACCGGGCTGGGCATCGTCTTCCTGTTCAGCTTCGCCACCGCGCAATACGGCGTCTTCCACCTCGCCGACTATCCGATCTTCTTAGGGGTGGCCGTCTACCTGATCTGCCGCGGCCTCGACCTCACGCCCTTCGACATCCGCCCCCTCGACCTCGTGCGCTGGACCGCCGCGATCACGCTGATGTGGGCCTCCATCGAGAAGTGGGCCTATCCGGAATGGACGGCGCCGCTGCTGGCCGCCAAGCCGCAGATGACGCTCGGCGCCACCCCCGAACTGTTCATGCAGGCCGCTGGCGTCATCGAGTTCACCCTGGCCTTCGCGCTGCTCTGGACCCCGCTGGTCCGGCGTTCCGCGGCGATCATCCTGGCGGCGATCTTCGTCTCGGCGGTGTTCGAATTCGGCAAGGTCGACGCGATCGGGCATTCCGGGATCATCGTGGTGCTGCTCGCCATCGCGGCCGATGATGTCCGGATGGCGGTCCGTGCCCGCCACGTGGTGCTGGCGCCGGCCTGGTACGGGGCCGCTCTCGCGATCTTTCTCTTCCTCTACTACGCCGGCCACGCGGCCCTGTTCGGTGGGCTGAGCGCGCTGCCGGTGATCTGAGGGACCGTCATCGCGCCGCGACCAGCGGCGCCAACACGTCGGTCAGACCGGTGATCAGGATCTGGGTCCCGACGCAGAGCAGCAAGAAGGCGAACAGGCGCCCGGTCACCCGCGCTCGGGCCGGGCCGATCAGCGCCACCACCCGGTCGGCGGAGGCGTAGATCAGCGCCACCGCCAGCGCCACGACCAGCGCCGCAAGGGTGACGCCGATGAAGAAGCCGAACCGATCGGCGTAGGCGGCGGGCCGGTTCGCCCCCAGGGTGATCGCCACCGCGATGGTGCCGGGACCAGTGGTGAACGGCAGGGTCAGGGGAAAGAACGCGATCTCGGCCAGAGGACCCGGCGCCGGGTCTCGGCTCGTCTCGATCAGGGTCGTCGAATCACGATCCTTGGAGCTCCGATCCTTGGAACCCGACGCCTCGGCCTGCTTGCGCGCCTCGCGGGCCTCGGGCCGGTTGAGCTGAGTCCAGGCCGAGGACATCACCACCAGCCCGCCCGCGATCCGCAGGGCCGCCAGGGTGACCCCGAAGAAGTTGAGGATCGGCGTGCCGGCCCAGAGGGCGCCGAGCATCACCAGGGCGGCGTAGACACCGATCTTGCGCGACAGCAGAACCCGCTCGGCATGGCTGTAAGCGCCGGTCACCTGCGCGAAGATGAAGGCCCCGCCGATCGGGTTCACGATCGCGATCAGGCCGGAGAGGGCGAGCAGGAACTGCTGGACGGTGAAATCGACGCTCATGAGGCCTGCCGCCTAGAGCAAGCGGGCTCCGACGGCCAGCGTCTCGAGCGCGTCAGCCCGGGGAGGGCGCCGGCACCAGCACCCGAGCCGGCGACAGCCGGCGGGCGCGACGCACCTGCTGGACCGCTACCGGGCGGTAGAGCTGCTTGGTCGCGTGGACGACGTGCAGGCCGGCAAACGGCAGGGCCAGGCCGGAGCCGAGCCGCTCCCAGGCGGGTCCCGTGCGCAGCATCAGCCGCGAGCGCACCGGCGGCATGTACAGGGTCTCGGCCCAGCCCTCTGGGGAGAACAGCGTGTCGCGCATCAGCCGTCCGAGCTGCGAGCGGCTGTAGGGCTGGCCGTGGCCGAACGGCGTCGCCTCGCGCCGGGCCCACACTCCGCGCCGGTTGGGCACCACCAGGATCATCCGGCCGCCCGGGGTGAGGGTGCGCCAAACCTCCTGCAGCAGCTCCGTCGGGCTCTCCACCGATTCGAGCGCGTGGACCAGCACGACCCTGTCGATGGCGGCCTCGGGCAGCGGCATCATGGTCGGGTCGGCCAGCGCCGTGCAGGAGCGGCCGGTCCCCGGCCAGTTCACCACGCCTTGCGTCGCCGGCATGAAGGCGAGGGTGCGCTCGGCGATGCAGTGGATCGGCCCGAGATACGGCGTCGCGTAGCCGATCCCGAGGACACGCAGCCCCGAGACCGAACCCAGGAACCCGTGCAGGGCGCGGGCGACGACGCGATGCGTCTCGGCGCCCAAGGGGCTGGCATAGAAGGCCCGCAGACCGTTGACGTCGAGACGCATGAAGAACAGGACCGAGTCCGGAACGACGATTCTGACTCAATGGTGGGCCGCGCTGCCCGCGGCAAGCTTCGTAGAGAGTTAATACCGAAGGAACCGGGCTTGCTCGCCACCGGTTCACGGCAGCAGATTTCGCGCTTCGCTGCGCCTTGCGAATCTTCGCGCCTCCTGACGAGGGACTCCAATGGCTGCCGAGACCGAGATCCGAACCTTCCTGTGCCGCAGCGACAACATCGGCGTCCTGATCCGCGATCCGGCCACCGGCGCCTGCACGGCGATCGACGTGCCGGAGGCCGGCCCGGTCTTGAAGGCCCTAAACGAGACCGGCTGGCGCCTGACCGACATCCTCGTCACGCACCGGCACGGCGACCACATCGAGGGTATCCCCACGGTGAAGCGCGCCACCGGGGCCCGGGTGGTGGCCCCCGCCAAGGCCGGCGGTGCAATTCCGGACGTGGATGTCACGGTCCGCGAGGGCGATACTGTGCAGGTCGGCGGGCTCGCGGCCCAGGTCTGGGAGACCCCCGGCCACTGCGCCGACCACATCACCTACTGGTTCGCCGACGCCGGCCTCGTCTGCTCGGGCGACACGCTGTTCACCCTCGGCTGCGGCCGCGTGATGGAGAGCCCGCCCGAGACCCTGTGGCGCTCGCTGCGGCGATTCGAGGACCTGCCCGACGCCACGCGGGTGTTCAGCGGCCACGACTACGTCCTGTCCAATGCCCGTTTCGCCCTGGCTGCCGACCCAGACAACCGCGACCTGTTGGCGCGCAAGGCCGAGGCCGAGCGGGCGAAGGCTGAGGGCCGATTCCTGATTCCCTCGACCATGGGTGCCGAGCGGGCGACCAATCCATTCCTGCGCAGCAACGTACCGACCTTGGCCAAGTCAGTGGATTTAGCGGCCGGGACAGATCCGGAAGCGGTCTTTGTTGCGCTGCGTGCGTGGAAGGACCGCTTCTAAGGACGGTGATAACCAAGAAAATTTTGTTGCGTTCTCAAGCCGAACTGACACATACCCTGTGCAAGCGGTACCAATCCGCTCAGTCAACGGGCTCCCGGGGGGAAGCCGTAACGTCAACGCGAAGCGCCGGGACGCTTCCGCCGGTCTGATGGGGGTCCGTCTCGCCCTACCACCTGTCCACCTCCCGCCTTCCGCTTCCGTTCCTTAAGCCAGAGTCCGACGGGGCCAGGGAAGAGGCGCTCAGCGCAAAGACCAGGATTCCTGCAGCAGACACGACCGCCAGTGACGCGCTTCGCGACACCGGCGAGGTAGTGGCCCCGTCGCGTCCACGGGCACCGGTCGCTGCCGATGTGCGGTTGCTTGGCATCGCCACCGAGCACTTGTCCCGTCTCGGGCCCAAGCGCGTGACGGTCGTGGCCGTCGCGGCGGAAGCCGGGATGACGCACGCCAACGTCTACCGCTACTTCCCGTCGAAGGACGCGCTTCTCGACGCGGTAGCCGGCCGATGGCTGCGCGACGTCGAAGCCCGGCTCGCCGGCATCGCCGACGCGCCCGATCCGGCCGATGATAAGATCGAGCGGTTGCTCACTGCCCTCGCGACGGTTCAGCGCGATGCCCTGTTCGACGAGCCGAACCTGTTCGCGGTCCATCTCGACGCGACGGTGTCGGCACGGCCGATCGCGCGGCGGCACCGGGTCCGCCTGCGCAGCCTGGTCGAGCGTGTGGTCGAGGAGGGCATCACCTCGGGCATTTTCTCGGCCCGGGACCGGGAACGGGCGATCGCCTACATCTTCGATGCGAGCTATCGGTTCACGCATCCGCTGGCGATCCAGCACGATGCGGAAGTGCCGCGCGACCTGATCGAGGCCAGGTTCGGAGCCGTCATCCACGCGATCCAGCGGGTCCTGCGCTCCGGGATCCTCTGAACCCCCGGGTCGCAGCTTCTAAGTGGTCGGCAATGCATCTCGATGCCCGGACATCGCGTCCGGGCCTTTCGCATTTCAGGTGCTTCAACGACGGTTCGATCCACAGCGCGGGACCGCGCCGAAATCGACGAAATGACAGGCCCACGGTTCTGTCATCTGAGCGTTACTACGCCGACGAGGCAGCGTGCACTGCACCTAAAACCCTCTCCGCATTGGCGTTTCATCACCCGGGCCGGCGACATCCAAGCGCCGGCGGGACCCGAGCGGGCACGTCCCCAACCGCCCATCGGGTTGAAGCGACGAGGCTTTTCGGCCACACAGCCGCGCAGATTCCCGAGCGGCGAATCCCGCGCCGGAGCTGACAACCGGACGGTCCTGGCACATCGCCGATCCCACCGAAGACGACACGCAGCGGAGATTGATCCGACATGGCTCGCAACAAGATCGCGCTCATCGGTGCCGGCCAGATCGGCGGCACCCTGGCCCTCCTGGCCGGCCTGAAGGATCTCGGCGACGTGGTGCTGTTCGACATCGTCGACGGCGTGCCGCAGGGCAAGGCGCTCGACATCGCCGAGGCGGCCCCGGTCGAGGGCTTCGACGCGAGCTACGCGGGCGCGAGCGATTATTCCGCCATCAAGGGCGCCGACGTGGTGATTGTCACCGCCGGCGTGCCGCGCAAGCCCGGCATGAGCCGCGACGACCTGATCGGCATCAACCTCAAGGTCATGCAGGCCGTGGGCGAGGGCATCAAGAGCTACGCCCCGGACGCCTTCGTGATCTGCATCACCAACCCCCTCGACGCGATGGTCTGGGCGCTGCAGAAGTTCTCGGGCCTGCCCACCAACAAGATCGTCGGCATGGCCGGCGTGCTCGACTCGGCCCGCTTCCGCCATTTCCTCGCGGAAGAGTTCAAGGTCTCGGTGGAGGACGTCACCGCCTTCGTGCTCGGCGGCCACGGCGACGACATGGTCCCGCTCACCCGCTACTCCACGGTCGCGGGCGTGCCGCTGACCGATCTCGTCAAGCTCGGCTGGACCACCCAGGAGAAGCTCGACGCCATGGTCGACCGGACCCGCAAGGGCGGCGGCGAGATCGTCAACCTGCTCAAGACCGGCTCCGCCTTCTACGCGCCGGCCGCCTCCGCCATCGCCATGGCCGAGAGCTACCTGCGCGACAAGAAGCGGGTCCTGCCCTGCGCCGCCTATCTCGACGGCCAGTACGGCGTGAAGGGCATGTTCATCGGCGTGCCGATCGTCATCGGCGCCGGCGGCGTCGAGCGCGTCCTCGAAGTCACGTTCGACACGGCCGAGAAGGCCATGTTCGAGAAGTCGGTCGCCTCGGTGACCGGCCTGATCGAAGCCTGCAAGACCGTCGACAGCAACCTCGCCTGATCTCGGGGCGAACTGCGAATAGGGCATAGCGAAGAGTGGCCCGGTCGAGGCCGCTCGCTCCCTGAAAACTATTCGCGATCCGCTACCCCCTCCTCGCTCCTCCGTATGAGGTCCCGATGAACATCCATGAATACCAGGCCAAGGCCGTATTGAAGGAGTTCGGCCTGCCGGTCTCCCGCGGCGTGGCGATCTTCGACCCGTCGGAGGCAGAAGCCGCCGCCAAGGAACTCGGCGGCCCGGTCTGGGTCGTGAAGAGCCAGATCCATGCGGGTGGCCGCGGCAAGGGCACCTTCAAGGGCGCCCCCGAGGGCGCGAAGGGCGGGGTGCGGGTCACCAAGTCCATCGACGAGGTCAAGCAATATGCCGGCGAGATGCTTGGCCAGACCCTGGTGACGATCCAGACCGGCCCGGCCGGCAAGCAGGTCAACCGCCTCTACATCGAGGAAGGTGCCCAGATCGCGGAGGAATTCTACCTCTCGATGCTGGTCGACCGCACCTCCGGCGGTGTCGCTTTCGTGGTCTCCACCGAGGGCGGCATGGACATCGAGGCGGTCGCCCACGACACGCCCGAGAAGATCCACACGATCCCGGTTGATCCCGCCACCGGCGTGATGCCCCATCACGGCCGCGCGGTCGCCAAGGCGCTGGGCATCACCGGCGCCCAGGCCAAGGACGCTGCCTCGCTCACGGAAAAGCTCTACGCGGCGTTCATGTCCAAGGACATGAGCATGCTGGAGATCAATCCGCTGGTGCTCACCGCCGACGGCCACCTCAAGTGCCTCGACGCGAAGATCTCGTTCGACTCGAACGCGCTCTACAAGCACGCCGACATCGTCGCCCTGCGTGACGAGACCGAGGAGGACGCCAAGGAGATCGAGGCGTCGAAATACGACCTCGCCTACATCGCGCTGGACGGCACGATCGGCTGCATGGTCAACGGCGCAGGCCTGGCCATGGCGACGCTGGACATCATCAAGCTCTACGGCGAGAGCCCGGCCAACTTCCTGGATGTCGGCGGCGGCGCCTCCGAGGAGAAGGTGACGGCGGCATTCAAGATCATCACCGCCGATCCGCAGGTGAAGGGGATCCTCGTCAACATCTTCGGCGGGATCATGAAGTGCGACGTCATCGCCCGCGGCGTCATCGCCGCCGTCAAGGCGGTGGGCCTGCAGGTGCCGCTGGTGGTGCGCTTGGAGGGCACCAACGTCGAGCAGGGCAAGGACATTATCCGGGGCTCCGGCCTCAACGTGATCCCAGCGGACGACCTCGACGACGCCGCCCAGAAAATCGTCGCCGCCGTGAAGGGCGGCAACTGACAGTGGACGCGCTTCTGCTGGCAGTTGCCGTATCTCTGTCTGCTCCGGCAGCAGAGGTGCGCGATAAGTCTGACCTCGTCCCCCTGTTTATCGACACGTGCATGGGGGACGGGCCGGCACTCACGGCGGTCGACACAGCAGCGGCATCGCACGGCTGGCAGCGGAATGAGGCGATGTCCGGCGAGTTGAGCAGAATGCCGACTCAGTCCATCCTTAGCACGGCTTGGAAAACAACATCGAGCGAGGCTGCTGACTCTCCTTGGATCGAAATTGGCGCATCCAGGATTACCGACAGAATGCCGCTGGAGAAAAATCCAAGTGAGACGTGCGCCATCGCCGTGAATAAATCTTATACGAGCGGTATGGTGGATCAGCTTGAGGTTGCTCTTAATACACAGCACGACACCAGGAACAATTTAGCAGACCAACAGCCGACAATCACGTGGCGCCTTAGAACCGATCCACTTGACTTTGTTCAGCTCAGTGAGGGCCGTACGCAATTGGGGATCGTGACATCGATTACACGCGGTCGAGTTCGAATTCAGAGGACGCCATAGCTTATGTCCATTATGATCGATGCCAACACCAAGCTCATCTGCCAGGGCTTTACCGGCAAGAACGGGACCTTCCACTCCGAGCAGGCGATCGCCTACGGGACCAAGATGGTCGGCGGCACCAGCCCCGGCAAAGGCGGCGCGACCCATCTCGGCCTGCCCGTGTTCGACACGGTGGCGGAGGCCCGCGAGGCCACCGGCGCCGACGCCTCGGTGGTCTACGTGCCGCCGCCCGGCGCCGCCGACGCGATCTGCGAGGCAATCGCGGCCGAGATCCCGCTGATCGTGTGCATCACGGAGGGCATCCCGGTGCTCGACATGGTGCGGGTGAAGCGGGCACTCACCGGCTCGAAGTCGCGCCTCGTCGGCCCGAACTGCCCGGGCATCGTCACCGCCGGCCAGTCGAAGATCGGCATCATGCCGGCCAACATCTTCCGGCAAGGCTCGGTCGGGATCGTGTCGCGCTCGGGCACCCTGACCTACGAGGCGGTGTTCCAGACCTCCAATGCCGGCCTCGGCCAGACCACCGCGGTGGGCATCGGCGGCGACCCGGTGAAGGGCACCGAGTTCATCGACGTGCTGGAGCTGTTCCTCGCCGACCCGAAGACCGAGTCGATCGTGATGATCGGCGAGATCGGCGGCTCGGCGGAGGAGGAGGCCGCGCAGTTCCTGAAGGACGAGGCCAAGCGCGGGCGCAAGAAGCCCATGGTCGGCTTCATCGCCGGCCGCACGGCGCCTCCGGGCCGCCGCATGGGCCATGCCGGCGCGATCATCTCGGGCGGCAAGGGCGGCGCCGAGGACAAGATCGCCGCCATGGAAGCGGCCGGCATCCGCGTCTCGCCGTCCCCGGCCCGGCTCGGCTCGACGCTGGTCGAGGTCCTCAAGGGCTGAAGGCCGCGCGTCTGCGTCGCGGCCGGCGCAGGGCCGCGACCCCCATATCGACGGAATGGGACGGTCTGCCGCCCCGGTTCAATTTCAGGGCGATCCGCCCCGCGAGCGGGTCGCCGGAAGGGCAGGTGAGCCTGCCCGCGCGACAGGATGAACGGACCATGGCACGCCAGGACGTGAACGAAGCGCTCCTCGAAACCTCGTTCCTCTACGGCGCCAACGCCGCCTATATCGAGGAATTGCAGGCGGCCTATGCCCGCAATCCGGCCTCGGTCGATCCGGAGTGGCAGACCTTCTTCAAGGGCCTGGGCGAGGACGAGACCCTCGTCGAGAAGAACGCCGCCGGGGCCTCCTGGGAGAAGCCCAACTGGCCGGTGCCGCTGAACGGCGAGCTGGTCTCGGCGCTCGACGGCAATTGGGGCGCGCTGGAGAAGGCGATCGGCGACAAGATCGTCGCCCGGGACGCCAAGGAGCCCAAGCCCGGCAAGCCGGTCGACAGCGTCGCCACCACGACGGGCGTGTCGGTGGAGCAGGCGACCAAGGATTCCGTGCGGGCGATCATGCTGATCCGCTCCTACCGCATGCGCGGCCACCTGCACGCCAAGCTCGATCCGCTGGGGCTCGCCCCGCGCGGCGACCACGAGGAGTTGCACCCGCAGCATTACGGCTTCACCGAAGAGGCCGACTGGGATCGCCCGATCTTCCTCGACAACGTGCTCGGCCTGCAATTCGCGACGATCCGCGAGATCGTCGACATCCTGGAGCGGACCTACTGCCAGACGCTCGGCGTCGAGTTCATGCACATCTCCGATCCCGCCGAGAAGGCGTGGATCCAAGAGCGCATCGAGGGCAAGGACAAGGAGATCTCCTTCACGCCTGAAGGCCGTAGGGCGATCCTCAACAAGCTGATCGAGGCCGAAGGCTTCGAGAAGTTCCTGGATCTCAAGTATACCGGCACCAAGCGCTTCGGCCTCGACGGCAGCGAGGCGATGATCCCGGCCCTGGAGCAGATCATCAAGCGCGGCGGCGCCTTGGGCGTCCGCGAGATCGTGCTGGGCATGGCCCATCGCGGCCGGCTCAACGTGCTCACCAACGTGATGGCGAAGCCGTTCCGGGCGGTGTTCCACGAGTTCAAGGGCGGCTCCGCCTCCCCGGCCGAGGTCGAGGGCTCGGGCGACGTGAAGTACCACCTCGGCGCGTCCTCGGACCGCGCCTTCGACGGCAACAACGTCCACCTGTCGCTCACCGCCAACCCGTCCCACCTCGAGATCGTCGATCCGGTGGTGCTGGGTAAGGTTCGGGCCAAGCAGGATCAGTGGGCCAAGCCGCATATCCAGCGGTCGAGCGTGCTGCCGCTGCTGATCCACGGCGACGCCGCCTTCGCCGGGCAGGGCGTGGTCGCGGAGTGCTTCGGCCTGTCGGGCCTGAAGGGCCACCGCACCGGCGGCTCGGTGCATTTCATCATCAACAACCAGATCGGCTTCACCACCGATCCGCGGTTCTCGCGCTCGTCGCCGTACCCGTCCGACGTGGCCAAGATGGTCGAGGCGCCGATCTTCCACTGCAACGGCGACGACCCGGAGGCCGTGACCTTCGCGGCCAAGGTGGCGGTCGAGTACCGGCAGAAATTCGGCAAGCCGGTCGTGATCGACATGCTGTGCTACCGCCGCTTCGGCCACAACGAGGGCGACGAGCCGGCCTTCACCCAGCCGAAGATGTACCAGCGGATCCGCAAGCATCCGTCAGTGCTGGAGACCTATGGCCGCCGGCTCGTGGAGAACGGCACCCTCGACCAGGAGGCCCTGGACGCTCGCAAGGCCGAGTTCCGCCAGCTGCTCGACAGCGAGCTCGACGTCGCCACCAACTACAAGGCCAACAAGGCCGACTGGCTGGACGGCCGCTGGTCCGGCTTCAAGGCCGTGCACGAGGATGTCGACGATCCGCGCCGCGGCCGCACCGCGGTGCCGGCCGAGACCCTGCAGGAGATCGGCCGCAAGATCACCCAGGCGCCCCCCGGCTTCCACCTGCACCGCACGATCCAGCGGTTCATGGACAACCGCGCCAAGGCCGTGGAGACCGGCGCCGGCATCGACTGGGCGACCGCGGAGGCCCTGGCCTTCGGGGCGACCCTGCTCGACGGCAACCGGGTCCGGCTGTCCGGCCAGGATGTCGAGCGCGGCACCTTCTCGCAGCGCCACGCCGTGGTGATCGACCAGGAGAACGAGCAGCGCTTCACGCCGCTCAACGCCATCCGCGACGGCCAGGCCTCGATCGAGATCATCAACTCGATGCTCTCGGAGGAGGCGGTGCTCGGTTTCGAGTACGGCTACTCGCTGGCCGAGCCGAACGCCCTGGTGCTGTGGGAGGCCCAGTTTGGCGACTTCGCCAACGGCGCCCAGGTGGTGGTCGACCAGTTCATCGCGAGCGGCGAGCGCAAGTGGCTGCGCATGTCCGGCCTCGTGCTGCTCCTGCCGCACGGCTACGAGGGCCAGGGGCCCGAGCACTCCTCGGCCCGCCTGGAGCGCTACCTCCAGGCCTGCGCCGAGGACAACATGCAGGTGGCCAACGTCACCACCCCGGCGAATTACTTCCACATCCTGCGCCGACAGCTGAAGCGGGACTTCCGCAAGCCGCTCGTGCTGATGACGCCGAAGTCGCTGCTGCGCCACAAAAGGGCGGTCTCGACGCTCGACGCCCTGGCCGAGGGTTCGACCTTCCACCGCGTCCTCTGGGACGATGCCGAGGAGGAGGGCGCCCCCAACAAGCTGGTGCGTGACGACAAGATCCGCCGCGTCGTGCTGTGTTCCGGCAAGGTCTATTACGACCTGCTGGAGGAGCGGGAGAAGCGCGGCCTCAACGACGTCTACCTGATGCGCGTCGAGCAGCTCTACCCGTTCCCGCTCAAGGCGCTGGCCACCGAGATGGGCCGGTTCCGCAACGCGGACGTGGTCTGGTGCCAGGAGGAACCCAAGAACATGGGGCCCTGGTCCTTCGTCGAGCCCTATCTCGAATGGGTGCTCGGCCAGGCCGGCTCCGCGGTGAAGCGCGCCCGCTACGTCGGCCGCCCGGCCTCCGCGTCCACGGCCGTGGGCCAGATGTCGAAGCACCAAGCCCAGCTCCAGGCGTTCCTCAACGAGGCGCTGGCGGTCTGATTCCTCAAGACCTGGGGGCGGCCTCCCCGGGCCGCCGCCGTCATTCTCCAGGCCGTCCGGCACGGCCCAACCGATCCGGAAGTGCAGAACACCATGGCTACCGATATCCTCGTCCCGACGCTCGGCGAATCCGTGAGCGAGGCCACCATCGGCCGCTGGTTCAAGAAGCCCGGCGACACGGTCGCGGTCGACGAGCCGATCGTCGAGCTCGAGACCGACAAGGTCACCCTGGAGGTCAACGCCCCGGCGGCCGGTCAGCTCGGCGAAATCCTGGTCAAGGACGGCGAGACGGTGGAGCCCGGCGCACTGCTCGGCTCGATCGTCGAGGCGGGGGCATCGGCCGGCGGCGGCAAGAAGGCGCCGGCCCCGAAAGCGGTCGCCGAGACCAAGTCCGAGAGCCGCAGCGAGGCGCCGGCCCCCGCCCCGAAGACTGAGGCGCCGGCCCAGGAATCCTCGGCCGGTTACGGCAACCACGGCGACGCGGGCGCCCCCGCGACCCAGCAGCGCCCGGCCGACGACAACGGCCCGGCCGTGGCCAAGCTCGCCCGCGAAAGCGGCGTCGATCCCTCCGGCATCAACGGCTCCGGCAAGGACGGCCGCGTCACCAAGGGCGACATGCTCGGCGCGATCTCCAAAGGACCGGGACCGGCCCCGGCCGCCCCCGCCAAGGAGGCCCGCCCGACCCTGCCGCGTGCGCCCTCCGCGCCGGACGATGCCGCGCGCGAGGAGCGCGTGCGCATGACGAAGCTGCGCCAGACCATCGCGCGCCGCCTCAAGGACGCGCAGGACACCGCCGCGATGCTGACGACGTTCAACGACGTCGACATGTCGGCCGTGATGGCCCTGCGCAGCCAGTACAAGGACATCTTCGAGAAGAAGCACGGCACCAAGCTCGGCTTCATGGGCTTCTTCACCAAGGCGGTGATCGGCGCCCTCAAGGACGTGCCGGCGGTCAATGCCGAGATCGACGGGCAGGATCTCGTCTACAAGAACTACTACCACATCGGCATCGCGGTCGGCACCGATAAGGGCCTGGTCGTGCCGGTGGTGCGCGACGCCGACAACCTGTCGATCGCGGGCATCGAGAAGACGATCTCCGGCTTCGGCAAGAAGGCCCGGGACGGCAAGCTGTCCATTGAGGACATGCAGGGCGGCACCTTCACGATCACCAACGGCGGCATCTACGGCTCGCTGATGTCGACCCCGATCCTCAACGCCCCGCAATCGGGCATCCTCGGCATGCACCGCATCGAGGAGCGTCCGGTGGTCCGCGCCGGCAAGATCGAGGCGCGGCCGATGATGTATCTCGCGCTGTCATACGACCATCGGATCGTCGACGGTAAGGAGGCCGTGACCTTCCTGGTGCGGGTGAAGGAGGCGCTGGAGGATCCGGCCCGGCTCGTGCTGGACCTCTAAGCGGGATCCACGGATCCAGAGAGCGGCGATCGGTGAGGTAGACTATGCCGGTTGTCGCCAAAGTGGACGGAGTTCAGATTCTCTTCTACGCCAATGAGCATCCGCCGCCTCACTTCCATGCAAGGATCGCCAAGCATCAGGCGGTCATTGATATCGAGACACTGAGCGTGATCGAAGGCTTCCTCCCCATCGCCAAACGCAGGAGCATTCTATCCTGGGCGGCGACGCGGACCGACGCGTTACATGCCGCGTTCATGCAAGCGACGTCTCACGGGAAGGTGGAGCGGATCGCATGAAGCGGCTGCCACGCGTCGCCTCGGCGGAGGCCGTCATTCATGGCGTTCTCAAGCTTGCCTTCGTGGACGGGTATGAGGGCGTCATCGATCTGCGGCCTCTGTTGGCTAACGGTAAAGTCTTCGCATGGCTTCAGGACAGCGAAAATTTCAAAACCGTGCGTGTTGAGGAGTATGGCCACGCAGTGTCTTGGACGGATGACAGCGGGTACCTGATCGATCTCGGTGCGGACTCTCTGCGGCGCGATTGCGAGCGGCAGGCAGAGATACACAAACTGATGGTCGGCTGATGACATCAGGGGGAGCGAGCAAATGAGCGGGAACTCCAATCCGGTTGCCATCGTCACCGGAGGCAGCCGCGGCATCGGGCGGGCGGTGTCGCTGCTCCTGGCGGAACGCGGCTACGCGATCTGCCTGAGCTACGTCTCCGACTCGGCCGCGGCCCAGGCGGTGGTGGATGCGATCACCGCCAAGGGCGGCACCGCACTGGCAGTGCGCAGCGATGTCGGCGACGAGGCCGACGTGATCGCCCTGTTCCAGGCCGCCGACAAGCTCGGCCGGCTCGCGGCGCTCGTCAACAACGCCGGCGTGGTCGACCTGAAGTCCGACGTCGCCGACATGAGCGCGGCCCGGCTTCAGCGGATGATGAACACCAACGTGGTCGGCAGCTTTCTGTGCGCCCGCGAGGCGGTGCGGCGGATGTCGACCAAGCGCGGCGGGGCAGGGGGCGCCATCGTCAACCTGTCCTCGGTGGCGGCCCGCCTCGGCGGCCCCGGCCAGTTCGTCGACTACGCCGCTTCGAAGGGCGCGATCGATTCCCTGACCGTCGGCCTCGCCCGCGAGGTCGCCGGGGAGGGGATCCGCGTCAACGCGGTGGCGCCCGGCATCATCGCCACCGAGATCCACGCCAGCGGCGGCGAGCCAGACCGGGTCGAAAGACTCGGGCCTGGCGTGCCAATGGGCCGCGCCGGCACCGCCGAGGAGGTGGCCGCGCCGATCGCGTGGCTCATCTCAGAGGAGGCCGCCTACACCACCGGCGCTATCCTCGACGTCGGCGGCGGCCGCTGAACCCACCCTCTCAAACTCTCTTCTCTCCGACCGCCTCAGGCGGCATGACCGACCGGAAGCGAATTCTCATGTCCTACGATCTCGTCGTCATCGGCACCGGCCCCGGCGGCTATGTCTGCGCAATCCGCGCGGCCCAGCTCGGCCTGCGGACCGCCGTGGTCGAGAAGCGCGCGACCCACGGCGGCACCTGCCTCAATGTCGGCTGCATCCCGTCGAAGGCGCTGCTTCACGCTTCCGAAGCCTATGAGGAGGCGACCAAGCATTTCGCCGATCTCGGCATCGAGGTCAGCGGCGTGAAGCTCGACCTCAAGAAGATGATGAGCTTCAAGGCCGAGGGCGTGGCCGGGAACACCAAGGGCGTGGAGTTCCTGCTCAAGAAGAACAAGGTCGACACCTTCCACGGCACCGGCAAGATCGCGGGTGCCGGCCGCGTCGAGGTCGTGTCAGAGGATGGCGGCAACCAGATGCTCGAAACCAAGAGCATCGTCATCGCCACCGGCTCGGACGTGACGCGCCTGCCGGGCGTGACCATCGACGAGAAGGTGGTGGTCTCGTCCACGGGCGCGCTCGAGCTCGACCGGGTGCCGAAGAGGCTTCTGGTGATCGGGGCCGGCGTGATCGGGCTGGAACTCGGCTCGGTCTGGCGCCGGCTCGGCGCCGAGGTCACCGTCGTGGAATATCTCGACCGGGTGCTGCCCGGCATGGACGGCGAGGTCGGCAAGCAGTTCCAGCGGATCCTGACCAAGCAGGGCATCCTGTTCAAGCTGTCCACCAAGGTGACCGGCGTCGAGGTCGGCAAGAAGGGCGCGAGCGTCACCGTGGAGCCGGCCGCAGGCGGCGAGAAGGAGAGCCTGCAGGCGGACGTCGTCCTCGTGGCGATCGGCCGGGTGCCCTACACCGAGGGCCTCGGGCTCGACACGGTGGGCGTGCAGCGCGACGACAAGGGCCGAATCCTCACGGATGCCCATTATGCCACCAACGTCACCGGCATCTACGCGATCGGCGACGTGATCGCCGGGCCGATGCTCGCCCACAAGGCCGAGGACGAAGGCGTCGCGTTGGCCGAGACGCTGGCCGGCCAGTCCGGCCACGTCAATTACGGGGTGATCCCGAACGTGGTCTACACCTTCCCGGAGGTGGCCTCGGTCGGCAAGACGGAGGAAGAGCTGACGAAAGACGGCATCGCCTACAACGCCGGCAAGTTCCCGTTCACCGCCAACGGCCGGGCCAAGGCCAACGGCACCACGGACGGCTTCGTGAAGGTCCTGGCCGACGCGCAGACCGATCGGGTGCTCGGCGTGCACATCGTCGGGGCGGATGCCGGCAACCTGATCGCCGAGGTCGCGGTGGCGATGGAGTTCGGCGCCTCCTCCGAGGACATCGCCCGGACCTGCCACGCGCACCCGACGCTCACCGAGGCGGTGAAGGAAGCGGCGCTCGCCGTCTCCAAGCGCGCGATCCACGTCTGAACCGATCAGGATCCGGCGCAGGATCAGGCGATCTTGCGCCGGGCCTTCGGGAGGTCGGCGATCCGCAGGAGCGCGCTCGGCGCCGGCGGCGCGGTAAGGGCGTTCAGGAGATACGGCCGGCGCAATCCCAGCGCGTTATGCAGCGCCAGGTCGATATCGCGGGCGTAGAACGGCATCCGCAGCACCGCGTCGACCCCGAAATAGCGTCCCGCCTGTGCGACCGGCTCCAGCTCGGATGTAGTGAGCAGGGTGATCCGGGTCGGGAGGCCGAGGGGCTGGATCTGGCAGGCGAGTTCCATCCCTTCGATGCCGCCGAGCTTCACGTCGAGGAAAGCGAAGTCGTAGGTACCAAGCTTGAGCTGGCTCAAGGCGTGACGCCCGCAATTGGTCTCCTCGAGGGCGATCGCAAAGCCGCTGCGCGCCACCACCCGACTGATCGCCGTGCACCCGGCGGGGGACGAGCAGGCGAGCAGCGCCCGAGTCGGGGTACGGCGGCGGGCGTCCGCGTGTAGGAGCTGCTCGATATGGCCCGGATCGAGTGGCGTCTTCAGCACCTCGTAGGCGCCCAGACTCTGGGCGATATCCTGCCAATGCGCCAGCACGCGCGTTGCGACAAGGACCAGGCAGGGCGGCTCGGCGCCCGCCCGACGCGCCACCGCGACGGCCTCGGGCCCGCTCAGATCTTCGAGCTGGAGGCCCACGAAGGCGAGGCTGGGGCGTTTCCGGAGAAGGATGTCGCACAGCGCCTGACCCGACGTGGCCTCATCGATCACGGCCTGCGGGTCGAAGCGCTCGACGATCGCCTTCAGGGCGGCACGGCGCCCCGCATCGCAATCCGCGATCACGACACGTGCAGACGACCGCGCCTCATCGAGCTCCATGGCCATGCCCCGGCAATCCCATTCCCCGGCGTCGAGAATGGATGCAGATCATGACGAAGCTCTTAAAAGGCGGCTTAATAGGCCGCTGCAGGTGATATTCTGCTCATCTTATCGCTGAAATCAGCTCTCAGCACTGGTGTCCCGCCGCTAGATTAGCGGCCAGCTCTTGGATGCGCCGCCGTGTAGGCGCTCATCAGCCGGGCGGCGTCGACCTGGGTGTAAAGCTGCGTGGTCGACAGGGAGGCGTGGCCGAGCAATTCTTGGATCGCCCGCAATTCGCCCTGGCGGGCGAGCAGATGCGTCGCGAAGGAGTGGCGCAGGGCATGCGGGGTCGCGCTCTCGGGCAGGCCGAGGGCGCCCCGGGCCCGGGCCACCGTGTACTGGATGATGCGCGGCGAGAGCGGGCCGCCCCGGGCGCCGACAAACAGCGGCCCCTCCGGCGGCAGCGGCAGCGGGCAGGCGGCGACGTAATCGGCCACCGCCCGTGCCACCACCGGCAGGATCGGCACCATGCGCTGCTTACCGCCCTTGCCGAGCACAGTGACCTGATCGCTGCCCGGAAGCGGGGCATCGCGCCGTGTCAGGCCCAGAGCCTCGGAGATGCGCAGGCCCGCGCCGTAGAGCAGCGCCAGGACCGCCGCATCCCGGGCGAGCACCCAGGGCTCGCGCTCCTCGCCGGCCCGGATGGCGGTGTCGGTGAGCGCCACCGCGGCGGCGACGGGCATCGGCCGGGGCAGGCGCCGCGGGACCTTGGGCGCCCGGACGCCGCCGAGCGCCGAGACACTGCCGTAGCCCTCGCGCTCCAGGAACCGCCCGAACGAGCGCAACCCCGCCAGCATCCGCATCAGCGAGCGTCCGGACACCTCGTCGGCCCGGCGGGCGGCCATGAAGGCGCGGATGTCGCGCACCTTCAGGGCCACCAGCATCGGGATGGTCGGTGTGCCCTGGCGCGATGCGAGGTGAACCAGGAACTGGCGCAGATCGCGGCTATAAGCCTCGACGGTGTTGGGCGACATCCGCCGCTCCCGCGCCAGTCCGTCAACCCAGGCATGGACCGCCTCGCGGAGGCGCGCATCGCCCGGAATCAGGATCAGGTCGTCGGCCGTCTCACGCGCGCTCATGGCACCACTCGAGCGTTTTTTCGTTGTCGGGGGCTTAACGCCTCGCCGACCGGCCGCTCAGTTCAGGATCCCGTCCTTGCCCTGGAACCCGGACAGGGGCGCGGTGAGAACGCAGTGCAGGCCGGTCTCCCGGTATTCCAGAACGACGTCGCCGGCGACGGTGCCCGCGAAGGCGCGCTCGATCAGCCGGGTGCCGAAGCCCTTGCGCGAGGGGGGGGGCACCGGGGGGCCATCGGACTCGATCCAACTGAGCCGGAGCTGCGGGGCGCCTGCCAGGGCCTCGATCTGCCAGGTGACGCCGACATGGCCCGCTTCGACCGAGAGGGCGCCGAACTTGGCCGCGTTGGTCGCCAGTTCGTGGATCATCAGCGCCAGCGCGAGGGCCGCCTTCGGCCCGATATCGAGGGCCGGCCCCTCGATCCGCAGGCGGCCGGCACGGGCATTGTCGTGGAGCGCCAGCGCGCCGCGGATCACTGCCTCCATGCCGGCCCGCTCGGCATTGCCGGCGAGCAGGATGTCGTGCGCCTTGCCCAGCGCCAGCAGGCGCTGCAGCAGGGCGTCGCGCGCCGAGGTGACGTCGGGGGCGTCGCGCAGGGTCTGCGAGGCGATCGCTTGGACCATCGCCAGGGTGTTCTTCAGCCGGTGGCTGAGTTCCTGGCTGAGCATCTCCCGATGCGCATCGGCCTCGGCCTGCTGGGTCGCATCGAGCATCACGCCGGTCATTCGGGTGGCCGTGCCCTCCGCGGTGCGGACGATGATCGCCCGGTTGAGGACCGTGGCATAGGTCCCGTCGGCCCGCCGGAACCGGTATTCCTCGCTCCAGCGCAGGGGGGCGCCCTCAAGGGCCGCCTGGACGCTGCGGCGGACGCGGTCGCGATCCTCGGGGTGGATATGCGCGTACCACCAAACGTTGCTCGGCTCGATCTCGACCGGCCGGTAGCCGTAAAGCGCCGACAGCCCCTCATCCCAGTGGATCCGGCCCGTCTGCGGGTTCCAGTCCCAGATCAGATCCGTGGTCGCCCGCGAGGAGAGGCGGTAGCGCTCCTCCGAGACCGCCAGGGCGTCGCGCACCTGGCGCTCGGCCGCCAGGGCGGCCTCACGCTCCCGGACCGCGCGGCGCAGCTCGAGCTGCGCCATCGCCTGCCGCGCCAGCGCCCGCAGGGCGAAGGCCTGATCCGCCTCCAGACCATCGGGCCGAGGCTCGGTGTCGATCACGCATAGGGTCCCGAACGGGACGCCATCCTCGGACCGGAGCACCGCGCCGGCATAGAACCGGATGAACGGCGCCCCCGTCACCAGGGCGTTGTCGCGGGTCCGCGAGTCAGCGCTCAAATCGGGGATGACCATCAGCCCGTCCTCGGAAGCCAGCGCATGGACGCAGACCGACTGGCTCAGGGGCGTCTCGCAGGCCGGGAACCCGCACCGGGCCTTGAACCATTGCCGGTCGGCCGCGACGAGACTCACCAGGCCGACCGGCACCGCGCAGATCTGCGTCGCCAGCGTGACGATGTCGTCGAAGCCCGGCTCGCACGGCGTATCGAGGATGCCGTAGCTGTGCAGGACTTGGAGGCGGGCGGTTTCGATCGGGTCTGACATGGCCGGGGGCGGTGGATCGGGCAGCGGGGCCCGGGAAGCACGCGGAGGCGATCGCGAGCGGTCTTAGCCTATCTCGAGCGCATGAGCATCTTGCACTTACGGCTCATCTCTTCGGTTGCAGCATATTCGATCGGTTTGTCCATCGCGGCTCGCGTCACGCCGATCCTCGTGCCAAGCTGGATTGATGACGCTCCTCGCCTATGCCGGTGCCGCCCTGGCGGAGATCGCCGGCTGCTTCGCGTTCTGGGCCTGGCTCCGGCTCGGCCGGTCGGCCTGGTGGGCGCTGCCTGGCATCGCTTCCCTGGTCGCGTTCGCCGGCCTGCTGACCCTGGTGGACAGCCCGGCGGCGGGGCGCGCCTTCGCGGCCTATGGCGGGGTCTACGTCGCGGCCTCGATCCTGTGGTTGTGGCTCGCGGAAGGCCAGCGGCCCGACCGCTGGGACCTCGGGGGCAGCACGCTCTGCCTGGCCGGCACGGCGATCATCCTGCTCGGGCGGCGGGGGTGAGGCGGTCTCAGCGCCCCAGTGTGTAGAACTCGTCGTTCGGCCGCAGCTCCGCCACGCTGGCGAGCCGGTTCGACAGGGCGAACAGGGCGGTGATCGCCGCGATGTCCCAGATGTCGTCCGGGCTGAAGCCGTGGCTTGCCAGCACGGCGTGATCGTCGGAACCGACTGCGTGGGCCTCCTGCGCCACCTTGAGCGCGAAAGCCAGCATCGCGCGCTGGCGCGGGGTGATGTCGGCCTTGGCGTAGGCGACGGCGATCTGGTCGGCCAGCAGCGGGTTCTTGGCCCGGACCCGCAGGATCGCGCCGTGGGCGATCACGCAGTAGAGGCAGTTGTTGGCCGCGCTGGTGGCGATCACGATCATCTCGCGCTCGGCCTTGGTCAGGCCACCGGGCTTGTCCATCAGCGCGTCGTGATAGGCCATGAAGGCGCGGAACTCGTCCGGGCGATGCGCCAGCGCCAGGAAGATGTTGGGCACGAAGCCCGCCTTCTCCTGCACCAGGGCAATGCAGGCACGCAGGTCTTCGGGCATCTCGGACAGCTTCGGCATCGGGAAGCGGCTGATCGGCAGGTCCGCGCTCATGGTCGTGCTCCCGTCATTCCGTGCCCTTGGTGAAACCGGGCGTTCACGATACGTACGGCAGGCTCGGGCCGATCGTCGAGAGCCTCATCCCAACGGCGATTCCAAAGCTCGGGATCCGGCAGAGCAGAACCCTGGAGCGTCATGAGCAGCATCGTCCGCATCCTGGGGATCGATCCGGGGCTCCGCCGCACCGGCTGGGGCCTCATCACCGCGCAGGGCAGCAAGCTGACCTACGGCGATTGCGGGGTCGTGACCTCGGACGGGGACCTGCCTTTGGCCCTGCGCCTGCGCGAGTTGTTCGAGGGGATCGGCCGCATCGTCGACGCGCAGACGCCCGACGAGGTCGCCGTGGAGGAGACCTTCGTCAACAAGGACGCCCAGGCGACGCTCAAGCTCGGCCATGCCCGCGCCATGGCGCTGGTGGTGCCGGCGCTGGCTGGGCTGCCGGTGTTCGAATACGCCGCCAACCTGATCAAGAAGACCGTGGCGGGCTCCGGCCATGCCGAGAAGGTGCAGATCCAGGCGATGGTGCGCTTCCTGCTGCCGAAGGCCGAGTTCCACGTCGCCGACGCCGCCGACGCGCTGGCCATCGCGATCACCCATGCCAGCCACCGCGACGCGCACGCGCTGCGCAAGACACACCTACCGGAGGGCAAGAAGCGCAGTCTCACCGGGCAGGCAGCCGTGGGCCAGGGGCTCGCCGGGAAGGGTTTTTCGGCCGCCGCTGCCGCGCGCATCGAGGCAGCCCTGGCGAAGCAGGGCTGATCGGGCAGGGCAGGATTTTCAGGAACCTTGGTGGGGGAAGTAGGACTCGAACCTACGAAGCTTACGCAGCGGATTTACAGTCCGCCCCCTTTGCCGCTCGGGACATTCCCCCAAGGCGGGTTTTTCGCCCGCGGCGCCCTTATGGTGAGGGGCCGGCCGGGTGTCAACGCTTGTCGTGGTGCGATCCTGCCTCCCGGGCCGCGTTTGCGACGCTTCTCCGGGGCTAAGGCTTCGGCGCCGCTGCGCGGCTCGTCCCGTGCTGGGTCCCGGATCAGGTTCCGCTTCGCTCCACCTGTCCGGGAAAGGGGCGGTGCAGGATGAAACGCTACGCCCTTTCCCGGGCGCATGCAGCGCCAGCGGAATGCGACCCGGGACCCTGCCTAAGACGCGCCGCGCAGCGGCTCATTCTGACCGCGCCCTGAGCGCCCGGGAAGAAAACACGAACGTTCCGTGTCCCCAGGGATTCACAAAGGAATCGGGATCGGCCACGGTGCGGGCATGTCGCCCTGCTTCGCCGGCCATTGACCCGTCCCGCCCCGTCCCTGCGGTCCCACCAGCGTACGTTGATGGCCCTCGTGGCGGCCATGGCGAGCGGGGAGGCGGGGCATGTCCGGAAGATCCTGGCGGCGGTGACGCCGGGGGGCGGCAAGTCGCTGCTGCCGGTGATCGCGGCGCACACGCTGATCGCGGCGGGCCGGGTCGAGCGCGTGGTCTGGGTGGTGCCCCGGGATTCCCTGCGGCTCCAGGCCGAGGAAGCCTTCGCCGACCCGCTCTGGCGCGCGGCGTTCGGGCATGGGCTGAGTGTGCGCGCCGCCGATAACGAGCGCGACCCGGCCCGCGGACTCTCCGGCTACGTCACCACCTATCAGGCGGTGGCCGCCGCCCCGGCGTTGCACCTCGCCGAGGCGCGGGGGCACCGCACCCTGCTGGTGGTCGACGAGGTGCACCACCTGCCGGTCCCCGGGCGTCCGGGGGCGGAGGACGCCTCCGCCGAGGAGGAGGCCGAGGCGGGGGCGTGGTCCCGGGCGATGCTGCCAGTGATGGAGGCGGCCGAGATCGGCTTGTTCCTGTCCGGCACCCTGGAGCGGGCCGATGGCCGGCGCATCCTCGGCCTGCCCTACCGGCCGCCCGCCCTCGGCCGCGGCCCGGAACTCGACCTCGACGCGCCGGGGCTGGCGGTGATCGGCTATTCGCGCTCGCAGGCCTTGGCCGAGCGGGCGGTGCTCCCAGTCACCTTCGGAGCGATCGACGGCGAGGCGAGCTGGCTCGAAGGCGGACGGATTGCCGGCGACAGCCCCCGGGTCGGGCCGCACCGGCTGGGCGCCGGATCGGTCCGGGTCACCACCCGGCCGGCTTTGTTCACGGCCCTGCGCACCGGCTTCGCGCGGGATCTCTTGAGCGAGGCGTTCTTCGCCACCAAGCGCCTGCGCGCCCGGCGCCGGCTCGAACGCGACCTGCCGCCCGGCGAGATGGCCCGGGGTCTGGGCAAACTCCTCGTGGTCGCCCCGGACCAAGCGAGCGCGCGCACCTACCTGACGACCCTGCGCAGCTGGATGCCGGCCAGGCAGGGCGAGCGCGATGTCCGGCTGGCGACATCCGGCCAGGGCGACGCCCATGCGGCCCTGGCGGCGTTCCGCCTGACCGCGGAGCCGGCGGTGCTGGTGACGGTGGCGATGGCCTATGAGGGGCTCGACGCCCCCGAGGTCGCCGTGGTGGCGGCCCTCACTCATATCCGCTCCCGGCCCTGGCTGGAGCAGATGCTCGCCCGGGCCACCCGGGTCGATCCGCATGCCGGCCCCTACGACAACCAGCAGGCGCTGGTCTTCCACCCGGACGACCCGCTCTTCGCCCGGTTCCGCCTGGAACTCGAGACCGAGCAGGGCAGCAGCGTCCGGCCCAAGCGCGAGCGGCCGGCCAGCGCCATCGTCCCGGAGCGGACCCCGTGGCGCGACGAGGATCCCGGCGGGATCACGCCGCTGGAGAGCAACGCGATCGGGCTGCGCTACGCCCTGCTGCGCCCGCGGCTCGCCGAGCCCGCCCCCGTGGCGCCGGCGCCGGAACCGCCGTCCGTCACCGAGCGGACCCTGCGCCAGCGGCTCGCGGTTGCGGTGGCGAGCCAGGCGGTGGAGGACGAGGCGTCTCTGCGCGTTCCCCGCGGCGGCAACCTTGCGCATCGCTACAACGCGGTGCTCAAGCGTGTGCTCGGCAAGGGCCGCGCGACCATGACCCTGCCCGAACTCGAAGCGGCGCTAGCCTGGCTTGAACGCAACCGGCTCTCGGACCATCTCGACCGCCTCGACGGCGATACCCGCTACGCGTGGTCCGCCCGCCAGCGCCGCGGCCGCTGGCAGCCGGAGCGCGCGGCCGGGCGTTGATCCGTCGCGAGAGGAGGTCGCCATGACCGGGACCCTACCGGCCGATTTCGCGGCGGCGCTGACCGAACCCGAGCCGCCGTCCGCCTGGCCCGCGCCGCGCGCCGCTCTCTGGTGGCTGGCCAAGCACGCGACGGAAACCCCGGACGCCGCCTGGACGCGGGCACATGCCCTGGTGCAAGACGCCCCCGGGTCCGACGCCGCCTGGGTGCACGCGCATCTCCACCGGATCGAGGGCGATGCCGGCAATGCGCGCTACTGGTACGACCGCGCCGGTCGCCCCGTATCGCGCGAGACGCTCTCCGAGGAGCGGACGGCCCTGATCGCGGCCCTGTCGAGCGGCGGTTGATCATCGGACCGCCGAGGCTCGCAAGGTCTCAGTCGCGCCTCGGAGGTGCCGAACGTTCCCGTGCAACGTGCCAGAACGACGGGATCGGGCGTTCCATAACACGATCGGGCGGTGCGCGACGGCCAGGACTTCAATATCGTCGCCGATTATCGTTAATGCGAGACTCGAGACCATTGATATACGCGCCTCTACACAGGCCGAAATCAGACACGGCGCTCCGCTCGCTTGTAACGACAATTTTGGTCCGTATGGATTCCCCGTTGACTACGTGGTATTTTACGTCCAACAGCGGCGAAATCTGATTATGGGTAGACGTGTCGATCCCGGATCACAAGGAACGTGCTGGTTATCGTGATGAGCTTGAGCTGTTTAGTCTTCAGTGTCGGCCTGGCGGGTCTTTCGCTGCGCCACCCCGCCCGTGCGGTCGTCCTCGAACGCTGGAGCGGGATCTGCCTGGTGCTCGGCCTGTCCCTGCTCGGGGTCGCCCTGCACGGCGTCCGCTTGTAGTCTCAGCACTGCGCAGACCGATTCTCGGAACGCCCGGGCCGACAACCGGTTGACAGCCCGCCCGGCGCGCAGGTCGGGCCTCGATTATCGGAGCGGACCTATGAGCCTCCTCGGCAGCATCGTCGGCAAGATCCTTCATCCGTTCGGCGGCGGTTCCGCGGACGCCGCACCCTCATCCACGTCGGGCTCCTCCAGCGGCTCGGCCGGTACGGGCACCGCGTCGGCCCCCGGCGGCGCGGGCGGCGGCGAGCCCGTGGACGTGGCGGCCGTGCTCACCGGCCTAGCCGAGAAGAACGGGCAGACGCTCGATTGGCGCCACTCGATCGTGGACCTGATGAAGCTGCTCGGCCTGGATTCGAGCCTGTCGGAGCGCAAGAAGCTCGCCGACGAGTTGCACTACACCGGCGACAAGGAGGACTCGGCCTCCATGAACATCTGGCTGCACAAGCAGGTGATGCAGAAGCTCGCCGAGAACGGCGGCAAGGTGCCGGAAGACCTCAAGAACTGAAGCTCAGCACGGCCCGGCGTTTGATCGCGCCGGGCCTCCCTCAGCGTCCGGTGCGGACTCGGGTCCAGAGCCGGGTGACGTAGCGCTGGGTGCGGTCGTCCCAGGCGGTGTTGATCGACAGGCGCTGCATCGTCGTCTCATCGGGGTAGATGCCGGGATTGTTCAGAATCTCGGGCGTCACGAATTTCTTCGCCGCGAGATTGCCGCTGGCATAGGCCACGAAGTTGGTATTGGCCGCCGCCACCTCGGGCCGCAGCATGTAGTCGATGAAGGCCAGGGCCTCGGCCGGATGGGCGGCATCCCTCGGAATCGCGAAGGTGTCGAACCACATCAATGCGCCCTCCTTGGGCACGACATAGGCGATCTCGATCCCGTTCTTGGCTTCCTCGGCCCGGCGCTTGGCCTGCATCACGTCGCCTGAATAGCCCACCGCGATGCAGATATCGCCATTGGCGAGCGCCTGGATGTATTCGGAGGCGTGGAATTTTCGCACGCTGCCGCGCACCTTGTAGAGCGCGTCGGTCACCAGGGTCAGATCGTCCCAGCGCTTGGAATCGGCCTTCGCCCCGAACACCGGCAGCATGCTGGGAATCAGATCCTCGGGTGAATCGAGCATCATGATCCCGCAATCCTTGAGCTTGTTGGCGGATGCGGGATTGAGGACGACGCTCCAGGAATTCAGCGCCGCGTTGGCGCCTAGGCGCTCGCGCACGGACGCGACGTTGTAGCCGATGCCGGTGGTGCCCCACATGTAATCGACCGCAAACGTATTGCCGGGGTCGTACACGGCGAGCCGATTGGAAATCTCCGGCCAGAGATTGCCGAGGTTCTTGAGCTTCGACTTGTCAAGCGGCAGGAAGGCGCCGGCCCGGATCAGCCGCTGCAGGTAGGGCCCGGACGGCACGACGATGTCGTAGCCCGAGCGGCCCGCCAGCAGCTTGGTCTCCAGAATCTCGTTGTTGTCGTAGGTATCGTAGACGACCTTGATCCCGGTTTCCCGGGTGAAGGCGTCGAGCACCTTTGGGTCGATGTAATCCGACCAGTTGTAGATGTTGACGGCCCGCTCCTCCGCAGCGCGCACGGGCGCGGCGAGGGGGAACAGGGCTGCAACCAGCATTCCCACTGCCAGACGAAGGCCGGTCCGCCTCGGCGATGCGGACCGGCGCTGCGACGGGACGAGGCACCGGACTGGTTCGACCCGGCCCGTCCCGGCCCCGCTCACGCCTGCCTCGCGGCGACGACCACGATCTCGACCAGATATTGCGGATCGCACAGCCGAGCCTCGACAGTGGCGCGCGCCGGCGGATGCTCCTTCGATACCCAGGCGTCCCAGGCGGCGTTCATCTCGGCGAAATGGCCGATATCGGCGAGGTAGATCGTCGCCGACAGGATGTGATCCTTGTCGCTCCCGGCAACGGCGAGCAGCCGGTCGATCTGGACCAGAATGTTCTGGGTCTGCGCAGTGACACCGGTGCCGACCGGATCCGACGCCACTTGGCCGGCGAGGTAGATGGTGTTGCCGTGGACGGCGCCCTGCGACATCCGCGAGCCCGGTTCGATCCGTTCGATGCTCATCCAAGTCTCCAGCCGGCGAAAGCCGGTATCTGCCGTGGCAGCGGTGCGGCCGTAAAGGGCCGCGCGCCCACGCGCCGCGGGAACCCGCGGAAAATTCTCCCTGACCTGTGCAGTTGCGAGCAACCGTGGCCGGCTGCCGCGCGTTCATCCGGCATCGCTTGTCACGCTTCGGGGTTCGTCATGGGTATTCTCTGGACCATCATCATCGGCTTCCTCGCCGGAATCATCGCCAAGTTCTTGATGCCCGGACCGAATGAGCCGTCGGGCTTCATCCTCACGACCATTTTGGGCATCGTCGGCGCGTTCGTGGCGACCTTCCTCGGCCAGGCCATCGGCTGGTACGGACCGAACCAGGGCGCGGGCTTCATCGGGGCCGTCGTGGGCGCCGTGGTGGTGCTGTTCATCTACGGCATGATCGCCGGCCGCCGCAGCACGACCATCTGAGGGTTCTTCAGATCGCACAACGAAGAAGGGGCGCCCCGCGGGGCGCCCCTTTTTTGTGGCTTGATGGTTGGCCGAACCGTCAAAAATGATCTGCCGCTGCCTTCACGGCGCAGTGGCCGGTGGCGCCCCGCACGGCCAGTCCGACGCCGACGACCAGCGCCAGCAGGCTGAGGATCTTGTTCGGCCGGGGCTGCGCGGCCGCCGCGGCGATCCCGAGGCCCAGAGCGACCGATACCGCCCGTTCGGTGGTGGTCAGGTTCGGCTGCCCGCTGAAGATATCTTGGATCATGTCGTTGGCCATGAAAGAATTCCCGCTGTGAAGTCGCGGTGCGAACGCGGGCGCCGGGCCGGCGTTCCCGCGGGAGGCGTGCGGGCTGCGCAGAAGGCCCGGATAGCGTCCGTTTTCGAGCAGACGCGATCGACCGCGCGACGGTGAGCACGCTATCTCGATGGCCTGAGCCGGACCTGCCGAACAGGCACACGCGGAGGCTCCGGCTCGACGGGGTGATCCGGCCTATGAAAAAGGCGCGGCCCCGGGGGACCGCGCCTCTCATCTCACGACCGCGCCGGCCCGAACCGGCGCGGGACAGTCATAAAAATCACTCGCCGGCGGATTCGCGGCGGCGCTCGCCCCGGTGGCGGCCGCCATTGTCCTCGCGCCGAGGCTCGCCGTCTCGGTCGCCGCGGCTGGACTCGCGCTCGGCCTTGACCTTCTCGGTGATGTCCTCGCCGGTCTGCTGGTCGACGACCCGCATGGACAGGCGGATCTTGCCGCGGTCGTCCTGGCCGAGGAACTTCACCTTGACCTTGTCGCCTTCCTTGACGACGTCAGTCACCTTGGCAACCCGCTGGACGGCGAGTTCCGAGATGTGGACGAGGCCGTCCTTGGCGCCGAAGAAGTTCACGAAGGCACCGAACTCCATGCACTTCACGATCGTGCCGTCGTAGATCATGCCGTTCTCGGGCTCGGCGACGATCGAGCGGATCCAATTATAGGCCGCCTTGATCGCCTTGCCGTCGGCCGAGGCGATCTTCACGATGCCGGTATCCTCGATGTTGATCTTGGCGCCGGTCTTCTCGACGATCTCGCGGATCACCTTGCCGCCGGTGCCGATCACGTCCCGGATCTTGTCGGTCGGGATCTGCATCGTCTCGATGCGCGGCGCGTACTCGCCGAGCTCCGGACGGGCGTCGGTGAGAGCCTTGGCCATCTCCTGGAGGATGTGGGCGCGCCCGTCCTTCGCCTGGTCGAGGGCGACCCGCATGATCTCTTCGGTAATGCCGGCGATCTTGATGTCCATCTGGAGCGAGGTCACGCCCTCGTCCGTGCCGGCCACCTTGAAGTCCATGTCGCCGAGGTGATCCTCGTCGCCGAGGATGTCGGACAGCACCGCGAAGCGCTCACCCTCGAGGATCAGGCCCATAGCGATGCCGGCCACCGGACGGCGCAGGGGCACGCCGGCATCCATCAGCGACAGCGATCCGCCGCAGACCGAGGCCATCGAGGACGAGCCGTTGGACTCGGTGATCTCGGATACGACGCGGATCGTGTACGGGAACTCGTGCGCCGGCGGCAGAACCGGCCGGATCGCGCGCCACGCCAGCTTGCCGTGGCCGATCTCGCGGCGGCCCGGGGAACCCATGCGGCCGGTCTCGCCGACCGAATAGGGAGGGAAGTTGTAGTGGAGCAGGAAGCGCTCCTTGTAGGTGCCGTCGAGCGAGTCGATGAACTGCTCGTCCTCGCCGGTGCCGAGCGTGGCGACCACGAGGGCCTGGGTCTCGCCGCGGGTGAACAGCGACGACCCGTGGGCGCGGGGCAGCACGCCGACCTCAGAGACGATCGGACGGACCGTCTTCAGGTCGCGGCCGTCGATGCGCGAGCCGGTATCGAGCACGTTCCAGCGTACGACCTTCGACTGCGCTTCCTTGAAGGCGGCCTTGACCTTCTCGGCCGGGAACTTTTCCGCACCCTCAGAGCATAGGGCGGCCATCACCTTGGCCTTCACGGCGTCGACGGCGGCGTAGCGCTCCTGCTTGACCGTCTTGGTGTAGGCAGCGCGCAGCTCGGTCTCGCAAACCTCAAGGACGGCCTTCTCGACGTCGGCGTTCTCGGGAGCCTTAAAGTCGCGCGGCTCCTTCGCGGCCTTCTCGGCCAGGCGGATGATCGCCTCGATGACCGGCTGGAAATGCTTGTGGCCGAACATCACGGCGCCGAGCATCACGTCCTCGGACAGCTCCTTGGCCTCCGACTCGACCATCAGCACGGCGTCCTGGGTGCCGGCGACGACGAGGTCGAGGGAGGATTCCTCCTTGGTCTCAGTGACCAGCGGGTTCAGGCGGTAGCCGCCGTTGATGTAGCCGACGCGGGCGGCGCCGATCGGGCCCATGAACGGCACGCCCGACAGGGTGAGGGCGGCGGAGGCCGCGACCATCGACACGATGTCGGGATCGTTCTCGAGGTCGTGGGTCAGGACGGTGATGACGACCTGGGTGTCGTTGCGCCAGCCCTCGATGAACAGCGGGCGGATCGGGCGGTCGATCAGGCGGGAGACCAGGGTCTCCTTCTCGGAGGGACGGCCCTCGCGCTTGAAGTAGCCGCCGGGGATGCGGCCGGCGGCGTAGGCGCGCTCCTGGTAGTTCACGGTAAGCGGGAGGAAGTCGATCCCGGGCTTCGGCTCCTTGGTGGCGACCACGGTGGCGAGCACGGAGGTCTCGCCGTAGGTGGCCAGCACCGCGCCGTCAGCCTGGCGGGCGACCTTGCCGGTCTCGAGGACGAGCTTGCGGTCGCCCCACATCAGCTCTTCACGTTGAACGTCGAACATGCTTGTCTTGTCCTTGCCTTCGGCGGGCCTAGCCCGGCGCCGTCGGGGGCAAGACGGCGAGACATTTCTTCAACGAAATGTCTGGCGATCCTGCCCCGACGCTGGCGCCTCGAAGCGGCCCGTTTTTCGCGCGGCCGGACCCATTCCGGCAGCCCGAGATCGTGAAACGCGGCCCCGAGCCGGGCTCGGAACCGCGCGTGGTAGTTTTAGCGGCGGATGCCGAGACGCTCGATGAGGGCGCGGTAGCGGGCCTCGTCCTTGCGCTTGACGTAGTCGAGCAGCGAGCGGCGCTGCGAGACCATCTTCAGCAGGCCCCGGCGGGAATGGTTGTCCTTGCCGTGGGTCTTGAAGTGGCCGGTGAGGTTGGTGATCCGCTCGGTGAGGATCGCGACCTGGACCTCGGGGGACCCGGTGTCCTTGGCGTCCTTGCGGTGTTCCTTGATGAGCGCGGTCTTGCGCTCTGCCGTGATCGACATCGCATGCCTTTCGGGTTGTGCAGGTTCGGATGCGGCGCCCCGCTGGAGGGCGCGCAAACTCGGCGTTCGGCCGGTGCCGGGATGTCGTCCAGCACGGTCACAGCGCCAAGCGGCTCAAGCCCCGCCCGGTAAGCCGGGCTGAGGCTGCGCGATCCATACACGAAACCATCGGATAAACCAGCCCCGGGGCCAGGCAGCTCGCCGAGGGAAGGGTTAACACCCGCGTGCTAGCCGAGGGGCCGCACGAAGGGTGGCCCGGCGATGAACGCGAGTCTCACCGACGCGTGCGGCGTCCTCGCGGCGACGCTGCTCGGCGTCCCCCTGGTCCTGCTGCCGGGCTACACGCTGGGCAGCCTGACCGGTATTTTGGGGTTCCGCACCCTCGCCCCCGGCGGCCGTCTCCTCTGCTCCGCCCTGTTGGGACTCGGGCTGCTGCCGGCCCTCGACAGCCTGCTGGTCCAGGCCGCGGGGATCCCGGTCGCCGTGCTGGCGAACGGCGCGCTGGGGCTGGCGGCGCTGGTGACCGCGGTCCGCGAGTTGCGAGGCCGGATCGACCTCCCGGCCGCGGGGCGCGGGCTGGCGCTCGCTGCGCTCTGGCTCGGGATCGTCGCCTACGCGCTGATCGACATCGATACCGGCACGGGCCTGTACCAGCCGGTGACCGTCATCGACCTCGTCAAGCACGCGAGCCTGACCCGCTCGATCGTCGAGGCCGGCCTGCCGCCGGTCGATCCGTTCTTCGCCCGCCCTGAGCGGGCCGGCTACTACTACTTCTTCTACACGCTGTGCGCGCTCGTCGACTGGGCCGGCGGGGCGCTGGTCGACGGACGCACCGCGTTCGCCGGGATGGCCTTCTGGACCGGGATCGGCCTGCTCGGCCTGCTGGACCGGCTGCTCGCCGCCACCGGGCTGGTGCGCGACGTCGCCCCGCGCCGCGTGCGCCTGGCCACACTCCTGGTGCTGCCCGCGGGCGGCCTCGACATCCTGCTGGTCATCCGCAACCGGATCGAGACCGGCCTATGGATCCCCATTCCGGAATGGCTGAACGAGCAGGTGCTGAACTGGCCGAGTTCCCTGATCTGGGTTCCGCACCACGTCGCGGGCGCGCTGGCCGGCTGGCTGGGGCTGCTCACCCTCGCCGACGCTGCGGACGGGACCCGGCGCGCGCGCGGAACCACGGTCGCGGTGGCGGGCATCGCGTTCGCGGCCTGCGCCGGCCTGTCGGTCTGGGTCTGCCTCGGCACGGTCGCAGCGGCGGGGACCTGGCTGGCGCTGCTCGCCATCGAGCGGCGCTGGCGCGATGCCGGCCGGCTCGTCGCAGCCGGGGTCGTCGCCGCCCTCCTGGCCGCGCCCTACCTGTCCGGGCTCCTGGCGAGCCGAAGCGAAGCCGAGCAGGCGATCGCGTTCGCGGTCCGGAGCTTCGGCCCCCTGGAAGGTGCGGCGGACGGTCCCGCATTGAGCCTGCTCCGCCTGATCCTGCTGCCGGTCAATTACTACCTGGCCTTCGGGGTCTTTGCCGCCGGCGCGTTCCTGTTCTGGCGGATCGTCCCCCGGCGGGAGGCCCACGCAAGCGAGGCGGGGCGGCTGCTGACCATCGTGGCGGCCTCGTCCTTGCTCATCGGGGGCTTCCTGCGCTCGGCGATCCTCTACAACGACCTGGGCTGGCGGGTGGTGCTGCTGGCGCAGGTCGCCACCCTGATCTGGAGTGTGGCGGCCCTGACGCGGGGCGCAGGCGCGCGGCTCCGTCTGCCCGGTCTGATCGCCGTGCTGCTCCTGCTCGGCTACGCGACGACGCTCTACGGATTCGCCGGGATGCGGGCCTATCAAACCTCCTCCCACCCGAGCTTCGCCTTCCTCAACGGCCGCCCCGACATCGATCGCGCCCTGCGGGCGGCCTATGCCTGGGCCGGCGCGCATCTGCCCCGGGATCTGGTGCTGCAGGCGGCACCCGGCGCGCCGCGGGTGTTCGATTTCGGCCTCTATGGCTCTCAGCCGGTTGCAGTCGCCGATCGGGAAGCGCGGCTGTTCGGAGCCCCGGAGGCGGCCGTCGCGGCGCGGCTGGCGCAGGTCGAGCCGATGTTTCGTGATGCTCTCGACGCCGACGCGGTACGCCGCCGAGCCGAAGCGACCGGCATCGGCGCGCTGATCGTCACCGCGCAGGACGCACCCTGGAACAACCCGGATTCATGGGTCTGGCGCGGTCGCCCGCTCTACGCGTCGCCGCTGGTGCGGATCCTGTCCGTCGAGGACCTCGACGGAGCGCCGCGGTGACGGAGGCCACCCCCTCGCGCACGCGACAGGCGCTGCGCTGGCTCGCCGCCCAGGGTGCGCTGCATGGGGGTGCGCTTCTCATCGGCTTCGCCTGCTTCGTGCTGCTGTTCCGGACGGATCTCTGGTCCGACGTCACGATCCTGTTCTATCGCGGCCTGATCCTGCTGGTCGTGGCCTTCCTGATGACCGTGGTAACGACGGCGGCCCTGGCCGGGCTCGGCCGCGCCTGGGGCCTGCGCCGCCGCGACGCCCTCGGCGCCTGCGTGTTGTCGCTCGCCCTGAATCTGAGCGTCTTCGTGATCTTCCCAGTGACGGTCGACCGCTCGATCAGCGTGTTCCTGCTCGGGCAGTTGGCGGCCCATCCTGAGGAGCGCTTCAGCGCCGAGCGGGCACGGGCGCTGTTCGAATCCGTCTATCTCGGCGAGTTCCATCAGATCGAGCGCCGCCTGTCGGAGCAGACTGCCTCGGGCAATATCGTTCCGGACGGGGACGGCTACGTCATCACCCCGCAGGGCCGCGCCTTCATTCGGTTGTCAGGACTTGTGGCCGAGGTCTTCCGGACCGATCCCAGGATGATCGAGGGTCGGTCGCCCTCGCGGAGTTCACCGACACATTGAATCTGTTGGCGCGCGTTCTGCCCCATCTCAGACAGCGCGACTTACGCGAGCCCATTCGGCCAACACATCGCGATCCGTGACGTTCAAGCTGAAATTGCCATTCCGATTAGGCCAGAAGCATCGACTGTGATCGATGCCGCGGATAAAACGGCTCGACGTTGAATCTTGAAGCGGCTCATCAAATCGCGATAATTGCTCCTGGTGCTTTCATCAAAACCGATTTTAGACTTTAGGCACGAAACATTGATCCTGCATGAGCACCCGCATGACCCTTCGGTGATGCTTGAAGATATCGGCAGCGCACGTCTCAATCACGGAGCCGGCACCGGCCATGCAGTCGAGTGGGCGCTCGGAGGGTTCGGCTGCCTGGTCGCGGTGCTGGTGCCGTTTGCCGTCCTGGCGCTGCCCCAATCGGACGTGGTGGCGGTCGTCGGACCGCCGGGCGGCGGCGCTGCCGAGTCCGTCCGGATCGTCGCGGAAGCAGGCGGGACCCTTCTGAACCGTGCCGGCCCGGACAACGTCGTCCTGGCCCGCTCGGACCGGAAGGGCTTCGCCGGCCGCCTCTATGCCGCGGGAGCCTGCCTCGTCCTCGACGGCCGCCTCTCAGAAGGTTGCGGCCCATCCGCTGCCTCAACGCCTTCGCCGAACGCCACCCCGGCTACGGCCTGGAACTCGCCTCAATGAGTCATCTCGACATCCTGCAGCGCCGCTTCGCCCACTTCCTGATCCTGCTGCTCTGGGCCCACGTGTTGATCATCCGCGCATACGAGGCTGTTCTAAGCGAGGGCTTTCCCGCACTCAGCCCGATCGCTGGGGCCATTTGCCTCGCCGGCATCGTGACCACCCTGTGGCTGCGCGACCCCATGAGCGCGGCCACTCGCATCGTGAGCGGTGTGGCCTTCGTGGGCATGGCCGCACTCCTGCTGGTCGTCTGTGCCGGTCGTCCCTGGCAGATCGACATGCACATGTACTTCTTCGCCTGCCTGGCGATGCTGGCCGGGTGGTGCGACTGGCGCGTGTTCCTGACGGCGGCGGCGGCCACCGCCCTCCATCATATCGTCCTAGATCTCGCGATGCCGAGCCTTCTTTTCCCGGGCGAGACGGCCGATATGGGCCGGATCCTGCTGCACGCCGCGATGGTGCTCGCCGAGACGGCGATCCTGATCGCGGTCTGCCGAACCGTGGACAGCTCCTTCAAGGCGCTCGAAACCTCCGAGGCCGAGGTTCAGGCGCAGCTTGCCCGGGCCATGGAGCTGGAGCGCGAGGCTGCCGCGAACCGGTCTGTGATCGAGACCGCGCGCAAGTCCGGGACCGAGCAGCTCGCGCGCGCCTTCGAGGATTCGATCGGCGGCATCCTCGACCACGTCGCCGGCGCCGCTGGTGCCGTCCAAACGCGTGCCGCCGGCATGGCCTCGACGGCGGACCGATCTATCGGAGTGGCCTCCACCGCCGGCGACGTCGCAGGCAAGGTCCAGGGCGCCGCGCCGGCCGCCGAGGAACTGGGATCCTCGATCGGTGAGATCGGCCGGCAGGTCGACGTGTCGGCCGAGATGGCGCGCGAAGCCGCCGAGCAGGCCGCCGCGGCGACGCCCCTCGTCACCGAGTTGCGCACGGCCGCCGAATGCAACGGCGACGTGGTGGCGCTGATCTCGGACATCACCGCCCAGACCAACCTGCTCGCCCTCAACGCCACCATCGAGGCGGCCCTGGCCGGCGAGGCGGGCCGGGGCTTCGCGGTGGTCGCCGCCGAGGTCAAGGACCTCGCCGACCAGACGGCGCGTGCTGCGCAGGAGATCGCCGGTCAGGTCAACCGCATCCAGACCTCGACCGGGCAGGCAGTCGCCGCCGTAGACGGCATCACCGTCCGGATCCGCGACATGAGCGGCGGCGCCACGGCGATCACCGCCGCGGTCGAGGAACAGCGCGCAGTCACGCAGGAGATCCAGAGACACGTCTCGAAGGCCGCCACGGACACGAGCGACATCACCGCCACGCTGACGGATGTGACGGGTGACGTACAGGTGACGGAGTCCGAAGCCAGCCACGTCCTCGCCTCGGTCTCGGACCTGTCGAAGGAATTTGCGACCCTGCGCACCGAAGTCAGCCGCTTCCTGGATTGCGTGCGCGCGGCCTGAAGCACCGGCTCGCATCTTGCAGACCAGCCTCCCATCCGATCCACCCGGTGACCGAAGACCGTGAGCCTCAACATATCTGACACCGCCGCCATCGCCGGGACCGAGAGCCCGGCGAGCGGCAATCCCGGCCTAGCCCGGAGCCTCACCGCTCCGGGCCTCGTCGCCATCGGGCTTGGTGCCACGATCGGCGCGGGCATCTTCGTGCTGACCGGAACCGCCGCGGCGCAATATGCGGGTCCGGCGCTGAGCCTGTCCTTCGTGATCGGCGGCATCGCCTGCGGATTCGTCGGCCTGTGCTACGCCGAACTGGCCGCCATGATCCCGGAAGCGGGCTCGACCTACACCTACACGCGGGCGTGCCTCGGCGTGCTGCCGGCCTGGATCATCGGCTGGGACCTCGTGCTCGAATTCGCCATGGCGGCGGCCACGGTAGCAGTGGGCTGGTCAGGCTATGCCCAGTCGCTCGCGGCGGATTTCGGCCTGGCGCTGCCGGCCGCGCTGTCGGGGGCGCCGGGGGATGGCGGCTTGGTCAACCTGCCGGCGGTCATCATCGTGCTGGTGCTGACCGCGTTGCTGACACGCAAGACCCGGGACGCCTCCCTGGTCAACGGTCTGCTGGTGGTCGCCAAGATCGCCATCATCCTGGCCTTCGTGGGCGTCGGCGCGCTCCATCTGCAACCGGGCCTCTGGCACCCGTTCGTTCCCGAGAATGCCGGCGCGTTCGGTGCCTACGGCTGGAGCGGGGTGTTCCGCGGGGCCGCGGTGGTGTTCTTCGCCTTCATCGGCTTCGAGACCGTCGCGACCGCGGCGGGCGAGTGCCGGGCGCCCCAGCGCGACGCGCCGGTCGGGCTGATCGGCTCGCTGGCGATCAGCACGATCCTGTACGTCGCGGTGGCGGCGGTGCTCACCGGCCTCGTCCCCTACCGTGAACTCGACGTGGCCGACCCGATCGCCAAGGCGATCGACCGCCTCGCGATGCCCGGCCTCGCCATCGTGATCAAGATCGGGGCCCTGATCGGGCTGACCACCTCGACGCTGACAGCGCTCTACGGGCAGGGCCGGATCTTCTTCGCCATGGCCCGGGACGGGCTGCTGCCGCCGCTGTTCTGCCGGGTCGATCCGGCGACGCGGGCGCCGGTGGCGAGCCAGGTGGTGATCGGCCTGTTCACTGCGGCTTTGGCCGGGCTGGTGCCGATCGACATCCTGGGTGAGCTCGTCAGCATCGGCACGCTCCTGGCCTTCAGCCTGGTCTGCGCCCTCGTGCTGATCCTGCGCCGGACGGAGCCCGACCGGCCCCGGCCGTTCCGCGTGCCGGCGGCGCCGCTGATGGCCGGGCTCGGCATCCTGTCCTGTCTGGTGCTGATGGCGTCGCTGCCGGCGGATACCTGGATCCGTCTCGCGATCTGGCTGGTGATCGGGCTGGCGATCTATGCTGGATACGGCCGGCGCAACGCCCGGCTCACCCGAGTAGGTTGAGCGTCGCCTGGGTCACCGAATCGATCGAGGCCGAGGCGCTGAGGTTTAGCTCGTAGTTCCGGATCACGGTCTGCAGGTCGGCCGATTCCACCGCGACGTTGACGTTCGGCAGCCGGACATAGCCCTGCCGGTCGGCGGCGGCGTTGGACGGATCGTAGCGCCGGCGGAAGTCGCTGGAATCGCGCACGATGCGGCCCACCGGATCGCGCGGGCTGTCGGGATCGACCGGCTGGAACACCGCGATCTTCCGGGCGTAGGGCGTCCCGCTCGGGCTGGCCGGAGCGGAATCGGCGTTCGCGATGTTCTCGGAGATCGCCCGGATCCGCCCGCCCTGGATCTGGCGGCCGTAGGCCAGCGCGTCGGAGGCGACCTTGAGAGCGCTGGTATCCGGCATGCGGAGCGGGCTCGAACGGCGGCGGGGAAAGACTGTGCGAAGCTTTGCGAAACAGCCTTAAGACCGGGTTAAGAGCCTCTCACACAACGCCCTCTGCGCTGTCGTGTGCAGAGGGAGAGCATCCAGTGATCGGGCGTTGTGTGAGAGGCTCTAAGCCGCCCGGCCCGACAGGCTCACCGCCTCGCGCAGGTCCCGTCCGTCGGTGAGTCGCAGGCCCCTCCGGCGCAGGGAGGCCAGCAGCGCGCGGTCCGGGAACGGGCAATAGGGCAGAACCTCCGTGGTCCGCCCGTCGGGCAGGCGGTCCGTGCGGGCGATCGCGTCGAGCAGTTGGTCGAGCATACCGCGCCCATGGGCGTGCAGCGCTACGGCCGCCCGGGTGGCGGTGGTGTCGGCGGGCAGCGGCACGGCCTCCTGGGCGAGGATCGCCCCGGTATCGATCGTGGCAGCCAGCCGGTGCAGGGTCATGCCGAAGCTGCCCGGCCCATCGGCAAGCGCATGGATCGTTGGAACCGGACCGCGGTGGCGCGGCAGCAGCCCGGGATGGCCGTTGATGCCGCCAAGACGCGCCAGCCCGATGGTCTCGGCCTTCAGGATCTGGTCGAAGTGATAGGTCAGGATCAGGTCGGGGGCGGTTTCGCGCAACCGCTGCGCGACCTCAGGGCCGTTGACGTCGTCGACCGTCAGGATCGGGATGCCGAGGCGCCGGCACAGGGTCTTGAGCGGGGTCGATTCGGGCGCGTCACCGCTCCCGGCCATAGCCTGGGTCAGGGGCGCCAGCGGGCGCAGCAGGTCCGGAAGGCCGAAATTCACCGCGAGGTACGGGAGGATCCCGGCCCCGGAGCGGGCGAGATGGCGCCGGACCTGCCCGGTCAGGCCGCCGCTCGTCGGCCGCTCCGCGTTCGAGAGCCCGACGAAGGCGATGTCGGCCCGATGATCGGCCACGAACCGACGCACCACCCGGGCATTGGGCAGCGCCTCCAAGACGAACAGGGCGATCCGGGCGCGGGCCATCAGCGGCGCGGCCGGCGCTGGAACCGGAAGGCGTAGAGGCCGGCCCGGCGGATGCTCTCCGGCAGGAGCAGCACGGTCCTGGCCAGGGCCGCCAGCACGAACGGGAAGGCGATCACGTCGCGGTCCTTCGCGACGCCCTTGGCGATGTGCAGGGCGGCCTCGTCGGCGCTCATCTCCAGGGGACGCCAGCCCTTCAGCTCGCCGCCCATCGGGGTCTTCACGTAGCCCGGCGCCACGACGTTGACCTTCACACCGCGCGGCCCGACCTTCTGGCGCAGAGCCAGTCCGTGGGCGACCAGGGCGGCCTTGGCGCCGCTATAGGCCGGGGCATCCTGCAGGGGCGCGTAGGCCGCCAGCGACGATACCAGCACGATCTGCCCGCGCCCGCGCTGGAGCATCAGGGTCAGGGTTGGCAGCACGATGTTGAGTGAGCCCGTGTAGTTGATGTCGGCGGTCTCGAACGCCGTCGCCTCGGACTCGACCTCGCCCTTCTGGTTGCCGCCGTTCACCGCCGCGTTGGCGATGACGAGGTCCAGCGGCTGGGCCGCGTCGGATTTGTGGATCAGGTCGATCGCGGCGGCTCGGTCCCGCGTGTCGAGGCGCACGGGCTCCACCGTCGCGCCGCTGACGCGGCAATCCCGGGCCACGGCTTCCAGCCGCTCGGTGTTGCGTCCGACGAGGATGAGGCTCACGTCGGCACGCGCGTAATGGCGTGCGAGCGCAGCGCCGATACCGCTCGACGCGCCAGTGATCAGAATGCGGGGCATGGGGCGGGTGCTACGCCGCGAAGCCCGGACAAATCAAGGCCGGGAAAGGCTCACCGGCGATGAAAGGCGCACCCGGCCCCGAAAACTGTCAGCGCGAATCGACAGGTTTGCCGTTACGCTTCAATAGACAGGCGCGAGCTGTCCGTCGCTCTCGCCGCGCTCGCGGATCACCCGCGCGGCGGCCAGCATCGAATCAGGCAGGGCGGATTCCATGCGCGGCACCGAGCCGGCCACGGCCCGCTCGATCGCCCCCTTGGAGAAGAAGCCACCGTTCACCTGCGTCCGGTGCAGCACCACCCGGCGGAAATCGGCCATCAGGCCCATGTCGGGCGCGGTCGGGTTCGTCCAGAATCCGTCAAGGTCGCCCTGATGGGTCAGGCCGGCCATGTTGTAGATCGCGGTGCCGACCGCATGGGTCGGGCGGCCCATCTCCAGGGACAGCATACCCACCGTGGAGTTGACGATGACGACGCCGCGCGCGCCTTTGATCAGGGCCGGCAGGTCGCCGCCGTCGATGAAGTCGAGCCGGTCGCTGACGCCGTGGCGCCGGGCCGAGGCGCGGGCGAACTTGCGCCAGTTGATCAGACCACTGTCCAGGGGGTGCAGCTTCACCAAGAGCCGGGTCGGCGCCGAGGACGCGTCCGCGAAGGACTTGATCACCCGGTCCATGAAGCCCTCCACGCCGAGGAACGGCGAGTGGACCCGGATCTGGTAGTCGCTGTCGAGCTGGAGCGGCAGCAGGAAATAGTCGCAGCCGACCGCCCGGTAGATCTCGTCGCAGCGGGCCGCCTCGCGGCGGGTGTGGCCGCGCCGGGTGAACTTCTTGATCCAGCCGGCATACTCGGCCGCGATATGGGTCGGCCGGTGGCTGCGGAAATGCGGAAAGAGATAGGGAAACGCGATGTTGGCGACGTTGTAGCCGACATCCCAGACGCTGCGGCGGGCCATGTCGCCGGTCGATGGCATCGCCCGGCCGGGTTGGGGCAGGCGCCGCGCCAGAGCGCGAACTTCGGCGGCCGTGCGCGGCAGAGACGAGAACCCGTTCACGCCGCCGAGCTCGCAGGTGATCCAGTTGGGGCGGATATAGCCTTCCTCGAACACGTGGACGCGCAGGCCGCGGACCTCGGCGATCATCCGGGCGGCCCGGTGGAACGGCCGGCAATCGCCGAACAGCACGATGTCGGTGACGGCTTCGCGGTCGAGATACGATTCGAGATAGGTGCCCCACGCCTCGCGGCGGCCGCGGTAATTGTCCGCCGTTCCGTTCCAGAACAGCCAGTCGCCGGGGCAGAGGTTGATGCGGCGGACTTCGTGTCCCCGGGCGCGCAGCGCCTTGCCGAGATCGGAGAAGAACGGGGAAGCGATGCCCTGCAGGAACAGAAAGGTCGCAGGGCGGTCGCGGAGGGCGTCGGGGGCGGTCTTTTGCATTCCGCGGCGCTTCTATCCTTGACCCTCGGCCGGACGGATCCGGACCGGAAAGAGTAAACAGAGTTGGCACGCAGCAACACGGCCCGGCAATCCGAGGCCGCGCCGCAGGGCGGCGTTTCCGCTCCGGCGTGGCCCGTCAGCAACGGTCACGCGTTCGCGGCCACTGCTCGGATTGAAGGGGCAATCGCGGCGACGATATGTCCAAATCCTTTCCAAGCCGTGACGCTTGGGTGATCGCTGCGATTGTCCCCGCCATCCGGGCGATTCCGTGTCGGCCATCCCATCCGGGCGAAAATGCGCTACAGGCGGCCCGAACAAGTCAGCTGACCGGAGCCGGGCACCCCATCATGTCCCTTGAACCGATCCCGTCGCTCTACGCGACCGGCCGGACGATCCGCCGCCTGCGGGCGGAGATCGAGGCCGCGACGGGCTTCGCCTTCGGCCGGGTCCGAACCGGCGCGGTCGGCGCCGTGTGGGTGGCGGAGAGCCTGCCCGCGCGCCTGCTCGCGTTGACCGGGCGGCGCCGGCTGGTGGTCGCGCCGGGTCCGTTGCTCAGCCCGTACGACAGCCCGGCGACAGGGTTTGCGTCCTTGCAACTCAGCCTCGACGGCAAGCCGCTCGGCGGGGAAGGCGGCATCCACTATCTCGATCCCTGGACCCGCCAGCCGATCGGCCGCGAGGCCTGCGCCGCGCACGTGGCTTGGCTCGCCGAGCGGTTCGCCGAGAACGACCGGCGCGTCGTCTATGTCGGCATGTCGCGCTGGAAGCGCCCGGCGCTGGACGTGCTCGGCACCGGTCCCGCCGGGCGCCCGGTCCACACCATGACGGCCGAAGCCGCGGTCGAGGCCGGCCGGCGCCATGACGGCCGGATCCTCGCCTGGGCGACCCGCGCCCCGGGCAAGCTGGAAGACGCCTGCGCCCAGGCCGGCCTGCCGCTCGCCCGGGTGGAGGACGGGTTCCTGCGCTCGGTCGGCCTCGGGGCGAGCCTGCAGCCCGGCGCCTCCATCGTGGTCGACGACCTGGGCATCTACTACGATCCCCGCCGGGAGAGCCGCCTGCAGCGGCTGCTGGCCAAGTCGGCCTTCCCGCCCGAGCTGGTCAGCCGGGCCAAGCGCCTGCGCGAGGAGGTCGTGGCGCGTCGCCTTAGCAAGTATAATGTCGGCCTCGACGCCGCCGCCCTCGACTGGCCGACCGGCCGGCGGATCGTGCTGGTGCCCGGGCAGGTCGAGGACGACGCCTCGGTGCAGCACGGCTCGCCGCTGGTCCGCTCGAACCGGGCGCTGCTGGAGGCCGCGCGCCGGCGCAACCCAGACGCCTTCCTGCTCTACAAGCCCCATCCTGATGTCGAGGCGGGTTTTCGCCCGGGCATTATCCTGGAGGCCGAGGCGCTCACCCTCGCCGACCGGATCGTGGGCGGCATCAGCATTGTCGACCTGCTCGACCGGGTGCACCATGTCGAGACCATGACCTCGCTCGCGGGCTTCGAGGCGCTGATCCGCGGGCTCAGCGTGGCGACCCATGGCCGCCCGTTCTACTCGGGCTGGGGCCTGTCGGAGGATCTGGCGCCGGGGGCCGACCGCGGCCGCAGACTCACGCTCGACGAGTTGGTCGCCGGCGCGATGATCCTCTATGCGCGCTACCTCGATCCGGTGGCGATGAAGCCGTGCAGCCCCGAGCACTTGCTCGACCGACTCTGCGCCGCCCGGGAGGCCGCGCCGCGCAGCGCGCTCTCGATCGGCCGCACCGCCCATCTCGTCATGCGGGCGCGCTACGGCCTGTTCAATCCGATCGTGCGGGCGCTCCGCAGCCGCCGCGGCGTCGGCCGCGAGGCGGGACCGCGCTAGGCGAGGGCGCAATCGTGGCATCCGCAGGCCCGTTTTTTTCGTGCGATCCCAGAGCGTTGGAGCCGGATTCCGTCGCTCCGGGTGAGACGTCGGCTGCCAAGGATCCGCATCAAGACGCGCCGCAAAGCGCCTGTTTCACCGGGTTTTTCCGCGCCGGGTCGCATCCGGTAGCGGCCGCCGGCGCGCGCGCGCCTCGTCCGAGTTCCTGAACCTTGACCACGTTCCTCATCGCCACCGCGCTGACCCTCACGATCTGCCTCGCCCTGGAGGTCTTCATCGGCGATTCGCTCGGCCCAGCGAGCCTAGCCCCGCGCGACCTCGCCCTGCGGTTGCTCGGCTACCTGCTGATCCTGCTGTTCTGGTTCGCCTTCTCGTGGCGGCCCTGGCTCGCCGGGCTGACCTGCGTGGTCTCGGCGGCGGCGCTGATCTATGTCAGCCGGGCCAAGCGCTCGGTGATCGGCGAGCCGCTCCTGTTCAGCGATTTCGTCCTGCTACCGCAGGTGCCGCGCCACCCGCAGCTCTACTACATCCCGCCGCTCTGGGACCCGCGCATCTCGGTTCCGGTGGTCCTGACCCTGATCGCGACGGTGATCTGGTACCGGACCGAACCGAGCGTCCTGCCGGAGGCGCCGATCCCGCGCATTGCGGCGATGCTGGGCCTGCCCCTAGCGCTCTGGTTGCTGGCTCGTGCCGCGTCCCGGCCGCCGCTGGCGGCGCTGGTCACGCGCTGGTTCCCCGACCCGGACCTGGAGGCGGATGTCGCCCGGGTCGGGCTGCCGACGAGCCTGCTCGGCTACACAGCCCGGGCGCTCGCGGGCAGCGCCCCGGTTCCGGATGCGCCGACCCTGCCGCCCGGCCCGGGCGACGACGTGGTCGTGGTGATCCAGCTCGAATCGTTCATCGACCCCGAACGCCTCGGCGGCCGGCCGCTGCCGGCTATGGAGTTGTTCCGCACCCGCGCCGCGCAATACGGCCGCCTGCGGGTCCCGGCCCACGGCGCCTACACGATGCGCAGCGAACACGCCGTGCTCACCGGTCGACCCTCCGACAGTCTCGGCTTCGGCCGGTACGATCCCTACACGTCCCGCAGCGGCGACGAGCCGACCAGCTTGGCCCGGCTGGCCAGTGGCCGGGGCTACGAGACTCTGTTCCTGCACCCGTTCCACAGGGATTTTTTTCGTCGAGCCAAGGTCATGCAGGCCTTCGGCTTCACCGATCTGGTGATGGGCGAAGCCTTCGGGGGGGCGCCCCGGGTCGGCCCCTATGTCGGGGACGTGGCGCTCGGCGAGCGCCTGCTCGACGAGGTCCGGGGCCGGCGCACGCCGCTGTTCCTGTTCTGCGTCACGATGGAGAATCACGGGCCGTGGAAGCCCGGGCGGCTGCCCGAGATCGACGAGCCGGAGGCGCAGTACCTCCACCACGTCGTCAATACCGGTCGGATGATCGAGAACCTCGTGGCGGGACTCGAAGCCCTGGCCCGGGAGCGGGGCCAGACTGTCACCCTCTGCGTGTTCGGCGACCATGCCCCTTCGCTGCCGACCTGCAAGCCGGGCTTCGGCGGTCAGGCGACCGATTACGCGCTGTTCCGGTTCGGCGGCGCGCCCGTCCCGCCGCGCCGCCTGGACATCACCGCCGACGCCCTGGGGCGGGATTTGCGCGCGACCCTGGCCCGCGCACTTGCGGAGACACCAGCAAGGACGCGATAAGGTTAAGCTTGACCGGTTCGAGCTTGGCCGTGCCACGCTGGTGTCGCATTGCCGGCGGATAGCGAAGGCTGTCCCAGAAGCGGGCTCCGCGAGGTGCCCGCCCGTTCGACGCGGCCGTTAAAGTGATCGCAGCGTTTGGCGGTCACCATGTATGTCCCGGCCCGAGCCAGCGATGGCGCGGAGGCCGGCGAGGAGAAGTCTCTGTGATGCTGCGTAAGACGGCGCTCTCCGCGCTGATGGCCGCCCTCGCGGCGGGATCTATCGGCGGCTGCACGTATCTGCCCGCGGCGGGGCCGACGGCGAGCGCGATCGAGGCGGGCGCGGAGGTTGCGACCGCGGACGGCGGCGTGCTCGCCCGCTACGAGATCATCGACGTCACGCCCGCCGTGATCGAGGCCCTGCGCGGA